>CANRHH010000027.1 GCA_947630375.1 uncultured Oscillospiraceae bacterium | reverse complement strand
ACGTTGGTCAGCAGGTTGAAGATGGTGGTCTTGCCCGCGCCGTTGGGGCCGATGAGGCCGGCGATCTCCGTGCGGCCCAAGGTGATGTTGAAGTCGTCCACGGCCTTCAGGCCGCCGAAATCGATGCCCAGGTGGCTGCACTCCAAAATGGGGGACTTGTCGATATCCCGCTCGGGGATGATGGCCTTGCTGGGGACAGGGACCATCTTGCCCTTTTCAAATACCTTCTTTTCAGCCATTGGAGCGCGCCCCCTTCCGCTTCGGAATCACACGGCCCAGCAGGGCCTTGAGCTGGGCGTTGTTGGTGGCCAGCATGACCAGGATCAGCACCACAGCGTAGATCAGCATCCGGTAGTCCTGGAGGCTGCGCAGCGCCTCGGGCAGGATATACAGCACCGTGGCCCCGATAACGGAGCCCCAGATGCTGCCCAAACCGCCTAAGACCACGTACACCAGCACCAGGATGGAGGTGTTGAAGTCGAACCGGCTGGAGAGCAGGCCGCCGTAGTTCAGGCCGAACAGGGCCCCCGCAGCCCCCGCCAGGGCGGCGGAGGTGACGAAGGCGATCAGCCGGTACTTGGTCACGTTGATGCCCACGCTCTCGGCGGCGATCCGGTTGTCCCGCACGGCCATGATAGCCCGGCCGGTGCGGCTGCGGATCAGGTTCAGCACGATGATCAGCGTGATCATCACCAGGATATAGCCGGCGAAGAAGGAGGACAGCTTGGTGATGCCCACGGCCCCCTGGGCCCCCTTGATGATGGCCACCCCCGCCTCGTCCATGTGCAGGTCGGTGACGCTCTTTTGCCCGCTGATATTGAACAGGATGTGCAGCCCGCGGCTGTCATAGCCCACGATCAGGCAGTTGATCAGGTCCTTGATGATCTGGCCGAAGGCCAGGGTGACGATGGCCAGATAGTCGCCCCGGAGCCGCAGCACCGGCACGCCCACGATAAAGCCCGTCACCGCGGCAAAAACGGCCCCCACCAGGATGGCCAGCACCAGCCGCACCGCCCCGGAGGGGATGGCGTTGGTCAGGCTCATGGCGGTGACAATGCCGGAGAAGGCCCCCACGCTCATAAAACCCGCGTGGCCCAGGCTCAGCTCGCCGGAGATGCCCACCACTAAGTTCAGGCTCACGGCCATGACGATGAAGCTGCAGATAGGCACCAGCCAGGAGTTCATGGCGTTGGACAGAGAACCGGCCTTCTGGAGAGAATAGACGATGACAAAGGCCAGGGTGACGCCCAGATAGGTGGCGAAATCGATTTTCGTAGTCGTTTTCAGTTTCTTCATAGCCGCCTCACACTTTCTCCGGTACGGCCTTGCCCAGCAGCCCTGTGGGCTTTACCAGCAGCACCACGATCAGCACCGCGAACACGATGGCGTTGGCCAGCTGGGTGGATATGTACGCCTTGGCCATGGCCTCGATGATGCCCAGCAGCAGCCCGCCAAGGAAGGCCCCGGGGATGGAGCCGATGCCGCCGAACACGGCGGCGGTAAAGGCTTTGATGCCGGGCATGGAGCCGGTGGTGGGGATCAGCGTATTGTAATTGGAGCACAGCAGCACCCCGGCGATGGCCGCCAAGGCAGAGCCGATGGCAAAGGTCATGGAGATGGTCTGGTTCACGTTGATGCCCATCAGCTGGGCCGCGCCTTTGTCCTCGGAGCAGGCCCGCATGGCCTTGCCCATCTTGGTCTTGCTCACAAAGAGGGTCAGCGCGATCATGATGACGATACAGCTGGCCACGGTGACCACGGCCTCGCTGCTGAGCCCCAAAGAGCTGACGGACTCGGGCATGGGGAAGGAGGCCACGGACATGAAGATCTTCGGCGTCACGCCCCAGATCAGCTGGGCCGCGTTCTGAAGGAAGTAGCTGACACCGATGGCGGTGATCAGCACCGCCAGGGAGGAGGCCTGCCGCAGGGGCTTATAGGCCAGACCCTCGATCACCACGCCCAGGACCGTGCACACCAGCATGGACAGCAGCACCGACAGCAGGGCGGGCAGGCCCAGGTAGCTCATGGAGCAGTAGCAGATGTAACCGCCTACCATGATCACGTCCCCGTGGGCGAAGTTCAGCATCTTGGCGATGCCGTACACCATGGTATAGCCCAGGGCGATGATGGCGTAGACGCTGCCCAGGCTGATACCGCTGAAGAGATAAGAGAAGAATACCATTCGGGCACCTCTTTTTCTGATTCTGTCTATGGCAGGGACCCATATGGCCGCCGGACGGCCACGCGCGTCTCTGCCATAGAAACCGGCAAGGCTGCCGGGGAGAGAAACTCCCCGGCAGCGGAACAAAGCGGGATAAAAGCTTACGGCTTCACATAGACGCCGTCGGTGATCACGAAGGCCATGGGCAGCTTGGTGACTTCGCCGGCGGTGCTCCAGGTCATGCCCTCGCCGGTCAGGCCGCTGTAAGAGAAGTCGTCAGAGGTGAACACGGCGATCAGAGCGTCGCAGATCTCCTCATTGGACATGTCGGCGGTGACACCGGCGGCCTGGATGGCGTTGTAGATGGCATACACGCAGTCATAGCCGTCCGCGGCGAACTGGTTGGGCAGCTGGCCGTGGGCCTCCTGGAACTTGCTGACGAAGGATACGGTCAAATCGTCGGTGGAGGAAGCGGAGAAGGGGGACATGACCAGCACGCCCTCGGCCAGGGAGGCGTCAAAGCCCTCCTGATCCAGGATGCCGTCCATGCCGTCCACACCCACGAAGGTGGGGGCATAGCCGATGGACTTGGCCTGGGTCAGAATGACGGTGGCGGGCTGATAGTAGATGGGCAGATACACAACGTCCGCGCCGGCGTCCTGGGCGGCCTTGACCTGGACGGAGAAGTCGGTCTGGGTGTCGGCGGTGAAGGTGCCCTCATAGACGATGGAGTCGCTCATCTCGGCATAGAAGGCGTCACGGATGCCCACGGAGTAGGCGTCGTCGTTGCGGTAGATCACGGCCACCTTGGCCTCGGGGAAGTTGGTGGAGATGTACTCAGCGCCGGCTTTGCCCTGGTTGGGGTCGGTGAAGCACATCTGGAACATGTTGTCCTTGCCCGCGGTCACGTCGGTGGAGGAGGCGGAGGGAGTCAGAGAGAAAATGCGGTCGTTGTAGGCCTCGGAAGCCACGGCCACGCAGGAGCCGGTGGTGACGGCGCCGACCATGATCTGCATCTCCCAGTCCTTCAGGGTGTTGTAGGCGTTGACGGCGTTGTCGGCCACGGCCTGGTCATCCTCGGCCTGGAACTCAAACTGTACGGGGCCGCCCAGGGCGTTGATCTCGTCCACGGCGATCTGGGCGCCGCCCATGGCGGCGATGCCGTACTGGGCAGCGTCACCGGTCATGGGGCCGATGCCGCCGATCTTGAAGGTGCCGGAAGCTTCACCGGCAGCGGGGGCTTCGGCAGGGGCGTCGCCGGAATCGGCGGGAGCCTCGGCAGGAGCTTCGGCCGCAGGGGCCTGGGTGGCCGCGGGGGCGCTGTTGCCGCCGCAGGCAGCCAGGGCGAAGACCATCGCCATGGCCAGCAGGAGCGCGAGAATCTTTTTCATTTTGTTTCTCCTTTTAAAGATGATATTTATACAAAAAAGCGGCCCCGCCCCAGGCGAAGCCGCTTAGCTGTATCCAAACAGTCAGGCTTGGCTATACCGCCGTATGGGGACCCGGTCAAAAGGAAGTACCAGCAGGGCCAGAAGCAGCAGCCCCAGCAGGCCCAGAAGGGAAATAAGAATGGACGCCAAAATGGCGCCCAAAATGACCAGTATGAAGTTGACAGAGGACGCGCCAAAAGCGCCTGCAAAAGAAGCGGACGCATGAGCAGACATCATAGGATCAGACTGCCGGAACATCATGCGTTTCGCCCCCTTCTGAAAAGATCTTTGAAAAGTGTTCTCATTTTACCAGCCATACCCGAGAAAGTCAACAGGCAGATGCACGGTAAAATTTATATAAATTGCGCAAAAGAAAAGACGAAACTCCGGCACTTTAGACAAAAAAGAAAAATTTTCCCCATTTAGGCGGCAAAAATTGCATTTTGAGGACGCGCCGAAGGCGCCTCCAGACAAAAAACCGGCCGGGCAGAAGAGAACGGCGGGCGAGGTATGGGGAGAGCGCGAGAGGGGAGGGGATGCCCCTCTCGCAAAAATTGAGCGAAGCGGATCGTTGCGCCGAAGGCGCCTCCAGAAAACAGCACCGGCCGAAGGCCGGTGCTGTTTTCTGGAGGCGCCACCCAGATTTGAACTGGGGAGTCGCGGATTTGCAGTCCGCTGCCTTACCACTTGGCTATGGCGCCTGATATAAGATTTGCGGGCGAACACAGGCCCGCAAATCTCTTTTTTATGGAGCGGGCAACGAGGCTCGAACTCGCTACCTCCACCTTGGCAAGGTGGCGCTCTACCGGATGAGCTATGCCCGCGTAGACCCCGCTTTCAAAAGCGGGGTGGTGCCTCCGGTCGGAGTTGAACCAACGACACGCGGATTTTCAGTCCGCTGCTCTACCTACTGAGCTACAGAGGCATATGACCTGGTGGGAACAACTGGACTCGAACCAGTGACCCCCTGCTTGTAAGGCAGGTGCTCTAACCAGCTGAGCTATGCTCCCCCGTGACAGCTTTGTTATCATACTAAAAAAAACCAGAGTTGTCAATATCAAAAATGATTTTTTTCCCCCGGCCGGGGGAAAATTTTTTTAAGACCGGCAGGCCGAGAGAAACACGCGCCCCTCCTCCTGCTGGGGGCAGGGGAGGACCGGATGGACCCTGTCAAACCCATTCTTTTCCAACAGGCCCGTAACAAAAGAGAGCTCATGGGCATACTCCACATGCTCTTCAGACTCCCGTTTCCAGAGCGAGCCCTGCCGGGTAAAGAGGTCCATGCCGTAGACCAGGCAGCTGTCCCCAGCGTCAAAATCCGCCCGCCAGAGGCAGAGCAGATCCTCCGTCTCGTCCACAAAGGTCTCCCCGTCCAGGGAGCGGAGAAAGTCCGGCGTGCGCAGATCGAAGAGAAACAGCCCCCCGGGCCGGACGAACAGCCGCAGCCGGGCGAAAACCCGGTCCAGCTCCTCCGGCGGGATATAATTCAGCCCGTCCAGGGAGCAGACCGCCGCATCCACCGTGCCGTACAGGTCCAGCTCCGCCGCCTCCTGGCACAGAAACAGGGGCGGGACCTCCAGCCCGGCGGCGTTGGCGCGGGCCTGAATGAGCATATCCACCGAGGCGTCCACCCCGATGAGCTCATAGCCCCGGCGGGCCAGCAGACAGGTCAAGGTGCCGGTGCCGCAGCACAGGTCCAGCAGAAGGCGGAATTTGCCCCCTTCCCGGGCAAATTCCGCCTCATAGAGGTCCGCGAACCGGTCATAGGGCACATCCTCCGTCAGCCGGTCATACCACCCGGCCAGCGGCCCGTAGCAATTCATGCCCCCGGCTCCTTCGCCTGCTCCTGCGCCTGCTGCTCCTGGGCCCGGTCAAAAACCAGGCTGTACCCGCCGCTGCCGTATTGCAGGGAGCGGTTCACGCGGCTGATGGTGGCGCTGGAGGCGCCGGTAACAGCCAAAATATCGTTATAGATCATGCCATCGTTGAGACAGCAGGCCACTTGAAAGCGCTGCTCCAGGGCAACCAGCTCTGTAACGGTGCAGAGATCGTCAAAAAATTTCATGCATTCGTCCACCGTCCGCAGGGACAGGATCGCCTTGTACATGCTCTCGTTGCGGGGCTTTTTGGGAAGCTTGTTCATGCTCTCCTCCGTTACTATCGCCTAATATGGCAATTTAGTGTAATACCATATTACAACATTATCTACAAAAAGTAAAGACCAAACTGTAGATTTCAGGAAATTTTATCACTGGATGTAAAACGCCTCTTGCGAAAAGCGGAGGGTCATTGTATAATACAATCAAGTAAGTATGCGGGCGCAAAGGGGCCAAAGCCCGGCCCGGCTCCCGCAGGCGAGAAAGAAAAGGAGAGACGCGCCATGGTCCCGTTCGGTTTTTTCCATGTGAATATGGCGATGGTTTGGCTGGTGGCCATGATCGTGCTGCTGGCGGTGGAGGCGGCGGTGCCGGGCCTGGTGTCGATCTGGTTTGCTCTGGGCGCGCTGGCGGCGCTGATCTCCGCGGCCCTGGGGGCGCCGCTTTGGCTGCAATGCCTGTGGTTCGTCCTCATCTCGGTGGGGACCCTGGCCCTCACCCGGCCGCTGGCAAAAAAGTATGTCAATTCCCGGGTGCAGCCCACCAACGCGGATGTGCTGATCGGGAAAGAGTGCGTCGTCACCGAGGAGATCGACAACCTCCTGGACCAGGGCCAGGTGACCGTCCGGGGCATGACCTGGACCGCCCGCTCTGCCGCGGAGGGCGGAAAGATCCCCAAGGGCAGTGTGGTCGTGGTGGAGCGGATCGAGGGCGTGAAGCTCATTGTTTCCGCCAAGGAACAAAAATAAAATAAAACGAAGAAAGGGAGAAAACGCTATGCCGTACATTTTGATCCTCGTTGTCATTGTTATCGTTATCCTGGTGCGCTGCCTGCGGATCGTGCAGCAGGCCAGGGCCTATGTCATTGAGCGCCTGGGCGCCTATAAGACCACCTGGAACGTGGGCATCCACCTGAAAATGCCCTTTATCGAGCGGGTGGCCAAGATCGTGTCCCTGAAGGAACAGGTGGCGGACTTCCCGCCCCAGCCTGTGATCACCAAGGACAACGTGACCATGCAGATCGACACGGTCATCTATTTCCAGATCACCGACCCGAAGATGTACACCTACGGCATCGAGCAGCCCATGGTGGCCATCGAGAACCTGGCCGCCACCACCCTGCGTAACATCATCGGCGACCTGGAGCTGGACCAGTGCCTCACCAGCCGGGACATCATCAACACCAAGATGCGCGCGATCCTGGACGAGGCCACGGACCCCTGGGGCATCAAGGTCAACCGGGTGGAGCTGAAGAACATCCTGCCGCCCAAGGAGATCCAGAACGCCATGGAGAAGCAGATGAAGGCCGAGCGGGAGCGGCGTGAAGCCATCCTGCGGGCCGAGGGCGAGAAGCGGGCCGCCATCCTGGAGGCCGAGGGCGAGAAGGAGTCCGCCATTCTCCGGGCCGACGCCAAAAAGCAGCAGCAGATCTTAGAGGCCGAGGGCCAGGCGGAGGCCATTTTGAAGGTCCAGACCGCTACCGCCGAGGGCATCCGGCTGATCAACGAGTCCTGCCCCACCGATGCGGTCATCAAGATCCGGGCGCTGGAGGCGTTTGCGGCGGCCGCCAACGGCAAGGCCACCAAGATCATCATTCCCAGCGAGATCCAGAGCCTGGCGGGCCTGGCGGCCGGCCTGGTGGAGGCGGTGAAAGAGCCCCAGCAGAAAGCCGAGTAAAAGGGCTTTGACCGGCCGGCCTGCCGCCGTTGCGGCAGGCCGGTCTATTTTCAGAAGAGAAAAGGAACAAAAGCGTATGAACAGCAGCACAGCAGCCTTGGATTTTTTAAAGCGGCACGGCATGGACCCGGAGCGGGTGGACCCGGCCCGGGAGGCGGAGAAAATGGCGGCGGACATGGAGCGGGGCCTGGCGGGGACCGGCAGCTCGGTGCCCATGATCCCCACCTATCTGCGCCCTCACGGGATCATCCAGCCGGGGGACTGCGCCGCCGTCATCGACGCGGGGGGGACCAATTTCCGCACGGCCTTGGTGCGTTTTCCGGGCCGGGGCGTGGAGGTCAGCCGGCTGCAGAGCCGGAAAATGCCGGGCATCGACCGGCCGGCCAGCTGGGAGGAGTTCATCTCCTTTGTGGCCGACGGAGTGGAGCCCCTGCTGGGCGAGACGGACCGGATCGGCTTCTGCTTCTCCTATTCGGCGGTGATGGGGCCGGATGTGGACGGCACGGTGGTCTGCATCGACAAAGAGGTGGTCATCACCGGGGCCAAAGGGCAGAAGGTGGGGGCCTCCTTAAACGCGGAGCTGGAGCGCCGGGGCATCCACGGCAAGAAGATCGTGGTCCTGAACGACACGGCCGCCGTCCTCTTAGGCGGCAAGGCCGACCACATAGACGCCCCCTATGACGGCTTCCTGGGCCAGGTCAGCGGCACGGGGACCAATACCTGCTGCGTCCTGCCCCTAAACCGCATCGGCAAGCTGGGCCTGACAGGGGAAGGGGAGATGATCGTCAACACAGAATCCGGCATGTATGACGGCATCCCCGCCGGGGACTTTGACCTGGCCCTGGACCGGGCCAGCCGGGAGGCGGGCTCCAAACGCTTTGAAAAGCAGACGGCGGGGGTCTATTTGGGAGAGCTCTGCCGCCTGCTGCTGGCCGCCGCGGCGGACGAGGGGCTGCTGTCCCCCGCCGGGGCGGAAAAGGCCCGGGCCCTGGGGCCCATCGACTCCGCCGTGATCGACGGCTGGGCCGCCGGGGAAGGACTGGACCGGATCAGCGGCAGCGAGGCGGACAGCGCCTTTGCCCGGACCCTGGCCCTGGCTCTCTTTGAGCGCTCCGCCCGCTGCATGGCCGCCAATATCGGCGCGCTGCTGCTGTTGACCGGCGGCGGGCAGGACCCGGCGCGGCCTTACTGCGTCTGCGCCGAGGGTTCTCTGGTCCAGAAGAGCCGCTGCTACCGGCCGGTGCTGGAGCGGATGCTGCGGGAGGAGCTGGAGGAAAAGCTTGGCCGCCGGGCGGTGCTGCGCCTGGTGAACGAGGCCACGCTCTCCGGCTCCGCCGCCGCGGCGCTGCTCAACCGATAGCATAAAAAAGCACCCAGAGGGAAAAGCTATAGAAAAAATCTGGTGTATAGAGGAGCGCTTATGAAAATTTCTGTGATCGACGGCTACACCGAGAACCCCGGCGACCTGAGCTGGGCTCCGCTGGAGGAGTTGGGGGAGCTGAGGGTCTTTGACCACGCCACTTCCAGCGAGGAGGAGGTCATCCGCCGCATCGGGGATGCGGAGATCGTGGTGGCCAACAAATCCAGGGTGGGCCGGAAGGTGATCGATGCCTGCCCCAATATCCGCTTTATCGCCGTCCAGGCCACGGGCTATGACCCCATCGACTATGTGTACGCCCGGGAGAAGGGCATCCCCGTGTCCAATGTGCCCAGCTATGGCACCGCCTCGGTGGCCCAGTTCGCCATCGCCCTGCTGCTGGAGATCTGCGGCAACGTGGGGCTCCACTCCGCCGCCGTCCATGAGGGCCGCTGGCAGAGCAGCGGGGACTGGTGCTTTTGGGACCGGCCCCTGATCGAGCTGGCGGGGAAGACCATGGGCATCATCGGCTTTGGCCGCATCGGCCAGACCGTGGGCAAGATCGCCCGGGCCCTGGGCATGGATGTGATCGCCTACAACCGGAGCCGCAGCGAGACCGGCGCCCTGATCGCCGACTATGTGGATCTGGACGAGCTCTTTGCCCGGTCCGACGTGATCTCCCTCCACTGCCCCCTGTTTGACTCCACCCGGGGCATCATCAACAAGGACAGCATCGCCAAAATGAAGGACGGGGTCATTCTTCTGAACAACAGCCGGGGCCCCTTGGTGGTGGAACAGGACCTGGCCGACGCGCTGAACAGCGGCAAGGTCTACGCCGCCGGGATCGACGTGGTCTCCCAGGAGCCCATCAACGACGACAACCCGCTGCTCCACGCCAAAAACTGCTTCATCACCCCCCATATCAGTTGGGCGCCCAAGGAGAGCCGGGCGCGGATCATGGCCTGCACGGCGGAGAACATCCGCGCGTTCCTGGCCGGGACGCCCCAGAACGTGGTGAATTGAAAAAGCGTCAAAACATCCGCCGGCATAGGCCGGCGGATGTTTTATGTAAACCTCATGCCGCCCGGAGCGCACTGCGCTCCGGGTCTTGCCTTTTTCAGACTCAGGCACAAGGGAAGGTTCGTTCATTTATTTTTATCGCTGGGCCGGAAGGCCAGGGCCACCAACAGCCCAAAGAACACGGCGGCACAGATGCCGCCTGCCGCGGCGGTGAAACCGCCGGTAAAGGCCCCCAGCAGGCCGGATTCCTCCACGGCCCTTTTGACGCCCTTGGCCAGCAGATTGCCGAAGCCGGTCAGGGGGACGGTGGCCCCCGCCCCGGCCCAGTCCGCCAAGGGCTGGTAAATGCCCAGAGCCCCCAGCACTACGCCGGAGACCACGAACAGGGTCAGGATCCGGGCGGGGGTGAGTTTGGTGTAGTCTATGAGCAGCTGCCCTATGACGCACAGTGCGCCGCCTACGGCAAAGGCCTTCAGGTATTCCAAAAACAGTTCCATCAGCTGTCCCTCTTTTCTATGGCCACCGCGTGGCAGATGCCGGGGATGCTGGCCCCCTGCTGGGCACTGGTGGAGGACATGAGCGCGCCGGTGGCGGCAAAGAGGATCCGGCCCCAGACCCCCGCCTCCATGGCCTTGAGAATGTGGGCCCCCAATACCGAAGCGCTGCACCCGCAGCCTGAGCCTCCAGCGTGGACGTCCTGGGTGTTCAGGTCGTAGATGAGCACGCCGCAGTCCATATAGCGCGCCCCCAGCCGGACCCCGTCCGCGTCAAAGAGCGCCTGGAGGATGTCGTGCCCGACGGCCCCTAAATCCCCGGTGAAAATGGCGTCGTAATCGGCGGGGCTACGGCCGGTGTCAGCAAAGTGGGCTTTCAGGGTGTCGTAGGCGGCGGGGGCCATGGCCGCGCCCATGTTGTTGGCGTCGGTGATGCCCGCGTCCACGATGGCCCCGGTGGTCACGTGGGTCACCCGCAGGCCGGAGCCGGAGGCGCCCAGGAGCACCGCCCCCGCCCCGGTGACGGTCCACTGAGAGGTGGGAGAACGCTGGCCGCCGTACTCCAGCGGGAAGCGAAACTGCCGCTCGGCCGAGCAGAAGTGGGACCCGGTGACGGCGCAAGCAGTACGTGCATAGCCTGCGTCCACCAGCATGGCCGCCAGGGACAGGGACTCGGCCATGGTGGAGCAGGCCCCGTACATGCCGAAATAGGGGACGTGGCTGTCTTTCATGGCAAAGGCGCTGCTGACACACTGGTTGAGCAGGTCCCCGGCAAAAATATAGTCCAGAGAGGAGGGGGCCAGGCCCGTTTTGTCGCAGGCCAGGGAAAAGCACTGCCGGATCATATGGCTCTCGGCCTTCTCCCAGGTCTCCTCTCCAAAATAGGAATCTTCGGAAATGTAGTCAAAGCGCTCCTTCAGCGGGCCCTGGCCCTCTTTTTTGCCGGCGATGCCGGCATAGGAGAGGATGGAGGGACCGGAGGAGAGCTGCACAGTCTGTCTGCCTAAACGTCTGTACATAGGCTGCTCCCTTCCGCCGCCGAAGCTTCCGGCGGCACGGGCTTAGTTTGCCCGGGAAAGCGCAAAATAACCGCAGGCGGTTTGTTCATAAAAATTTTATCTAAATGATACAAAACAGATACAAGAAATTGACAAAACCGATACAACACAGGCGTATGATACCGCCACACCTAAAAAGGAGGCGTGAGAAGATGAAAAAAATCCTGGCGGCGCTGCTGGCCCTGGAGCTGGCCTTTTCCCTGGCAGGCTGTAAAAAGGACGAGGCGGCCCCTAAGGAGATCGAGGCCCTGGACACCGTGGCCGCCCCGGTCCGGACCGTCTACGCGGCGGACACCTTGGAGGGGCCGGAGCAGGTCTGGCTGGTGGACCGGCTGGCGGTGTTGGGGGACCAGGTCTATTTTGCCGGCGGCCAGTGGGAGGACACGGTGGTCTTCCGCGCCGGGCGGGACGGCAGCGGCGCTGCGGAGATCGCCCGGTTTCAGGGCGGCAATCTGTGGGATCTCTGCGCCGGGGACGGGCGGGTGTATCTGCTGATGGAGCGGCGGGGCCTGGAGCCGGAGGGCTGGGAACTGCGCATCCTGGATGAAAACGGCGCGGAGACGGGGAACATCCCCCTGGGCGGCGAGGGCTGGCCGGAGGGCTGGACGCCGGTCTCGGCGGCTTACAGCGGCGGCGTCCTGGCCCTGACCGGGGAAGGCGGCCTCTGCGGCCTGGACCCGGAAAACCCGGCCCAGCCCCTCTTTACCGTGGAGGCGGGCTATTCCGCCCGGCTGGCGGAGCTGCCCGGAGGCGGCTTCGCCCTGGGCGAGAGCACGGACACGGGCTATTCCCTCCGCTTTTTCGACACGGCCGGGAACCGGACCGGGCAGCTGCTCTATGACGAGAGCTTTTCCTGCCCCTACACCGGCGGCGACCGCTTTGGCCTCTATCTGACCGACGGGAGCAGCCTCTACGGCTGCGACCCGGTCCACGGGGACCTGGAGAAGCTGCTGAGCTGGCAGAGCTGCGGCCTGAGTGGCGGGGTGGTGCTGGAGAGCGGAGAGGCGGACTTCCTGTGCCTGGCCGCCCTGAACAGCGCCGCCGCGCCCCGGCTCATCCGCCTGCGGGCGGTGGAGCTGGAGGGAGAGGTCCGGCCTTTGGTGCTGGCCACCATGAGCAGCTTCACCCTGGATCTGTACTTGGGGGACGCGCTCAAGGCCTGGAACCGGGCCCACCCGGAGAGCCCTATCCAGGTCCGGGACTATGCCCTCTATGCCGACGGCAGCGACCCCCGCGCCGCCCAGCTGCGCCTGCTGACGGATATCGCCGGAGGCGATGTGCCGGACCTGTTCGACCTGTCCGCGGAGACGGATGCGGAGACGGGCCTGGAGCCCTTCTCCACGGGCCTGCTGGCCCGCCGGGGGCTGCTGGAGGACCTGTATCCCTGGTTGGACGGAGACGGGGAGCTGAGCCGGGACCGGCTGTTCTCCGGGCCCCTCGCGGCCCTGGAGATCGGCGGGGCCCTGTATGAGCTGCCGGTACGGAGCGAATACATCTTCACTGCGGCGGACCCGGCCCGGGTGGGGCCGGAGAGCGGCTGGACCTATGAGACCCTCCGGCAGACCGCGGGGGATGCCCCGCTGTTCGGCAGCGGAGAGGAGCGAATAGAGTTTTTGGAAACGGCTCTGAGCTGCTCCGGGGACAAGCTGGTGGACTGGGGGCAGGGCCGGTGCTGCTTCGATTCGGACTACTTCCGCCAGATCTTGGAGACGGCCATGGCCCAGCCGGCGTCCGCCGGTTCCGGCGGGGGCGGGCGTTTGGAGGACATCCTGCGCCAGAGCGACGCGCTCCTGTTCCCGCTCTGGATGGACAGCGTGACGTGCCTGGAGACTGCCATGGACGTGTACGGGCCGGACTTCGCCTTGGTGGGCCTGCCGGAGCTGGGCACGGCCCTGTACCCCCAACTGAGCCTGGGCATCTCCGGCGGCAGCGAAAACAAGGAGGCCTGCTGGCAGTTTTTGCGGCAGTTTCTCCTGCCCGGGGCAG
This sequence comes from uncultured Oscillospiraceae bacterium, assembly GCA_947630375.1. Lineage (GTDB taxonomy): Bacteria > Bacillota > Clostridia > Oscillospirales > Oscillospiraceae > Limivicinus. The sequence continues at coordinate 19,000 of CANRHH010000027.1, read as the reverse complement.
ATCCCAACGGCCTGAGCCTGAACCGGGAGGCCCTGTTCGAGGCCAGGGACCGGGCCCTCCTGCGAAATCAGGAGGAGGGGAACGCCCAGTTCCACCCCAACGCGGAGGCGGCCTGCACCCGCTTCTTGGAGGCGTGGGACCGGGTGGACGCCGTCTACCGCTTTGACGCCCAGCTGTGGGACATCGTCCGCAGCGAGGCGGAGCGGACTTTCGCCGGGCAGATAAGCCCGGCGGAGGCCGCCGCCAACATCCAGTCCCGGGCTTCCATCTATTTATCCGAACAGAGTTAAAGCAATTCTCCCTTTGACTGTGCCAAAGGGAGAATTGCTTTACATAAAACAGTTTACACAATATAATTTACATAATTTATCCCAGCTGCTCGGCCAGGTAAAGCTTCGAGCGGGACTGGATATCGGACACCGTGTCCTCCAAGCTCCGGTCCCCGGCAAAGTAGGCCCCGGTGAGCTCCTCTATCAGAGAAAACAGAGGCGCGTCCCCGGCGGCGAGCCGGTCCGCCCGCTCTGCCAGAGCGAAGATCTTCTCCAGAGCGGCGGAGACGGCCTCCGGGCCGTGGGCGGAAGCGGCGGCGGATCCCAAAGCCCGGTCCAGCAGCTGCCGGTTCTCCTCCCGGCGGATGGAGAAAGCGCCCGTATGCAGGGACAGCTCCCCGGTGAGAAAGGCGCGCAGGAACTGCCAGGCCTGCTCCTGATGGGGTGAGGCGGCGGCCATGCCTAAGGAGACCACCGGCCGGATCACCGTGCCGGAGCCGCCGCCGCAGGGCAGGCCGGGAAAGCGAAAGTCCGGCCCCAGCCGGTCCAGCAGGGCGTCCGCCTCGTCCAGGCTTAGGGAGGGAGAGCGGATGTCCAGCAGCTGCCGGCCGGCGGCGAGCATCTCGGAGGGCCGGTAGGTCTCCGAGGGCTGGGCCGGCTGCCGGGCGCAGAGGGAGAGCAGCTCCCGAAACAGCGCGCTGTCAAAACAGGGCTGGCCCGTCTCCCAGTCCACCAGGGAGGAGAGGTTTGCCCGCAAGAGCAGATCCAGCAGGTCGGTCCGGCTGTAGGTTTGGGTAAAGAGCCGCTCTAAGGGCGGGTTTTCCGCCAAAAGCGCTTCGTAATCCGAAGGGGTCAGCCCCTGCCGGTCCCCCACGAAAACGGCGCCGGCCGCGCCGGTGGCCAGGTCAAAGGCAGGGATCAGGCACTTGAGTGCGCCGCCCAGCCTGCCCGCCTCCAGCACGTTCTCCAGCAGGCCGGACCGGTCCAGCGCCGGATCCGCCTCCAGCCAGGGGCCCAGGTCCGCCAGCCGGTCCTTGGCGGCGAAGGAGGCCGGCAGGCCGGACAGCTCATACAGGTCCGGGGCGACCCCAGTGGTCAGCTCCGCCAGCAGCCGGAGGCTGCCGCCCTCCGGGTCCGAGGAGGTGGAATAGATGCTGTAATCCAGCAGCCGGACCTTGATCTCCCGGTGGGTCCGGTTCCAGCGGCCGGCGGCGGTCTGGAGCAGATCCCGGCTCTGGCTGCCCTCCGGGCCGCTCAGGGCCAGGGTCAGCACCGCGCCGCCCTGGGGCAGCGCCTCCCGGACCGTGCGCAGCAGCGCCACGGCAGAGTCGCTCTCGCTGTCCAGGGCGGCAAAACTGCCGTCCGGCAGGGGGCACAGGGGCGCATACAGCCAGAGCCCCGCCAGGCTCAGGTCCAAGGCCCCGGCCGTTGCTCCGGTCTCCGGGTCCAGGGAAAAGAGCAGCCCGCCGGCCCGGAGATACAGGGCCGTGTTCCCGGCGCCGCTGAAAAGCCCGTCATACACCGCCCCCTCCAGGGAGAGCTGCCGCAGGGGCTCACCGGTGGCCGGGTCGAAAACCGTCAGGGCGGAGCCGCGCTCCGTCTCCACAAGGGCAGCGGGACCGCCGCCGGCGCAGAGGGCGAAGCTGTACAGGCCCAGGGTAAAGGAGCGGTCCAGCTCCCGGGTCCAGAGCAGGCGGGGGCCGCCCTCCAGCGCCACCGCCGCCAGACTCTGTCCGGCCCCGAAGCAGGCGAGATAGGCGGTGTTGTCCGCTCCGATGAACAGGTCCGTGGGGTCCGGCAGATCCAGGCCGCCCAGGTCATAGACGGCTAAGGGCTGCCCGGACCCGTCCAGCCGGGTCAGCGTGGGGGCGGAGCGGCTGTAAAACCAGAGGTCCCCGCCGGGCCCGGCGGCACAGAGCTGGGAGTCCAGGTCCTCCGGCAGCCGGCCCAGAGCCTCCGGCTCCCCGCCGGAGAGGGGCAGACGGTAGAGGGTGCCGTTCCGGCCGGTGAAGGCCGCCCCGTCGGATTCGCCTAAGACGGTGTACACCCAGTCCCCGGCGGCCAGGGGCCGGCTCAGGCTCCGGTAGAGCCCCGGGCTCTCCTCCAGCTCCAGCAGGGGCGAGACAGAATAGACGGTCTGCGCCTCCCGGGCCGGCGGGGAGAGGGCGGCCCCGCCGCCCTTCCCGGCGCAGCCGGTCAGGCCCGGCAGCAGGCAGAGGGAGAAGCACAGCGCGCAGAATTTTTTCCAGAATTTCATCGAAAATCCTTTCTTATGTCAACCAATACACAGGGCGTTCAGGGCGGCGTAGTCGAAGCTCACGGCCAGCTCCTCCAGCATCTCCCGGGTCAGTGGGGGAAAGCCGCTGTAAGCGGCAACGCGGCCGATGTCGGTATCCTCGTCCGGCGGCTCGGCGCCTGCGCGGACAAAGAGGAACACCGCGCCGTTTGCCAGCCGGGCCTCCACAAAGGCCTGCCCGGACCCTAAATCCAGGGTCAGGGCCGTGCCGTCCTGGGCGGTAAGGCTCCACTCCTCGAAGCCGTCCCCCCGGGTGATGATGCCCGCGCCCGCCAGGAAGCGGCCGTTGGCGATTAGGGTCAGGTCGTAGGGCACGGTCCCGCCGCCGGAGAGAAGGGCATAGCCGCTGTAGGTCAGGCTGCCCCCCTCGTACAGGGCCCCGGAGGGCAGGAGGATCTGGTGCTCCGCACCGGGAATGTTGGGGTCCGGCCCGGTCCAGGGATCCTGGCCCGGCTGCCCGGCGGGAGGGAGAAAACCGTCCCGGCCGGTGAGGGCATAGAGCTCCTCCGGCTCCTGAAAAGGGGAGAGCAGGGCCGCCATGGTCAGGCCATATTGCTCCAAGATCCCGTCCAGCGCCTCCCGGGCGGCCTGGGTAAAGGCCCCGTTCTGGGCGTAGAGGGCCTCTTGGCTGCCCGGCTCCGGCTGGTCGAGGCCAATGTCGTTTTCTCCGGCGAGGTCCAGCGCCTCCCGGCGCTGCTCCCAGTCCAGCGCGGCCTGAAATTCCGGGCTCTCCGGCGCGCCTAAGTTGAGGATCAGCTCCTCCCGGGCGCCCTCGGGGGTGTAGACCCGCTCCGAGAGCAGGGAGGAGAGCCCGGCGTAGGCGGTGACGGTCAGCAGGCTCAGCAGCAGGGCCGCCGCGGGCAGAGCCCGGAGGGTCCGCAGAAGGGACCGGGCCGGGCGGCGGGGGGCGGAGGCTTCGCCCGGAAACAGCCGGGCCTCCACCCGCTTTTGAACGGTCTCCGGCCGGGGGCTCCGGCGGCTGCGCAGGGGGATCTCCTCTTCCGTATAATCGTCCAGCAGGTCGCGGATGTTATGCTCCATGGAAAGGTCCCTCCTCTCGCTCCAGCATGTCCCGCAGCTTGTCCCGGCCCCGGCGGAGCCGGGATTTGACCGCCTCCCGGTGCAGCTTCATGTCCCGGGCGATGGCCGGGATGCTCTGGTCGTAGTAATAGTACCGCAGAAAGATCTCCCGGTCCGGCTCTGTCAGGCTGTCCACGGCCTCCCACAGGAGCCGCCGGGCCTCGTCTCTCTCCAGCAGCTTCTCCGCCACGTCCCCGGAGATGAGCAGCACGTCCTCCGGCGAGACGGTGAGCAGCCGGTTTTTCCGCAGGAAGCTGCGGCCCTCGTTCCGGGCCACCGCCCCCAGCCAGCCCCGGAGGCGGCCGCTCCGGATGGACAGGCGGTTTTCCCACAGGGAGACAAAGACGTTGGCCGTCAGCTCCTCGATGTCCTCCCGGCTGCCCCGGCGCCGGAGCTGGTTGGCGATCACGGCGCCCACGTAGCCGGTATAGGTCTCTATGGCCGCGCCGAGGCCCGCCGGGTCCCCGGCGCGGAGTTTTTGCAGGATAAGGGCATCGTCCATGGTCCGGCCTCCTGAAAGGGAATGTGCACACATGTATATAGACGCGCAAAAAGACGAAAAGGGGTCAAAGGGGGCGAAAGATTTTTGTTCTTGTATTCACTTCCTGAACATGGTAAACTATACTGAAACGAAAGAAAATTTGCAAGCCGGGAGGTGGGCGCTTTGGATGAGAAAAATATCCGCAGCGGAGCGGACTATGACGCCATCCAGGAACAGCGGACCGATGAGTTGACCCGCCTGCTGGACAGCCGGGATATGAAACAGCTCCAGCGGCGCATGGAGGAACTCAACGAGTTCGATGTGGCCGAATTTCTCAGCGAGATCAAGGACAACCGGATGCCCATGGTGTACCGGCTCCTGTCCAAGGAAACGGCGGCGGAGGTCTTTGCCAATTTCGATGCCCCGGAGCAGGAGCAGATCATCAACTCCATCACAGACTCGGAACTGGCCGGGCTGCTGGAAGAGCTGTACGTGGACGACGCGGTGGACATGATGGAGGAGCTGCCCGCCAACGTGGTCAAGCGTGTCATGCGCACGGCCACGCCCCAGACCCGGGCCCTTATCAACCAATATCTCCGCTATCCGGAGAACTCCGCCGGCAGTATCATGACCTCGGAGTTCGTGGATCTGAAAAAATACATGAACGTGCGGGAGTCTCTGGCGCGCATCCGCCGCATCGGCGAGGACAAGGAGACCATCTACGTCTGCTTTGTCATCTCCGCAGACCGGCACTTAGAGGGCATCGTCACGGTGAAGGACCTGCTCCTGGCCGACGATGAGGACGTGGTCGAGGACCTGATGGACCGGAATGTGATCTTCGCCTCCACCACCGAGGACCAGGAGAGCGTGATGGAGACCTTCTCGGACTACGACCTGATGGCGCTGCCGGTGGTGGACAAGGAAGGCCGCCTGGTGGGCATCGTCACCGTGGACGACGTGATGGACGTCATGGAGCAGGAGGCCACCGAGGATATCGAGAAGATGGCCGGTATCATGCCCTCTGACAAGCCCTATTCCCGCACCTCTCCCCAGGAGATCTGGAAAAACCGCATCCCCTGGCTGCTGTTTTTGATGCTCTCGGCCACCTTTACCAGCATGATCCTCACCAATTTTGAGAACATGCTGGCGGTGCAGGCGGCGCTGGTGGCCTTTATCCCCATGCTCATGGGCACCGGCGGCAACTCCGGCGCCCAGGCCTCCACCGCCGTGATCCGCAGCCTCTCTTTAGGGGACATCGAGCCCCGGGACGCGCTGCAGGTCATGTGGAAGGAGTGGCGGGTGGCGCTGCTGTGCGGGGTCACCCTGGCGGCGGTGAACTTTGTCAAGATGCTGCTGGTGGACGGGATGCTGCTGGGCAATGACGGGGTCACCGTGGCCGTGGCGGCGGTGGTGAGTCTGTCCATCGTGTTCATCGTCATGTTCGCCAAGGTGGTGGGCAGTATGCTCCCCATCCTGGCCGAGCGGATCGGCGTGGACCCGGCGGTGATGGCCAATCCCCTGATCTCCACCGTCACCGACGCGGTGTCGCTGCTGATCTATATCTATATCGCAAAACTGATCCTGCATATTTAAGGCGGCGCCGGCCCACGCCGGCTGCCTGCCCGCTTTTCCACGGAGGAACGATCCTATGGCTGGCCTGCTGACCAAAATGGTTATTTTTGTGGCGCTCATGTGTACGGGCTATCTCTTTGCCCGGCGGGAGGACCCCAGCGGCGGCTTCACCAGAGCTGCCAGCAGCCTGGTCATCAACGTCTTTATGAGCGCTACCATCATCAACTCGGTGGCCTCGGCCCAGCTGGAGGCCAGCTGGGGCCAGCTGGGGCAGATCATGCTGGTGGACTGCGCCGCCATCGGCCTGGGGTATCTGCTGGCGGCGCTGGCTGCCCGGCTGCTGCCGGTGGAGGAGAAACGCCGGGCGGGCTTCGAGCTGATGATGGCGGTGCCCAACAACATGTTCATTGCCCTGCCGGTTCTGGACCAGCTCTACGGCCCCGCCGCGGTGTTTTACTGCGGCCTGTCCAACATCCCCTTCAATCTGGTCCTGTATACCTACGGCATGTGGCGGCTGAAGAAGGGGGAGGGCGGAGAGCGGTTCCGGCTGAGGCAGATGCTCAGCGCGCCGCTGATCTCCACGCTGGTGGCGGTGGTCCTCTTTTTGACCCGGCTGCAGGTGCCGGCGCTGCTGCAGGAACTGCTCAACACCATGTCCGGGGCCACCATGCCCCTGTCTATGATCGTCATCGGCGCGTCCTTGAGCAGCGTGAGCCTGCTGGACGCTTTCCGCAGGGGGCGCTTCTATCTCTCCGCGCTGGTGAAGCTGCTCCTGGCGCCGGTGCTGGTCTGGGCGGTCTGCGGCCTGCTCACGGCGGACCCGGTGCTCCGGGCCACGGGGACCCTGATCGCCGCCAGCCCCAGCGGCGTCATCGTCACGGTGCTCACTGTGAAAAACGGCGGGGATGCGGTCTTTACCTCGGAGGGGATCCTGCACAGCACGGTGCTGGCCATGGGGACCATCCCGCTGCTGGTGTATCTGCTGCTGTGAGACGGCCGGGCGGCCAGAGAAAGGAGGGGGAACGGTGCACATTCCCAAGGGAGGCAGCCAGACCATAGAGCTGCTGGATTTTGAGGAGGCTTTGGCCCTTTCCGGGCAGAGCGGAGGCTATGACAGCGAAAAATGGCTCTATGTGCCGGACTTCTATACGGAATACCGGTACATATTGGGCACCCGGGGGAAGGATCCGCTGATCTGCATCGGCGTCAACCCCTCTACCGCGGCCCCGGACGACCTGGACAACACCCTCAAGTCCGTCGCCCGCATTGCCGCCGCCAACGGCTATGACAGCTGGATCATGTTCAACGTCTATGCCCAGCGGGCCACCCGGCCCGACGATATGGACCGGGAGCTGAACAGCCGGCTCCACCGGGAGAACATGCGGGCCTTTGCCTATATCTTAGAGACGGTGTCCCGGGGCGGGGCCGTCCCGGCGATCTGGGCCGCCTGGGGGGCGGTCATCGAGAAGCGGGCCTATCTGCCCGGCTGTGTGCGGGACATGGTGGAGCTGGGCGAGCGCTATGGGGCCCGGTGGCTCCGGGCGGGGAAGCTCTCCGTCAAGGGCCATCCCCACCATCCTCTGTATCTGAAAAAGGACGAGAAAACAGTGGAGTTTGATATAAGGGGGTATTTGGCAGCGCTATGAGTGACGGGAAACTGAAGGTGGCCATCTGCCAGCTCCGCACGGAGCTGGACCAGGCCCAGACCTTGGAGAAGGCGGCGCGCATGGTGGCCGGGGCGGCCCAAAACGGGGCGAAGATCGTGGTCTTGCCGGAGATGTTCAACTGCCCTTATGACAGCGCCTATTTCAGGCCCTTTGCCCGGCAGGGGCACGCGGAGGTGCACCGGGCCCTGTCCGCCTGGGCCCGGGACAACCGGATCCTGCTGGTGGGCGGCTCCGTGCCCGAGGCGGAGGGGGAGAAGCTGTATAACACCAGTTTTGTCTTTGACAGCCAGGGACGCCAGATCGCCCGGCACCGGAAGGTGCATCTGTTCGATATGGACCTGCCGGGGATGCGCTTTCGGGAGTCCGACACCTTCACCCCCGGGGAGGAGATCACCGTGTTTGACACGCCCTATGGGAAAATGGGCGTGGCGGTGTGCTTTGACCTGCGCTTTCCCGAGATGTTCCGGGCCATGGCCAACCGGGGGGCCCGGGTGATCTTCCTGCCGGCCCAGTTCAACATGACCACCGGCCCCGCCCACTGGGAGATGAGCCTGCGCGCCCGGGCGGTGGACAACGAGCTGTTCATGGTGGCCGCTGCCGCGGCCCGGTACGAGGGCTTCCGCTACGAGTGCTGGGGGCACTCCATGGCGGTGGACCCCTATGGGGAGATCCTGGCCGCCTGCCAGGCGGAGGAGACGGTCCTCTACGCGGAGCTGGATCTGGACCGGGTGGACCAGGTGCGCCGCCAGCTGCCCACCTTCCTGCATCTGCGGCGGGACGTGTATGAGGTGGCGGACTGATGGGGATCCGGCAGGATGTGGAAAAATTCCGCCCCTACAATGAGCAGGAGCAGCGGGACAAAGAGCGGATCCTGGACTTTCTGGACCGGAACCCGGACGCCTTTTTGCGCAGCAACCGGACCGCCCATATGACAGCCTCCTCCTGGATCGTAAACCCGGCCAGGGACAGGGTGCTGCTTATCTATCACAACATCTATCACTCCTGGACCTGGACCGGCGGCCACGCCGACGGGGAGACGGATCTGCTCTCCGTGGCCCTCCGGGAGGCCCGGGAGGAGACCGGGATCCGCTCTGTGCGCCCGGTGTCCGGGGAGATCTATTCCTTGGAGGTCCTCACCGTGGACGGCCACGAGAAGCGGGGCGAGTACGTCTCCAGTCATCTGCACATGAATGTGACCTACCTGCTGGAGGCGGAGGAGGACCAGGCCCTCCACATTCGGGAAGGGGAGAACAGCGGCGTGGGCTGGTTTGACCGGGATGAGGTCCTGACCGTGTCTACCGAGCCCTGGTTCAATGAGCGAATCCTGAAAAAGCTGAACGAGAAATTGGTTGACTATAAATAACATTATGTAAATCATATTATGTAAATAAAGCGGCGGCTGCCCAAAGGGGCAGCCACCGCTTTCTATCAGCCGACCGGCACGCCGGTATAGTCGAAGTTCCCGTAACAGGGTTCACCGGAGGAGAGGGAGAAGGGGACCAGCGTGTAGGTACAGCCCTCGCCGGGGGCGCCGCTTTCGTCCTCATAGAGCAGGGCCTCCGGGCCCAGAGAGGCCAGGGCCTGCCAGGGGCCGTCCCCGGTTTTCCGGTATACGCAATAGCCCGCCGCCCCCGGGACCGGCTCCCAGGAGAGCTGCGCCGCGCCGGGGGCCCCGGAGACGGCCAGCGCCGGGACCGGCAGAGAGAAGTCCCGCGCCAGGCCCAGGTATTCAAGATCCAGCGTATAGGGGGCGATGTCCTCCACGTAGTTTTCAAAGGCCTGCTGCCAGTCGGCATAGGCCGCGTCGCCCCGTTTGTCGGAAAAGCCGTAGCGCTCAGCCAGCCAGGCGGCCAGATATTCCGTCACCTTGATGGCGCCGTGGATGTTGGTGTGGCTGGAGTTGTAAAAATCCTGCCGGAGATCCAGACCCAGCTCCTCTATGCTGCCCATCATGTCCAGCACGTCGTACCCCCGCTGCCGGATCAGCTCCATGTCCCGGTTGAGACTGGTGACGTAGTCCCATTCCCGGGGCTGGGGCGAGGCCACAAAGAGCGGGCGGATCTGTTCCCGGTCGCAGAAGTCCAGCAGCTCCAGCAGAACGCCGGGGGATTCCCCTTCGGCGGCCTCCATGGTGTAGGAATAGGAGGAGGTCATATCCTGGATCGTGGAGAAGAAGTACTTGATCTCCACATTGCCCCCCTTCACATCCCCGTCTGAAAAGACCAGGTCCCGGGGGCTGATATCGGCCCAGCGGGAGTGAAAGCGGAGGAAGGGCACGAAATACTGCATACTCTCCAGGGGCGTATACAGAGACCCGGTCAGGCGGCGGATCATGTGGAACTTGTTCACGGAGGGCCGGAACCCGTTGGTCGAGTAGTGGATGCCCAGGTCGCTGATCCCGTCATACAGATTGTTCAGGCCGATGATACAGAGGGCGTCCGGGTGCCTCTTCTGGGCCTCCAAGATCAGGAACCGGGCGGACTCAAAGGGCTGGGAGCTGTTGGTATAGTTGTAGACGGTGATGCCGCAGCGGTCAAAGGCCACCGGCGGCAGCCAGGTGCTGTACACGTTGCTGGCCCCGATATAGACCGCGTCCAGGGAACCGGCGGGCTCTTTATAGATGTTGGCGAGCCAGTTGTAATTCTGCTGGTCAATGCTGCGGGTGAGAGCGTACTGCAGGCAGCCCAGAAGCAGAAGCAGAAGCAGCAGAAAAGCCAGGGCCCGGACCAGATAAAGTTTTCTCATCTGCGTTTACCTCAAAACTGTTCGTAAATGAAGGTCGCGGCGTTAAATTCGGGCCCGTACATGCCAAACAGGGCCACGGCCAAGCACAGGAGCAGCAGGATCGCCCAGCGCAGGGGCAGAGGCTGCTCCGCCAGGCGCTGCCGGATGCTTTTCGTCTCCTGCAGCCAGGAGACGAGGAGCAGCAAAACCAGGCCCAGCAGCAGCACCCAGATGTTTTTCAGATCCAGACCCAGGCTCAGCAGGGAGCCGTCCGTAAAAATCTCCGGGTTCCAATGCAGCCCGGCGCGCATGGTTTCCAGCGCGGCGCCGAGCCCTTGGAGGCGGAAGAACATGTTGCCGACGGCGGCCAGCGCGAACACCCGCAGGGACTGGAACAGGTGCCAGGCAAAGCCGGCGGTGTTGATCTTCAGAAAGGCCAGGGCCTTTTTGAAGAGGGGCTCGCAGAGCTGGGACAGGGTGATCAGCAGCCAGAACCACAGGCCCATGCCCAAAATGTACTGCCAGCCGCCGCCGTGCCACAGGCCGATCAGCAGCCAGACGCAGAGCGTACCCAGATAGGTGGGTAGTTGGCGGGCGGCCTTTTTCCCCAAATGGGCCTTGGCCCATTTGGTCAGCCCGCGCCAGGCCCGGGAGCGCAGCAGGCTGTAGAGGATATAATCCCGCAGCCAGGCGCCCAGGGTGATGTGCCAGCGCTGCCAGTACTCCTGCACCGAGCGGGAGAAGAAGGGCGTTTTGAAGTTTTCCGGCAGAAGGACCCCGTAGCACTCGGAGGCGCCCAGCACGATATCCATACATCCGGAGAAATCCGTATAGAGCTGGAACAGAAACAGCGCCGCCGCCAGCCAGATATACAGGCCGGTATACCGCTCCGGATGGGCATAGATCGTGTCCACTAAAATGCCCAGACGGGCAGAGAGCACCAGCTTTTTGAAAAAGCCCCAGACCATCCGCTGCAGCCCGAAGCAGACCTGCACATAGTCAAACCGGTGGGGCGTGAAAAGCTGCGGCTCGATCTGCCGGTAGCGGGTGATGGGGCCGGAGATCAGCTGGGGATAGTAGCCGATGAAGAGGGCGGTCTTCAGCAGGTTGGGCTGGACCGGGCTGATGCCCCAGTAGCTGTCCAGCAGATAGCCGACGGCGGTCAGCGTATAGAAGCTGACGCCGGGGGGCGAGGCCGGCGCGGGGATGGGCAGCCGGTAGTCCACGCGCAGCAGGGCCAGCAGCGCGTTTAAATTGGCGGCGAGAAAGCCGCTGTATTTCAGCGCGGCCAGCAGCCCCACGGTGAGGAGGATGCCGGCGGCCAACGCCCCCTTGGCCCGCCGCCCGTTGCCCGCAGCGCGGCCCGCGGCGATCTGCCTGGCGCAGAAATTGACGGCCAGCACCGCCGCCGCCCAGTACAGCAGCGGCAGCAGAGGCGAGGACAGCAGCATAAAAAGGGCGCTGAACGCAAAAAGGGCGCACCAACGCAGCCTCTCCGGAACGGCGTAATACACCGCCAGGGAGACAAGGAAAAAGGCGATGAAGGGGAAGGAGGTCAGCGACACAGCCCGGTCCCTCCCTCGTCCAGCAGCTCCACCATGCCGATCTGCGGGCTCATGAAAAAGCAGACCTGCCGGCCGCCTAAGGCCGGCGCGGGGGCGGGGGGCTCGATCAGGGTAAAGCCGCTGCCGGACAGGGCCTGCATCTCCTCCTCAAAGCGGCCGGAGGCGTAGCAGATATGATAGGGCGCGTTGTGGTAGGTCTTGATCAGCGCCGCCACCACGGAGCCGCCGCTCTTGGGGCTGACCAGCTCCACGGTGGTGCCGTCCTTGGTCAGAAACAGGATGTCCACATCCCGGCCTTCGTCGTAAACAGCCTCCCCGGCCCGGGAGAAGCCCAGCTTTTCAAAGGCGGCCGCGGCCTTCTCCAGGCGCTTGACCAGGTACCCTATGTGGTGCACCCGCATGATTACAGCAGCTCCCCGATCAGATCCGCCATGGCGCCCACATCCTGCAGCCCCTGGACGGCCTTCATGTCAAACTTGATGTCAAACTCGTCCTCGATGGCGGACAGCAGCATAATGTGGCTGAGAGAATCCCAGCCGTCCACATCGGCGGCGGTGGTGCGCTCGCCGATCTGGAGGGACTCGTCGTCAAAAACGTCCCGGAAGATCTCTTCCAGCTTCTCAAAAATTTCCGCTTTGCTCATGTGGCAGTTTCCTCTCCCATCCGGTCGATTTGAATGACCTTGTTTTTCGGCGTATAGCCGCCCGTCAGATCCAGCTCCCAGACGGTGCTCCCGTCCTCGGCTTCGGACAGCTTGGTAAAGCCCTGTTTCTCGTAGAAATCCCGCACCATGCCGTTTTTGGCGGTGGGGTAATAGTAGCCCCGGACGGAGCGCAGGCCCCGGCGCAGGCATTCCGCGGCCAGCTCGTCCATCATGGCGTACTCCATGTCCCGCTTCAGCACCCGGCAGCTCATCAGCCACAAAAAGATATCCAGCCGCGTGCCAACGGCCCGCCCCGCGGCGACGGACACGATGCCGTTGTCCCCAAAGCGGTCCGACAGCCGGCCGCAGAGGGTGACGCAGGCCGGATCGGCGGCAAAGCCCTCGATCTCCTCCTGGGTGCAGCGGCGGGTGGTCAGATTGAATTGGTTGCTCTTGTTGGTGAGCTGGGCGATACGGCCCATGTGGACCGGGGCGAAGGGGGCGATCTCCGCATGCATATCCAGGGAAAGGAGATAGGCCCCGTAGTCCGCAAAGCTGTTCTCCAGCCTGGCACGGGCCAGGTTCTCCTTGTACATCTCGCCCCGCTTCCGGTCGTCCGCCGTGAGCTTGGTCACCTCGAAATAGCCCCCGTGGTCGATCTGGCTGATATAGCGCTCCACATCCTGCAGCTCCGGCACCGCCGCGCCGGGCACCTGCTGGCGGATGATCTCCCGCTCGGCCGGGTTGTCGTCGGCAAAGACAAAGCTCTCCGGCAGCAGGGACAGCTCCTGCGCCATCTGAAGGAGATTGCGGCTCTTCGGCTCCCAGTTGGCCTTGATGACGGTGAAATCGTCCGGCCTGAGCACACTGTCCGGGTGGTTCAGCCCGGCGATGGCGTTTTCATAGTCGTTTTTGGAGACCACGTTCAGCAGAATCCCCAGGTCCTTGTGGGCCTTTAAATATGCCTGAAACTCCGTGTACGCCTGGCCCATGGAGGTCTCGCGGCCCAGCACCAGATTCTCCACCCCGTCGTCTCCCACGACGCCGCCCCACAGGGTGTTGTCCAGATCCAGGGCCAGGGCTTTTTTGTTCTTCCCGTAGAGGGACTTGATGATCTTCGCCAGGCTGAAGGCCAGGCTGGGGATGGCGTCCAGGCTCAGGGCATATTTGTACATATGCCAGAAAAAGGGGTCCGCCCATTTTTCCAGCCCGTAGGCGGCGGAGAGATAGTTGATGTCGTTGATATAGAAATCGTCATGGGCCTGGGCATAACCGGCAAACCGCAGATTCAGACAGGTGATGTAGTGGACCCGCCCATGCACATCGCTGGCCTCCCGGTTCCCCTGGAGCCGGTAAAGAGGATACTCAAAATTGTTCTGGAGGATGGGGCAGTGAAAGGTCTCCCGCAGCTTGTCCCACATGGCGCAAAAGCGGGCGTACTCCTGATCCAGCAGCGCCTCCACCGCCTGGGCCGTGTCGCCCAGGCCGGGAAAAGCGGAGATGTTCCGGTTGGTGGTGTGGATATAAAAAAGTTCCGGCTGGAAGCGGAGCAGCTCCTCCGGGGGGAACATGGCGTCCTGCCAGTACTGGCCGTATTCCGACTCGTAAAACACCGGCCGGATGCCGTAATCCAGCAGGAAGAGCTCCAGGATCTCCCGGATGTCGTGGGTGGTGGACCCGCCCAGGATCGCAATGCGCTTCTCGATCAGATCCGGTTTGGACAGGAGCTCCCGGCGGATCGACCGGCGCTTGCGGGAGATCGCCTGGCTGTCAAAAGGGTATTCCAGTAAACTGTGCATGCCTGCCTCCGCAACTACCAAGAATGGGTAAATTGTAGCATAAAGCCAGGGGTATTGCAAGCATCCAGCATAAAGAAAGCCCCCGGAAATGGTTTTCCGGGGGTTAGGTTTTTTGCTTATCAGCCGAACACGGACAGCAGGAAGCCGGCCGCGATGGCGGAGCCGATGACGCCGGCCACGTTGGGGCCCATGGCGTGCATCAGCAGGAAGTTGGTCTTGTTGTACTTCCGGCCCACGTCCTGGGACACCCGGGCCGCCATCGGCACGGCGGACACACCGGCAGAGCCGATCAGGGGGTTGATCTGGCCGCCGGAGAGCCGGTACATGACCCGGCCGCCCAGCAGGCCGCCGGCGGTGGAGATGGAGAACGCGACCAGGCCCAGGACCACGATGGCGATGGTGGACAGGGTCAGGAACCGCTCGGCCACCATGGTGGCGCCCACGGAGGTGGCCAGGAAGATGGTGACGATGTTCATCAGCGCGTTCTGCACCGTGTCGCTCAGCCGCTCGGTGACGCCGCACTCACGGAAGAGGTTGCCCAGCATCAGGCAGCCGATCAGGGGCGCGGTGGAGGGCAGAAGCAGAATGACAAAGGCGGAGACTACGATGGGGAAGATGATCTTCTCGGTCTTGGAGACCTCCCGCCGCTGCTCCATTTTCACCACCCGCTGGGCGGGGGTGGTCATCAGCTTCATGATGGGCGGCTGGATCAGCGGGATCAGCGCCATGTACGAGTAGGCCGCGATGGCGATGGGCCCTAACAGATGGGGGGCCAGCTTCGTGGTCAGGAAGATGGCCGTTGGCCCGTCCGCGCCGCCGATGATGCCGATAGAGGCCGCTTCAGGCCCGTTGAAGCCCAGGAGAATGGCCCCGAAGAAGGCCACAAACACGCCCAGCTGGGCGGCCGCGCCCAGCAGCAGGCTCTTGGGATAGGCCAGCAGCGGGCCGAAGTCCGTCATGGCGCCCACGCCCATAAAGATCAGGGAGGGGTAGATACCGGCCTTTACGCCGATGTAGAAGAAGTCCAGCAGGCCGCCGTGGTGGATGATGTCCGTAAAGGACAGATCCTCCAGGATCTCCGGCTCCGCGGCGTCCGCCGGGAGACTGGCCAGGTAGTCCTCCACGCTGATCTCCCGGCTGTTTTCCACGTCGTACAGAATGGCCTCGTTGGCCACGTCGTAGGGGCAGTCATAGATATAGGCGTCCCACATCCGCAGATGGTACAGCTCCGCGCCGGGGAGGTTGGTGAGCAGGCAGCCGAAGGCGATGCCCACCAGCAGCAGGGGCTCAAATTTCTTGACAATGCCCAGGTACAGCAGGCCGCAGGCGATGGCGATCATGATGAGGTTTTTCCAGCCGCCCGCCGCCAGGAACCCGGCAAAGCCGGACTCGCTGGCCAACCTGCCCAGCGTCTCAAGTATATTCATGGGCCCCTCCTTACGCGATAACGGCGAGGGTTGCGCCCGTCTCCACCACGGCGCCCTTGGTCACCAGGATCTGGGCCACGGTCCCGCTCTTGGGAGCCACGATCTCGTTTTCCATCTTCATGGCCTCTAAGATGATGAGCACATCGCCCTCGTTGACCTGCTGGCCCTGGCTGACCAGGATCTTCAGGATGTTGCCGGGCATGGGGGAGAGCACCGGCTCACCGGCGGCCACATTGGCCGGGGCCGCGGGCGCGGCGGCCGGGGCGGCCGCAGGAGCGGCGGCGGCAGCGGGAGCAGCCGCCGGGGCGGGGGCATAGGCCTCGTATTCATCGACCAGCATGGCCTTGTCCTGATCGACCTCGACCTCATAGGTCCGGCCGTTGAGCGTTACTTTATATTTCATTTCTCTTTAACCTCCTTAATGGAACGAAAACGCAGTTCGTTGAGGGGCTTGTTCAACTGGTGGGCCACAATGGCCATGACCATGGCGGCGTCTTTGGGGTCTACGTCGTGGAGCATCAGCTCACCGGCCGTCCCCTTGGCTTCGGGCGCGGCGGCAGGCGCGGCGGCGGGGGCCGGAGCGGCCGCAGGGGCGGCAGCGGCTTTCGCGGCCGCCTTCTTCTGGGAGTTGACCATCAGCTTGACCATGACCGTCACCACACCCAGCAGAAGGACGATGCCGAAGAAGTCCACCACATAACCCAGCAGGGCCACCAGCGCGGCTGTCCCTATGGATAGTTCAGTCATTCAGGGTGCCTCCTTATATTTCCTCAATGCTGTATTTGACCACGTTGTCTTCCGCGGCCTGGCGCTTCTCAAAGAAGGTCTCCGCCACAGAGGGGAAGGCGATATAGCTGAGCACGTCCTCTTCGCTGCGGGCGATGCCTCCCAGGGCCTTCTCCGCCTGCTCATACAGGTCGGCGGGGAGCGTGTCGGCGTAGCGGCCCTCCAGGGGCTTCTCCCCCTTGAGGATCTTCTCGCGGACCTGGGGATCGATGGGAGCGGGGGTCTTGCCGTATTCGCCCCGGCAGTAGGCCTTCAGCTCCGCGCCCACGTTTTTATAGCGCTCGCCGGCCAGCACGTTCTGCACCGCCTGGCTGCCGATCAGCTGGCTGGTGGGGGTGACCAGCGGGGGATAACCCATGTCCTCCCGGACCCGGGGCGTCTCCAGCAGGGCCTCTTCAAATTTGTCCTGGGCGTTGAGCATCTTCAGCTGGCTGAGCAGATTGGAGAGCATACCGCCGGGGATCTGATAGGTGAGGCACTGGGTGTCCGTGGTGAGGGAGATGGGATCCAGGGTGCCGTCGGCAATGAAGTCGGCCCGGATCGGCTTGAAGAAGTTGGCCATCTTCAGCAGCACATCCGGATCCAGCCCGGTGTCGTAGCCCATCTCCTGGAGCGTATAGTACAGGGTCTCGGTGGCGGGCTGGGCCGTGCCGCCGGAGAAGGGGGAGATGGCGGTGTCGATCACGTCGGCCCCGGCCTCGATGGCCTTCAGATAGGTCATGAAGGCCAGGCCCGTGGTGCAGTGGGTGTGCAACACCACCGGCAGGTCCACCGCGTCCTTGATGGCGGCCACCAGGTCATAGGCGCTCTTGGGCAGGAGGATGCCGGCCATATCCTTGATGCAGATGGAGCCTACGCCCATCTGGGCCAGCTCCTTGGCCATGGCCACATACTTGTCCAGCGTGTGCACAGGGCTGGTGGTATAGGAGATGGCGCCGGAAGCCATCGCCCCGGACTGGATGGTCTCCTCCACGGCGACCTTCAGGTTGTCCAGGTCGTTCAGCGCGTCAAAAATACGGATGATGTCAATGCCGTTTTTCACGGCGGCCCGGACAAAGCGGCGCACCACATCGTCGCTGTAATGCTTGTAGCCCAGCAGGTTCTGGCCCCGCAGCAGCATTTGCAGCTTGGTGTTGGGCATCTTGGCGCGGATCTTCCGCAGCCGTTCCCAGGGGTCCTCGTTCAGAAAGCGCAGGCATACGTCAAAAGTGGCGCCGCCCCAGCATTCCACCGAGTAAAACCCGGCCTTGTCCATGGTCTCCAGGATAGGCTCGAACTTGTCATAGGACAGGCGCGTAGCCACCAGAGATTGGTTCGCATCCCGCAGGATCGTTTCAGTAAACTGAACTTTCTTCATGGTTCCTCCTCTAAAGTCAGAATAGGATGATTTTTAGGGGGATATCTCTCTTTGTTTCCCATAGCCCGCGAGGGTGCGGAACAATGGTAAATTGAACGCAAATCATTATATCATCTGTTTTTGTAAATTACCATAGTTGAAATTTTTTTATTTAATTTCGATAAATTTAACATAGTAAAGTAGTGCAAAAAGACGGAGAATTTGCCGGTCCGGGCGGAATCTGAGCCCATGCGGCGGACAATGGGAGGCAGTTGGCATATAATGGCATGAGGAGGGCATCCTCAAAACCATCTCATGGAGGAGAACCATGCCTGAAAAGGATTGCTGTGTTACCAAGATCTATACCAACAGCAGCAACGGAAGCTGCGGCTGCGGCTGCGGCAGCAACGTGGGCCCGGCCGGCCCCATGGGTCCCCAGGGGCCGGTAGGTCCCCAAGGGCCTGTGGGACCCCAGGGCCCCCAAGGCCCTGCCGGCGCACCGGGCGCCGCCGGACCCCAGGGGCCTGCCGGCCCTGCGGGGACGCCCGTCACGGTAACGGTGGGCGCGGTGAGCACCGGGGCCCCCGGCTCCAGCGCCACAGTCACAAATACCGGCACGCCGGCCAATGTGGTGCTTAACTTTACGATCCCCGCCGGCGCAACGGGTGCGACCGGAGCCACGGGCGCGGTAGGCCCTGCGGGTCCTGCCGGTCCTGTAGGTCCTGCCGGCGCAACAGGCGCGACCGGCGCCACGGGCGCGGTGGGCCCCGCGGGCCCTGCCGGTCCTGTAGGCCCTGCCGGCGCGACCGGCGCGACTGCCCCGTCAATATATGCACAACAAGGAAAATGCCGTAACCATGCGGCTTTCAGCACATTACAGACAATTAAACAACCCCTATAATTACACCTAAAACGCCGTAGCAAGGTTGGACAAGCCTTGATATGGCGTTTTTAAGTGAGTAGGATATGTCGCCGCAGCTTGAAAAGAGTTGCGGTTTTTTTATGCCCGAAAACAGGCGGTAACGTGGAACGTTAGGCGCGAAAAAGCCCTTATAATACAAGGCTTTTCAGACGCAAAAACGGCAAAGGCATACTGCAATACCAAAACCGCCGAAAACGGCTTTCTATTATTCCACGCAGACCGAGAAAGGAAGTGATAAAAAATGGCAGTTTTCCGAGTTGAGAGAAATACGGGCTATACCGTTATGAGCAACCACCACTTGCGCAATAAGGAACTCACCTTAAAGGCAAAAGGCTTGCTTTCGCAAATGCTGTCTTTGCCCGAAGATTGGGATTATACCCTTGCGGGCTTATCCCATATCAACCGGGAGAAGATCGACGCAATCCGCGAAGCG
>CANRHH010000026.1 GCA_947630375.1 uncultured Oscillospiraceae bacterium | reverse complement strand
ACAAAAAACAACACCGGGGTACTGTTTCTTGCAGTCCTCGGTGTTGTTTTTTCTGGGCCGTTTTGCTACAGCCCCACAAAATCACCAAGAGACCAAACTTCTCCTCTGCTGGCTTTCAAAATAGAAGTTCCGCCAACAACCCCTCCGCCTCGCTGCCGCTCGGCACCTCCCCTTACACAGGGGAGGCATGAGGATTCGGAACTTATTCACATGATCTTCCGATTCCTTCGGAAAAGATTTTGACTTTCTTTAACATACAAACGGGCTGTAGCTTAACGAATCGTTTTGCTACAGCCCCTTTGCGGCTGTACAGAGGATACTGTTTGACAATCAGACTATAGATAAAAAGGACTCTGCATAAACATGCAGGGGGAGAGCGCGGAGAGGGGGTGGGAGCCCCCTTTCAGCGTTCAATCCGGCCTTATGCAAGAGCATGGTTGAATGCTCTTGTCTTCAACTTGACATTCCGGCCGGGGTAGGGTACAATATACGGCGGCAAGTGGACTGACAAACTTTTTGCAAATATAGAGGTGTAAAATGTACAAAGTAGTAACCAAGCGTTTTCTCAACGACGCGAAAACCATCTGTCTCTTTGAGATAGAGGCTCCGCTGATCGCGCGGCACGCCCGGGCCGGCCAGTTCGTGATCTTCCGGCTGGACGAGCAGGGCGAACGGGTGCCCGTGTCCGTGGCCGGGTATGACCGGGAGAAGGGCACCGTCACCGTCATGGTCCAGGCCGCCGGGCGCACCACCCGGATGCTCCATACCGTGGAGCAGGGGGACTATATCTCCGATATCGTGGGTCCCCTGGGCAAGGCCACCGAGATGGAGGGCCTGAAGAAGGTCTGCGTGGTAGGCGGCGGCGTGGGCTGCGCCATCGCGTACCCCATCGCCAAAGAGATGCATGAGCTGGGCATCGAGGTCACCTTTATCGCCGGTGTCCGCAGCGCGGACATCGTCATCCTCAAGGAGGAGCTGGCGGCGGTCTCCGATAAGCTCATCATCTGCACCGACGACGGCACCTATGGCGAGAAGGGCTTCACCACCGCGTTCCTGAAAAACGAGATCGAGGCCAACATCGCCGAGGGCAAGCCCCAGTTTGACCGGGTCATCGCCATCGGGCCGGACATCATGATGAAGTTCCTGGCCGATGTGACCCGCCCCTATGAGATCAAGACCATCATCTCCCTGGACCCCATCATGGTAGACGGCACCGGCATGTGCGGCGGCTGCCGGGTCATCGTGGGCGGCGAGACCAAGTTCGCCTGCGTGGACGGGCCGGACTTTGACGCGCATCAGGTGGATTTCGATTCTCTGCTCAAGCGGGCCGCTTTCTACAAGGACGAGCAGGACGAGGCGGCCAAGCATATCTGCAAGATCACGGGAGGCAAACGCAATGGCTAACATGAGACTGGACAAGAACCCCATGCCCGAGCAGGACCCTGTGGTCCGGGCCGGGAACTTTGACGAAGTGGCCCTGGGCTACAGCGCCGAGGCCGCCATCGACGAGGCCAAACGCTGCCTCAACTGCAAGAACCCCCAGTGCCGGACCGGCTGCCCCGTGTCCGTGCGCATCCCCGAGTTTATCGCCAAGGTGGCCGAGGGCGACTTTGAGGCCGCCTATGAGATCGTCACCTCCACCAACTCCCTGCCCGCCGTCTGCGGCCGGGTCTGCCCCCAGGAGAAGCAGTGCGAGAGCAAGTGCATCCGGGGCATCAAGGGCGAGAGCGTGGGCATCGGCCGGCTGGAGCGTTTCGTGGCCGACTGGCACATGGCCCATGCCGAGGGGAAGGACGAGGTCACTGTCCCCGCCTCCAACGGGCACCGGATCGCCGTAGTGGGCTCCGGCCCCGCGGGCCTGACCTGCGCGGGGGACCTGCGCAAGATGGGTTATGACGTGACCGTGTTCGAGGCCTTCCACAAGGCCGGCGGCGTGCTGGTCTACGGCATCCCCCAGTTCCGTCTGCCCAAGGAGATCGTGGCGGCGGAGATCGAGAACCTGAAGAAGCTGGGAGTCAAGGTGGTCACCAACGCCATCGTCGGCAAGTCCATGACGGTGGACGAGCTGTTTGAGGACGGCTATGAGGCCGTGTTCATCGGCTCCGGCGCCGGCCTGCCCCAGTTCCTGCACATCCCCGGGGAAAACCTGCTGGGCGTGTACAGCGCCAACGAGCTGCTGACCCGGGTGAACCTGATGAAAGCCTACCGGGACGACTATGACACCCCCATCAAGCACTTCCACCGGGTCGCCGTGGTGGGCGCGGGCAACGTGGCTATGGACGCGGCCCGTGTGGCCAAGCGTTTGGGGGCCGAGCATGTGTTTATCGCCTACCGCCGGGGCCGGGACGAGCTGCCCGCCCGGAAGGAGGAAGTGGAGCACGCCGAGGCCGAGGGCATCGAGTTCAAGCTGCTGAACAATCCCACCCGCATTTTAGCCGGGGACGACGGGCATGTCACCGGCATCGAGCTGCTGCGCCAGGAGCTGGGCGAGCCCGACGAGAAGGGCCGCCGGAGCCCCGTGCCGGTGCCCGGCAGCGAGTGGGTCCTGGATGTGGACACGGTCATCATCGCCATCGGCACCAGCCCCAACCCCCTGATCCGCAACACCACCGGCGGCCTGACCTTCACCCGCAAGGGCGGCATCGAGGCCGACGAGGGCGGCAAGACCGCCCGGGAGGGCGTCTTTGCCGGCGGCGACGCGGTCACCGGTTCCGCCACGGTCATCCTGGCCATGGGCGCGGGCAAGGCCGGCGCCAAGAGCATCGACGAGTACATCCAGAACAAACAGTAATACACGGTCCTTCTGTTTGTCTACAGACAGAGCCCCGCGCCGAAAGGCGCAGGGCTCTGTTTCTGTTCTTAGGCGGGGCGCCGGTCAGGGGAGGTCGGTGTGGATCTCCCGGACGGTGAAATCCCGCCTGGAGAGCACCGTCTTTTCAAAGCTGCCGCAGTTGGGGCAGCGGCCCTCCTGGGCCACCACGTTGAAGATCTCGTCGCAGCGGTCACACGCGGCGCGGACCTGGTCCGGCGTGAGCCCGTCCTCCCCGGCCTGCTGCCGGGGCACGGGGCGCAGCAGCTCCGGCGGCAGCCGGAGCTCCCGGCGCTTGAAAGCCCGGTAATCCTCCGGGTCCCGGCCCAGCTCCTGGGCCTGGCCCTGGTGCACGATGCGGTGGATGGACTCCGCCGCCCGGCGCCCGGCCGCCACGGCGTGGGCGGCAAAGAGGGGGCCAGCACGGCGACCCGGCGGCGGGTGTACTCCTCAAAGCAGTCCTCTAACTCCGGGTGCTTTTCGCACTGCTCCCGGTTGGAGAGGATGCCTTCCATGATGCCGGGCACCCAGATGGGATAGTAGTAGCAGCGCTGCCCGTCCACCGTGCGAGTGCGGACAATGCCGGTCTCCCGGAGCTTCAGGCACTGCTCCCGGGTAAACTCCACGCTCTTTTTCGCCCGCCGGGCGATCTCCTCCACAGTGCGGTCAGCCTCCAGGCGCATGTGCATCATGATCTGGCACATGTCGTCGTCCACCAGGGGCTCTAAGATCCGATACTCCGGGTCGTTATAGGTGATGCCGGTGTAGGTCAGGCTCTCCAGACTGATCTTGGTGGCCAGCTGGAGAATGTTCGGCCGGTGGTCCATAGCGCGTCCTCCTGTCCGGGATGGTTGAAAATACGGGCCGTTTTTGCCCGCGCCCCAAAGGACCGGGCAAAAGGTCCTCTTTTCCTTCATCATACTATATTTCGCCCTTTCAGGCAAGGACTTTTCACATTCTGCCTCTTTCCATATTACAAAAAGTAGTATATAATACAAACAGGGCAGCCGGGCGGCCGGCGTTTGCCCCGATACGGAAATTACGGAAGGAGAGAAAGCGTATGAAAAAAGCGGTCATGATCGGAGCAGGAAACATAGGCCGGGGCTTTATCGGTATGCTGCTGGCCCAGGCGGGCTGGGAGGTGCTGTTTGCGGACATCAACACGGACGTGATCGATGATATCAACCGGCGCGGCGCGTACACGGTGCATCTGCTGGATATGGAGCCGGAGGACACGGTGGTAAAAAACATCTCCGCCATGCGCTCTCTCGACCCGGCCCTCCCTGAAAGGATCGCGGAGGCGGGGCTGGTGTGCACCTCGGTGGGGCTCACGGCGCTGCCGAAGGTGGCCCCCGTGATTGCCCGGGGGCTGGCCCTGCGCCGGCAGAAGGGCGTGCCCGGATATATCAACGTGATCGCCTGCGAGAACGCGGTGAACGGCTCTTCGCAGCTGAAAAAACTCGTCCTGCGGGAGCTGAGCGGCGAGGACGCGGCGTATGCGGACGAGTACGCCGGGTTTCCCGACTGCGCGGTGGACCGGATCATCCCCCCGGGCCGGGACGGCCTGCCCGCGGATGTGGTGGTGGAAAAGTACCGGGAGTGGGATGTGGCCCGCCGCGGCTTTAAAGGCGAGATCCCGGAGATCCCGGGGATGCAGGTGGTGGACGACCTGCCGGCCTACCTGGAGCGGAAGCTTTTCACCCTGAACGGGTCCAACGCCGTCACCGCCTGGTACGGCTGGCTGAAGGGCTACCGGACCATCAACGAGTCCCTGGAGGATCCGGAGATCTATGAGCAGGCCTGGGGCATGATGACGGAGTGCGGCCGGATGCTCAGCCGCCGCCACGGCTTCTCCGAGGAGGAGATGGAGGCATACCGGACCGCCCTGATGGCCCGCTTCAAAAACCCGTATATCATTGACGATGTGCTCCGGGTGGCCAGAGAGCCCATCCGGAAGCTCTCCCCCGGGGACCGGATCATCACTCCCATGCTCTACGCCGCGGAGTGCGGCGTGCGCGCAGAGCACTACTACACCGGCGTGGCCATGGGGCTGCTGTACGCGGAGCCCAGCGACGCCCAGAGCGTCCGCCTGCAGACCGTCATAAAAGAGGCGGGGCCGGAGGGGGCTTTGAAGCAGATCTGCGGGCTGCGGCCCGGCAGCGTCGCCTTTGAGGCTATTCTGGCCGAATACGGGCGGATGAAAAAGAAGACCGGCCGCTGAAAAGCCGGGCCGCGGGCGAGCGGCTACCGGGCGGAGAGAAAGGACAGGGAGACGGAACATGAAGATGTATGAGACCACCCAGAGCGTGGAGCGGTATCTGAACGTGGAATTGGAGTGCAGCTGCGGACGCACCCATTACGCCCCCATCAAGGCGGTGAACATCGGCAAGGGGGCGATCAACAGCCTGCCGGACTATATGGCCCGGTTCGGCTATCAAAAGCCCTATATCCTCTGTGACCCGGTCACCTACCGGGTGGCGGGGGAGAAGTGCGAGGCGCTGCTGCGGGAGGCGGGCTATGCGCCCCAGGTGCTGGTGATCCGGCATCTGGGCTTTGACGAGGCCACCTTAGGGGAGATCGTGATCCACAAGCCCGAGGACTGCGATGTGATGATCGGCTGCGGCACAGGCTCCATCACGGATATGCTCCGCTATTCCAGCTTCAAGCTGAAGCTGCCCTGCTTTACGGTCTGCACTGGCGCGCCGATGGACGGCTTTGCCGCCTCGGTGGGGATCATGAACGTGGACAACCTGAAGGCCACCATGCCCGCCCACAACACGGAGCTGATCATCGGCGACACGGACATTCTGGCGGGGGCGCCCTGGCGCATGACCCTGGCCGGTTTCGGGGACCTGATCGGCAAGCTGAGCTCCCTGCAGGACTGGCGGGTGGCCGCGCTCGTAAACGGGGACCACTACTGCCGGCAGATCGACCGGCTGGTCACCGATTACGTGGAGGACATCATGGCCCGGACCGGGAGCCTGAAGGCCCGGCAGCCCGAGGCCCTGGGCGCGGTGCTGAACGGGCTGCTGCTCACCGGCACGGTGATCAGCCTCTACGGCAGCTCCCGGCCCATCTCCGGCGCGGAGCACCACATGTCCCACTACTGGGAGGTCTTGGGGGACCAGCGGGGCAAGGACTACGCCATGCACGGGGAGCAGGTGGCCGTGGGCACGGTCCTGGCGCTGATGATGGCGGAGGAGCTGCTGTCCGCCCAGGTGGACTTTGCCGCCGCCCGGCGGGACGCCGCGGCCTATGACCCGCAGACCTGGGAGGCGGAGATCCGCCGGGCCTACGGCAGCGCCGCCGGGGCCATTTTGGAGCTGGAGGAAGAGGCGGGCAAGAACCGGCCCGAGGGCCGGCTCCGCCGGATCGACCGCATCGAGGCCCACTGGGACGAGATCCGCGCCCTGCTGGAGAAGGGCTACCCCTCCGGGGATCTGAGGCAGATGCTGAAGGACCTGGGCTGCCCCAGCGATCCCAAGGACATCGGCCTGACGGAAGAGATCCTGAAAGACAGCTTCCGGTACTGCAAGGAGACCAGGGCCCGGTACACGGTCTACCAGATGATCTGGGACCTGGGCCTGACGGAGGCCCTGTCGGACCGGGTCATGGAAAAATTGAAGAGGCTGGGCGCCCTGTAAGCTGCCTGGGCATCGCCGCGCTGCTGCCCGGCGTGCCACTTCCCCAACTGCGGGTTCGGGAAGGGCGTATAGGAGATCGGGATAAACCCGGTCAATATCCTGCTGCTCTATTAAAAAGAGGGGGCCTCGGACGGTGTTTTAGCCGTCCGAGGCCCGCTTGCCGCTTTTCCAGATCCAGGATCTGCGGCGCGGGGATCAACGGAGAAGGCCACGCGCCTTTTTCAGCGCCAGCGTGGCGGCGGGCACCATAGCCAGGAGGAGCAGGGCGATCACCAGCAGCAGGGTCCCCGGGGCCGAATGCTCCGCCGGGGCGTCTGCCTCGGAGGACGTCCACCGGGCGTATAGCTCCGTGTCGCCGCTGAAGACCGTACCCAAACTCACTTCCTCGCCCCCGTCGGGCTGAGTATACCAGCCGGCGAAGGACATGCCCTCCATCACGGGGACAGGCAGGTATGTGAGCGGGCTGTCCGCGGGGATCTCCCGGGTCTGCACCCTGCAGGTCCCGCCGTTCGCGTTGAAGCGCACGGTGCAGAGGCGTTCCTCTGCTGTGTAGGCCAGGGCAAAGGTGGAGAAGCAGTCTGTCTCCACGGTGACCGTCTCCGCGGCGCTGTCAAGGTCCTCCAGGACCACCGCGGCGCCGTCATGCACCCGGATGACCGCAAACTCCCTTTCATCCTTCCCCTTCAGAGCGGAGGGAACCGTGAAAGTGATCCTGACAGGGGACGCGGTATGGGAGACCTCCTCGGTCTTCCCGTCGATCTCCTTTTCCAGGCTGACGTTTATGTACTGGGCGATCTTGTATCCCTCTACCGCCTCGGCCAGCTGCCGGTCCGCAGAGGGCACGGCTGTGCCGGCCTCCTCGGCGATGAGACGCACGCTCA
This sequence comes from uncultured Oscillospiraceae bacterium, assembly GCA_947630375.1. Classification (GTDB taxonomy): domain Bacteria; phylum Bacillota; class Clostridia; order Oscillospirales; family Oscillospiraceae; genus Limivicinus. The sequence continues at coordinate 27,562 of CANRHH010000026.1, read as the reverse complement.
AATTCTTTCCGAGGCCGGGGAGCTTCCGCTCCGCTTCGGTGAGCACCGCGCCCATGACTGTCTCCTTATCCCCGGCAAAGTCCGTCTCTAACGCGTTTTTACCGGAGATCGCCTCTTTGGATATGGTCCCCAAGGGAAATTCTTTGGTCTCACAGACCCCGCACCGGCTGCATATCCGCTCGGTCTTCCCGGCGCTCTGGGCGCTCGCCTCCTTCGTGACATACCAGGAGCCAAAGCTGTGCCCGGTTTTGGCCAGGCTGTATGTCTCCTCCGCTCCGCACCGGCCGCACACCCGGATCGCGCTGCCCTCGGAAGCGCAGGTGGCGGCGGTGATGATCTGCTGGTCCTTCCACTGATGACCGGCGGCAGGTACGGCCTTCTGCGCTGTCAGGACCGCTCCGCAGACCGCGCAGTGGCTGCCCTCGGTCCGGCCCTCGGCGGTGCAGGTGGCCGCGGCGGCCGGGTCGGTCACGGCCGTATGGGGCTTTACAGGGAGCGCATAGGTCTCTTCCGCGCCGCAGACAGAGCAGCTGTGGCTGGCGCTGCCCTCGGCGGCGCAGGTGGCCTCCTGCGTGACCTGTTCGGTGTCCGGGTCCCAGCTGTGGCCCAGGGCGGGGACCGGCGCAGGCTGGCTGAGGACCGCTCCGCAGACGGAGCAGCGCGTCCCTGTGCCGCTGCCGGCTTGGGTGCAGGTAGGCGCGACGGCGGATATCTCCTCCGGCGTGTGCGGGAGCATATCCACGTCCCGAACTTCCACATAGCCGCATTTTGTGCACGTGCGCTTCTCGGTCCCCTTCTCGGAGCAGCTGGGCTCCTTTTCCGAGACAAAACCGCCGTCCCACTGATGCGCGCATTGAATGATCTCAAAGCCGCCCTGTGCGGTCCCGGTATAATTCCCCTTGCCGCTGACCGTCACGGCCGCGGTGCCGGGAGCCACATTGCCGCTGTAGCGCACGTCATAGTCTGTGCCCGCCGCAAGCTGCACACCGTCAAGGGTCACCACGGGCTCCGGGGTGAGCTCAGACCCGGTAAAGCTCTGAGGCGTGGGCAGCTCGACAGAGGCCCCGGCCAGGGAGCGCGGCACAACGGTCACCTCCACGCTGAGGCCGTAGCCGGCGTTGACGAGGCGTGTGGAGCCCGTCTTCAGAGCGGTGAGCATCCCGTCCGCCACGGAAACGACACTGCCGTCTTCAACGGTCCAGTCCGGCACGGAAGGCTCGGAGGAGGAGAAGAGAAAGCCGTCGATCGACATGGTCAGGATCGCCGCGGGCGCGGCGGCCGTATCGCCGTAGGTCATGGTCACGGAGGCGTCCCCCTGGAGCTGGGCGGAGACCTGTGCGCCGTCCGCCAGGACCTCCACCGGCACTTCCGCGGCCCCGTCCACAGCGCCGGGGTCGCCGGCGCCGGAGACAGAGTAACCGAACTCCTGGACCCAGAAGTAGCAGCCCTGGCAGCACGCGCAGGCAATGCCCACGGCGGTGAAGCCGCCGCTGAGCATGTTCCTTCTGTGGCCCTGGTTGTAGTAGTCCTCGTACTCCTCGCTCCACATGACGAACGCGTCGTTGGGGGTGGAGCTGTAGTTATAGGCGATGTTCTCGCCCCATGAGGATACGCCGCCGTAACTGGCCGTGAAGCAGTTTGTGCCGTTTGGCCGGGTATGCCCGAATTTCAGCACCAGCTCTGCCGCCCGCTGCATGGCGATCTGCTCCAGCGCGTAGTCATAGCTGAGCGGCGGCAGGTCCGCCGGCTCGTATCTGCTCCCGTCCTCGTTCAGGTACCAGGCGTTTCCCGGCTGCCGGAGCTCGTTTATGAGGCTCAGCATACTTCTGGCCGAGGACTGCTGGTACGTGACGGGTATGTTCGCGGTGATGGTCCCGTCCGCAAAAGCGGCCGTGCCGGAGGCGGCGAAGACCAGGATCAGGACAAACAGCAGAGAGGCGGTGCGGATAAGCGATTTTTTCATTCTTTTCTCCTTTCATTGCAGAAACATGATTCTTCCATGCGGATTTTAAACAAATCATTGTCTGACTGATGAGTAATCTTTTTATTATACCTCACTTTTTCTGCTTGTCAAGCATTTTGTTTAAAATCAGCAAACTTTTTTTGGATCTCTCATCCTCTGTCAGAATGACAACCGAAGTTGCCCGCAGGTTTTAAAAGAATGAAAAATTTTTCCGCTTTTTAAAAATGAGCGTGCCGCTTTCTGCGGCACGCTCATTCATCTGTCCGGTGCAGTACGGCAAGACTCATGTCGTCCCGCGTGCGCTCCCGGAACCGCTCGTCCAGCTCTGCCTCCAAGCGCTGGGAGACCTCCTCGCCGTCCAGCGCATCCATCCAGGCATCCAGGACCTCAACGGCGTTGGCAATATCCCCTCGGGCGTTGAAGAGCGCGGCCCCCGCGCCGTCGCTGCACAGGATCACGGTCCTGTACGCCGGCGGGAGATCGCGGCGGACTCTCAGATGTTCCTCCGCCCGCCGGCCGGAGACGAAAAAGGTGTACCAGGGCTCGGAGCCGTTCTCCGGCGGAGAGAGCACGGCCCGCACGCCGGGGCCGGCGCCAAGCACCGCTCCGTCGCCGATATGGCAGGCCAGGCTCCGCCCGTCGGGCGACAGGGCCACGGCAAGGAGCGTGCACGCCGCCTCAGTCCCCGGGGCGGCTGCCGCCACCGAGCCCCGGCACAGGGACAGCATACCGCGTATGAGCTCCGCGTCCTCCATGGCGTACCACCGGGAGAAGTTTTCCGACAGCTCGGCGGCTACCGCCGCTGTCACCGCCGCCGAGGCCAGCTGGGAGTCGGGCCTGCTGCCCGCCCCATCCGCCAGAACCGCGCATACGGCCTCCCGGCCGCCGCGGCAGCAGGCGCTGTCCTGGCAGGGCTTTCCGGCCTGAAGGTGGCTCGTCCCTGTCCGCACGGCGGACGCGCTTTTTATCCGCATATTCCCATCCTCCTGTCAGTCCACCGTATCGTCGTCCTCAATGGAGGAATAGCTGTCACGGATGGCGGCCTGGCTGACGATATTGAAGAAGTTTTCGATCTTCAGGGTGTCGCAGCTCTCCACAGGCTCGTTTGGCGAGAACTGCCCCAGGGATCCAAGCTCGTCCCCGTCCCCGATGCCGATGCATTTGACCTTCAGCTTCCGCTCGTTCACCAGCCTCCGGACCTGCTGCCTGGCGTTGAGGGTGTTGTCGGTGGCGGCGCCGTCGCTCATGATGATGAGCCAGGGCTTTAAGCGCTCCATGCCCTTGATCATGTACTCCGCTTCTCTCTCCCGGATCTTTTCCAGCGCCAGCTCCACCGCAGCCCCCATGGGCGTGCCGCCCGAGGGGGTGGGCAGGTGGAAGCTTCCGGCCCGGATACTCTGCACGATGGTAAAATTCAGCTCGACCCTGGCCCCTTCGCCGCCAAAGGATATGACACACAGGTCTACAGACCCGCAGGAGTCCTGGTTTCGGGCCGTGCTGCTTATGAAATTCTGGATGCCTCGGGCGGCCTGGTTCATCTTTTCCCCGATCATCGAGTAAGACGCGTCCAGGCATATGCACACCGGCACCTTGATCCCGGCGCCGCTGTCCAGCAGATCTTTGTTTTCAAGCTTTCTTTGTTTGACAAAATTCTCCATATCTTTCCCTCATTTTGCCGGCATTATCTCCCGTTTCCCCGTCTGGGCTGGGGTCCGCCCTGCCGCCCGCCGCGGCAGGCCGAACAGAGCGGCGCCCTGTAAAAACCGACGGCCACGAGAGACGCCCGGAATTTGTTCTCCTGATAGGGCTTGCGGCACCTGGAGCAAGTCAGCTCGGTAAACTCTTTTTCAAGCACCGCTTTGTACGAGAGGCAGGAATCGCACAGGCAGGGGGCGTTGCTGGTTTTCAGGCGTTCATACCGCTCCTTGTGCATGTTGCTCTCCTCGCCGCACAGGGTACAATTAAAATCTACCGTCCATTTGTGCTGCGGATCGTAATACTTTTTGGGCGCGATCTCGTTGCAGCTCCTGCCGCTGCGTATGTCCCTGTAATAGTTTTCAAAATGCTTCCGCCACTCCTCTAACTTCACATCCCTGCCCCGGCTGAACACCTCCACGAAGGCGCTTTTCAGATAGTCGGGCATGTTGCTCCAGACGTAGCGCGACGGGCCGACTGGCGCGTCCGCGCCGCTGCTGAGCAGGTTGCCGTCCGAGTCCTTGCTGCGGAAGGAGAACTGCCGCCGCAGCTTTTTCGTCTCGCTGTCCTCCCCACCCTTGGAGGCGTAGGGCAGCTCATCCAGCATGAGGATCCGGAAAAACAGCGTGGCGAGCGCAAAGTCCTCGTCTTCCTCTGTTCGCAGGAAGCTGCTGAACACAGGGTTGCTTGTCTGCAGGCGCTCATATATGCCGGGGGAGGTGTATTCCTTTCTGCCCACCGGGCAGGGAAAGTCGCCGATCTGGAAGCTGTCGCAGTCAACGAAGTACAGCTTCATAAAGCCCCCGTCATCCGGGTCCACAAAGATGTTGTTCTCGTTCACGTCGCCCATGAAGATGCCCTGCCGGTGCAGATTGACAAAGATGCTGCATATGGCCTGGCACAGCCTTGCCATGGCGGCCCGGTCCCAGAGCTTCATGCGCCCCTTCGCCACCGCCTCTTTGCCCAGAGCCAGCACCGTCCGCCTGAAAAGAAGGAAGCGGTCCGGGACAAGGGGCATGAGGAAGCCTACGAAATGCTTGTTTTCATCGAGCAGCAGCTGCTCAGGCCAGCAAAGCTGCTGGATATGCGGGTCGTTCTCCGTCATATAGCGCAGCTTTTCCCAGCGGAAGACGGTCAGCCGCTCCTTTTTATAGATCTTTGCCGCTTTGCCCTCCCTGTCCGTTTGATAGATGATCCCCTCGCCGCCCTCGGCCAGCTTCCTTACCAGGCGCAGCGTCTCGCCGGAGGCGGTATATACCTGCCCGCTCTCAATGGGGATGCGGGCGGGGATCGGCCGGCCGTCGTCTATATAGCAGCCGGCGCTGTTCTTCTCCAGGGGCTTTTTCCCGGCGGGGGCCGGGCGGGGCGGCTTGTCCGCGGGCCGGGGAGAGCCGCTCTGCGGCACGGGTCCTGGAGCCGGCGCGTTTTTCACGCCCTCCGGCTTCTCCGGAGCGGGGCCCTCCGCCGGTTTTTCCGGCATGGCTGTCTGCCGCGGCGCGGGACCGTCTATGCAGGCCCGTACCTGGGGCAGCAACTCAGTCATGATCCGAAAGCCCCTGTTCAGGGGCGCCATAAAGACGGGCAGGGCATTGGCGCCGTATTCCTCCGCCAGCGCCCGGCAAAAGCCCGGATCTCTTGAAAAGATGCAGAACCGCTTTTCCGGGTTCGCCCTGACGATACGCAGGATGGCCTCCTGGGACGAGATCTCGTTAAGAAGCGGCGCGCGCTGGCCGGGAAAGTATTTGATCTGGCCCTTGTGGCGCATACCGCTTATCTGTTTGAGCGCGTTGTGGGCTTCTCGATCGCCGCGCTTCTCCATCTGCTCCATCTCGGCCAGGCCGTAATAGGGGAAAACGATCTTCTTCCCGCAGGTCTCCTGGAGCATGTTCCCGGCCTTATACAGATAGTCCCGGCCGCTGGGATACATCCAAAAGCTCATGTCGGGCAGGATCACGCAGCGGCGGAGCAGCTCGTCCATCTGTAGGTCGGACAGGTACCCTCCTCCATACGCCGCCAGGCTGGCCAGAGGGCCGGAGGCCAGATCCGCGGCTGAGACCGGGGCGCCGGTCCCGGAGTCCGAAGCGCTGCCCTCGGTTTGCTTTTCGTCGTCGAGCTTAAACACAGACCGGAACCCTTGTTCCGCGCGCTCTAACTCCTCGTATAGTTCCCCGAGCTCGTGAAGATACAGGATCCCTTTTTCTTTATCATAGGATTCTCTGCATATGATCGGGATCAAGGCGGCCTTTTCTCGGATGCCCTCTTTCTCCTGCAGCTCGCTCAGCGTCTGAGGGCGGCTGCCAAGCTTTCTGACCGCTTCCCCCAAATGCTCTTCCGCCAGTTTATAAGCCTCTGAATCCGTGTTCAGAGGGAAGCAGCCGGCCGCCGCTTTCGGGCTTTTCAATCCCCGAAGGGCGGTGCTTCTGGTCAGGGGACCGGACAGCGTCCTCTCATTGGAAAGCGCGCCGGCCGGCGTTTGCGGGGCGTCTTCCTCTTCACCGTCCTGGTGCGACAGGGAGTTCCGGCATTCGACGCAGTCTTTCGCCTTGTTCTGGGCGTTGCGCCAATTCCTTTTTACATCCGGCCCTCCGTTTACCTGGAGGCAGGGCCAGAACCGCTCGGGCAGAAACTCGATACATTTAAAGGGCATGACAAGCGAGTCTATGGTCCCGCACTTGTCCAGGATGAGCCTGACGGCCTCGCTGTCTGTTTTCCCTCCGCTTTTGGCCGCTTTGAGGCAGGCGTCAAAAAAATTCTCGTACTGCTCCCGGCAGCGCCCGTCCTGCAGGAGCTGCTTGCCGTCGCCGCGATCGATCGTGTTCGCAAACCCGGACAGGCTCTCATCCTTGGGGGCGATCTTCTCCGCCAGCTTTTTTGGAAACTTTGTGACGATGGCCGCCTGTTGGCAATTCTTGTCGGCCTTCCACTTCTCCCCCCGCCTTTTTTTGATATCCTCTATGGCCTTTTCCGCCTCGTTGTCGTCCCTGTAGCGAAAGCCGGACAGATAGCACAGAAAATCCTTTGCGGCGGCAGGATCCGTCGCCAGAACGGCGTCCTCGATATAGTCCCACAGGCAGGAGCTGAACTTCCTGGCGATCTTACGGTACCAGACCTCGTAATAGGTACGCTCTATTTCGCTCAATTTATCGTCATTTTTTGCGATCTCGCTCACTCTTTCTCTCCTCTCTTTCCGTGTGTGCCCGGGACGGGATCACGTCAGCTTCAGATCCGCCAGGGCGATGATCGGCATGCTGTTAAACCAGCCGTTTTCATTCAATACAATCGTCAGCTCGTCGACCCCGCTCACGTCCACCTTCAGGGTCTCCGGGTCACTCCCCGCGTGGAACTCAGCCCCCTCGATGGGCTCCCCGTCCGCGGAAAACGTCACTGTCCCGCCGTATTTGCTGCCAAACGCCATGCCCAGAGTAAATTCAAGCTCCGTATACTGGCCGTCCAGCCGGTATGTTGCCTCTCCGGAAAAGCCTGTCAGGCAGATGCCGTTGTTGTATTCTTTTCCGTCAGATAACTGGATGGTATTTCCGGAGGCGTTTGAGCAGATGCGCAGCCAGTATGAGACATCCTCCGGGACTAAATCGGTGAGACAGCCGTTGAAGCTCTCCCTGAAGCGGGCAAGCTCTTTTTCGTTTGCCTCCTCTCCGTCTTTATAGAGCGTTGTTACAAACTCGCCGTCTCTGTCGAACATGTCCACAACGCCATGCTCTCTCACCGTGAAGGAATAGCTGTACCTGTAAGCGGTTCCATAATAATAATACAGCTTCCCCTTTTCGTTTTTTATCGTGCCCTTCTCGCTGCTGGAGTCCAGTCCCGTATATTCAGACGGAAAATCTACTGTCTGTAGGCTTACGCTGACACCTCCTTCGGCGTTTTCATGTTCCGTCACCACCAGCTTTTCCATCTGATACTTATTGTGCCAGAAGTCCCTTGGAAGGTATTCTCCGTAATATGTACCCGGGGAAATATAATCCAGAGGGGATCTGTGGGCGATCACCGCGCTGGAGATGATATTATAGAGGGACACCGCCGCGAGCACCGCAACTGCCGCGATGCCAAACGGCAGGAATTTTTTTACGATCGCCTTTATCCGCGCCTCCCTCTCCTCGGCCGCCTGACGCCGGGCCTCTTCTTCGGCCTCCTCCCTGCGCCGCTGCTCCTCAGCCGCCTGACGCCGGGCCTCTTCCTCGGCCTCCCACCTGCGCCGCTGTTCCTCGGCCTCCCGGCGCCGGGCCTCTTCCTCGGCCTCCCGCTTGAGCCGCTGTTCCTCGGCGGCCTTCTCCTGCCGCTTCTTCTCCAGCGCGGCGGCGCACCGCTCCGCGCCCAGTGTCTCCCGGCCCCGGCTGCCGCTGTAAAGATACGAGACAGCGTCACCATAGTTGGCGCAGAATCTGGCGACCAGCAGACACGCCCAGCTGCTGCCCCCGCTGGCCGCGCCCAGCAGCTCCTGCTTCGCTTCCTCTACGGGGATAGGGCGGCCGTAGGCGTCGGGCTCGTTCATAGCGGCCAGAAGGATCCTGGCCGCGGCGCGAACACCGGGCAGACTGTCGATATCGCCGGCGGCAAGCACGTTCTGCAGGGCCTCCACGCTGATGGCCCTGCCCTTCTGCCTGTCCACACAGTACAGCGCCAGGTCTATGCGCTGCTCCGCGCCGCCATGCTTCGCGGCCAGCCGGCGCACCTGGAAAGCCTTTTCCTCATCCCGCTGTACGCCTATGCCCTCCTCATAGCAGCGCACCAGCGCCGGGGCCGTTGCCGGGTCCAGCTCAAAGGCGTTGCTGTAGCAGAGAAAAGCTTCGTGCAGCAGGTCCTTCCCCGCGTTTATCGTGCCCGACACGCCGCGCTCATACTGAGCGCCGAGGGCGCCCAGCGTATCCGCCAACAGGGGGGCCGCCGCCTCCCGGTAGTCCGTTATGGCCGCCGTGAGCAGGTCGCGGACCTGGACAAGCAGGTCCACCGCCGCGGCCGCATCCCCCGGGTCGCCGCTGCCCAAAAACTTCCCGGCAAGCACATACCCGGCAAAGGGGTTGCCCCGTTCCATCTCCCCGCGCAGCAAAACCATCGAAGCGCCGCCGCTGTACGCGCCCCGGTCATATTCCCGCTTCCAGTTGAGGAAGTTTCCGCCCGCAAAGGGGGCCGGGGGCGCGGCGGTCCACCGGTCCGGCGCGCCGCCCGCCTCCTCCGATGCGTCGTATCCGTCCTCCGGCGCGCTGCCGCGGTCCTCGTTCCGGTCCGCCATGCGCCGTTCAAGCTCCTTTAGAGCCTCCGGGTCTCCCGCCGCGTCCAGTTCTTCCAATTCTTCATCCGTCATCAGGCGGTAATCCATATCTGTTATCCTCCTTTATCTGTGTTCTCAGCCCACCGTATACAGCGGCTGCCAGTTGATATCGGTAAATGCCGGGCACGCCGGCAGCTGGGACTGGTACAGCTGCTCCGGCACCTTGAAGCTCTGGAGCCGCATGTCGGTATAATCGCCCTCATTCTCCAGCTCTCTGTAATAGAAAAACTCCTCCTCCAGGGTAAAGCCGTCCCCGCCGATGCGGTACAGGATCCTGTACCACCGGGCGCTGGGGGAAAAGCCCGCGTCCAGCATATGCCCGTCCTCGTACAGGACAAAGCCGTCGGCTATTCTGTCGCCCGGTTCGGAGGTAGCCCATACGGCCCGCTGTCCGTCATAGGTATAGACCTCTTTGATCCCGATGCCATCGCCGCTGCCCTGCCCGATCAGCAGCTCACTTACGCCGTTTCCGTCTATGTCCACATAGGCATAGAAAAAGCTCTGCGCCGTGCCGGCGGCCGCGCTGCGGTGAAAGTCCCTGAGCAGCCGGGTATTCACGTCCGGATAGTCAGGAGAGGCGGAAAAGTCCGTCTCTATCATGGGGTCGCCCTCCGTGGCCTCAAGGAAGGAGGCGCTGCCGCAGGCGGCCGCATACTGGGCGATCACGCTCTCATACGCCGCGGGGATCTGCTCCGGGTCACGCCGCACCACCGGGGCCGGCGTTTCCGGCTCCGCCGGCGCCTGGGGCGGTTCCTCGCTGCCTGCGATCAGCGGCTGCCAGTCGAAGTCCGTCACCTCGGGGCTGTCCGGCATACGCTGCCGGAAAGCCTCTTCGCTGAGGGTCTCCGCGCCGTCGCTGCTGGAATAGGTAGTACCCGCGTCCTCCATAAGGTAGGCGTAATGGAAGATCTGCTCCACCGTGTATCCGTCCTCCCCGATCCGCGACAGCGCTACGTCGCCCGTGTTATACCCCGAGGAGCCCTCGATATACAGCCCGCCGTCCGCCAGAACATGGAGCCGGGCCCGTTCGCCGAGCGCGGGCTCCTGTACGCCCTGCACCGCCTTTTCCCCGTCAAAGGTGTATATCCCCACCGGCTGCGGCCGGTCGTTATAGTTGTCGTCGAGCCCGATGAGCAGCTCCTGCGAACCGTTGTGATCCACGTCGTAGTAGGTGTAGGCGAAGCTGCCCCCGTAAAGACGGGCAACCACCATGGCGGAGCCCTCTGTCAGCGCGTAGGGATCCGCTTCGGTGCCCGCGGCGGCGTTAAACGCGCCGTCGTCGGCCAGATACAGCGCGGCGTAGCTGTCCAGCACCTGTTGGTATGCCTGCTCGCGCAGACCTGGCGCAGGCGCCGCCGTGCTCTCCCCCTGCGCGGTCTCCTCAGGCAGCGTTTCCTCCACGGCCACAGGCTGTTCCGCCGGCGGCGCTGCTTCCGGCCTGTTCGTGACGGCGGCCGCCACGCCTCCGCCCAAGAGGGCGACCGTCACGATGCCGGCGGCCACCTTGGCGCCTACGGCCTTCGCCGCCGCGCCGCCGGCCGCTTTGGCGGCGGCACCGGCCCCGGCGTGAGTCCCCGCTTTGGCCGCGGCATGGCTTCCCGTTTTCGCGGCGGCATGGGCACCGCCGCGGGCCCCGGCTCTGGCCGTCCCTTTGACGGCGGCGCCCGCCTGCGTTGACCCGGCCGCATGGCCGGCAGCCGCGGCCGCGCCCGGCATAAGCGCGGCGGACTGTTCCGCGGCCTGCGTTTCGGCGGTCTTGAGCAGCAGCCGCAGGAACGCGACAGGAGCCACGGAGAAGAGCCTCGTGTCCTCCTCGGCCAGCTTCCTGACCTGAAGCTCGATCTTCCTCCTGGCGTAGTTCAGGCGGCTCTTTACCGTGTTTTCCGAACAGCCCATGGCGGCCGCGATATCCCGAACGCTCATCTCGTGGTAATAATACATAACGGCGGCCAGGCGCTGGTCTTCCGGGAGCTCGTCCATAATGACGTTGATCAGCCGGGACGTCTCTTTCCGGTCAACGACCTCGTCGGGCAGAGCCTCCATCCGGTCGTCCTCAAAGTACAGGGACGTGTCGCCGTCCTCATACTCCAGGTCGGTGAACAGAACGGGCTTTTTCTTTTTCAGCCAGTTCTTGGCCGTGTTTATGGCGATCTGCTTCAACCACGCCTGAAACTGCGCGGGCTCTCTGAGCTGCGCCAGGGAGGAGAACGCCTTCACGTAGCTGTCCTGCGTGATGTCCATGGCCTCGTATTCATCCTTAACGACGAACCTGACCGAGCGGTAAACCGTGTTATACGTCAGGTTATACAGCTCTGATATGGCGTCCTGATCTCCGCCTCTCGCGTCCGCGACCAGCTTTTGGCCGCCTTCCTGTAAATATCCGCATTTTACGCATATAAGGGCTTTGGGCTCCAGCGCCGCCCCGCACTGTTTACATGTCACCATTCCGTATCCCTTCTTTCTCTGACACCGGATTTTCCCTGCGCGCCCGCGGCCTTTGCCGCGAACGCCTTGTTGATCCTCTCCCGGAGCATCTGTACCTGCGGCGGAGCGAGGATGATCTGGTTTATCAGCTCCTTGAAAAATTCCCGGAAGCTTGCCTTTTTGTTTTCCATTTTCATTACCTCCTGCCATATTGACAAGGCAGGAGGGCATTCGGTTTTACCGGAGCGAAAAAATTTTTTAATAGGGGATATATTTGTAATTTTTATAGTATCACACGGAAGCGAAAATGGCAAGGAATACAGGATTTCCCACAAAAAACAAAAGGCCACGCTTTGCTATACCGGGAGGTCCCGCCCCGCCTCATGACGCCGTCCCGGCAATCAAGGGAGGACGGAAAAAGATGGAGAAAGGAAGAACAACACCATCGGGTCAGACGCCGCAAGCGGTGTCCGCTGACCCGATGGTGTTGTTCTGACGCTGTGGGGCGTTCGGTGCTATCCCCAATAAAGCATCAGAGGCAGGAGCATGGCTCCTGCCTCTGATGCTTGGTCCACCGGGAGATGATAAATCCGAACTTTCGATTTTAGAAAAAGGTACCGTTTCTGCTCCGTCTTTATAATTAAAGGTAATCAAAATATACTCATCATAAATCGTTACGGAGTTTACAAAGCTGTCAATAAGCTTCCGGCGCTCCTCCTGCTTTTTTACATTCAGTTTCCGGAAACGGCACAGCCACCATACAACTTCTTCACGGGAAAGCTGTGGACGTTTCATTTTCTCTTGAATGATTTGGATTTCAAGTTCCTTCTTGTGTTCCTCCAACTCGTCAAGCCGTTGCTTTGTAGAGGCGTTGATTATTCCCATCTGAATAGCGTTGAGCATGTTTGTGATACCGCGCTCGGTTTCTTCCAGTTGCTTCCGAAGTGCCGGGAGTATGCTGCTCTCTCTGCTTTGAATTTCCATCACCTTGTCAGCTATGTACTCTACAAAGTGGTCATCCATTATTTTTGCCATGACGGCCTGCACAACAGCGTTTTCAAGAGGAAGCTTCTTAACGCTTTTATGCTTGGCAGTACACACATGCCTTTTCTTGCTATTTACACAGCGATAATAACGATATTTGCGCTGTGTGCTGCTGGTTCCACTCTCTCCGACCATCATGGCTCCACACGTTCCGCAAAACAGTTTTGTCGTTAAGAGATAGTCGTCCTCTGCCTTGTGTCTGGACGGGGCTTTCTTGTTCTTCTCCATCCGTTCCTGTACCCGGTCAAACAAATCCTGCGGGATAATGGCGGGGATGCCTCCAGGCACCAAAATATCTCTATATCGGTACTCACCTATATATTTTCTGTTATGCAGGACCCCGGAAACAAAGTTCAGGTCTGTCTTACCGCCTCTCGCTCCTTTGATCTGTGTGTTGGTCAGATATTCCGCGATTTCTTTCATGGTCGCCCCGCTGTCATATCGGGTAAACATCTCCAGCACAACAGGGGCCGTGTGCGCGTCGATTTGATATAGCTTGTCCTTATCTATTACATAGCCGAAAGTAGGAGTTCCCCCGTTATACTTGCATTTAAGCGCATTTTCCGTATGACCCCGAATAACCTTTTCCGATAATTCGGCTGAGTAGTATTCCGCCATCCCCTCCAACATAGATTCCAATATGATACCTTCCGGCCCGTCTGAAATGTTTTCTGTGGCAGACAGCACTTTGACACCGTACTTTTTCAGCAGGGCCTTGTAATGGGCGCTGTCATAGCGGTTTCTGGCAAAGCGGTCTAACTTCCATACGACGATTAAATCAAATTGCCCTTTGGCGCTTTCTCTGATCATGCGCTGAAAATCGGGCCTGTTGTCGGTCTTAGCAGATAAAGCCCTATCAATATAGGTGTTTAAAATTGTGATGCTGTTCTTTTCACAATATGCCGTACATTCTCTAATTTGGCCCTCTATACTTTCTTCCCGCTGGTTATCGCTGGAATAACGGGCATATATAACCGCCTTCATTCTTTGCTTTCCCCTTTCATCATGTTAAGCAAAACTTCCTTTAAGCGTTCGTTCACAGCAGAATTAGGGTCAAAGCACATATCTATAAACTCCCGCATTTCCTTATTGTCCTTGGCTTTATCGTAAAATAATTTAGGCTTGTACTCGTACAGTTTTCCCCGTGGTTCGTTTGTCCGCCCGTATAGATAGTCCATAGATACATCGAAATAGTCTGCGTATCTGACAAAAATCTCCGGCACCGGAACTGCCCGCCCTTGCTCATAGCGATAAATGGAAGATTGCTGTGTCCCCACAATTTCCGCCATTTTTGTTTGGGATAAATGGGCTCCAAGTCTCAAAGATTTAAGCCGTTCGGCAATAAGCTCTTTCATAACAAAGTCCCCCCCTTTTTTTGATATATCTATAATAAAGCAAATTGCTGTTAATGTCAACACTTAATTGCTTTATGGCTTTGCGGTTACTAATGTTTGCAATTTAAAAAATCATTGAGACGCACTTGCTTTTTTTCTGGGCATGTTGTATAATGTAAGTATAAGTAAAGAAGATAAAGTACCATAGCAATTTTATATATACATCCAGCGATTTAACAGACGTTTTCCCTATACAGAGGGAGGATGTCTGTCTTTTTTTGTTTTCTTCAAAGGAGAAAACGTCTGTCGCGCTGGTGTTGGCCGCTTCTTTGTTCGTCATGTGCGTCCAACTATCCGCTGCGAGTATATATACTCGCCCTCTGTGGTAGGTCATCCACTTTCCCCTGGCAAAATACTGTATAAGGAGTGAGGCCAATGTGCGTTTTCCCTATATGCGTTGGCCAACCTCCAGCAGACAGGCTTAATTGAAATATTTCCCGTTCTCACTATCTGAAAAAAGGCGAGAGAAATTAACTGATGCGGAAGAAATCCGTTTGATGCTTGCGAAAAAGCTTAGAGAGGAACGCATAGGGCAGAAGTTTTCCCAGGAAAACCTGTCAGAAATTGTAAATGTAGACGTTCAAAAAATTGCACGCGCTGAGAAAAATAAACACGGAGTAAAATTTGAAGATGCAGTACGTTATATGCAAGCTCTCGACCTTCCCATAGCGTCGGCTATTATGGAGTGGCTTCAGAATCCTAAAGAGTGAATTTTTTAAAAAGCTAAGCTTTTGCCAAAAATTCCAAACGCCTATCACTTTTGATATGTCAAATGCTGAATTACTGATGTAGAATCAAAGTACACAAGTACTTGTATGCCGTTTAAGCCTATGCAGCACACCGCTGCGCCGAAAAAAATAGCGAGGTGATAAAAAGATGTTGCGTCTTTCAGACGTGGTCATTGACCCCATACGAACGCTCGGAACCGGGCTCGTACTGGTTAGTGTCCGGCCCGCCTATGTGTACGAAGCCGGACGCAAAACTGACGAGATCGCGGGCTATCGGTACACCGTAGCGCTCCCGGAGCGCGGATTTGAACGCGTATCCGTGCGGATCAACGGCCCGCAGCTGATGCAGTCCCCCTTGGAACCGAGTCAGTATGCCGTTGTCGAGTTCGACGGGCTTGAGTTGTTCGTCTACTTTGCACAAGGGCAGCCGACTATCGGGGCCAGAGCCACAGGCATCCGCAAGGTGTCGTAACGCGTTCCCGTATTGGCTTGCCCGTCGGCGGCCAGGGGTTATAGGCAGGCTCCTTAGAGCCTGTCTCCCCCTGGTTGCCGCATGGCAAGCCGCACTCTGGTTAGTATTACCCAGAGTGTAGCATGTAGCATGTAGCAAAACCCCTTACCCGAAATGAGGCAAACATATGAATAACAACACGCAGAGCAGGAAGTGGAGCCTGGTCATAAATAACCCGGCGTCGCTTGGCCTGACCCACGCTGCAATTGCGGAACTTCTCCGCAAGTTTAACCCCGTTTACTTCTGCATGTCCGACGAGATAGCCGAAACCGGAACCATGCACACGCATGTGTTTTTTCAAGCCCGCTCTCCGACTCGGTTTGTGACCGTGAAGAACCGCTTTCCGACAGCGCACATCGAGAAAAGCTATGGTAGTGCGATGGAAAACCGCTCCTACATCCGGAAGGATGGTCTTTGGAGTGCGTCTGACAAAGCCGCCACCTCAATCCCCGATTCTTTTGAAGAATACGGCGATTTGACCTCCTGTGTTAGCCTCGATAGCAATTCTTCTATGGATAGCCTGATTGATTCAGTCCGGTCTGGTATGTCTACGGCTGAAATCGTCACATCCATGCCAAACCTGGCGTTTAAGGTCAGAGACATTGATCTTCTCCGCCAAACGCTCCAGAGCGAGAAATACTGCACCGAAAATCGCCAAGTGGAAGTCAGCTTCCTTTTTGGCGCCACTGGAACGGGAAAAACTCGCTCTCTCTATGCTCACCACAGTGCGAAAGACATTTGCCGCATCACAAGCTACCAGAGAAACTCCGTCCGCTTTGACGCATACCGAGCCCAAGACATCCTCGTTTTTGAGGAGTTTTCGGGCCAGATTCCTCTGAGCGATATGCTCTCCTATCTGGACGTGTATCCTCTTGTCTTGCCTGCGCGCTACTATGACCGGGTGGCCTGTTACACCAAGGTTTACATAACGAGCAATCTTTCGCCGTATGAGCTTTATCCCTACGAGCAGAGGAACTGTCCCGAAGCGTTCAAGGCGTTTCTGCGTCGGCTCCACAACATCATTGAGTTTCTTCCTGATGGAAGTACTCGCCAGCTTAGAAAGGATGGTCGTGATTTACAATGACACTCTCCAATAAAGAAGCACTCGCCAAGAAAAACTCTCGCCGCTACTTTTGGCGGCGGCTGTTGACGGGCGCGGCCTCTCTGCGGGATTCTTCCCGCAGCCGCAAATCCCTCTTTCTCTTGCTCTTTCTATGGGCTTGCCTCTACTGCCTGTGGCCTATTCTCATAGGTTCGGGCGACCTTGACCCACTGGCTCCGTTTCTCGTTGGCTATGGACGGCTTATGCTGCTTGGGCTTACGGTTCTGACCGTAACGATGGCGCTTGCCCTCATGGGAACACCGCCAGGCTATGTAACCGTCCAGGAGGGGCTGCAACGCGCGGGCTTTGTCAACCACATAGGGGAGGCTCCTGTCCTCATCGCCCGGCGGGCAGACAAGGATAACCCGAAGCTGAGCCTATGGGAGTTTGACCCCTGCGGTATTCCGCTTACCGAGTGGGAGGACAAGCGGGAAGTGATCGAAACTGCGTTGAACATCACAGTTGTTCGTATAGCATGGGGCCATAGCAGGAGCGAGATCCTACTTACCTCCGTGGCTGCTTCTGGCGCACTGCCCGCTGTCATTCCCTGGTCGGAGGCTTATCTTCCACCCGGCCCTTCTGAGCTTGCGCTGGGCGATTCCTGCACCGGGCGGGTAACGGTCGATCTTGCGAAGCTTCCTCATGTTCTCTTAGGAGGCTCCACCGGCAGCGGGAAAAGCGTTATGCTGAAGCTTCTGCTAAAACAGGCGCTCTATAAAGATGCGGATGTCTATATTGCTGACTTTAAAGGCGGTGTAGACTTTCCTCCTTACTGGCATGAGAAATGCCACATGTGCTTTGAGGAAGAAGGTCTGTTAACGGTTCTCTCCGAGCTCGTAAACGAACTCGAAAGACGCAAGCAGCTATTCCTTGAAGCTGGCTACTCCAACATAGACGATTACAACGAGTACTCTCCCCACGAGTTACGCCGCTGCATATTTGCCTGTGATGAAGTGGCGGAGGTTTTTGATAAGGCCGGGCGTGATAAGGAGAGCAAGGCACTTCTATCTCAAATAGAAGCTAAAATTGCCACGATTGCGAGATTAGGCCGTGCGTTCGGCATCCACCTGATTCTTGCGACCCAGCGTCCAGATGCGACGATCATCCCCGGTCAGATCAAGAATAACCTTGATTGTAGAATCTGCGGTAGAGCAGACAGCGTTCTCTCGCAAATCATCCTTGACAGTACGGCTGCGGCTGACCAAATCCCCAAAGACACCTGCGGAAGATTTCTCCTTCATGATGGGACATTGATCCAAGGGTACTATTTTGAGGATACGCTGCGCTGAGGGTATGCCCTATGTCAGCGAAGCGAGCGGCGACCGACTACGGCACGGGCATACCTCCCCATGAGGTAGAAGCTCTGGCCCGTATCTTGCTCCCAGAGATACAAGCGTTCTTCGAGAGTGAGGAAGGGCAACGGGAATTTGCCGAGTGGAAAGACCGGCACAAGGCAGAACAGTCGGGCGCGAATTGACGAAATGGCGGGAACATCTGACCGTGTTCCCGCTTTTTCTATTGCCTTTTCCCCTCTCCGGTGCTACAATAAACATGCCGTACAAACGAATATAGAACGGGTGAAGAGAATGTGTTTTTACTTCGGTAAAAATGCACTCTCCATTTTGACATTCTCTTCGCCCTGTCAAAAGTTTGTACGGCAACAAACGGAGTTGTGTGTTTTTCGTGCGCGGCTCCGGCCGCGCACTTTTTTTATCTGGAGGAGGGAATTATGAAAAAGCTTAAAATCGTCTTGTCTGTTATCTTCGTATTGGCTCTTATGCTCGGCTCGTTGAGCTGCGGCACAAGTAATGGGGAGGATGCGGAGACTCCTCCGAGCCCGACACCCACCGCAAGCGTGAGCCCCAGCGCCGCAACACCAAAGCCCAGCGCCACTGTGAAGCCCAGCTCCACGGAGAAGCCTACTCCGGCTCCAAGTGCTGCTCCAACGGCTGAGGCTGCCCCGACCCCGACGAACACGCCAGCGCCTACGCCTACGCCCGCGCCTGCCGGGAATCAGCCTGTTCCTACGCCGACGCCTGTGCCGACGCCCATCCCGACTCCGTTTACCACGCCAGTGCCTGCGACCCCGAACCCGACGCAGGGACCGGTGAAGCCGGCAGATCCTACTCCGACGCCGCACGTACATGAGTGGGAGACGACCACAATTCACCATGACGCTGTGACGCAGGAGAAGGTGATTCCAGCGCACTACGAAGGTAGCGAGTGGACGGTTTTGGTGTGCCGATGCGGTGCTGAGTTTACTTCTTACGAAGCGTGGGAAGCACATGCCACGGCCGGCGGTATTGATGAACACGGCGGTAACTCAGTTGACACCAGAAACGACTACCATATTGTCCCTGAGCAGACCATCACCGAAATAGTTACTCCTGCATGGGACGAAACGATCACCAAATGCCGCACCTGTGGGGCAGTACAGTAAAAGAACAAAGAAACAGCAAGGGCAGATCGCTTGACCTGCCCTTGCTGTTTTACAATATAGTTTCGATAGAAATGATAAACCCGAACACTGTATCTATTTGATAGATACCGTTCGGGTTATCATCCTTTGGTCCGAGTGGGGCGATTCGAACGCCCGGCCGTCCGGCGGCGGTAAACGCCGCCTTCCGGCCGTTCGGCCGGATTCAAACTGTCAAGAGGCCGGGCGTTCTACTGCCGTCCCCGATAAAGTATAAGAGACAGGAGCAGAGCTCCTGTCTCTTATACTTGGTCCGAGTGGGGCGATTCGAACGCCCGGCCTCTTGAACCCCATTCGCAGGGCAGAAGGGCTGCTTTTCTATACGCGGATCAAGGAAAAAGCCTGAAACCATCGGCTTTTTACGACTTACAGGCCTTTTTCGGACTCTGGGAAAATGGCCTCAAATTCCAAGGGATTTTATTTTGTTTCATATCGCGCTCCATATCAGATCTGCTCGGTAATCTTTCGGAGATCGGAGAAAGAGACATCCTGGTAATCCCGGAGTTGTGAAGTCGAAGTGTGCCCGATCAGCTCCAGCTTGTCCTTGTCCGGGGCATCGACGCGCTTCATGAGCGTGGCAAAGGTGTGCCGGCAACTATGCGGTGTCAGACGGTGCCGGCCCTGGGCATCCACCGGATTGTCTATGCCCAGGCGCTCCAGCAGAGCGTACAGGGCGGCGCGGTAGTCCGGCAGGGACAGAGGGGCACCGGTTTCCCTCGCAAAGACACAGCCATCCTTGCGGTCCTGAACAAAGGCATCCACATAACTCTGGATCTTCGGGGAGATGGTGACCGTGCGGTGCTTGCCGGCCTCTGTCTTGATGCCGCCCACCAGAGCTCGCTCGGTCCGGTTATAGTCCGCGATCTGCAAAGTCAGCAGCGCGGAGGGCCGAAATCCCAGGTAGCAATGACAGTATACCAGCTGCGCGGTCCTGTTCCCTTCAGCAGCTGCTTTGCGGATCTTCTCCAGCTCCGCCGTCGAAAAGCCGCTTTTCGTGCCGCCGCCTTCAGCGGTGATCCGGAGATATTCGGCCAGGTTTCGGTCCTTGGGCACGGCATTGCGGGGGATCCCGTATTTATACACCAGGCCCAGGGCGGCGCGGGCGTTTTCCTTGGTCCGCTTACCCTTGTCGGATTCGTCCAGACAGTCCTGGAGATCGTCCACGTCGATGGCTGTCATCGGGAGATCCCACAGGGGCGCGAAGAGCCGGAAGCCGGAGCGATAGCAGTTCATGGTCTGCCGGCTGCGGCCGTGGGTGGGCTCCCACTGGTCATAAAGTTCTTTCAGCGTTATTTGGTCGCCTTTCCTGGCCGTGAGCGTCCCGGAGGATGTGCGGGTCCGGTCCGCCTTAGTCTCGGCAGTCAGATCCGGCAGGGCGGCCAGGGCCTCTGTCCGGGTCCGGAAATCGGAGCGGGTGACGGTGATGCGCTTTTTCTTTGGCAAGGTGCCTGGCGGACTGCCCAGGGGCGGCGGGGCCAGGCGGTAGCCCAAGGTTTTTTCCGCCCGCCACTTGCCATTGGGCAGCTTGTAGACACAACCCTGGCCGTTGGCATGGACGCGGCGCCGCTTTTCTCTTATCTGCTTACGACCGCACCAGCAGCACCATAGGGCACCGTCAGGCAGGTCCCGGCCGCACTTTATGCATGTACTCATAAGCACATCCTTTGTGTCCGAATCGGACACCGGTTCAGGCTTTTTTCAATTCAGCCACGTCCTGGGCCAGGGTCCGGACGACGGTCTTCAGAAAGACGACTTCATCCTCCAGGGCCTCCACCCGGCTTTTAGGGGCCAGAGTCTCCAGAATGGTCTGCTGCCCTTCGGCCAGCAGTTGGAGTTGGGGTTGGATGGCGGACTCATAGAAGGCCATCCAGCGGTCCTCCGCGGCGTTGATCTCGGCGCGGACGGTGCCGATCTCGGCATGGGTGCGGCTTTCTGAGTCTGCAATCAGGTCTTTGATGGCTTGCAAATCCTGCTTGTCTAACATGGGGTTTCTCCTTTCTGTGTCCGGATCGGACACTGGTCAGTTAATGGAGGAAAACTTCCTTGCAATGGCTCCTCAGAAGATAATATTTGATACATCAATACGATTCTCACCGTAAAAGATTATCCCTTTACGTAGCTTCTTTCGGTACGAGCACTGGACAAACAAGTCAAGTGTTGGGTTGAGGCATTTCCCAGCATTGCTACATGCCTCGTATCGAGCACAGCAACCAAAATCAGACGGCATAGTAGAAAGCACGTCATCAAGCACGAAAGCGAGTAAAGGCCCGAAAGCATGAAAATCATCTGCAGCTGCAATAGGTATAGTGACATAGTTATCGTTCGGCTTTTCTTTGTACTCAGTGTGCTTTGCAACTTCATCTTTGTATTTTTGCAGAATCCGCATCTCTTTTGATCTCTTGCTTAGCCGGATCCGGCAGATGGGGAAAGTTGGCTTATAAAAGTAAACTACATAATAATCGGTTGGTTTACCGTCCTTTTGCTGATTATTGGTTATACCAACAGCCTCTTTGGGTATGTTTTCCTGTGCCAGCATTTCTGCAAGAGAATCTCTGATGATCTCGAAGGCCCTCTGCTCTTCAGCTGGGATATTCTCTCTTGGTTTCATGTCCAGAAACGCCTCATCAAGCGCGAACTGGTCCATTATACAGTCACCTCGCCTTTTGAAAGTTTTAAAAATTCTTCTTCGGAAAGGATATTTATATTTGCGGCACCGGAAGTGTTAAGCTCATAGGCTTTTTCTTCCTTGGTACTCATTCCGTCATCACCCACAAGAGCTTTATCCTGGATGCCGACAACGAGATAGTTCGTTTTGCGTGACACAGCGGATTTAACGACGGCACCGCAGTTGACCGCAAGCTGCATGGCGTCTGCTCTGTCCATGGACAGCTGCCCGGTAAAAACAATTGTTTTCCCGAAAAGCGGGTTGGACTCGTCAACTGAATCAACGTTGCACTGAATGTCTGACGGACGGACAGCCTTCGGATGGGATCTTTTGCGAGCACCCAGATATTTCAGGGGTTTCAAATCTGAAAACCGCCTAATGTCGGCGCAGGCAGGGTACTTGGCCGCAAACTCCCATAAGGTCATACAATTCGCACCCGCCAGGAAACAGGATACAAGAGATGCGCAGACCTGAGCATCGTTAAGCGCGTTATGATGAGCACTGCAATCTATGCCCGCAGCTTTTGCACAGTCATCCAAGCTCATGCGGCCGCCGATGAAATAGGCAGCAATGTGTATGGAGTCCACATATACAAAATCGGGAAGCTCAAAATCAGCAGACAGCCTGAGTACAGACATATCAAAGTGGGCGTTGTGAGCGACGACAGGTGTATGCACGTCAAAGTATTTGCTTATCTGCGGCCAAAGCTCTTCAAAGGTGGGCGCAGACTCTGTCATTTCGGGCGTAATGCTATGTATAGCTATGTTGTCGTTGTCAAAGGAGTTGCCAGCCGGTCTGATCAAAGAATAAAAGGTATCGACTATCTCTGCTCCTTTTACAGCAGCGATACCGATAGAACAGGCTGAACCCATGTAATGCGTCGCTGTCTCAAAATCTATTGCAACATAGTCGAACATCTACGAAATCTCCTCCGCCGTGTCCACTTCGGACACGGCTTTTTTATTTTTTATGCGCCGCGCACCAGGCCGAGAAACTTATCAAATCGATTTACTCCGCCAGGGCGACAAAGGTTATCTTGTCTGAGTAGTCCCCTTCATACCAGTTAGTCTTAATCTCAATCTCCAGCTCCCTCCACTGTGCAGGAGCCTCATAGCCGATAATGCCATTCAGCTTCTTTCCCGGGGGCACTGTCCCTGTCAAACCGCTTCTTTCAAACGGATCCGAAAGCTCGGCGCTCATGCTTTGGTTGACCACATAGTCATCCACGTAAGCGGAACTGCCCCATACGCTGCTTATATTGATGTCGTCATCGCTGTTGTTTTCGACCGTGAACTCGGCGATTATAAAAATTTTGCCGTCCGGTGCAGAGAAGTAATCCTTCCCATGAGTCTCATATATTCCGTTAAATTCGATAGAGACTCCATTTATGTAGGCCTTATCTCCCACTGTATAGCGGCTGCTCTTTTCTTCCTGGTACTTCTTTATGTCCGCCTCGCTGGCTTTCAGGGGCTTTGCCTCCGTCTCATGGGACAGCAGCGAGAAAATGACAACGGCGGCAAGGACCCAAAACCACCAGCGCTGATATACAGGCTTTTTCATCTCTCATCCTCCACCGTGTCCGATTCGGACACGGCCTTTTTTATTTCTTGTGCGCTGCGCGCCAGGCAGAGAAACTTATCAAATCGCCTTTTCTTTGTCGACTGCCGGAAGGGGGGCAAGCAGCGCGTCAATGGCTGCCCGGCTGCGCTCGTCGGCAGCGTGATACGCCTTCAGGAGCGCGGCATCCTCCTCCGAGATAATGGGGTTGGGAATGTCGCTCAAACAGAGCAGATAGTCAGCAGTGACACCGAAAATACCGCATAATGCACATATGGTCTTTGATTCCAGGCCGAGCTTTCCGTTCTCATACCTTGAGATGGTATTTTTCTTGGCGTTCAGTTTTTCGGCAAGGTCTTCTTGCCGCCACTGTTTGAGCTGTCTCAGCTCTTTTATGCGGTTCACGGCTTTCACCCCATTTATCAGGTTGTTCAAATTATACAATATTGGATTTCACTTTTCAGCACAATTCCTGAATTGGGAACAAAATGTGTAAACAACTATTGACAATCTCATAATCGGGATATATTTTAAATATAGTTCCCGATTTGGGAATCACATTCAAGGTGATTTTATCTTAACCTCTCTACCATTCTACCCCAACGGCGGGGAAAAGACCATGAAGCGGCGTTACCGGAAAAACGAAAAAACCGCAGCCACGGCTGCGGGAAAGGAGGAAAAACATGAAACTCTGTGGGGGCTGTGAAAAGACCAGCTGCTTTTGGCGGCATCCGGATCCGCCGCACATCAGGTACGCCGTTGACGGGCGTATCCACCCAGTTGACCATGAGTGCAGTCTGGAGGGGCAGGGCGGAGAGGTGCAAGGAAAGGAGGCAGACCATGGAAGGCTTTAAGGCAAAAAAGAAATGTCCCGTACTGCCGCTGGTGGCGGAAGTACGGGAGACGAAAGACATCCATGAGGCCATGCGGCTCATGAGCGACGAGGGCATGGTCATGATCGCAGCGGCCCAGGGCGGCAACGGCGAGATGCTGTACTGCCTGGCCCGCTGCGACATGGGAAGGGCGGCGCGGTTTTCCAGCGTCAGGCCAAAGGCTCCTCTTCAGGATCATCCTGGACATACGGGCGGCCGAGGCAATAAAGGAACTTCGGCGAAAGGTCTTCCGCCTGCCCGGCGGCGACGCCCAACAGATCCCATTTCCCGGAAGCCAGATATTGACTGACCTCTTTGTAATCATCCGTTTCAAACGTTTCGACAATGTCACGGTATTCGTCCATGTCTGCGACCTCCTGTCCTCTATGAGACGATGATACCACACAAAAGAGCTGAAAGCAAGGGACTAAAATGCAAGACGAATTTAAGACCATGTACTACAGGCACCGCCGGGCGGCGGGGCTGACGCAGGAGAAGGCCGCGGAGCTGCTGGGCTGCTCGGTGCGCACACTGGCCAACTGGGAGGCGGGATTCACCGTGCCGCCGGACAGCAAGGTGGCTCTGATGTGTGACGTGTACTCTTCGACCACGCTTGCCGTGGAGCATCTGAGGTCCACCACGTCGCTTGCCAGGGGGCTGCTGCCGGAGGTGGCGCAGCTGCCGCTGGCCCAGGCGGTGGTGCAGCTTCTCTGGCGGCTGAAGGAATTTGACGCCAAGCACCGGCCGGATGAGCTGCTGGCCATAAGCAGCAACGGCCAGGTGGATGAGGGCGAGCAGACAGAGATCTTCGCGGAGATAACCCGTGAGCTGCAGGATATCGTACAGGCTGCTTTGCAGTTGAGATATGCCCAGGGCACCAACTACCCGATAAACTACTGATAAGGAGGTACACCATGAACACGCTGGAAGAGATAGAGAAGAGCGGAAAGCAGATGCTCACCCTGTCGGACATCGCGCCGGTGATCGGCTGCGACCCGCACAGCATCCGGCTCCAGGCCCGGGAGGACGCCGCGCTGCTGGGCTTCCCGGTGATCGTCATCGGGCACCGGACATATGTGCCGGCGGCCGGGTTCATCGGCTTTTGCCGGGGCCGGAAGGCTGACGAGGCGGAGGTGAGTAGGTGACACCATCAAGCTGCACCGCGCTGCCCGGCATACGGGCGCGGCGGCAGGCCCAGGGGCTGAAGCAGGCCGAGGCGGCCAGGCTGATCGGTGTTTCCCGAGTGGCCTACGCCAACTGGGAAGCGGGCCGGGCCAGCCCGGCGGTCA
Organism: uncultured Oscillospiraceae bacterium; assembly: GCA_947630375.1. GTDB lineage: Bacteria > Bacillota > Clostridia > Oscillospirales > Oscillospiraceae > Limivicinus. The sequence continues at coordinate 2,555 of CANRHH010000026.1, read as the reverse complement.
GATTTCTGCCGGTGATAGCGGACGTCCTGGGCTGTACTATCGAGCAGCTGTACAGCGCGGAAGAATGTGACGCACCGCGCCGGTCAGAATGAAAACCCCCCGCCGGTGGGGCTACACCGACGGGGGCCGCGAAAGGAGACTTTCGCGTGAGAACACTTGTATTATACCAGAGTTTTAAAGATTCTGCAAGGGGGTGAAGAAAGATCGCGGTTTTCCATGTGATAAAAAACGGCAACTTCACCGTGATGAGCAACTACCACTTACGGGACCGGGAGTTAAGTCTGCGCTCCATCGGGCTGCTGAGCAAGATCCTGAGCCTGCCGGAGGACTGGGACTATTCGGTCCGGGGGCTGACGAGCATCTGCAAAGAGGGCAAAGACGCGGTGGCCGCCGCCCTGAAAGAGCTGGAAGACGCCGGGTACATAGAGCGCCGGATGGTGCACGGAGCCGGCAGCGGGAAGTTCAGCGGGGTGGAGTATTTCATCTTTGAGAGGCCTCCCGTGGGCCGGGACCCGCCTGTGCCGGAGCTCTGGACTGGCAGCCCCACCGAGGCGGATTCACCGTGTCCGGGAAAGCCGGACACGGTAAAACCGGATGCGGAATCACCGTGTCCGGGAAAACCGGACACGGCAAACCCGCCACAATTAAGTACTAAAGGACTAAATACTAACCAAGTAAGTACTAACGTACTAAGTACAGAGTATAATAACCCCCCTATAGTCCCCCCACAGGGGGACGGCGCGGGCGGCCCGAAGACCACGCGGCGCCGCAGGGAACCGAAGGAAAAGCCGGACTGGAAGCCGGACAGATTTGACGCATTTTGGAAGAGCTACCCCAGAGGAGAGTCCAAGCAGGCAGCTATCGCCGCATGGGACAAGCTGAGGCCGAGCGACGACCTTTTGGTCGTGATGGCAAAGGGGCTCAAACGTCAAATGTCCACAGAGGCATGGCAGCGTGGCATCGGGATCCCTTACGCAAGCACGTGGCTCAATCAACGGCGCTGGACCGACGAGGTCAAAGCTCCGCAGGAGCCGCCGGACCCGCCGGAGGACAATGACGGGTACTTACTGGAGCCAGGGGTGCAGGCATGGGATTAAGTCAAACTGATGAGATCCAGGCCGCGGTGCTGGGCGCGCTGCTGCTGGAGCCGGAGAAGTTGACAGGGGAGATCATGCGGCGGGTGGAGCCGGAGGACTTTCTGTCATCCTCCTTTCGCAACCTCTTCACGGCGGCGCGGCAGCTCTTCCTGGAGAACCGGCCCATAGATCCGGTGGTGCTGCTGGCAAGGGCCGGCAAGGAGTACGAGCAGACGATCAGGGAGGCCCTGATCCTGACGCCGACGGCGGCCAACTGGGAGGCTTATGTGGGCCTCCTAAAGGAGCAGTCCGCTCTGGAGCGGCTAAGGAGCCTGGCCAGAGAGGCAGCAGGCGCCACAACGGCTGTGGAAGCCCGCGAACTTCTGGCCGGAGCAGAGCTGCTGATCCTGGGGCGGCCGGAGAGGCGGGTGGTGTCATACGAACAGGGACTCCACGATTTTCTCGACCGGCAGACCAACGGTGAAAAGCCGGACTATCTCAAATGGGGCTTCCGGCAGTTGGACGAGATGCTGACGGTGGAGGCCGGAGACTTTATCATCTTAGGCGCCGAGAGCTCCGTGGGTAAGACGGCCTTCGCCGTGCAGCTTGCTTATCTGATGGCATTGGGCGGCAAGCGGGTGGGTGTCTTTAGCCTGGAGACGAAGGACACCAAACTTTATGACAGGCTGACAGCCAACACGGCCAACATTGAGCTGAGGCAGATAAAGGCCAGAAACCTGACGCAGGTCGAGTTGGCGGCCGTCGTCTCTGAGGGAGAGGCTCACAGTACTGCGCCGCTGTACATCATACCGGCCAGTGGGGCGGACACGGATGAGATCCGGGCCATAAGCCTGGCTTACCGCTTTGACGTCATTTTTGTGGACTATGTGCAGATATTGGAGCCGGCAGCCGGCCGGCGCTCTGAGCGCTGGGAGAAGGTGACAAACGTCTCCATGGAGCTGCACGGCCTGGCACAGAGCCTGGGCATTACGGTGATAGCTCTGTCACAGATGACGCCGCCGGCCGCAGGGAAGGGCGGACAGCGGCAGCAGCCGGCCAGCAAGAACGACCTACGGGAGAGCCGGCAGCTGATCCACGACGCGGATGTTATCCTGCTGCTTAGCTTGACGGAGCCAGACAAGCCATATTCCGCCCGGCGGCTGCTCATAGCAAAAAACAAGGACGGCCCTTTAGGCGACCTGTACCTGGAATTTGACGCAGACCACATGCGGTTTACCGTGGCGCCGCCCAGCAAGGCAGAGCAGTACAGGAGGATCATCGCGGCGGCGATAAAGGCCAAAAAGGAGCGCCGGACCATGGAAAGCACCGGAGCCCAGGTGAGTCTGGAGGAGATGACGGAGGCCGAGACAGGCCCGCTGCCGTTTTAAGGGGGTGGTAGTTTCGGAGATCGGAGAGAAGATCACTTTTGTGCCCTATGCTTTTGTCCAGTACAAGCAGGGGGACGCGATGCAGGCGGTG
>CANRHH010000025.1 GCA_947630375.1 uncultured Oscillospiraceae bacterium | reverse complement strand
CACAAAAACAACACCGGGGTACTGTTTCTTGCAGTCCTCGGTGTTGTTTTTTCAGGGCCGTTTTGCTACAGCCCCTTTTCTCTCTATCCGTTATTTTTTGTTCTTGGCCGCGTAGCGGAACATCCAGATCACCAGAGCCGCCAAAGCCAAAAGCACGAGCAGGCCCAGCACCGCGTTGAGCAGGCCGCCGACCAGGCCGAACAGATTCGTCACGATCTTGACCGCCAGGCCCACCAGGGCGATCAGCACCGCCGCGGCCGCCACGATGAGAAGAATTTTTCCTGCTTTCATAGACGCTTCCTTTCCAGGGCCATGCCCCTGTTATCCGATCTCCGGCCCCAGCCGGGAGAGCACATCCAAAAAATACGCCGGCAAAGGGGCCTCCAGCTCCATCCGCTCACCGGTGCGGGGGTGGATAAATTTCAGCCGCCGGGCGTGGAGGCACTGGCCCTCCAGGCCCTTCTCGGGGCAGGGGGCCCCGTAGACCCCGTCCCCCAGCAGGGGGTGGCCGATGGAGGCCATATGCACCCGGATCTGGTGGGTGCGGCCGGTCTCCAGGCGGCAGGCGATGTGGGTATAACCCCGGTAGCGGGCCAATACCTGCCAGTGGGTCACCGCCGGGCGGCCGGTCCGCTCGTTGACGGCCATCCGCTTGCGGTCTGTGGGGTGGCGGCCGATGGGCCGGTCCACCGTCCCCTGGTCCTGGCGCAGATCGCCCCGGACCAGGGCCTCATACTGCCGGGAGAGGCTCCGGTCCGCCAGCTGGGCCGAGAGCTGCTGGTGGGCAAAGTCGTTCTTGGCGGCGATGAGCAGGCCGGAGGTGTCTTTATCGATCCGGTGGACGATGCCGGGCCGCCGCTCGCCGCCGATGCCGGAGAGACTGTCTCCGCAGTGATACAGCAGCGCGTTGACCAGCGTCCCGTCCGGGTGCCCCGGCGCCGGGTGCACCACCAGGCCCCGGGGCTTGTCCACCACGATCAGATCTCCGTCCTCGTAGACCACCCGCAGGGGGATGTCCTGGGGGCAGAGAGGCGGCGGTTCCAGCGCCGGGAGGGAGAGGGTGAAGCGGTCCCCCGCCCGGCAGAGGGCGTTCTTTTTCACGGGGGCGCCCTCCAGCAGGACCCGGCCCTCCTTCAGCAGGCGCTGGGCGGCGCTGCGGGACAATTCCGGCACTTTGCGCGCAAGGAGAGCGTCGATCCGCTCGCCGCTCTCCTCCGCAAAAATCTCTCTTTTTTCTTCCGCCATGAAAGAGCTCACTTGAACTCGGCCAGGATATCGTCCAGGTCGAAGTCCATCTCGTCCTTCTTGGGCGCGGCCGGGGCCGGGGCCTGACTCCGCTGCTGGGCCGGGGCAGGGCGCTGAGGCGCGCTCTGGACCGGCTGGCTCTGCCGGACCGGGGCGGCCGGCTCCCGGGGCGGATTGCCCGCCCGGGCGTTGGCCCGCTCCCACTCGGCAAAGGGGTCCCGGCTGGCAGATGCCTGGACGGGCCGCTGCTGGACCTGGGCCGGCGCCTGAACAGGGGCCTGGGGCTGGACCGGGCTCTGAGCCTGGCTCTGGGCCGGCTGGCGGGCGGCACGGCTGGCCTTATACTGCTCGTACTCGTCCTCGTACTTGGCCTTCCGGGCCTTGCGGGTGTTCCGCACAGGCTTCTCTTTGGGGACCTTTTCTTTCTTTTCCTTCTTCTCCCGGCGAGGCCGGTCCTCCTCCTCGTCGTCCACCTCTTCAAACTCGTCGTCATAGCCCGAGTCCCGCTTGCCGAAGATGATGGAGACCACGAACAGCAGGCAGAACACGGTGATGAAGATGTCCGCCACGTTGAACACCGGGAAGTTGATGAAGTCTAACTTGAACATGTCCTGCACATAGCCCTTCATCACCCGGTCGATGCAGTTGGACAAACCGCCCGCCGTCATCATTACAAGACTCCAGCGGCCCATGGGGTTGGAGACGAACTTGGTGGCCAGGGCCAGGATCACCGCCACGGTGAACACACCGGTAAGGATGATGAAATAGATCCGGGCGCCGCCGCCGCTGAGAAAACCGAAGGCCGCTCCGTCGTTATGGACGTTGACAAGGCTGATAATGCCGGATATGAACTTTTCGCCGGCGGACTGCAGGGGGATCCTCCCCTCGACCCAGAATTTCACCCATTGGTCGGCAATGATGACCAGCACAGCAATAATAGCATACAGCATATCTTTCTCCTATCTGCCGCTGAGGGTCTGCGCGGCGCGCTGATGAATGGCTCCCCGCCGCAGGCGCGGCGGGAAAGGGGTGCGTTACAGATTTGCCACGACCTTGGCGCAGCGGGGGCAAAGGCCGGTCTCCGCCTGGGGCTGCTCGGAGTGCATCCAGCAGCGGGGGCACTTGGTCCCCGGCGCTTCCCGCACCGCGATGCTCAGGCCCGGGTTGGCGGCGCCGCGGCCGGTGACGGCGGCCGGGTCCGGCTCGCCCTCGGGCTGGATCAGGCACTGGGAGATGATCAGCAGCTCCGACAAATTCAGGTCGGACACGCTGTCCACCAGCTCCCGGGCCGCGTCGTCCTCCGCCCGAAGGCTGACAGACGCCTCCAGAGACTTGCCGATCCGCTTGCTGGCCCGGGCCTGCTCCAGGACGCCGTTGACGTCGTTGCGCAGGGAGATGAGCTTGTCCCACTTTTTGAGCTCCGCCCCGGACAGGGCATAGTCCTCAAAGGGCTTGTTCATCTGGTTCAGCAGGACGTTGCGGGCGTCGTCCCCGGCCCGGTGGGGCATGGCCTGCCAGATCTCGTCACAGGTGAAGGCCAGGATGGGGGCGAAAAGCTTGGTCATGGTGTCCAGGATCAGGTACAGAGCGGTCTGGGCGCTGCGGCGCTTGAGCCCGTCCTTCTCCTCGCAGTAGAGCCGGTCCTTGATGATATCCAGATAGAAGCTGGACAGCTCCACCACGCAGAAGTCGTTGACCTCGTGGGAGACCACGTGGAACTCGTAATTTTCATAGGCCGCTTCGGCCTTGTTGATCAGCTCATTGAGCTTGGTAACGGCCCAGCGGTCCAGCGCCAGCATCTCCTCCGGGGGGACCAGCCGGTCCGCGTCAAAGCCGTTGAGGTTGCCCAGACAGTACCGGGCGGTGTTGCGGAATTTCAGATAGCTCTGGCTCAGCTGCTTGAAGATCTCCTTGGAGCAGCGCACGTCCACATGGTAGTCCGCGCTGCCGGCCCAGAGCCGGACGATATCCGCCCCAAACTCTTTGATCAGGTCCTGGGGGTCGATGCCGTTGCCCAAAGACTTGTGCATGGCCTTGCCCTCGCCGTCCACGGTCCAGCCGTGGGTCAGGCACTCTTTATAGGGCGCACCCTGGCCCAGGGCGCCTACCGCCACCAGCAGAGAGGACTGGAACCAGCCTCTGTACTGGTCGCCGCCCTCCATGTACATGTCCGCCGGCCAAAAGCCCTGGTCCCGCAGCATGGCGGCATAGTGGGTGGAGCCGGAGTCAAACCAGCCGTCCAGGGTGTCGGTCTCCTTGGTGAAGTGGACGCCGCCGCAGTGGGGGCAGGTAAAGCCCTGGGGCAGCAGCTCCGCCGCCTCCATCTCGAACCAGGCGTTGCTCCCCTTCTCGCCGAAGACGGAGGCCACGCTCTCGATGCTCTCGTCGGTGCAGACGGGCTTGCCGCAATCCTCGCAGTAGAACACGGGGATGGGCAGACCCCAGCGGCGCTGACGGGAAATGCACCAGTCGCTCCGCTCCCGGATCATGGCGCCCATGCGCTCCTTGCCCCAGGCGGGCAGCCAGCGCACGTTCTCGCAGGCCTGGATGGCCTCGTCTTTAAACGAGTCCACCGAGCAGAACCACTGGGGCGTGGCCCGGAAGATGATAGGGCTCTTGCAGCGCCAGCAGTGGGGATAGCTGTGGATGATCTCCTCGGAGGCAAAGAGAGCGCCGCTCTCTTTCATGTCCGCGAGGATGATGGGGTTGGACTCCTCGGTGCCGAGCCCGGCGTACTTGCCGGCATAGTCGGTATGGCGGCCCTGATCGTCCACCGGGACCACCATCTCCATGCCGTAGCGCATACAGGTCAGATAGTCGTCCGCGCCGAAGCCGGGGGCGGTGTGCACGCAGCCGGTGCCGGAGTCCATGGTCACATAGTCCGCCAAAAGCAGGCGGGAGGTCTTGTCCAGGAAGGGGTGCCTGGCCAGCATATTCTCGTAAAAGCTGCCCGGGTGGGTCTCCAGAATCTCATAGCTGTCAAAGCCGCCGATGGCCATGACCTTGTCCGCCAGGGCCTCGGCCATGATGTAGCTCTCCCCGTTGGGGGCCTGGATGATGGCATAGCTCTCGTCCGGGTGCAGGGAAATGGCCAGGTTGCCGGGCAGGGTCCAGATGGTAGTGGTCCAGATGACGAAGCTGAGGCGGGACTTGTCCAGATGGGAGAGCTTGCCCAGGTCGTCCTGCAGGGGGAATTTCACATAGACGGTGGTGCAGGGGTCGTCCTGATACTCGATCTCGGCCTCGGCCAGAGCCGTCTCGTCCTTGGCGCACCAGTACACGGGCTTCAGGCCCTTGTAGATATGGCCGTTTTTATACATCCGGCCGAAGATCCGCACCTCGTCGGCCTCGAAGCCCTTGTTCATGGTCAGATAGGGGTGCTCCCAGTCGCCCACCACGCCCAGGCGCTTGAAGCTGTCCATCTGCCGGTGGACGTACTTCAGGGCAAAATCATGGCAGGCGCTGCGGAAGTCCGCCACAGACATGGTCTTGCGGTTGAGCTTGTTCTGCTTGATGATGGCGCTCTCAATGGGCATACCGTGGTTGTCCCAGCCGGGGATATAGGGGGTGTAGTAGCCCCGCATGGCCTTGGACCGGGTGATAAAGTCTTTGATGCACTTGTTCATGGCGGTACCCATGTGGATATCCCCGTTGGAGAAGGGGGGCCCGTCGTGCAGATTGAAGCGGGGCTTGCCCTCGTTTTTCTTCAGAAGCTCCTGGTAAAGGTCCTGCTCCTGCCAGCTTTTCAGCATCTCGGGCTCCCGCTTGGGCAGGCCCGCCCGCATGGGAAAGTCGGTCTTGGGCAGGTTCAGTGTGGCGTTAAAATCCTGTGGCATGGTCGTCTCCTACAGTCTATAGAAATAAGGGAATGAGCGGCTGTCTCGAAAGCTTCCTAATAATATAACGCGATTGGGCCGCTTTGTCAAACATTCCCTCCGCTTTTCCGCAGAAAAACGGCAAAGCGGGGCGGCATATGGCATGGCCGCCCCGTTGGAGTACACAAAGGGATGCCGGGCGGACGGCGGCGGGCCGCCGCGCGCTCCCGCCAAGGGAGCCGAACCCGGCCTATAACAGAGCCGCCGGGGCGCGCGCTGCCGCGCCCGCCCCAGTGCGTTATCGCCAAAAGGAAGGATCAGAAGGAGAAGGGCTGAGTGTTGTCCAGGCTGCGGGCGCTCTCCTTGGCGGAGCCCAGGTCTATCCTGAGCTGAGGCTCGCTCTGGGCCTCCTCCGCCGCGGGGGCGGGGGCCGGGTCGGGCACGTCGGACTGGATGGACAGACCGTTGGCAATAGAGTCGATATTCTTCAGCTGGGCGCTGCACAGCTTGCGGGCATTTTCAAAGAACTTGCTGGTCACCGCTTTGGCGTCCGCCAGACGGCGCTCCTGGACCGCGATCTCCTCCTCGATGGAGCCGACCCGGGCCTTGACCTGACGCTCCGCGTCGGCCAGCATGGCGTTGGAACGCTGACGGGCCTCAGACTCGATCTGCACGGCCAGCTTCTGAGCGGACAGCAGAGCCAGGTTCAGCGCCTCTTCGTTGGCGCGGTACTCCTCGATCTTGTCCACCAGGACCTTCATCTTGCTCTTGAGAACGGCGTTCTCCTTCTGGGCGGCCGTGACTTCATCGGCCAGCTCTTCCAGAAAATCGTCCACAGAGGCCATGTCGTAGCCGTTGAGCCGGGACTTCTCAAAAGTCTTTTCACGGATATCCTGAGCGGTAATCATATGTTTATCCACCTTTCAAATGTTTGTTTCTATCCTGTTGAGACGCGTTTAGAAATATTGCCCGTCACTCTCGGGCTGGTCGCTCTGGCTGCCCAATATATCAACATGCTGGGGAGTGACAAAATAAGTTTTGGCCGATACAGGGGTTATTTTCCCCTGCAGGGCATAAGTTATGCCGGACAGAAAGTCCAGCAGGCGGCGGGCCATATCCGTGGGCAGACCCTCCAAGGTCATCACCACAGAGCGGTTCTGGTTCAGATGGTTCACCAGCTCCCCGGCCTCGTCAAAGGACTTGGGATTGAAGAGGATCACCTGCTGCTCACTGCCGCCGAAGTTTACCACCCGCTCCCGCTGGGCCTTGGGTTTGGCCGCCCGGCGGGAACCCAGGCCGCCGAACAGACCCCCCTGGGCCTTGCCCTGCTGCTGGCGGGGCTTGTCCGCCGGCTCCGGCGCGCCGGCCGGCTCCTCGCCAAAGGTCTGCTCAAACTGAAGCTGGGCCTGGCTGGGCTGGGCATTCTGCCTTAAGCTGCTGTCCGACCCTTCAAAAAAATCGTCTTCCTCGTCAATTGGCTGCGTCAGCTTGCGCAGCTCATCCATGAACCCCATGGTATAGCCTCCAGTGAGAATTGCTGCCGGGCCCCGAAACGGACCGCGGATCAGGGATAGACACGCTGCCCGAAGATCGCCGTGCCTACCCGGACCATGTTGGCGCCGGAGGCAATGGCCTCCTCATAATCGCCCGACATGCCCATGGACAGAAAATCCATAGATACATTATCGTATTTTTTTTGCCCATTGTCAATAAAAAGCTTTTCCATTTGATCAAAATATGGCCGATTTTCTTTTCCGGAGGCGCAAACCGGGGGGATCGCCATCAAACCGCGGACCCAAATATGGGAAAAACTGGAAACCTCATCCAAAAGTCCGGGGATCTCCTCCGGCCGAAAACCGGACTTGGAGGCCTCGGCGGCGATGTTGACCTCCAGCAGCAGCTCCTGCCGCAGCCCCTTGGCCCCGGCCACCCGGTCAATGACGCGCAGCAGCTCCAGGCTGTCCGCCCCGTGGATGAGCCGGGCCAGGCCCACGGCCTGCTTGACCTTGTTCTTCTGCAAATGGCCGATAAAGTGCAGCGGAGCCCCGGCATAGGCGCCTTGGGCGTTCTTTTCCAGCATTTCCTGTACCCGGTTTTCCCCGCAGGCGTCCACGCCGGCGGCGATGGCCTCCCGGATCCGCTCCGCGCTGTTGGTCTTGGTGGCGGCGATCAGCAGCACATCCTCCGGCCGCCTCCCGGCGGCGACGGCCGCCGCGGCCATTTTTTCCCGCACGATGCGCACATTTTCTTCAATGCCCATAGTTCTCTCTCCTTATCTCTGTATGAGCGTGTCTCCTTCCCGCAGGCCCCCGGCCTGCCGGCTTATGGCGGCGATACAACGGCCCTGGCCGGTGTACAGGATCTCCACGGGTTTTTCCTCCGCCCCGGCCGCAGTCAGGGTGGACACGAAGGCCTGCCCCGCCGGGTCGTACCGGACGGCCTCCTCCGGCAGCTCCAGACCCTCGATCTCGGACAGGATCAGCCGGGCCGGGGTCAGGCGCAAGCTCAAAAGAGCCCTCCCGCCCCGGGTCAGGCGAAACAGCAGGGCCCGCTGGCCGTCCTCCGCCGGGCTGACGGAGAGGAGCCGGGCGGGGACCCGGCCCACCGGGTCCGGGAAGCAGAGGGTGCAGCTGCCCGGCTCCGGCCCGGCGTCCGCCGGGGCCAGGGCGGCGAAATACCAGGCGTGCTCCAGCACCAGCCGCCCCACGGCCCCCTCCGGGGTCCGGGGAGGGGTCCGCATCAGGGCGCACAGGCTCTCTACGCTCAAGTCCTCCGCGTCCTCCGGGCCCAGGGCCTCCAGCCCGTCCAGGCCGGAGTAAAACAGAGCGGAGGCGGGGGCGTACAGCGTCCCCTCCGGGCCCTCGGCCAGCGGGGCCCCCGCCGCCAGACGGCTGCCGTCGGCTGCTAAAAGCCGCCCGCCGGTACACACCGTCTGTTCCCGCCGCAGGACCAGACCCTCCAGCTCCAAGCTCTCCGACACGGTGGAGCGCCGGACCGGGGCGGTCCTGACCCCGGGGCGCAGATCCCCCGCCAGGGCCGCCCCTATGTAAGCGCAGACCGCCAAAAACAGCGCCGCCGCCACCGCCTGGGCGAAGCGGGTCTCCCCCGGGCCCTTACGGCTCCGCGTCAAGGTTCAGCGTCCGGGCCGGGGCGATGGTGGAAATGGCGTGCTTGTAGATCAGCTGCTGCTTCCCCTCCGTGTCCAGCACCACGGTGAAGCCGTCGTAGCCCCGGATGACGCCGTGCATCTGGAAGCCGTTCATGAGGAACATGGTGACGGAGATCTTCTCCCGCCGCAGCTGATTGAGAAAGATGTCCTGGAGATTTTGCGTTTTCTGCATATTTCAGCCAACTCCTTTTTCTTGGAGGGCGGCTGTCCGTGCCGCCCCATCATAGTGTGCCGCCGAAAGGCGGTACTTTATGATAGTACGGCGCGGGGTGAAAACCCTGTCGAAAGCGGTCGGCCGGCTCAGCTTTTCCCGGCCGGCCAGGAAAAGCCCCGTTTCTCCATTTCCCGACCCACCGTCTGCAGGGCGGCGGAAAGGTCCGGCTCTCCCTGCCAGAGGATGCGGACCGCATCCTCCCAGCGGCCGAACCAGGTCAGCTGCCGCTTGGCGTAGCGGCGGCTGTTCTGCTTGATGAGGGCGGCGGCCTCCTCCCGGCTGAGCGCCCCCGCCAGGGCCAGGGCCGCTTCCTTGTACCCAATGGCCTGCATGGCGGTGCTCTCCGGGGACAGGCCCCGGTCCAGCAGGCCCGCCACCTCCTCAAAGAGCCCCTGTTGGAGCATCTCGTACACCCGGTCGTCGATCCGGCGGTAGAGGTCCTGCCGGTCGGCATATTGCAGCACCAGGCGCAGCGCCTCATACCGGGGCGGGACCAGGCGGGTCTGCCGGTCGTGCTCGGTGGCGGTGACGCCGGTGAGCCGGAAGATCTCCAGGGCCCGGACGATCCGGCGCTTGTCCGCCGGGTGGAGCTTGTCCGCCCGCTCCGGGTCCGCCTGCCGGAGCTTTTCCAGCATGGCCTCCCCGCCTAAGGCGTCATACTCCGCCGAGAGGGCCTGGCGCAGCGCCTCCTCCCGGTCCCCCCGGGGGGCAAAGTCCCGCCCGGCCAGGAGCGAGTCGATATACAGCCCGGTGCCGCCGGCCAGGATAGGCAGCTTCCCCCGGGCAAGAATGTCCTCACAGCAGGCGGCGGCCTCCTGCACGTAGCGGGCCACGGAGTAGTCCTCCCAGGGCCAGGCCACGTCCAGCATGTGGTGGGGGGCCTGGGCCCGCTCGGCCGCCGTGGCTTTGGCGGTGCCGATGTCCATGCCCCGGTAGACCTGCATGGAGTCCGCCGAGACGATCTCTCCGCCCAGCCGCCGGGCCAGGGCGATGGCCAGACGGGTCTTGCCCACGGCGGTGGGCCCGGCAATAACAAGGATCTTTTCAGGCATGGTTTATACGATCCGCTTGAACTGCTTGTCCAGCTCTTTTTTGGTCAGCGTCACGGAGACGGGCCGGCCGTGGGGGCAGTATTTCACCTGGCCGGACAGCACGGCCTCCACCAGCCGCTCCAGCTCCGGGCCCTGGGTGTCCCACCCGGCTTTGATGGCGGCCTTGCAGGCCACCGTGTGCAGCACCTGGTCCCGGACGCTCTGGGCGCTGGGGGCCGTGCCCTTGCGGAGCTTTTCGAAGATCTCCTCCAAAGCGGCGGAGGCCTCCTCCGGCGCCAGCTCAGCGGGCACGGCCCGGACGGCATAGTCCCCCTCTCCGAAGGGCTCTAACTCGAAGCCCAGCTCCTGCAGCAGCTCCCCGTTCTTCTCCAGCAGTTCCTGCTCCTCGGGCCCCAGGCGCAGCAGAGCCGGGCTCAGCAGGGTCTGGGACATGAGCGCCCCTTCCCGGCTCCGGAGCCGGTCAAAGAGCATCCGCTCGTGGGCGGCGTGCTTGTCGATGAGGATCAGTTCCTCCCCCCGCTCCACCAAGATATAGGTTTTCATGGCCTCCCCCAAAATCTTGTGGTCCGGCACAGGGGGAGTTTCCACATTTTGAACAGGCTTTTCCACATGGGGCGGCCGGGCGGCCGCCGGGGACGGAGTCCTGACCGCGGACGGGGCCGGGGCGCGCCGGACAGGCAGGTCCAGCCGGGTCTGATAGGGGACCTCAGGGCTGCGAAAGGCCGGGGCGCTGTCCTTGCCGGAGCGGCGCTCCCCGCCAGCCGGGCCGGGAACGGCGTACCCGCTCTGGCGGAAATCCTCCGCCCGCATGCTCTGGTAGAAATCCGCCCGGGGCTGGGCGGCCTTCCGGGTGGAAGGGGAGAGAGCCACCTGGGCGGTCCGGGTCTCGGCCTCCAGGGCGTATTTCACCGCGTTGTACACCAGGTCGAACACCCGCCGCTCGTTGGTGAACTTGACCTCCGTCTTGGCCGGGTGCACGTTCACGTCCACCGCCCCGGGGCTCATCTCCAGGTACAGCACGCAGGCCGGATAGCGGCCGGTGAGGAGGGTGTTCTTATAGGCCTGCTCCAGCGCCGCCTGGAGCAGGGCGGACTTGATGCAGCGGCCGTTGCAGAAAAAGAACTGACTGGCCCGGCTGCCCCGGCCCGCCGCCGGGGAGGACACGAAGCCGGACACGGCCAGGCTCTCGTCCCGGCTCTGGCAGAGGAGCAGGGAGGCGGCCAGCTCCCGGCCCAGCAGGGTGTACACGCAGGAGTCCTGCCGCCCGTCCCCGGGGGAGAAGAACTCCTCTTTCCCGTCCCGGATGAAGCGGACGGAGATCTCCGGCCGGCCCAGGGCGCAGCGGAGGGCCGTCTGGACGCAGGCGGAGGCCTCGCTCCGGTCGGATTTCAGAAATTTCAGCCGGGCGGGGGTGTTGAAAAACAGATCCCGCACGGTCATGGTGGTGCCCTCGGGGCAGCCGGCAGGGCCCATCTCCTGGATATCCCCGCCGCTTAAGGACACGAAGGTGCCCTCGTTGTCGCCCCGGCGGCGGGTGCGCAGCTCCACATGGGAAACGGCGGAGATGGCGGCCAGCGCCTCGCCCCGGAAGCCCATGGTGCCGATGGCCTCCAGACCCCGCTCGTCCCGGAGCTTGGAGGTGGCGTGGCGCAGAAAGGCCACCCCCGCGTCCTCCGGGGCCATGCCGCAGCCGTCGTCCGTGACCCGGATATAGGTGGCCCCGCCGTTTTTCATCTCCACGGTGATATTTTTGGCCCCGGCGTCAAAGGCGTTTTCCATCAGTTCCTTGATGACCGAGGCGGGCCGCTCCACCACCTCTCCGGCGGCGATCATATCGGCCACATGGGGCGCGAGAACATGGATCACAGGCATAAGGCATCCTCCGGGCATAAAAATCTTACAGCCCCGTATTATATATGATTTCTGTTGAAAGTTCCATATAAATTGTGTTAATATTAGGAGAATCGTTTTTTATTTTTTGAACTGAAGGAAACAGAGCATGAGCATCGAGAAAAAGATCATTTCCCCCGCCCAGATCCGGGAGCAGGAGGCGCTTTGCCGCCAGATCGCCGCCGTGCTGGAGGCCCGGAGCCCCCGGCCCCTGGCCCTGGTGGACACCTACGGCTGCCAGCAGAACGAGGCGGACAGCGAGAAGCTCCGGGGCTATCTGGCCCAAATGGGCTGCGGCTTTACCCAGGACGAGTTTGAGGCGGATATCGTGGTGGTCAACACCTGCGCGGTCCGGGAGCACGCGGAGATGCGGGTCCTGGGCAACGTGGGCGCCCTGAACCACAGCAAAAAGGCCCGGCCGGGGCAGATCGTGGCGGTCTGCGGCTGCATGGTGCAGCAGCCCCATATGGCCGAGAAGCTCAAAAAGTCCTACCCGGTGGTGGACCTGGTCTTTGGGCCCCACGAGCTCTGGCGTTTTCCGGAGCTGCTGCTGCGCGTGCTCACCAAGGGCAAGCGGGTCTTCGCCGCGGAAAAGAGCGACGGGGTCCTGGCCGAGGGGCTGCCCAGCCTGCGGGACGGCGCCGTCAAGGCCTGGCTGCCCATCATGTCCGGCTGCAACAACTTCTGCTCCTACTGCGTGGTGCCCTACGTCCGGGGCCGGGAGCGCTCCCGCCGGGCGGAGGACGTGGTGGCCGAGGCGGAGGAGCTGGTCCGGGCCGGGTATAAAGACATCACCCTGCTGGGCCAGAATGTAAATTCTTACGGGAAGGACCTGGAGCCTTCGGTATCGTTCCCGGAGCTGCTGCGCCGCATCAACGCCATCCCGGGGGATTTTCTCATCCGCTTTATGACCAGCCACCCTAAGGACGCTACTGAGGAACTCTTCGAGACCATGGCGGCGTGCGAAAAGTGCGCCCACCAGCTGCATCTGCCTGTCCAGGCGGGGAATGACCAGATCCTGAAGGTCATGAACCGGAACTACACCGCCGCCCAGTATCTGGAGAAAGTGGCCCGGGCCCGGCAGGCCATGCCGGACCTGGTACTGACCACGGACATCATCGTGGGCTTTCCCGGGGAGACGGAGGAGGAGTTTGAGGACACGCTGCGCCTGTGCGAAGAGGCGGGCTACGACGCCATGTTCACCTTTATCTATTCCAAGCGGGTGGGTACCCCCGCCGCCTCCATGCCGGACCCCTACACCCGCGCCGACAAACAGCGGCACTTTGACCGGCTCACGGAGCTGGCCAACCGGATCTCCGCCGAGAAGCACCGGGCCTACGAGGGGCAGACCCTCCGGGTACTGGTGGACGGGGAGACCGGCCGGGAGGAATATAACCTCTCCAGCCGCACCAACGGCGGGCGGCTGGTGCATCTGAAAGGGGACCCGGCCCTGATCGGGCAGTTCGCCCAGGTCCGGATCACGGGGAGCAACACCTGGGCCCTGTACGGCGAGCTGCTGTAAAGACGACGGGAGAGAGAAAAATGCCTGAACTGACGCCGATGAAACGGCAGTACCAAGAGATCAAGCAGCAGTATGCCGACTGCCTGCTGTTTTTCCGCCTGGGCGATTTCTACGAGATGTTCGACGAGGACGCCAAACTGGCCTCCAAGGAGCTGGACATCGCCCTGACCACCCGGGACCGGACGGTGGAGAACCCGGAGGACCGGACTCCCATGTGCGGCGTGCCCTATCACAGCGCCGAGGCCTACATCGCCCGGCTCATCGCCAAGGGCTACAAGGTGGCCATCTGTGAGCAGACCGAGGACCCGGCCCTGGCCAAGGGCATCGTCAAGCGGGACGTGATCCGGGTCATCACCCCCGGCACCGTCACCGAGAGCTCCATGCTGGAGGAGGGCCGCAGCAACTATATCTGTGCGGTGTATCTGAACGGGGCCCAGGGGGGCGCCGCCTTCTGCGACGTGTCCACCGGCGAGTTCTGCTGCGCCGCCTATGAGGCGGACGCCGCGTCCCACATCCTCAACGAGCTGGGCCGCTTTGCCCCCCGGGAGGCGGTGCTGTCCCAGGGCGCGGCCCAGGAGAATCTGATCGGAGAGTTCCTGCTCAAGCGGCTGGGGGCCATGCTGGAGCCGGGGCGGGATCTGTTTGAGTTTATGCCCGCCGCCGCCCGGGTCTGTGCCCAGTTCGGCTTTGCGGACATCGACCAGAGCGGCCTGGGGGAGGGCAGCGGCGCGGTCTGCGCCGCCGGGGCCCTGCTGGCCTATATCGAGGAGACCCAGAAATTTGACCTGAGCCACATCGGCAAGCTGGACGTGTTCTACGGCGGCCGCTATATGGAGCTGGACTGGACTGCCCGGCGGAGCTTAGAGCTGACCGAATCCCTGCGCAGCGGGGAGAAGCGGGGCTCCCTGCTCTGGGTGCTGGACCGGACCCGGACCCCCATGGGGGGCCGGATGCTCAGAGCCTGGGTGGAGCGGCCGCTGCTGTCCGCGGTGGCCATCAAACGGCGCCTGGCCGCGGTCAACGAGCTGTTCCGGGACAACGTGGCCCGGGGAGAGCTGATGCTGGCCCTGCGGGAGATCGGGGATATGCAGCGCCTGGTGGGCCGGGCGGTGTACGGCACAGCCGGGGGCCGGGATCTGCGCTCTCTGGCCAACTGCGCCGCCGTGCTGCCCCGGCTGAAGGAGCTGCTGGCTCCGTTCACCTCCGCCGCCCTGCGGGAGATCGCCGCCATGGACGCCCTGGAGGATCTGCGCTTTGAGATCGACCGGGCCATCTGCGACGACCCGCCTTTCTCCGTCCGGGAGGGGGGCATCCTCCGCCCGGGCTATTCCGAGGAGCTGGACCGGCTCCGCTCCGTGCGGGACAACGGGGCCCAGATGGTCACCGAGCTGGAGGCCCGGGAGCGGCAGCGCACGGGCATCAAGAAGCTGAAGGTGGGCTACAACAAGGTCTTCGGCTATTATATCGACGTGCCCCGCTCCGCGGGGCTGGAAAACGTCCCGGAGGACTACATCCGCAAGCAGACGCTGGTCTCCAACGAGCGCTACTTCACCCAGGAGCTCAAGGAGCTGGAGAACACCCTGCTCACCGCCCGGGACCGGATCAACGACCTGGAGTACGAATACTTCTGCCAGGTCCGGGACAGCGTGGCCGCCAAGGTGGCCCGGGTCCAGGCTGCGGCGGACGCGGTGGCCCGGCTGGACGTGTTCTGCTCCCTGGCCGAGGTGGCCGTCCGCAACGGCTATACCATGCCCGAGGTGGACACCTCCCGGGAGCTGCGCATCGTCCAGGGCCGGCATCCGGTGGTGGAGCAGACCCTGAAGGACGTGCTCTTTGTCCCCAACGACACCTTCCTCAACGACGCCGGGGACCGGGTGGCCATCGTCACCGGCCCCAACATGGCCGGCAAATCCACCTATATGCGCCAGACGGCCCTCATCGTGCTGATGGCGCAGATGGGCTCCTTTGTGCCGGCCCGGAGCGCCACCATCGGCATCGTGGACCGGGTGTTCACCCGGATCGGCGCCTCGGACGACCTGGCCTCCGGCCAGTCCACCTTCATGGTGGAGATGAACGAGATGGCCCATATCCTGCGCCACGCCACCGCCGCCTCCCTGCTGATCCTGGACGAGATCGGCCGGGGAACCTCCACCTTTGACGGCATGGCCATCGCCCGGGCGGTGCTGGAGTTCTGCGCGGACAAGCGCCGTCTCGGGGCCAAGACCATGTTCGCCACCCACTACCACGAGCTCTCCACCTTGGAGGGGGAGATCGAGGGGGTGCGCAATTACAACATCACCGCCAAGAAGCAGGGGGGCAGCCTGGTCTTCCTGCGCAAGATCGTCCCCGGCGCGGCGGACGACAGTTACGGCATCGAGGTGGCCAAGCTGGCCGGCCTGCCCGAGCAGGTGCTGGGCAAGGCCAAGGGCTATTTGAAGGCCCTGGAGGCAGGGGGCCCCGCCGCCCCGGCGGCGGGAAAAGCGCCGGAAGCGCGGGACCAGATCAGCCTGGCCGACTTAGGAGCCGACCAGGTGCGGGAGACCCTGCAAAAGACCGACCTGAACACCCTGACGCCCATCGAGGCCCTGAACCTGCTCTATGAGCTGAAAAAGAAAGCAGGCGCGCCATGAGAGCGCCGCTTTCTCCCGGAAGCAGCCGCATGACCCGGCGGGAGAGCATAGCGGCGCTGGCGTATCTGCCGGTGCATGTGCTGCTGCTGCCGCTGGCGATGAGCTTTGTCCTGCTGCCGCTCATACCCTCCCTCAGCGACGCGGCTTTCAACCTGATCTATTACGCCGTCGGTCTGGTCTATATGCTGGCGTTTGAGCTGCGGTTTCTCCGGCGGGACTTTGACCCGCTGTGTGACCGGCCCTTTAACTGCCTGGTGGAGGTGCTGGCCGGGTACGGGATCATGCTGGCGCTGAACCTGGCGGTCAACTCCCTGCTGTCCCTCTTCCCGGCGGACAACCCCAACAACGCCGCCGTCATGGACATGGCGAACATGGAGATGGGCACCGTATCGGCTATGGCGGTGTTCATGGCCCCCATCGTGGAGGAGATCCTGTTTCGGGGGGCGGTGTTCGGCCTGCTGCGGCGAAAAAGCCGGGTACTGGCCTACGCCGCCAGCATCCTGCTGTTCTCCCTGTACCACGTGTGGAGCTTTGCCCTGCTGGACGCGGCGGCCCTGCTCTACCTGGTCCAGTATATCCCGGCCTCTTTCGTGCTCTGCCGCTGTTATGAGCGGACGGAGTCGGTCTGGGCCCCCATTTTTCTGCACATGCTGATCAACGGCGTGTCCCTGTCGCTGCTGTCCCAGCTGGAGGAGCTGCTGTGCCGGATGTTGTGATAAAACCCATCGCCCATATCCGCAGCGATTTTCCGGATAAGTTCGGCGTCCCCCGCCAGGCGGGGGTGGTAGAGGCGCTGGAGAGCCTGATCGTCTTTGAGCCGCCCTACCGGAACCCGGACGCCCTGCGGGGCATCGAGGGCTTCAGCCACCTGTGGCTCATCTGGCAGTTTTCCAAGACCCAGCGGGGGGACTGGTCGCCCACGGTGCGCCCGCCCCGGCTGGGGGGCAACCGGCGGGTGGGTGTGTTCGCCAGCCGCTCCCCCTTCCGGCCCAACGCCCTGGGCCTGTCCTGCGTGCGGCTGCTGGAGGTGCGGCAGGACCGGGCCCTGGGGCCCACGCTGCGGGTGGCCGGGGCGGACCTGGTGGACGGCACCCCGATCTTTGACATCAAGCCCTATCTGCCCTATGCCGACTGTAAGCCGGAGGCCAGCGGCGGCTTCGCCCCGGACCCGGGGCAGACGCTGACGGTGGAGCTGCCGCCGGAACTGGAGGAGCGGGTCCCGCCGGAAAAGCGGGCCGCCCTCCGGGGCGTCCTGGCCAACGACCCCCGGCCCCGGTATCAGGCGGACGGGGAACGGCTCTATGCCCTGGACTTCGCGGGGCTCACCGTCCGGTTCCGGGTGGAGGAGGGGACCGTGTTCGTCACGGCCGTGGAGAGGCGCTGAAGGGCCCTTCGACCGGCCCCGCCCCTTTCCGCCCTTGCGCCCGCCGCCGCCGTGTGGTATAATATCCCTCGTATGGATATCCTGTTGCAGCAATTTTTTGAAAACCGGGAAGCAGCCGCCCTCCCCTCCCTGCTGGAGAGCGGCGGGCTTCCCGCGCTCGTTTCCGGGCTTTCGGCGGTGCACCGGGCCCATCTGGCCGCGGCGCTCCGCCGCCGGCTGGACCGGCCCCTCTTCGTCCTCTGCCCGGACGATACCGCCGCCGAGAGCTTTGCCCGGGATCTGAACGCGCTGCTGTCAGAGCCGGTGCAGACCCTGACCATGCGGGATTTCACCTTTTATCCCAGCCAGGCCGCCTCCCGCCAGGCGGAGCAGCGGCGCATCGCCGCCCTGTACGCGCTGGCCTCCGGGCAGGCCCCGGTGGCGGTGGCCTCCATCTCCGGCCTGCTGGAGCGGACCATGCCGCCGGAGACGCTGCTGCGCGCTGCCTTCACCCTGGACGCCGCGGGCAGCGTCCCCATCGAGGACGTGGAGGACGCCTTGCTCCGCTGCGGCTACAGCCGCTGCGAGCAGGTGGAGGGTCCGGGGCAGTTCGCCCGCCGGGGCGGGATCCTGGACTTCTTCTCTCCCGGCGAGGCGGAGCCGGTGCGGGTGGAGTTCTGGGGGGACGATATAGACTCCATGGGCCGCTTTGACACGGCCTCCCAGCGGCGCAGCGAGAATCTGGACCGCTGTGTGCTGCTGCCGGCGGCGGAGGCGCTGCCCTCCCTGGCCGCCGGCGGGGTGGGGAAGCTCTGCCGAGAGCTGGAGCACCTGGCGGAGCGCTATGCCCGGCGGCGGACCAGCGAGGCGGCGGCCACGGTGGCCGCCGGACTCCGGGCCGACGCGGAGAAGCTGGAAAACGCCCTGACCACAGGGGATGAGGACCGGTTCCTGCCGCTGCTCTACCCTATGGCCACCGGCGCGGATTACATACCGGCGGAGGCGGTGGTGCTGCTGGACCAGCCCAACCGCTGCGCCGAGCGGGCCCGGGACTATCTCAAACAGCTTACCGAGGACCTGCGGGATCTCCAGCGGCAGGGCCGCTTTGTGCCCCAGCCGGAGAGCGTCGTTTTGAGTATGGACCTTCTGGTCCGCCGCCTGGAGGATTTCCCCCTCTATATGGCGGACGCCTTTACCCTGGGCCGGGGTCCCATCGCGCCCAAGACGATCACCAGCGTCCCGGCCAAGCAGCTGCCCTCCTACGCGGGCAGCGCCCAGGCCGCGGCGGAGGACCTGGCGGTGTATCTCCGGCAGGACTACCGGGTGCTGGTGCTGGCGGCGGACCTGCGCCGGGCCAAGGTACTCCAGGAGTTCTTCGAGGGCCGGGGCATCTCTGCCCCGCTCCAGGAGAAGCTGACCGCCCTGCCGAAAAGCGGCGGATGCGTGATCAGCATCGGGGCCGTGTCGGCGGGGATGGAATACCCGGGGCTGAAGCTGGCCGTCCTCACCGATGCCCAGCTGCTGCGTGCCGGGCATAAAAAAAGCGCCCGCCGGAAGCTGCCTCCCGGCCGGGAGCGGATCGAGTCCTACGCGGACCTGTCGGTGGGGGACTATGTGGTCCACGAGAACCACGGCATCGGCCGCTTCGCCGGCATCGTGAAGATGCAGGTGGACGGCTTTGAAAAAGACTATGTGAAGATCAATTACGCCGGGACGGACACCCTCTATGTGCCCGCCACCCAGCTGGACCTGGTGAGCAAATACACCGGCGGCGGGGAGGAGAGACCGGTGCGCCTGTCCAAAATGGGAGGCACCGAGTGGGCCAAGACCCGCTCCCGGGCCAAGCACGCCGCCAAGGACATGGCCGAGAAGCTCATCAAGCTCTACGCCCAGCGCCAGCGGCTGCCGGGCTATGCCTTCTCGCCGGACAGCGAGTGGCAGCGGGAGTTTGAGGACAACTTCGGCTACACCGAGACCGACGACCAGCTCCGGTGCGTGGCGGAGATCAAGCGGGACATGGAGTCTTCCGTGCCCATGGACCGGCTGCTGTGCGGGGACGTGGGATTCGGCAAGACGGAGGTGGCCCTGCGGGCGGTGATGAAGTGCGTGCTGGACGGGAAACAGGCGGCCATCTTAGTGCCCACCACGGTCCTGGCCCAGCAGCACTACCAGACGGCTCTCCAGCGCTTCTTCGGCTTCCCGGTGAATATCGCGGTGCTCAGCCGCTTCAAGACTGGCGGCCAGAGCGCCCAGACCCTGCGGGATCTGGCCTCCGGCGCCTGCGACCTGGTCATCGGCACTCACCGGCTCCTGTCCAAGGACGTGAAGTTCAAGGACCTGGGGCTGCTGGTGGTGGACGAGGAGCAGCGCTTCGGCGTCACCCACAAGGAGCATATCAAGGAGCTGGCCCAGGGGGTGGACGTGCTGACCCTGTCCGCCACCCCCATCCCCCGGACGCTGAACATGGCCATGTCCGGCATCCGGGACATGTCCACCATCGAGGAGCCGCCGGAGGACCGGCTGCCGGTGCAGACCTTCGTGATGGAGCACGACTGGGGCATCCTGGCCGGGGCCATCCGCCGGGAGCTTCAGCGGGGCGGGCAGGTGTACTACCTGCACAACCGGATCGAGGATATCGACCGGACGGCCCGGAAGCTCTCGGACCTGCTGGAGGACGCGGTGGTGGCCGTGGCCCACGGGCAGATGGACAAGGCGTCTCTGGCCTCCGTGATGGAGAGCACCGCCAACGGCCAGGTGCAGGTGCTGGTATGCACCACCATCATCGAGACCGGCATCGATATCCCCAACGTAAACACCCTCATCGTGGAGGACGCGGACAAAATGGGCCTGGCCCAGCTGCACCAGATCCGGGGCCGGGTGGGCCGCTCCACCCGCCGGGCCAGCGCCTATCTCACCTTCCGGCGGGACAAGGTGCTCACCGAGATCGCGGAAAAGCGGCTCAACGCCATCCGGGACTTTGCCCAGTTCGGCTCCGGCATCAAGATCGCCATGCGGGATCTGGAGATCCGGGGCGCGGGCAATCTGTTGGGGGCGGAGCAGTCGGGGCACATGATCGACGTGGGCTACGATATGTATATGAAGCTGCTGAGCGAGGCGGTGCTGGAGGCCCGGGGCGTCCAGCTGCCCCAGCGGGCGGAGTGCTCGGCGGACCTGGCTGTGGCGGCCAATATCCCGGACCGGTATATCCCCTCTTCGGAGCAGCGGATGGACCTCTACCGGCGCATCGCCCTGATCCGCAGCGAGGAGGAGGCGGACGACCTGACCGACGAGCTTATCGACCGCTTCGGGGAGCCGCCCCCGGGGGTCAATGCCCTGATCCGGGTGGCCCTGCTCCGGGGCGAGGCGGGCCGGGCCGGCATCACGGACATCTCCCAGAAGCAGGGCAGCCTGCGCTTTACCGTGAAGGAATTTGACATGGAGAAGGTCTCCGCCCTCTACGCCCTGCCCGAATATAAAGGCCGGCTGCGGGTGGAGGCGGGCTCCAAGCCCTGCCTGAGCCTGAAGATCAAGGCCAAGAACCGGGTGATCGACGAGGCCCGGCGCTTTGCCGCCGCCTGGGGCGGCGGAGAGGCGGCGGACAAACCCTTGTAGTTTCCGGCGGGCTGTGGTATATTAATTCAAATGCGACCCGCTACGCTGGGCTCGCATTTGATACTCGCGCTTATCGCGCTTCGCTTGGTCGGCGCGAGGGCTCGCTTCGCTCGCCTCAGAGTGTTTTTGAGGCGGCAAAGCTGCCCCAAAAACGAATTTAAATGTTTTGCAGCTCCGAGGCAAATGCAGCAGATCTTTGTCTACAGATAGATGAGCGGGAAAGGAATCAAAGCTATGAAAAAATTCTTTGCAGTCATGCTGATCCTGTGCCTGGCCTTTGCGGGCCTGGCGGGCTGGCTGGGTAGCGCCAGCCCGGCGCTGAAAGTGCCGGCGGCCACCGCCGCCCCGGGCCCTGCCGCTCCGGAAGAGGGCGAAGCCCCGGAGACGGACGAGACCCCCGAGACCAGCGAAGCCCCGGAGGACAGCGCCGCCGGGATCGAGACCCTGGACCTGGCCGCCATCCAGGCCCTCCACCAGCCCAAAGAGGTGATCTTCACCGTGAACGGGCAGGAGATCACCTGGGACAAGTATTTCTATATGCTCTCCTCCCAGGTCCTGCAGGTGCAGAACTATTTTGAAAGTATGAGCACCTACTACGGGATGGAGCAGCACTGGAAGGACGAATACGCCGAGGGGACCAGCTTCGCCCAGGCGGCGGTGGACAATACCGAGCTCAACCTGCTGCAGCTCTGCGCCATCGAGCTCTTCGCGGAGGAAAACCAGGTGACCCTGCCGGAGGATGAGCTGGCCGCCTTGGAGGAGCAGCTCCGGGAGGACATCGTCAATATCTGCGGCGAAGGGGCCACCGAGGCCGATTTTGAGGAATATCTGGCGGGGATCTATATGAACCTGGATCTGTACCGCTGGGTGTTTGAGACCAACAGCTTCTACCGGCAGAACTACCTCCAGATCTACGGAGAGGCGGGGGAGCTCTATGACGAGGCGGCCGCTATGGACTATCTGGTGGACAACGGCTATCTCTCCGCCGGGCACATCCTCTTTATGACCGTGGACCCGGCCACCGGCGAGGCGCTGGACGAGGCGGCAAAGGCCCAGAAGCTGGAGCAGGCGAAGGCCGTTGCCCAGGAGCTCCAGGCCATCACGGACACGGAGGCCCTGCTGGCGCGTTTCCGGGAGCTGAAGGACGAGTATTGCGAGGACACCGGCAAGGTCAATTTCCCCGAGGGCTACACCTTTACCCCCGGCACCATGGTGCAGGAATTTGAGGACGCGGTGAACGCCCTGGAGGACTACCAGGTGTCCGACCCGGTGGAGACCAGCTATGGCTACCACGTGATCATGCGCCTGCCCCTGAGCGTGGACGCGGCCATCGAGTACGCCTCCGACGGCGTGACGCCGCTCACCGCCAAGGGCAAGGCGTCCAACCAGGAGTACGGACAGCGGCTCCAGAGCTTCTATGAGAGCCTGACGCCGGAATATGCCCCCGGCTTCACCCCGCCGGACCTGCTGGCCTACGTGATCGGTGCATAAAGAAATGAGGCTCTGAAAAGTCAGAGCCTCATTTTTTCGGTTGTAAACAAAGCCGTGCCAAATGTGCCGCTATGCAGCAAGAGAGAATAAATTTGTTTTTGAGGCAGCTTTGCCGCCTCAAAAACACTCTGAGCCGCATGAAATGCGGCCCTCGCGCCGACCAAGCGAAGCGCGATAAGCGCGAGTATCAAATGCGAGCCCAGCGCAGCGGGTCGCATTTGAAGCATACTTAAAAAGTCCGTCAGGACTTTTTAGGTATGCGAAGGACGGCTGTCATAGGTTCCCGGACCTGGGTCAGGTCCAGGACATTGGTGTCGAAAAAGCGGACGTTTTTGGCCAGGGACAAAAACTCGTCCACCGGGGCGATCACGTCATAGCCGAAGCCCTCTCCCCGGTAGTGCATGGGGAGCACCAGCCAGGGGTCCAGCTGCTCCACCACGGCCCAGGCCTGCCGGGCGTCGATGGTGAAGTACCCGCCCACGGGGATCATCAGCACGTCCACCCGGCCCAGATTTTCCACCTGGGCGGCGGTGAGCGGGTGCCCTAAATCCCCTAAGTGCACGGCCCGGACCCCGTCCGCGTCAATCAGGCTGATGATGTTGTCCCCCCGCAGGGCGCCGCCCTGCCCGTCGTGGCAGCTGAGGATCCGCTGCATCCCAACCACCGGGTCCTGGCCCGTGAGGGTGACCCCCTGGGGATAATAGTGGTCCCGGTGCTGGTGGCTGCAAAGGGTCAGGTCCGCGGTCAGAGGCGGCAGCTCCAGACCGGGGACGCTGCCCGGGGCATAGGGATCAAAGACGATGGAGCCGCCGGAGGTCTCCATCAGGAAGCAGGAATGGCCGTACCAGGTAAGTTTCATAATGCCAGCTCCTTGTAATGATATATACAAAATTATACGCGCTTTTCCCCGTCTGCGCAAGAGAAATGCGGGTTTTCTCTTGACCCGGCGGCCGGAAAATGCTATCATTTACAACTACAGCTAAAATGCTTATGCCGCCCTTGGGGTGGCGGAATGGGGTATCAAATGAAGACAAACCGTGTGGTCCGGGTCATTTTGGGCCTGATCGTGTTGATCCTTTTCGGGGTATACTGCTATATCAGGGCCTCTTATACGCCCTTCAGTGACGATATCGGCGCCCCGCCGAAGCCCGCGCAGACCGCCCCGCCGGCGGAGACGGCCGCCCCGGAGAACAGCGGCGAAGCGGCCCCGGAGGGGACAGAGGAGACGCCCGCCGTGGAGGCCACGCCGGAGCCCACCGTGGACCCCAACAGCCCCGAGGGCCGGGCCCTGGCGGCCGGACTGCCCGCCCCGCCGGACATCGACATCAACAGCTGGGAGTATATCCTGGTCAGCAAGGCCCACGAGATCGGGGAGTACGCCCCGCCGGAGGTGGTGAAGGTCAGCTCCAGCGGCTGCCCCCAGGATTCCCGCATTGCCGAGGCCCTGCAGAGCTTTGCCGACGGCTGCGAGGCGGCGGGGCTGCCGGTGTACCTCTCCTCCGGATACCGGACCTATAACGAGCAGTATCAGAATTTCCAGCGGAAGCTGAACGAGGGGCTCAGCCGGGAGGTGGCGGCCACCATCGTGAACCCCCCGGGAGCCAGCGAGCACCAGACCGGCCTCTGCTGCGATATCACCGACATCTACCGCAATCCCAAGACCCAGGACCTGGAGAACACGGAGACCTTCCAGTGGCTCTACGCCCACTGCGCCGAGTACGGCTTCATCCTCCGCTATCCCAAGGGAGAGGAGGCGGAGGCCATCACGGAGAACATCTATGAACCCTGGCACTTCCGCTATGTGGGCACCGAGGCGGCGGCCTACATCATGGAGAACAATCTGACCTTAGAGGAGTTCTGGTATCTGTATAACGGGGAACCGGTCCCCGGCTCCTCCCGCTTCGGCGGTTAAAGCAAAAGCCTCGCACGGCGCAGCCGTGCGAGGCTTTTTAAATTATTATTCTACAGAGATCATGTAATAGTACACCGGCTGGCCGCCGTTGACCACGCTGATCTCCGCCTCCGGGAATTTCCCGGACAGCAGCGCGGCCGCGCTGTCCGCATCCTCCCGGACCACGTCCGCCCCGTAATAGATGGTGATAAACTCGGGACTGTAGTCCGCAAAGGCCCCCGTCAGATCCTCCAACAGAGGCATCACGTCGCCGTAGCTGCCCAGCAAGGCCCCGTCCAGCAGAGCCAGATGCTCTCCCGCGTGGATGATGTGCCCGTCAAAGTCCGAATCCCGGGCGGCATAGGTCACCATGGCGGTGTGCACATGCTCCATGGCCTCGTGCATGGCCTCCGTCAGCACCTCCTCGGTCTCGTCCGGGCTGAAGCTCAGCAGAGCGGACACCCCCTGGGGCACGCTCCTGGTGGGCATGACCACCACTTTCTTTTCCGTCAGAGGTGCGCACTGCTCGGCGGCCATGATGATGTTCTTGTTGTTGGGGAACACGAACACCGTGGAGGCCGGGGTCCGGTTCACGGCTTTGAGGATATCGTCTGTGGAGGGGTTCATGGTCTGGCCGCCGGTGACGATCCCGTCCGCCCCTAACTCCCGGAACAGGGACTCCATCCCCGCCCCGGCGCAGACGGCCACGATGCCGTATTCCTTCTCGGGCGCGGCCACCGCCGGGCCCTCCTCCAGCTCCTTCTCAACCTGCTCCAGGTCGTCGGTGCTCTGGGCCTTCCCGCCGGCCTTCAGCTGCTGGGCCTGGGTGACCATGTTCTCGATCTTGGCCAGCTCCAGCACCCCGTATTTCTGCGACTCGGTCAGGACCCGGCCGGGCTCATCGGTATGGACGTGGACCTTAAAGATCTCGTCATCCTCGCTGAGCACCAACGAATCCCCCATGCTGTCCAAATAGCGCCGCAGAGGCTCCAGATCCACATCGGGCGCGCTCTTGCGCACGATATACACCGTATCGAAAGCGAAGGTGATGGCCTCCAGCAGCACGTCCCCGGAGGTCTCAAAGACCGGGCTGCCGGCAGAGCCCTGCACCGGGTCCGAAGAGCGCACCTCGCCCCGGAGAGAGGCCAGCATAGCCTTGAGGATCACCACATAGCCCATGCCGCCGGCGTCCACCACGCCGGCCTTTTTCAGCACCGGGTTCAGATTCACCGTGTCGGCCAGGGCGTCCTCCCCGGCACCGATGGAGCGCAGGAGCATGTCCTCCAGCCCGGCGCCCTTCTTGACCGCCTGCACGGCAGCGGCGGCGGCCAGGCGGGAGACCGTGAGAATGGTGCCCTCGGCGGGCTTGAGCACCGCCTTGTAGGCGGCGGAGACCCCGTCGTTCATGGCCCCGGCAAACTCCGCCGCTCCGGCGGTCTCGGTGCCCTTCAGACGGCGGGAAATGCCCCGGAACAGCAGGGACAGGATCACGCCGGAATTGCCCCGGGCGCCCCGGAGCGTGGCCGAGGCCACGCAGTCCGCGGCGGCGGCGATGCTGTCAAAATCCCGCTTGCGGAGCTCGGCCGCGGCGGTGTTCATGGTCAGGCCCATGTTGGTGCCCGTGTCCCCGTCGGGCACGGGAAAAACGTTCAGCTCGTTGATCTGCTGAATATTCGCGTGAAGCGCCGCGTCCGCGCATAAGATCATCTCTTTGAATGCCGCGGCGTCAATGTAATCTTTCAAGGTAGCACCTCCAGGTGGGATCGCGCCGGGGAAAGGCCGGATGGCGTTTCCTCGACTCTTATCCAATGATCGAGTCTATATATACGTCTACGCTCTTTACCGGCACGCCGGTGGCCTTATAGAGCTTATAGCCCACTTCTTTCATGATGCTGCGGGAGACGGCGCTGATGTTCACGCCGGTGTCCACGCCGATGTGCAGCTCCAGGGAGAGACTGCCGTCATCGTTAAAATGGACCTCTACGCCCTTGGACATGGATTCCCGGCGCAGCAGCTGGAAGGGGCCGCTGTCCTTGCTGCGGCCGACCATCCCTTTTACGCCGAAACAGCTGGTGGCCGCGTCGCCCGCCAGATTGGTAAAGACCTCGCTGGTGATGCTGATTTTGCCCCGGTCGTTGATGATGTTCACCATATATGACGAGTTCCTTTCTTCTTTAAAATGCCGGCGCGGCGAAAAAGCCGCAAAACCGATTCTATGATTATAAACTATCCTTTGGAAAAGTACAAGCGGATTTTAAACATTTTTACAGGTTTGTATATTTGACCGGCGCTCCGTCAAAAATTTTTTATTTTTACAGGATTTTGTGCGCAATATCTGTTTACAATTTGACGAAATGATGTTAAACTGACTTTGTCCGGTTATACGGAGTCCGAAGCTTCCGATGCCCGGGCAAACAGTTTATTTTTTTATGGAGATGAAAATAGACATGCAGAGACACTTCAAGACGATGGACGGCAACAACGCGGCCGCCCATGTATCCTACGCGTTTACCGAAGTTGCAGCGATCTACCCCATCACTCCTTCCAGCCCCATGGCGGATTTCGTGGACCAGTGGGCCGCGGCGGGCCGCAAGAACATCTTCGGCTCTACCGTCAAGGTGCAGGAGATGCAGTCCGAGGCAGGCGCGGCGGGCTCCGTCCACGGCGCGCTGAACGCCGGCGCTCTGACCACCACGTACACCGCCTCTCAGGGCCTGCTGCTGATGATCCCCAATATGTACAAGATCGCCGGCGAGCTGCTCCCGGCCGTGTTCCACGTCAGCGCCCGGACCGTGGCCAGCCATACCCTGAACATTTTCGGTGATCACAGCGACGTGATGGCCTGCCGCCAGACCGGCTTTGCCATGCTGGCCGAGTCCAACGTGCAGGAGGTCATGGACCTGGCCCCGGTGGCCCACCTGGCCGCCATCAAGGGCCGCGTGCCTTTCCTGAACTTCTTCGACGGCTTCCGTACCTCCCATGAGCTGCAGAAGATCGAGGTTTGGGACTATGAGGATCTGAAGGACATGGTGGATATGGACGCCGTCCAGGCCTTCCGTGACCGGGCCCTCAACTCCCAGCACCCCGTGATGCGCGGTTCTCACGAGAACGGCGACATCTTCTTCCAGAACCGCGAGGCCTCCAACAAGTACTATGAGGCGGTCCCCGCCATCGTGGAAGAGTACATGGGCAAGATCAATGAAAAGCTCGGCACCGACTATCAGCTGTTCAACTACTACGGCGCCCCCGACGCAGACCGGGTCATCGTGGCCATGGGCTCCATCTGCGACGTGGCCGAGGAAGTCATCGACTACCTGACCGCCCAGGGCGAGAAGGTGGGCCTGGTGAAGGTCCGTCTGTTCCGCCCCTTCTGCCCGGACAAGCTCTTAGCCGCTATCCCCGCCACCGCCAAGAAGATCGCCGTTCTGGACCGGACCAAGGAGCCCGGCGCCCAGGGCGAGCCTCTGTATCTGGACGTGGTCACCGCGCTGGCCAACGCCGGCAAGACCGACGTGTCCGTCATCGGCGGCCGCTACGGCCTGGGCTCCAAGGACACCCCGCCCGCCTCTGTCTTCGCCGTGT
Source organism: uncultured Oscillospiraceae bacterium (assembly GCA_947630375.1). Lineage (GTDB taxonomy): Bacteria > Bacillota > Clostridia > Oscillospirales > Oscillospiraceae > Limivicinus. Next base: position 8,572 of record CANRHH010000025.1, on the reverse strand, counting down.
ATAACGAGCTGAAGAAGGCCGAGCCCAAGCGCGTGTTCACCATCGGCATCGTGGACGATGTGACCAACCTGTCTCTGGAGGAGGTCGCCGCCCCCAACACCGCCGCCGAGGGCACCATCGAGTGCAAGTTCTGGGGCCTGGGCGGTGACGGCACCGTCGGCGCCAACAAGAACTCCATCAAGATCATCGGCGACCACACCGACAAGTACGTGCAGGCCTACTTCCAGTATGACTCCAAGAAGACCGGCGGCGTCACCATCAGCCATCTGCGCTTCGGTGACAAGCCCATCAAGAGCCCCTATTACATCAATAAGGCCGACTTTGTGGCCTGCCATGTGCCCTCCTACATCACCAAGGGCTTCCCCATCGTCCGGGACGTGAAGCCCGGCGGCGTGTTCCTGGTCAACTGCCAGTGGAGCTTTGAGGAGCTGGAGCACCATCTGGATGCCGCCTCCAAGCGCTACATAGCCAAGAACAACATCCAGCTGTACATGATCAACGCCATCGACCTGGCCAAGAAGATCGGCATGGGCAAACGCACCAACACCATCCTCCAGTCCGCCTTCTTCTCCCTGGCCAAGGTCCTGCCCGAGGAAGACGCCATTAAGTACATGAAGGATGCCGCCCTCCACTCCTACCTGAAGAAGGGCCAGGACGTGGTGGATATGAACTATGCCGCCATCGACGCCGGCGCCACCGCCTATGTGAAGGTGGACGTGCCCGCCGCCTGGGCCGAGGCCGAGGACCACAAGGAGGTCCAGGCCAAGACCGGCCGGGAGAAGACCGTCAAGATGGTCAGCAGCATCCTGGATCCCGTGGACAAGATGGACGGCGACTCTCTGCCCGTCTCCGCCTTTGTGGATCACGCCGACGGCACCTTTGAGCTGGGCGCTGCCGCCTATGAGAAGCGCGGCATCGCCGTGTCCGTGCCCAAGTGGGACGCCGAGAAGTGCATCCAGTGCAACCAGTGCGCGTTTGTCTGCCCCCACGCCACCATCCGTCCCTTCGCCCTGACCGAGGCCGAGGCCGCCGCGGCGCCCGAGACCACCAAGGCCGCGCCTGTCAAGGCCGGCAAGGGCAAGGGCGTGTATCAGTTCACCATGGCCGTCTCCCCGCTGGACTGCATGGGCTGCGGCGTCTGCGTAGGCCAGTGCCCGGTGGGCGCCATCGAGATGGCCCCCATGGAGAGCCAGCTGGATCAGCAGCCGGTGTTCGACTACATGGTGAGCAAGGTGGCTCCCAAGGCCGATATGATCGGCACCGACGTGAAGTTCAGCCAGTTTGCCCAGCCCTATCTGGAGTTCTCCGGCTCCTGCGCCGGCTGCGCCGAGACCAGCTATGCCCGTCTCGTGACCCAGCTCTTCGGCGACCATATGCTCATCTCCAATGCCACCGGCTGCTCCTCCATCTGGGGCGGTCCCGCCGCTACCTCTCCCTACACCGTGAACAAGGAAGGCCACGGCCCCGCCTGGTGCAACTCCCTGTTCGAGGATAACGCCGAGCACGGCCTGGGCATGTATCTGGGCCAGAAGAAGATCCGCGACGACCTGAAGGCCAGCGTGGAATATGTGGCCGCCAACGCCGGCAACGCCGAGCTGAAGCAGGCCGCCCAGGATTATCTGGACACCTATGACGACGGCAACGCCAACCAGGAGCCCGCCAAACGTCTGGTGGCCCTCATCGAGGCCAACGGCGCCTGCTGCGAGGCCACCGAAGAGATCCTCAAGAAGAAAGACTTCCTGAACAAGAAGTCTGTGTGGATCTTCGGCGGCGACGGCTGGGCCTATGACATCGGCTTTGGCGGCGTGGACCATGTGCTCGCCTCCGGCGAGGACGTGAACGTCTTCGTGTTCAACACCGAGGTGTACTCCAACACCGGCGGCCAGGCCTCCAAGGCCTCCAACATCGGCCAGGTGGCCCAGTTCGCCGCGGCCGGCAAGGAGATCAAGTCCAAGAGCCTGGCTGAGATCGCCATGACCTACGGCTATGTGTATGTGGCCCAGGTGGCCATGGGCGCCAACAAGGTCCAGACCCTGAAGGCCATTGCCGAGGCCGAGGCCCACAAGGGACCCTCCCTCATCATCGCCTACGCCCCCTGCGAGATGCACAGCATCAAGGGCGGCATGGAGAACTGCCAGAAGGAGATGGACAAGGCCGTCAAGTGCGGGTACTGGAACCTGTTCCGCTACAACCCGGACGCGGAGAAGCCCTTCACCCTGGACAGCAAGGAGCCTGCCGGCGGGTATCAGGAGTTCCTGATGAACGAGGCACGCTACAGCCGCCTGACCCGCGAGTTCCCCGAGCGGGCCGACCGGCTCTTCGCCGCCTCCGAGGCCAACGCCAAGGAGCGCTACGAGCACCTGATGAAGCTCAAGGGCCTCTACGAGTAAAGCATTTCCAAGCAAGTCTTTGGCCGCCGGATTTTTCCGGCGGCCATGTTTTAAACAGGAGCTCAAACGATGCTGATAGCCATTCTCCTTTTCCTGCTGGTGCTCTGCTCCGGCAGCGCCCTGTGCTGCGCGGGGGCCGGCCGCCGCTTTGAGGAGCTGGTGCCCCTGACGGGCATCGGCGTGGTGCTGGTGCTGTTCCTCTTCGGCCTGGCGGGGGCCTTGGCCGCAGGGGTATATGCCGTGCTGGCCCTGGCCCTGGCGGCCTGGGCGCTGGCGGCGGTGCAGATCAAAAAACAGGGCTTTCGCCCCTTCGCCCGCCGGTTCTTTACCCCCGGCTTCGGCCTGTTCGTCTTTCTGGCCGCGGCACTGCTGTTTTGCAACGGCGGCCGGGCGGTCGCCTCCTGGGACGATTTCACCCATTGGGCCGATGTGGTCAAGGTGATGCTCGCCCAGGGCGCCTTTGCGACCCAGCCCGGTTCCCACGCCCTGTTTCCCGAGTATCCGCCCGGGGTCTCGCTGATGCTGTATTTTCTCCAGCGGCTGATCGCGCTGTGCGCGCCGGGCCGGGGGTTGACGGAGTGGGCCCTGTTCTATGCCCAGCAGCTGTTTTACTTCTCCTTCTTCCTGCCCTTCGCCCGGAAGCTGGATCTCCGGCGGCCCTATGCCTATGTCTTTTTGCTGCTGGTGTTCCTGCTGCCGCTGAACATCTCCATGCATGAGCTGGTCTACCAGCGCCTGACGGTGGACACCTTCCTGGCCGTCGTCTGCGCCTGTACCCTGGCCCAGGGGATCACCGAGCGGGACCGGGGGCCGCTTTTCCGGGGCGGGACCGCCCTGTGCCTGGCCTTTATGGCCATATTCAAGGGGCTTGGGGTCCTCTGCGCCGCCGGGACCGGCCTGGTCCTTCTGCTGACGGAGCCGGAGGCGGGGCAGAGCCGCCGGGACCGGCTGCGACTCGGGCTGGGGAACCTCTGCGCGGCGCTGGTCCCCTGGATCCTGTGGAGCACCCATGTGCATATGCAGGGGGTGAAAAAGGCCTTCCCCCTGACCCTGGGCGGGCTGTTGGGGGAGAACGGATACCGGCTGACCTGCGCCAAGTCCTTTTTCAAGGCGTTTTTGAACCGGAATCTGGCCGCCAACCTGGAGACGAACACCCTCTGGCTGACGCCGGTGTTCCTGCTGTCTCTGGTGATGGCGCTGCTGCTGTTCTGCCTGCGCCGGTACGGCCGGGTGTTTCCAGCCGAAAAGCGCCGGAACAAAAAGCTCTTTTGGGCGCTGCTGGCCTTCTTCCTGGCCCAGACCGGGGCGGTGTGCCTGGCGTACATGTTTGCGTTCTCCGTGGAGGAGGCGCTGGAGCTGGCCTGCTTTGAGCGCTATGTGGGCACCGTGCTGCTGACGGGGGGCTTCCTTTTTCTGCTGTTGGCGGCGGACCTGATCCGGCTGGGGGCCCTGGACGGGACCCGGACGGCGGCGCTGCTGTTTTGCGCCCAGGCGCTGCTCTCCCCCTGGACCCCGGCCACAGATTTCACGCTCCGGGGCGGCGTGGGCTTTTCCCAAGAATACCGGCAGGCCTACCAGGGGGTGGTGGACCGGGCGGAGGAGATCACCGGCGGCGTGCCCAGCCGCTTCTTCCTGATCTCTGCCGACAGCGTGGATAAGATCACGCTGCGCTATGCCCTGCGCCCCCATACGGTGCAGATAGACAACGTGGACCAGACGGAATTTCTGGACTTAGTGTGGGATGGCGGGATCCCCAACGGGTACGACGGGCAGGGGGAACTGAGCCCGGCCCAGGCCTGGATGGAGGATCTGCGGGAGAACTACGACTATGTGCTGATCTTCCAGCTGAACGAGGGCTTAGCGGAGAAATTCGGCGCGGCCTTCTCTGACCCATCGGAGATCCGGCCGGAGAGCATCTACCGGGTGGACAGGTCCACCGGGCAGCTGAGCCTCTGTTCATAAAGAAATCATGCGCCGGCGTTTTGTTTTACGCCGGCGCAAATCATGTCTCAATATGGAATTTCAGCAAGAGATAGGGTTCGATCTCCAAGACGTTGGCCAGGTTGAAGAGCAGCTCCAAAGAGATGCCCCGGTTCATGTTGGGCGCCTCAATGGCCGCCATATGCTGGCGGCTGATATCCAGCTTTTCCGCCAGCTGCTCCTGCGACAGCCCCCGGAGCTTGCGATAGTACCGGATGGCATAGTATAGGTCGAGATATCGCGCGGAATTGTCGAAGCTTCTCATGCTGCCCACCTCACGGCTTTAGTTTATCCGCCGGGAGGGCTGTTTAAAATAATTTTAAATAAGGTATTGACGTGTTTTAAGCGATAATTTATAATCTTTTATCGTATAAAACACATCTATGTCGTGTTGCAAGAGAGGAGATATGCCATGGCGGCCAGAGAGAAAACCTGCTGCTTTATAGGCCACCGGCATGTGCCGGAGGAGGATCTCCCCCGGCTGCGTGCCGCCCTGGAGGCGGCCATCCGGGCTCTGGCCAAAGAGGGCGTGGTGTCTTTCTGCTGCGGCGGGGGAAAGGGCTTCGAGTCCGTGGCCGCCGAGGCGGTGCTGCGGGCGCGGGCCAGGGATGGGAGGATCCGGCTGGTCCTGCTGCTGCCCTGCCGGGAGCCGGCGGTGAAGCCGGCCTGGCCGGAGCGGAGGCGCCTGGAGCGGCTCAAACGCCGGGCGGACCGGGTGAGCTATGTGCAGGAGAACGAGGACCCGGCCTGCGCGCAAAAACAGAGCCGCCGTCTGATAGACAGCAGCTCTGTCTGTGTGGCATACTGCTACCGGTCCTCCGGCAGCGCGGCGGAGACGGTGCACTACGCCCTGCAGGAGGGGCTGAAGATGATCTATCTTTAAAGAGTTTTTCCGTGCCAGGCCAGCATCTCGTCCTTCAGGGCCATGAGCTTGGGGGACAGGTCCACATAGTACAAATGGGGATAGTCAAAGCGCTTGACCTCCGGCCACAGGGTACTCACCTGGTAGGCGCAGAAGGTTTTGATGTCTTTTAACGCGGGCAGCTTGTAGACGAGCTGCCCGTTTTTGAATATGGGCACCTGCAGCTCCACCGCCCGGAAGTTTTCCATAGTCTTCCGCTTCCAGCGGGAGACCGGGTCGCAGATCTCCAGCGGCTGGCTGTCGTCCACCGTCTCGTCGTGCAGACAGAGATAGTCCGCCTCGGCCATGCCGGTCTCCCGGTTATAAAAGCGGTAGAGCTTTTTAAAGCCGGGGTTGGTGATCTTGCCCACGTTCTCGCTGACCTTGATCTTGGGGAGGATCTCCCCATTTTTGCCCTCCACGGCGCAGAGCTTGTACACCCCGCCGAAAACCGGGGAACTCCGGGAGGTGATGAGCCGCTCACCGACCCCAAAGGAGTCGATCTTCGCGCCCTGGAGCAGCAGCTCGGTGATGAGCCGCTCGTCCAGGGAGTTGGACACGGTGATGGTGCAGCCGGGCCAGCCGGCCTCGTCCAGCATGGCCCGGGCCTTCCGGGTCAGATAGGCCATGTCCCCCGAGTCCAGCCGGATGCCGCATTTGGTGATGCCCAGGGGCCGGAGCACCTCATTGAAAGCCCGGATGGCGTTGGGAATGCCGGACTTGAGGCTGTTATAGGTGTCCACCAGCAGCACCGCGTTCTGGGGGTAGGTCCGGCAGTAGGCCACAAACGCCTCATACTCCGAGTCGAACATCTGGACCCAGGAGTGGGCCATGGTGCCCGCGGCGGGCACCCCGTACACCTGGTCGGACACGGTGCAGGCCGTCCCGGCGCAGCCGCCGATGAAGGCCGCCCGGGCCCCTGTGACCGCCCCGGTGATGCCCTGGGCCCGTCGGGAGCCAAATTCCAGCACGGCCCGGCCCTGGGCCGCCCGGCAGATCCGGTTGGCCTTGGTGGCGATCAGGCTCTGGTGGTTCAGCTCCAGCAGCAGATAGGTCTCCAGCAGCTGGGCCTGAATGGCCGGGGCCCGGACGGTGAGGATGGGCTCGTGGGGAAAGACCGGCGTCCCCTCCGGGACGGCCCAAATGTCCCCAGTAAAGCGAAAATGGGCCAGATAGTCCAGAAAATCCTCGCTGAAAATGCCCTTGCTCCGAAGAAAGTCGATGTCCTCCGGGCCAAAACGCAGCTTCTGCACATAGTCCACCACCTGCTCCAGCCCCGCCGCGATGGCGAAGCCGCCCTCGTCGGGCACACTGCGGTAGAACACGTCAAAATAGGTGATCCGATCCCGTATCCCCTCGGCAAAATAGCCGTTGCCCATGGTGAGCTCATAAAAATCGCAGAGCATGGTCAGGTTGATCCCGTTGGCAGTCTTCATGTCCGGCCCTCCTGGCGTTTTTTTCTATTATATAGCCTGTCTGCGCAAGACGCAAGAAATTTGTAGGATGTGTTAAATTATTATCCGAAGCGAAGGTAATTCTGGTTGACTTTGCCAGGGTTTTGGGTTATTCTGTATGACGTGATAAGAGAGGACAAACCAAAGGCGCCTTGAGGGAGAGGAAAATTTGTTGATGAGAAAGGAACTTTTTGTTTCCGGTGTAACGGAACTGGCGGGCAACCACACGGACCATCAAAATGGGAGGGTCCTGGCCTCCGCTATCGATCTGGGGATCACGGCCCGCTATGAAGCAAACGGGCTGGATGTGATCCGTATTTCTTCGGAAGGACATGAGCCGATAGAAGTCCGGCTGAGCCAGCTGCAGGTGCGCACGGCGGAATTTGCCAAGCCCCAGGCGCTGGTGCGGGGCGTGGCGGCGGCCTTCCAGGAGCTGGGCCTGGCCATCGGCGGCTTTGACGCGGCGGTGCGCAGCAGCCTGGCGGAGGGCTCCGGCCTCAGCTCTTCGGCGGCATTCTCCGTGCTGATCGCCAGGATCCTGAACGAGCTCTTTAACGGCGGACAGGTGCAGCCTATCGTGCTGGCCCGGGCGGCTCAGCAGGCGGAAAACCGGCACTACGGCAAGCCCTGCGGCCTGATGGGCCAGATGGTCTGCGCCCTGGGGCATACGCTCTACGCGGATTTCAAGACCCGGGAGCTGGAACCGATCCAGGCGGATTTCGCGGCCATGGGGTTGACCCTCTGCGTCACGGATACCGGCGGCAGCCATGCGGGCCTGGCCACCTCCTATGCCCGGATCCCGGCGGATATGACCTATATCGCCAACCTCTTTGACAAGGGCTTTTTGGGGGACGTGGACCCGGCGGAATTTTGGAGCCGGGGCTGGGACGCCTCCAACCGCCCTGTGCGCCGGGCCATGCACTTTTTCAACGAGAATGAGCGGGTCCCCAAAATGCGGGACGCGCTGAAGGCCGGGGACGGGGCCACCTATATCCGGCTGATGAACGAGTCCGGCCGCTCCTCGGAGGAGCTGCTCAACAACATCGTCACCAGCGCCACCGGGGACACCAAACTGGCCCAGGGCCTGGAGCGGAGCGCCCGGCTGCTGGAGGGCCGGGGCGCCTGGCGGGTCCACGGGGGCGGCTTTGCCGGCTGCGTGCAGGCGCTGATGCCGGCGGAGGATTTCGCCTTTTACAAGCAGGAGATGGACCGGGCCTTTGGCCCGGGGGCCTGCCGGGAGATCCGGCTGGTATAAGAAAACAGGCTGTCCGCCGCTCCGGCGGGCAGCCTTAAATTTTGTCGCCCGCGAAGCGGACACAGCACCTCTTCACTCTTCACTATTACTTATTACCTCCAAAAACCGGCTTGTCGGTTTTTGAGTGAAGAGTGAATAGTGAATAGTGAAGAAGTAAAAACCGGCAAGCCTCTTATGAGCCTTGCCGGTTTTTGGCGGAGGGTGCAGGATTCGCCCGCCTGCGGGCGGGCCGGGTCGCGGGGAAAACGTGCCACCGGCACGTTTTCTAACACCGCTCCCTTCGAATCCTGTCCGTTATACCAGATAACAAAGGGGCAGCAAAGCTGCCCCTTTCAAGGTGAAGACAAAGGTCTTCACCTTGAAAGCTTATCCAAGAGCATTCAAAAATGCTCTTGGATAAGAGCAGATTGAACGCCGAAAGGGGGCTCCCGCCCCCTCTCGGCGCTCTCCCCCTGCATGTTTATGCATGGTCCTTCTGTTTATCTACAGTCTGAAAGGGGCAGCAAAGCTGCCCCTCAGCCTGTCAAAGAACCCGGTGTATGAGTTAAGCCATACACCGGGAATTGAAATATAAGGGGGCAAGAATGTGCAA
>CANRHH010000024.1 GCA_947630375.1 uncultured Oscillospiraceae bacterium | reverse complement strand
TAGCTGGAGGTACTATTATGCTGAAAAAACTCAATCTGATTTTGAATACCATCATAGGTTCATTCATTGGAGTGTTAATCGGACACGGAATATATGTACTCTGCGATTTTAAGGCACACCCCGATTTATATGCCATGCAGTCCGCACCATGGTACACAAGCATTATATTTTATGGTATAGTAACGGTTGTCGTTTTGACTGTAGCTATTATCATAAAGCTGATTATCCGAAAGAAGATAAAGAAACAATAAATTCCCGTTTGTTGAGGTAGAATAATGGCATCGAGTAAAGAATATTTAGATTTTATTTTAGGGCAGTTATCCGAATTGGATGAAATAACAGTTCGGGCTATGATGGGAGAATTTATCATCTATTACCGCGGCAAAATCGTAGGCGGTATCTATGATGACAGGTTGCTTGTAAAACCGATAAAAGCAGCAGTCAGCTATATGCCAACAGTGACCTATGAGTTGCCCTATGAGGGAGCAAAAGAGATGTTGTTGGTAGACGAAGTTGACAACAGAGAGTTTTTGGCAGGTTTATTCAACGCCATGTATGAGGCATTGCCGGCACCCAAACCGAAAAAGAAGAAATAGGCAGCTTCCCGTTTGCCGGGGAAGGATCAATACGGCGATTCGTGGACTTATGGAGAGAAAAACATGAAGATCAGCATAGATTTTGAACATCCGTATTTTGATGAAAAAACCGTCTTTGAATTGACCCCTGCCGATCTTGACGACTTTTATACAGATGAAAACGAGGGAAACCGGCTTAATCTATTCTTTATGTTAGAGGCGACATTACACAGGTTTGAGAAAGAAAATCGCTTGAAAGCCGCCGCCCGCTGCGCGTTTTTGATGGCATATTATCTTTTTAACCCCTTGACGCCCCCTGCATCTTTTGAGTTGGCAGAGTTTTATATCGACAGGGCCATAGAATGGGATGAAACGCCGGAATACAGCCGATGGAAAAGGACTATAGATCAGGGAAACTGACAAACTCAAATGGAAGCCTATATGCTCCATAGGGGGGAGTTGACCTGCGCCGGGTTGCAGGCCGCCTCGGGTTGCAAAGCGCCACCGGCGCTTTGCTAAGAGCCCTCGGGTTCAACTCCCATGATTGACCAATAATTTACCCCCTGGGGGCCCCGTGAAAGGGCGAAGCCCTTTTGGGAGGGGAGTTGACCTGCGCTGCGGCGCAGGCCGCCTCGGGTTGCAAAGCGCCACCGGCGCTTTGCCAAGAGCCCTCGGGTTCAACTCCCCAAAACATGCCAAAAAGATAGCCCCCACTGACGTGGAGGCTATCTTTTTGGTGGAGATGGGGGGAGTTGAACCCCCGTCCGAAAGCACATCAACAGGAACTTCTCCGGGCGCAGGCGGCCGTTTACATTCCCTTGCCCCGGCGCGGACCGCCGCGCTTCGGGGCTTGGTAGCTTCATGATGCATGGCCGGCTCAAAGCTTTGCCGGCGCACGGGCACCACTTGTCGACGCTCCGTCCCGGGCCGTGGTCCTCCCGAGGGGAACGCTCGCTAATTAAGCAGCGAGAAGAACAGTGTTATCGTTGTTCTTTAATTTATAAAAATGCCCATTTTAAGGATGGTAGGCGCATCCGCCCGCTATTCCTGCCTCCGCACCCCCGTCGAAACCGGTACATCCCCAAATACAATGAAGAATTAGGAATTAGGAATGAGGAATTAGGAATTAAGAATGGCCGGGAATGAGGAATATAAGGGAAAGAGAGCCTGTACCCTACATTCCTCATTCCTCATTCTTAATTCCTAATTGGCATTTATGCCTTTTCCGGCTCGGGGTAGTCTACGCCAAAGGTCTCGACCGTGACCTTCTGCATCACCTGGGGCGTTCTGGGCTTGTCGTTATAATCGGTCCTGACCGCGCAGATCTTGTCCACCGCCTCGATGCCCTCGATCACCTTGCCAAAGGCGGCGTACTGCCCGTCCAGATGAGGGGCGTTCTGGTGCATGATGAAGAACTGGCTGCCGGCGGAGTTGGGGGCCATGGTGCGGGCCATGGAGAGGACGCCCCTGTCGTGCTTCAGGTCGTTTTTGAAGCCGTTGGAGGTGAACTCGCCCTTGATGCTGTAACCCGGGCCGCCGATGCCGACGCCCTTCGGATCCCCGCCCTGGATCATGAAGCCGGGAATGACCCGGTGGAAAATGACCCCGTCATAGAAGCCCTTTTTGATCAGGGAGATGAAATTGTTGACGGTGTTGGGGGCGATCTCCGGATAGAGCTCGGCCTTGATCACGTCGCCGTTGGCCATTTCGATGGTGACAATGGGATTGCTCATGTGTAATTCTTCTCCTTTATGATTCTGTCCATGTCGCGCCTGGACTGTTTTTCCGCTTCCGCGTCCCGCTTATCGTGGAGCTTTTTGCCCTTGCAGAGCCCCAGCTCCAGCTTCACCCGGCTGTCCTTAAAATACAGGGACAGAGGCACGAGCGCCACCCCGTCCTGCATGACGCGGGCGTTGAGCTTGAGGATCTCCCGTTTGTGCATCAGCAGGCGGCGGGGCCGCACCGGGTCCTTGTTGAAAATATTGCCGTGCTCGTAAGGGCTGATATGCATGCCGCGGACAAAGAGCTCTCCGTTTTTGACGGTACAAAAGGAGTCTTTCAAATTGACCTGGCCCGCCCGGATAGATTTGACCTCGGTCCCGGCCAGTTCAATGCCGGCCTCAAAGCGCTCCAGCACAAAGTACTCATGAAAAGCCTTCCGGTTCTCGGCCACACGTTTTATGCCCAGCTGCTTTGGCGCCATGCGTTCACTTCCCTTCGTTCCCAGAGCATTTTAACACAGACCCATGGAAAAGAAAAGAAAAAATTGTGAATTTCCGCCTTTTCCCCGGCCGTCAGCCCCGTTTCAGCCGGGGACTGCCGGTTTTGATCCGCCGCCGCAGCGGCGGCCGGGGCCGGGCGATGAGCAGCAGGCGGCCGCCCAGCCGGTAGACCTCCGCCTCTAATTCCTCCCAGGGCTGGCGGCCCGTGGCCTCTAAACATACGGATACCGCCAGGCGGATCTCCTCCGGACTCAAGGGGCCGCCCTTTAAAATAGCGGCCACACAATCGGAAGATACGAGAACTGTAACCATATTGTTCCTCTCACGACATAAAAAGTAATCATTTTGCTTCTTTTCGACGGCTATAGCCCCATCATAATAAAAAAAATCACCGTTTTCCATACAAAAAATATGGAAAAACCGGAAAGAGTATGGTATACTCAAAAACGTAATTATGTAAATCGCGCGCATTATGCCTGTACCCGGCGGCACCGGGGGAAAGGAGCCACGGTTGGACTATTGGGAGAAGCGGATAGACGGTGAAGTCAAATATAAGGGCATCATCGTCACGGTCCGGCTGGACCGGGCGGAGCTGCACAACGGCGCCCGGGTCAAGCGGGAAGTGGTGGAGCATCCGGGCGGGGTGACGATCCTGCCGGTAGACGGGGAAGGGAACTGCACCCTGGTGCGCCAGTTCCGCTATCCCTTCGGCCGGATGATGCTGGAGGCCCCGGCGGGCAAGCTGGAGCCGGGAGAGGACCCAAAGAAATGCGCGGTGCGGGAGCTGTCCGAGGAGACGGGCTATACCGCCGATGAGCTGGTGGATCTGGGGGCCTGCTGCACGTCGCCGGGCTTTTCCACGGAGGTGCTGCACATCTATCTGGCCCTGGGCCTGCACGCCGGCGAGAGCCACCCGGACCAGGATGAGTTTTTGAACGTGGAGAAGCGGAGCTTAGCCGAGATGAGCCGGATGGTGATGGCCGGGGAGATCGACGACGGAAAGACCATCGTGGCGGTCCTGAAGGCGGAAAAATACCTGAAGGAGCGGGGCCTGCTGCCGGAATGAGGGGCCTTTTCCCAAAAAAAGGGTCTCAAAAGGGACTGATTTCCCCAGACGGTGGGGAAAAGAGGCAGCTTTTTTGGCCGGTATGCAGAAAAGGGTTGCCATTTGTATGGCAATGTGTTAAAATTTGAAATAGCGGAGTGCCGGTATACGCTCCGCCGGACCAGTCGGAAGGAATTTTGTATGGATAAATATGTGATCAACGGCGGCATCTCTCTCCACGGCGAAGTGGAGATCAGCGGCGCGAAAAACGCCGCGGTGGCTATCATCCCGGCAGCCCTGCTGGTGGATGGCGTGTGCCGTATTGAGAATATTCCCCAGATCAACGACACCGATATGCTGCTGACCATTCTGGCAGAGCTGGGAGCAAAGGTCAGCTTCATCAACCCTTCTACCATCGAGATCGACTGCACCAACGCCCGCTACCAGGATGCGCCCTATGACCTGATGCGGAAGATCCGCGCCTCCTATTATCTGATCGGCTCCATGCTGGGCCGTTTTGGCAGCGCCAAGACCACCATGCCCGGCGGCTGCAATTTCGGCGTCCGGCCCATTGATATGCATATCAAGGGCATGACCGCCCTGGGGGCCGAGGTGGAGGTCAAGAACGGCTTTGTCTACGCCGAAGCGGCGGGCGGCCGCCTCCAGGGCGCCCGGATCTATCTGGACAAGGTCTCTGTAGGCGCGACCATGAATATCATGATGGCCGCCACCCTGGCCAAGGGCCGGACCATCATTGAAAACGCCGCCCGGGAGCCCCATATCGTGGACCTGGCCAACTTCCTCAACTCCATGGGGGCGGATGTGCGCGGCGCGGGCACGGATACCATTAAGATCAACGGCGTGGACAAGCTCCACGGCGGTTCCTATACCATCATCCCCGACCAGATCGAGGCGGGGACCTATATGGTGGCCGCGGCGGCCACCGGCGGCGAGATCCTGATCAAAAACGTGATCCCCAAGCACCTGGAGTGCATCAGCGCCAAGCTGCGGGAGACGGGGACCATCGTGCAGGAATACGGGGACGCGGTCCTGGTGAAAGGGGCCAGCACCCTGCGCCGGGTCAATATCAAGACGTTGCCTTATCCCGGTTTTCCCACGGATATGCAGCCCCAGATGGGCACGCTCCTGTGCCTGGCCAACGGCACCTCTGTGATCACAGAGGGCGTGTACGACAACCGGTTTAAATATGTCAATGAGCTGCGCAAAATGGGCGCGGAGATCCAGGTGGACGGCCGGGTGGCCGTCATCGAGGGCGGCACCTGCCTGACGGGGGCCCTGGTCCAGGCCTGCGATCTGCGGGCGGGCGCGGCGATGGTCATTGCCGGCATGTGCGCCTCCGGCACCACGGTGGTGGAGAATATCCACTATATCGAGCGGGGCTATGAGAATTTTGTAGGCAAGCTCCAGACCCTGGGGGCGGATATCCAGGTAGTCAACTTCCCGGAAGAGCCCGGCGGGATGGAAAAGATCGTCAGCCTTGGCGGATGAGGGCCTATGTTTTTGCCAGCGGCTCCGGCGGTAACTGCCTCATGCTCTCCAGCGGGGATACGAATATTTTGATCGACGCCGGAATTTCCATGCGCAGACTGTCTTCCGCTGTGGCGCGGACAGGCCATACAATGCGAGATATCGGCGGAGTGCTCATCACCCATGAGCACTCCGATCATATTTCCGGGCTGGATATGCTGCTCAAGTACTATGATTTTCCCGTCTGCGCGCCCCGGACCGTGGCAAACCGCCTGCGCGGTATGCTGCCCCGGGTGGAGGGGCGGCTGCGGACTGTCCCGGTGGGGGAAGCCTTTCCCCTGGGCGCTCTGCGCGTCACCGCCTTTCACACGCCCCATGACACCGACGAGAGTGTGGGGTACCGGGTGGAGGGGGAAGAGGGGACCTTTGCCCTGGCCACCGATATGGGCCGGGTCACCGAAGAGGTGGAGGCCGGGCTCATGGGAGCGGACACAGTGCTCATCGAGGCCAACCATGACGAGGACATGCTCCGGTACGGGCCCTATCCGGTCTATTTGAAGCGCCGGATCCTCTCCGAGCGGGGGCACCTGTCCAACGCCTGCTGCGCGGAGCTGGCGCGGTATTTGGCCGGCAGCGGCACACGGCGTATTATTTTGGGCCATCTGAGCCGGGAGAACAACCGGCCGGAAAAGGCTCTGGAGACCGTCGGCGCCGCCCTGGGAGAGAGCGGCGTGGAGTTCTGCTGCGCGCCGGTGCTGGGCTGCCTGGAGCTGCCTGTGGGAAAGGCGGGGCTATGCTGCAAATCAAGCTGATCTGCGTAGGGAAGCTCCGGGAGCGGTTTTACATAGAGGCGTATCAGGAGTACGCCAAGCGGCTGTCCGCCTATTGCCGCCTGGAGACGGCGGAGATCGGGGAACAGCGCCTGCCGGAGGATCCGTCCCCGGCCCAGATCGCCGCCGCCCTGGAGCGGGAGGCGGGGGAGATCCTGCGGGCCATCCCGGCGGAGGCCTATACCGTGGCCCTATGCGTGGAGGGCAGGCAGATGCCCAGCGAGGGCCTCTCCAGGCTGCTGGAGGAGCGGGCCGGCTCCGGCAAACCCCGGCTGTGCTTTGTGATCGGCGGCTCTTACGGCTTGGCTGAACGGGTCAAGGCCCGCGCGGAGCTGCGCCTGAGCCTGTCGGAAATGACCTTTCCGCACCATCTGGCCCGGATCATGCTGGCCGAGCAGATCTACAGAGGCTTCAAGATCAAAGAAGGTTCGAAATATCATAAATGACGCGAGCAGTCGCGGTAAGGAGGAAAAGTATGAGGAATTATAAAGAGGAGTACCAGCGCTGGCTGGACAGCCCCGCTCTCAGCGAGGAGGAGTGGGCCGAGCTCAACGCCATCGCCGGGGACGAGAAGGAGATCGAGAGCCGCTTTTTTGCGCCGCTGGAGTTCGGCACCGCCGGCCTGCGGGGGACCATGAAGCTGGGGCTGCACAACATGAACGTGCATGTGATCCGCCACGCCACCCAGGCTTTTGCCAATGTTATCGCCGCCGAGGGCCAGGGCGCCAAAGACCGGGGCGTGGTCATTGCCCACGACTGCCGGATCAACAGCCGGGCTTTCGCCGAGGAGGCCGCCTGCGTGATGGCCGCCAACGGCATTCATGTGCGCCTGTTTGAGTCCCTGCGGCCCACGCCGGAGCTGAGCTTCGCCGTGATCAAATATGGCTGCGCCGCGGGGCTGAACATCACCGCCAGCCACAACCCCAAGGAATATAACGGCTACAAGGTCTACTGGTCCGACGGGGCCCAGCTGCCGCCCCAGAAGGCGGCGGAGATCGCCGCCCAGATGAGCGCTATCGACATCTTCACCGGCTTTAAGACCTGCGACTATCAGACCGCCCTTGCCGAGGGCAAGATCGAGCTCTTGGGCGAAGAGACCGACGAGGCTTTCCTGGAGCAGGTGATGGCCCAGGCCATCGACAAAGAGGCGGTCAAGGCCGCAGCGGACGATCTGAAGATCGTCTATACGCCCTTCCACGGCTGCGGCTATAAGCTGGTGCCCGAGGCGCTCAAGCGGCTGGGGATCAAGCATCTGTACCCGGTGCCCGAGCAGATGGTCGTTGACGGGAACTTCCCCACGGTGGTCAGCCCCAACCCGGAGAATCCGGAGGGCTTCTATCTGGCCATCGACCTGGCCAAGCAGGTGGGGGCGGATCTGATCATCGGCACCGACCCGGATTCGGACCGGATCGGCACCATGGTGCCCGATGGGGACGGCTATACCGTCATCACCGGCAACCAGCTGGGGGTGCTGCTGCTGGACTATGTGATCACCGCCCGCAAGGCCACCGGCACGATGCCGGAAAATCCCGGCGCCCTGTCCAGCATCGTCTCCACCAGCATGGCCCGGGTCGTGGCAGAGAAAAACGGCGTCCACTTTGAGGACACCTTCACCGGTTTCAAATTCATGGCCGAGCGGGTCGCCGCCTGGGAGGCCGCCGGCAGCTATAAGTGCATCTTCTCCTTTGAGGAGAGCTACGGCTACATGATGGGCGACTATGTCCGGGATAAGGACGCGGTCACGGCCGCTATGATGGTGACCGAGATGGCCGCCCACTACCGGGGCTTGGGGATGAACCTGCTGCAGGCCGTCAATGCCCTGTATGAGAAGTACGGCTGGTATATGGAGAAGACCCTGAACCTGGTCATGCCCGGCCTGGACGGGCTGCAAAAGATGAAGGCCCTGATGGACCGGCTCCGGGCCGAGCCCCCCATGGAGATCGCCGGGGAAAAGGTGGTCCGCCTGCGGGATTACCAGGACGGCAGCATCTTTGTCACCGGCCTGGGCAAGGTGGACAAGACCCCCTTCTGGGGCTCCAATGTGCTGTATTTTGAGCTGGAAGACGGCAGCAACTTTATCATCCGGCCCTCCGGTACCGAGCCGAAGATCAAGGTGTATCTGCTGGTCCGGGGCAAGAACCGGGAGGACTGCACCCAGCGTCTGGAGAAATACAATACCTACGCCGAGGCCCTCGGTGCATGAAGAAGCTGCTTGAGCTGTTTCTGGCCTTTGCGAAGATCGGCGCCATGACCTTTGGCGGCGGCTATGCCATGATCCCCTTCTTAGAGCGGGAGCTGGTGGAAAAGCGGGGCTGGACCACCAGTGAGGAGCTGATGGACTACTACGCGGTGGGCCAATGCACCCCGGGGATCATCGCCATCAACACGGCCACCTTTGTGGGCCAAAGCGTGGCGGGCACCTTCGGCGGGATCGCCGCCACCTTGGGGATGGTGTTTCCCTCTCTGGTGATCATCACCCTCATCGCCAGCGTGCTCACCAATTTCGCGGAGCTGCAGGCGGTCAAGAGCGCCTTTGCCGGGATCCGGGTCTGCGTCTGTGTGCTGATCTTCAACGCGGTGGTGAAGCTCTGGAAAGGAGCCGTGCCCGACAAGGCGGCTCTGGTCCTGTGCCTGGCGGTGTTCGGCCTGTCCGTGTTCTTTGACATCTCGCCGGTGCTGTTTGTGCTCCTCTGCGCCGCCGCCGGCATCCTGTTTACAAGGCTGGGGGTGCGCGGTAAATGATCCTTCTCCGGCTGTTTTATGAGTTTTTCAAGACCGGGCTCTTTGCCGTAGGCGGCGGCATGGCTACGCTGCCCTTCCTTTACAGCATGTCCGACGCCACCGGCTGGTTCAGCCATGGGCAGCTGGCGGATATGATCGCCGTGTCCGAGTCCACCCCCGGCCCCATCGGGGTGAATATGGCCACCTATGTGGGCTTTACCACCGCCGGCCTGCCCGGCGCTTTAGCGGCCACCCTGGGGCTGGTGACCCCGTCGATCATCATTATTTTGATCATTGCCCGGGTGCTCCAGGCTTTCCGGCAGAACAGGGTCGTGGACGCCGCCTTTTACGGGCTGCGCCCCTGCTCCGTGGGCCTTATCGCCGCGGCGGGGCTGCTGGTGGTAAAGATCGCGGTGTTCAACTTTGATCTCTATGCCCAAACCGGGGCCATCGGGGATCTGCTCAATCTGAAGGCCCTGCTTTTAGCCGCCGTATTGGTGGTGCTGACCCGGTATGTGAAGGCCACAAAAAAGCTCCATCCCATCGTTTTTATTCTCGGCTCCGCCGCGGCGGGGGTGCTGTTCTCCTTTTAGAGGAGGAGCCCCGCGCCCCAGGCCAGCGAGGCCCCTATACATGCGCTGATCAGGCGCCCTGCCGTGTGCAGGGCGCCTTTTATATCCGTATCCGCCAGCACAGAGAGGGTCTGGAACTGGACAGAGACGCCGCCCCAGCCCAGCAGAGCAGCGGCCAGGGCCAGATTGGCGGGACTTGGCGCCAGGCCCCGCAGGGCGCCCACGCCGCTGCCCAGCTCCAAAAAGCCGGTCAGCAGGGCCCGGGACCAGTGGAGCTCGGTGCCCAGGAGGGCGGAGAGCCGCCCCGCCCAGAGGGAGAAATGGCCGCCGGCGTCCAGCAGGCCGGTCAGTACCGTGAAGCAGACCACAAAGCCGCACACGTTCAGCACCGACACCAGCCCCTGGCGCACCGCTTCCGGCAGGGCCCGGGCCAGGCTCTCCGGCGCGAGTGCCGGGGCCGCGGATGGCTGACAGGGACCCTGCCCGCCTAAGCCCCGCAGCAGGACCCCAGTCAGCACCGCTGACAGGATGTGCACCCCATAGAGCAGCAGGCCCAGCCGGGCCGAGCCAAAGACGCCCACGCCCACCGCGCCGATGATAAAGGCGGGGCCGGAGTTGTTGCAGAAGGCCAGCAGCCGCTCCGCCTCCCGGCTGTCTGCCAGTCCATCCCGGCGCAGGTCCGCGATCATGGCCGCCCCCATGGGGTAGCCGCCGCAGAGCCCCACGATCAGGGCCGAGGCCCCCGGCCCCGAGACCCGGAACAGCCGGGCCGCGGCGGGGGCCAGCCGCCGCCCCAGAGCCGCCGGGAAGCCCAGCCGGCTCAGCAGTCCGCCCACCACAAAGAAGGGAAACAGGGAGGGGACGATCAGCTCCGCGCACAGGCGCAGCCCCGCCCGGCTGCTCTCGATCACCTGACCGGAGGAAAAAATCAGACAGAACAGGGCGCAGAGGGCCGCCAGCACGGCCAGTTTGTTTTTCATAGGCAGGACCCCTTTCCTTTGTGTATCAAACTATGTCCCGGGGCATAGATTTATACGGACAGGGGGTGGCCTGACTGAAAAAATGGGAGACCGTAACGGCGGAGCTCTCGGAGCGGCTCTCGCTGCCGGAGGAGGCGCTGCTGGGAGCAGCGCGGCTGACCGTGGTGGCCGGCCGGCGGACGCTGATCGAAAACCACCGGGGGATCCTGGAATACGGCCAGGAGCACATCGTGATCAGCACCGGCCGGGGCAGGATCAGCCTCACCGGCAGCGGTTTGAAGCTGGAGGCCATGAACAAGAGCCAGCTGCTGATCGGCGGGGAACTGAAAAACGTGGAGTGGGAATAGCGATGGCAAAATGCATGGACAAAATCCGGGGAACCGTGCGGGCGGAGCTCCGGGGCGCCCTGCCGGAGGCGGCGCTGAACGCCTGCGCGCTGAGAGGCGTGGAGCTGTGGGACCTGGAGTGCGTGGATCCGTATACCCTGCGCCTGACGGCCTATGAGAGCCAGCTGGGGCAGCTGCGCTCCGCCATCGAGGGCAGCATGTGCCAGCTGCAGGTGCTGTCCCACAGGGGCGGCAGCCGGAACCGGCGGATGCTGCGCCGGAGGAAATGGCTGCTGCTGTCCGCGGCGCTGGCGGCAGCGCTGCTGGGGCTGTCGTCGCTGTTTATCTGGGAGATCCAGGTGGTGGGCTGTGAAAAGCTCAGCCGGGGACAGATCCTCCGGGCCCTGGAGGACTGCGGCGTGGGGCAGGGGACATACTGGCCCGCGCTGTCCACCGATCTGGTGCGCAGCCGGATGCTGACAGAGCTGCCGGAGCTGGCCTGGATGACGGTGAATGTGAACGGCTCCCGGGCCGTGGTGCTGGTCTCGGAGCGGCAGGAAAAGCCGGAGATCTATCTGGAGAGCCAGGCTTCGGACATGGTGGCCGGGAAAACGGGCATTATAACAAAGATGTCGGTCCTCAACGGCAAGCCCCTGGTGGAGAAAGGGCAGGCCGTGACAGAGGGGGAGGTCCTTATCAGCGCGGTGATGGACAGCATCACCAACGCCCCCCGGCTGGTCCGGGCCCAGGGCAGTGTGGAGGCCGATACCTGGTACGAGCTGACGGCGGTCTGCCCGCTGGAGATCTGGGAGAAAGCGCCGGCCGGGCACGCTTACAGCCGGCTGGCTCTGAAATGCGGAAAAAAGCGGATAAATTTATACTTTGGCAGTGGAAAGCCGCTTGACGGATATGATAAAATCGTATATGAATATAACTTGGGGCTGGACGGCATGTTTGCCCTGCCGGTGACGCTGATCCGGGAAGAGCTGTGCCGCCGGGAGACGGCCCCGGCGGCGTGCCGGGCAGAGCGGGAAATGGAACAGCGGCTGTTGGAAAACCTCCGGGCGCGGATCGACGGGGAGATCGTCTCCTCCTCTTTTTCCGTCTCCCGGAGCGGGGGATTGCTGCTGGTGACACTCCGGGCCCAGTGCTCGGAAAATATAGCCGAAAGGGCGGAATGGCCCTGAAAGGAACACGACCCATGATAGATAAAACCATCGAAGTGGAACGGATGGAACACGTGATCAGCGTGTTTGGCTCTTTTGACCAAAACCTGCGCATCATCGAGACCGAGCTGGGGGTCAAGGTCCTGGACCGGGACAACATGATCCACATCTGCGGCGAGGCGGAGGATGTGCTGCTGGCGGAGAAGGCCATCAACGGCCTGCTGACCCTGGCCGCCCGGGGCGAGAATATCGACGCGCAGAACGTGCGCTATATCCTGAAGCTGGTCTCCGAGGGGAAGGAGACCAAGATCCAGGAGCTGGCGGGGGATGTGATCTGCATCACCGCCAAGGGCAAGCCCATCAAGCCCAAGACCCTGGGCCAGAAAGCCTACTGTGACGCCATTGCCCACAACACCGTCACCTTAGGCATCGGCCCCGCGGGTACCGGCAAGACCTATCTGGCCGTGGCCGCCGCGGTGGCGGCCTTCCGGGCGGAGGAGGTCAACCGGATCATCCTGACCCGGCCCGCGGTGGAAGCGGGGGAGCGGCTGGGCTTCCTGCCAGGGGACCTGCAGAGCAAGGTGGACCCCTATCTGCGCCCTCTCTACGACGCGCTGTTTGACATGCTGGGGGCGGATACCTATCAGAAATACCTGGAGCGGGGCAACATCGAGGTGGCCCCCCTGGCTTATATGCGCGGCCGCACCCTGGACGACAGCTTTATCATCCTGGACGAGGCCCAGAACACCTCCCGGGAGCAGATGAAGATGTTCCTGACCCGGATCGGCTTCGGCTCCAAGGTGGTCATCACCGGGGACATCACCCAGATCGACCTGCCCGAGGACAAGACCAGCGGATTGAAGGTGGCCATGAAGGTGCTGGACGGTATTGAGGACATCGCCATCTGCCAGCTGACAGGCTCCGACGTGGTGCGCCACCGGCTGGTGCAGAAGATCATCGAGGCCTACGAGGTCTACGAGAAGAAAAACCCCGCGGCCGCGCCCAAGCCTCCGGTGAAGAAAGCGCCGGCCCCGCGGGGCAGGAGGCAGTGAGACCATGGAACATGAGGTCTGTATCAGCCGGGAAGTGAAAAATCTGGGGCACCCCAACGCCGCCCGGCTGATCAAAAAAGCGGTGAAGATGGCCCTGGAGGCGGAAGAGATCGGCAGCCCCTGCCTGATCAGCGTGCTGCTGACGGATGGGGAGGGCATCCGCCGGGTGAACCGGGAGTTCCGGGGCGTGGACCGGGAGACGGACGTGCTGTCCTTCCCGCTCAACGAGCTGGAGCCTGGGCGCTTTGACCCGGCGCTCTGCGAGCGGGATCTGGACACCGGCCAGCTGCTGTTGGGGGACATGCTGTTGAATCTGCCCCGCTGCGAGAGCCAGGGCCAGGAGCTGGGCCACGGCTTCGAGCGGGAGCTCATGTACCTGACGGTACACTCCGTGCTGCATCTGCTGGGCTACGACCATGTGGACGAGGGGCCCATGAAGCGGCAGATGCGCCAGCGGGAAAAAGCTATTATGAAAGAGGACTGACCAATGACAAAATCCGCGATGATCACGCTGTGCGGCCGGCCCAACGTGGGCAAGTCCACCCTGGCCAACACCCTGGCAGGGGAGAAGATCGCCATCGTCTCCGATAAACCCCAGACCACCCGGAACCGGATCTGCGCCATCACCACCCGGGGAGAGACCCAGTATGTGTTTTTGGACACGCCGGGCTTCCACAAGCCCCGGAACCGGCTGGGGGACTATATGGTGAACTTAGTGAAGGAGAGCGTGGCGGATGTGGACTGCGTGCTGCTGCTGGTGGAGCCGGTGGCGGCGGTGGGGCCCCAGGAGGAGGCCATTTTGGAGCGGCTGCGCCAGACCCGGGTGCCCACACTGCTGCTGATCAACAAGATCGACACGGTGGAAAAGCCCCGCCTTTTGGAGGTCATGGCCCTGTATGCCGCCGCCTTCGACTTTGCCGCCATCCTGCCCCTCTCCGCCAAGACCGGCGAGGGGGTGGACGAGCTCTTTGCCGAGCTGGAAAAATACGCCGAGCAGGGCCCCCACTTGTTCCCGGAGGATGCGGTGACCGACCAGCCCGAGCGGCAGATCTGCGCGGAACTGCTGCGGGAAAAGCTGCTGCTGTGCCTGGACAAGGAGGTCCCCCACGGCGCCGCCGTGGAGCTGACCCGCTTTTCCGAGCGGGACAGCGGCGTGATCGACGTGGAGGCCACGATCTTCTGCGAAAAGGAGAGCCATAAGGGCATCATCATCGGCAAAAAAGGCGCCATGCTCAAAAAGATCGGAGAGCTGGCCCGGGCCGATATGGAGACCTTTATGGGTACAAAGGTATATCTCCAGACCTGGGTCAAGGTGAAGGAAAACTGGCGGGATTCCGTCTCCCAGCTGCGAAACCTGGGCTTCGGCGGATAAAGTTACCAGGTTTCTCTCCGCCTCCGCTGCAAATACTATGCGCAGAGGTGAGCGGTATGCAGGACGACCCTATCTGGCGGGCCTTTGCCAGCACCGGCGATCCGCTGTACTATCTGCTGTATAAGACAGTGCAGGCCGGAGAGAAAAAGAACAGAGGAGAAAACCCGGCGGGGCAGACGCCCCGGCCGGTGGATTGAGGTAAGTTTACATACTATTCGGACATGTATAAGAATGTGAAAGCCCTGGTGCTCCGGGAGGTGCGCTACAAGGAGGCGGACCGGATCCTGACCCTTTTGACGGACACGGACGGCAAGCTGACCGCCCGGGCCCGGGGAGCCCTGCGCAAAAGCAGCCGGACCGCCGCGGCCACCCAGCAGCTGACCTATTCCGAGCTGACGCTGTTCGGCAACAAGGGGCGCTGGTCGGTAAATGAGGGGACGGTGCTGGAGCTGTTCCCGGCTCTGCGCAGCGATGTGGCCCGGCTGGCCCTGGGTTGCTACTTTGCCGAGTGTCTGGAGGCCATCAGTGTGGAGGACCAGCCGGACGGGGCCATGATGCAGCTGGGGCTCAACTCCCTCTATGCGCTGGACCGGGAGCTGTGCCCGGCGGAGCAGGTCAAGGCCGCCTTTGAGCTGCGGCTCATGTGCCTGGCGGGCTATGAGCCCAACGCCGCCGCCTGCCCGGTCTGCGGCCGGACAGAGATGGAGGACCCGCTGCTGTCCATGGCGGACGGGGCGGTGTTCTGCCGGGCCTGCCGGAAGGGGAGCGCCGCCGCGTCGGCCCTGTGCCCCGCGTCTCTGGCGGCGCTGCGCTATGTGATCTCCGCCCCGGCCAGGCAGCTGCTCTCCTTCCGTTTAGGAGAGAAGGAGCTGACCCGGCTCTCGGACGCGGCCGAGCGCTATTTGCTCACCTGCACGGAACGGGGCTTTTCCACCCTGGATTATTGGAAAAAGGTGCGATAGATGAATACGGATTATAACGAAAAATCATGGGGCACTCTGGAGCTGCCCACGGTGCTGGGGATGCTCGCCCGGCACGCGGTGAGCGCCGGGGCCAAAGAGCGGGCGCTGGCCCTGCGGCCCTCGGACAATGTCCACGAGGTGCGCCGCCGGCTGGAGGAGACCAGCGCGGCCAGGGGCATGATGGTCCTCAAGGGGCCGCCCTCCTTCTCTGGGGTAAAGGACGTGCGGGGCTCGCTGCACCGGGCGGACCTGGGGGGCGCGCTGAACACCAAGGAGCTGCTGGATATAGCAGGTCTGCTCCGCTGCGCCCGGCTGGTCCGGGGCTATCTGACCGGGGACGAGCAGAACAAAACCTGTATCGACGCTCTGTTCCGGGCCCTGCGGGCCAATAAGTTCCTGGAGGACAAGATCGGCGACGCCATCTTGGGCGAGGATGAAATCGCGGATACCGCCTCGCCGGAGCTGGCCTCCCTGCGCCGGCAGATGCGCGCTGCCGCCCAGCGGGCCCGGGACGCGCTGCAAAAAATCATCTCTTCTCCCTCCTATGCCAAGGCGCTCCAGGAGCCCATCATCACCATGCGCTCGGACCGGTATGTGGTGCCCGTGAAGGCGGACCACCGGGGCTCGGTCCAGGGCCTGGTGCACGACGTGTCCGCCTCGGGGATGACCCTGTTTATAGAGCCCATGGCGGCTGTCCGGGCCAACAATGAGCTGCGGGAGCTGACCGCCAAGGAGAAGCTGGAGATCGAGCGCATCCTGGCGGAGCTCTCCGCCGACTGCGCCGGGCACCGGGACGAGATCGAGGAGGATCTGGAACTGCTGCTGCGGCTTGACCTGATCTTTGCCAAGGCCAAGCTCTCCTATGAGCTGGACGGGCAGGCGGCCTCTCTGGAGGGGCCCGGAGTGGTGCTGCGCCGGGCCCGGCACCCGCTACTGGACAAGGCCAAGGCCGTGCCTATCGACCTGGAGCTGGGGGACCGGTTCGACACCCTCATTATCACCGGGCCCAACACCGGCGGCAAGACGGTCTCCCTGAAGACCATCGGGCTGCTGGCGGCCATGAACCAGTGCGGGCTGCACATCCCCGCCGCCGACGGCAGCTGCCTGCCGGTGTTCAGCCGGATCCTGGCGGACATCGGGGACGAGCAGAGTATCGAGCAGAACCTGTCTACCTTCTCGGCCCATATGACCAACATCGTCAGCATTTTGGACGAGTGTGACGAGCGCTCGCTGCTGCTGTTTGACGAGCTGGGCGCCGGGACGGACCCCACCGAAGGGGCGGCCCTGGCCATCTCCATCATCGAGCACGCCCGGCGGAAGGGGGCCATGATCGCCGCCACCACTCACTACGCGGAGCTGAAGGTCTATGCCACCAACGAGGAGCGGGTGCAGAACGCCTCCTGCGAGTTCGACGTGGAGACTCTGCGGCCCACCTACCGGCTGCTGGTGGGCATCCCGGGCAAGTCCAACGCCTTTGCCATTTCCCGGCGCTTGGGTCTGAGCGGCGAGATCATTGACGACGCGAAAAAGCGGGTGGGCACCGAGAGCGCCAGCTTTGAGGCCACCATCGAGAAACTGGAACAGACCCGCCTGCTGCTGGAAAAGGACCGGACCGAGACCCAGGCCAGGCTCCGCCAGGCGGAGGAGAACGCGAAAAGATCCGCCTTTCTCCGCTCAGAGCTGGAGGTGCGCTTGGAGAAGGCGGACCAGCGCTCCCGCCGGGAGGCGGAGCGGATCCTGGCCGAGGCCAGGGAGGCTGCCGAGGAGACCTTCCGGGAGCTGGACGAGATGCGCAGCCGGGCCAACCAGGAAGAGGACGCCCAGCGGGTCAACGAGGCCCGCAGCGCTCTGCTGCGCCGTCTGAACGCGTCGGAGGACAAGCTGCGGCCGGCCCCGCCGGCGCCGGAGCCGGAGAAGGTCTCCGCCCGGCCGGTAAAGCCCGGGGATACGGTGCAGATCAAGGCCCTGGGGCTCAAGGCGGAAGTGATCTCCGTCTCCCCGGACCGGGAGCTGAGCCTGCGGGCTGGGATCATGACCGTCACGGCCCGGGAGGACGAGGTGCTGCTGCTGGAGGGCGTCTCCGCCAAGACCAAAAAGGCGGTGGCCTCCACCGGCTCCCAGCTGCGCACGGAACGGGCCCCGGCGGAGATCGACCTGCGGGGCATGGAGGCCATCGAGGCGGTGGCCGCTGCGGAGCGGTATATCGACAGCGCGGTGATGTCCCGGCTGGAGACGGTGCGCATCATCCACGGCAAGGGCACCGGCGTGCTGCGAAATGCCATCCAGCAGATGCTCAAGCGCAATAAGAGCGTCAAATCCTTCCGGCTGGGCCGTTACGGGGAGGGAGAGACCGGCGTGACCGTTGTCGAACTGAAATAAAATGCCCCGCACGGCCTGCGAAATAATGGTAAAAACAACGAAACAGATAAAACCGGTTGACGATTGACAAAAAATTTGTTAATGTATAAGTACACATTTTGGGAGCTGTAAAGAAATAGCACGTACATTTTTATTTTTAAAAGTATAAGGAGTGGCGAGTATGATAACCAAAGAAGTAGTCATCAACAATCAGGTAGGTCTTCATGCCAGGCCCGCGACTTTCTTTATTCAGAAAGCCAATGAGTTCAAGAGCAGCATCTGGGTTGAGAAGGATGAACGCCGTGTCAACGCCAAGAGCCTGCTGGGTGTGCTCTCCCTGGGCATCGTGAAGGGGACCGCCGTCACCATCATCGCTGACGGGACCGACGAAGAGGCCGCTATCGAGACGCTTTCCGCGCTGATTGACTCTGATTTTTCTGAGTGATCATTCCCGCAAATATAACAGGGGTGTGCGTTCCGCACACCCCTGTTTGCTGACAGCAACAATTTGATCCGAGGCATGTATGAAAAAGGAAAACCAAGCGATCCTTGAGATGCTCCTGTGCGCCGCGCTGTGGAGCATCGCAGGCATTTTTATGAAGCTGGTGCCCTGGAACGGCTTCGCGGTGGCCAGTATGCGCAGTTTAGTGGCCGGGCTCACCATCGCCGGGTACATGGCCCTGCGCCGTTACCGGTACATACTCAATAAAAAAATCTTTCTTTCAGGGCTTCTGACCGCCTGCGTGTACACCTGCTTTACGGTGGCCAACAAACTGACTACCGCCGCCAACGCCATCGTGCTCCAGTTTACCTCGCCGGTGTTTATCGTGATCTTCTCGGCGCTGCTGTTTAAAAAGTCCATCCGCCATGCCGACCTGCTGGCGGTGCTCTTCACCCTGGCGGGCATCGCCCTGTTCTTCTTCGACCAGCTCCGGCCCGGTTACGTGGCGGGAAACTTCGTGGCTATCTTGGCGGGCATGTTCATGGCGGGGATGTATATGACCGTGGGCGAACTGGAGGGGGAGGAGCGCTTCAGCGCCATTGTCACCGGCCAGTTTATCACCTGTCTGATCGGCCTGCCCTTCTTTATCCTGACGGATACGCCGTTTACCCCCGCGGCGGTGGGCAGTATTCTGGTCTTAGGCGTTTTCCAGCTGGGCATTTCGTACATACTCTATGTGAAGGCCTCCGCCTTCTGCCCGCCGCTGGCCTGCTGCCTGCTGGGGGCGGTGGAGCCCCTGCTGAACCCGGTATGGGTATTCCTGTTTGACGGGGAGCGGCCGGGCTTCTTCGCCCTGATCGGCTGCGTCATCGTGGTGGTCTCGGTGACGCTGTGGTGTATATTCGGAAAGGAGACTGCCGATGGCCCGGTTGGAGACCCTGCTGGAGAAAGCCAATAAGCTGCCCCTGCTGCCGGGGGTCTATATCATGCTGGACGCCCAGAATGAAGTGATCTATGTGGGCAAGGCCAAGAAGCTGAAAAACCGGGTCAGCAGCTATTTCCACGGAGAGCATCTGCCCAAAGTGGCGGCCATGGTGGAAAAGGTGGAGGACTTCAACGTCATCGTGGCCAACAGCGAGTTTGAGGCCCTGGTGCTGGAAAACTCCCTCATCAAGCGGCACAAGCCCCACTACAACATTCTTTTAAAAGACGACAAGGGTTACCCCTTTATCCGGGTGGACGTCAAGAGCGAGTACCCGGCCATGAGCCTGTCCAACCGGGCGGGGAAGGACGGGGCCCGGTACTTCGGCCCCTATGGCGGCCGGGGCCAGACCAAGGATATCATCCGCACCGTCAGCAAGGCCCTGCTGCTGCCGGACTGCTCCCGGAAATTTCCCCGGGACATCGGCAAGGAGCGGCCCTGCCTGCACTATCACATGGGCAGCTGCGCCGGCTGGTGCCTGAAGGACAGCAGCGCCGAGGACTACCGCAGCCGGATGCGCCAGGCCCTGCTGATCTTAGACGGCAAGAGCGGCCAGCTTTTAGAGAGCCTGAGGCAGCAGATGGAGCAGGCCGCCGAAGAGCTGCGCTTTGAGAGGGCCGCCGAGCTGCGGGACCGGCTCCGGGCCGTGGAGGGCCTGACCAACAAGCAGCGGGTGCTCTCCACCGCCTTCGCGGATACGGACGCGGTGGGCTTCTGCCGGGGGGCCAAGAGCTGCTTTACCGTGCTGCACTTCGTGGACGGGGATCTGGCCGGGAAGGACGCGGAGATGATGGAGGAGCCCTTGGAGGAGGACGGCGAGGCCGTCTCCGGCCTGGTGCGGCAGTACTATTATGACGGGGCCCGCAGCAGCTGGCCCAAGACCATCCTCCTGCCCTGCGAGGTGGAGGACCGGGAGGAGCTGGAGCGGCTTTTCAGCGAGGCCGCCGGCCGCCGTGTGTATCTGGAGACCCCCAAGCGGGGGGAGCGGATGCGCCTCATCGAGAGCGCGGCGCTGAACGCCCGGGAGGAGGTCCAGCGGCGGACCACCGCCGCCCAGCGCCGCTCCAAGACCCTGGAGTGGCTGCAAAAGGCTTTAGAGCTGGAAAACGTGCCCCGGCGGATCGAGGCCTTTGATATCTCCAATTTGGGGGACACGGGCATCGTGGCGGCTATGACCGTCCATGTGGACGGCCGGCCCCTGCGGCGGGACTACCGGAAATTTCGCATCCGGGACCTGGAGATCCGGGACGACTACGCCAGTATGTACCAGGCGGTGCACCGGCGCTTTCAGCACTATATGGACGGGGACGAGAAATTTGCCCCTCTGCCGGATCTGCTGCTCATCGACGGGGGCGAGACCCACGCCGCCACCGCCCAGCGGGCGGCCCGGGAGCTGGGGCTGGAGCTGCCCATCTTCGGCATGGTGAAGGACGACCGGCACCGGACACGGGCCCTGGTGGCCCCGGACGGCCGGGAGATCGGCATCAGCGGCAACCAGGCGGTGTTTGCCCTGGTGGGGTCCATCCAGGAGGAGACCCACCGCAGCGCCATCGAGTACCAGCGGAGCCTGCGCCGGGAGAGCTACGGCTCGGCCCTGGACAAGATCCCGGGGATCGGCCCCAAGCGGCGGACGGAACTGATCCGGAGCTTCAAATCCGTCAAGGCCATCCGGGAGGCCACACCGGAGCAGCTGTCCCGGGTGGTGCCCAAAAATACGGCCCAGGCTGTGTACGACTATTTTCACGGCGGTGAAAACCGCGGCGGAGAGGATGAAAACGAACCATGCGCGTCATTACCGGAAACGCCAGAGGCAGAAAATTGAAAACACCCTCCAATTACGAGATCCGCCCCACGGCGGACAGCGTGAAAGAGGCGGTGTTCAATATCATCCAGTTTGACATCGAGGGCCGGCGGGTGCTGGACCTCTTTGCAGGGACCGGCCAGCTGGGGATCGAATGCCTCAGCCGGGGCGCCGCCGGGGCGGTTTTTGTGGACAAGAGCCAGGAGGCGGTGCGGATCGTCCGGGAGAATCTGAAAAGCTGCGGCATGAGCGCCCCGGTCTTTCAGGAGGACGCGCTGAGCTTCTTGGAGCACGGCGGGAGCTTCGATCTGATCTTTGTGGACCCGCCTTACGACGCGGGGCTCTATGAACCGGTGCTAAAAAAGATCAATTTGGTTGACATATTGTCGGATGGTGGTATAATAATATGCGAAGCGCGCCGAGAGACGGCTTTGCCCACCCTCACCCCGCCATACGGCAAACGCCGGGAGTATGGATACGGGAAGACGAAAATCTGCATCTACGAAAAGGAAAGCTCCTGATGAGTATCGCCATCTGCCCGGGCAGCTTTGACCCCATTACCCTGGGCCACCTGAACATCATTCGCCGCACGTCCAAGATCTTTGACCGGGTGGTCGTCTGCGTGATGCACAACTCCACCAAGCCCTCCCCGATGTTTACCGTGGAGGAGAAGCTGGACATGGTCCGCCGCTCCGTTTCCCGGTATCCGAACGTGGAAGTGGACACCTATGACGGCCTGCTGGCGGAGTACGCCAAGCGCTATGAGGGCGCCGTGCTGGTAAAGGGGCTCCGGGCCGCGTCGGATTTTGAATATGAATTTCAGATGAACCTGATCAACAAGCAGATCAATCCCCAGCTGGAGACCATGTTCCTCACCGCGGACGGGAAGTATACCTTCCTAAGTTCTTCAGTGGTGCGGGAAATGGCTTTCTACGGGGCGGATCTGAAGGGGCTTGTCCCGAATGAGATCATCGATGATATAGAGAAAAAAGCAAAGCTGTGGAGGGGTAGAGATGGAAAATAATGATATTATCGAACTGCTGGACATCCTTTACGGCATGGTCACAGAGGCCTGGAGCGTCCCGGTAGGGAAGGACAAATGCATTATTGAGCGGGAGAAGGCCATCGAGATCATCAACGACATCAAGGCCAGTCTCCCCAGTTCCATCGCCGAGGCCAAGCGCCTGGTCTCCGCCAGAGATGAGTTTATCGGCAACGCCAAGCGGGAGGCCGAGGCCCTGCGCAAGGGAGCCGAGGAAAAAGCCCGGGCCATGGTGGAGGAGCAGGAGGTCATCCGGGTGGCCAGGGCCAAGAGCGCGGAGATGATCGCCTCCGCGGAGGCCCGCTCCAAGGAGCTGCGCCGGGTGGCCAGCGAGTACGTGGAGGATATCATGCGCCAGGCGGAGGAGAGCGTCGGCAGCGCGCTGAACAATCTCCAGGGCGTGCACAACGCCATCAAGGCCGCCGGGAGCCAGCCGGCCCCCCGGCCCAATCCCCGCAGCCGCCGGGAGGACGACTGACCTATATACTGGTTTTTTCAAAAGCAGCCCCATACATCTTGTATGGGGCGCTTTTCCCCCTCAGAGGCCGAAAAAAACGCAAGAAAAAAGACAAAAAGCAACAAAAAGTTTTTCTTGCTTTTTGTTCTGTGACCCCCTATAATAAGAATGAAAGTGGTTAAAAGTGGTGGATATTGGAGCAATTTTCCGGGTATAGGGGGCGGCAAGGGTGACAGGCGAATATCAGCACTCTCTTGACAATAAGGGGAGAATTTTTATTCCGGCCAAGCTCAGAGACGAGCTGGGCGATGTTTTTTTCGTTACGCTCTCTATGGACCGGTGCCTTTGCGCCTACAGCGGCGAGAGCTGGAAAGCTTTTTCCGACAAGGTCAGCGCCATGCCCTATGTGAAGCAGCGGCGGATGCGCCCGCTTTTTGCCCACGCGGCCAAATGTGAGCTGGACGGGCAGGGCCGGGCCCTGATCCCCCAGAACCTGCGGGACTACGCGGGGCTGGTCAAGAACGTGACGGTGGTGGGCTGCAACAACCACGCCGAGCTCTGGGACAGCGAGGCCTGGAGCCGGATCTATGAGGCGGAGACCACGCCGGAGAACATTGCCGCCGTGATGGAGGAACTGGACTTCTGATGGCAGAGCCGAGGCATGTATCTGTGCTCTTAGAGGAGTGCATCGAAAATCTGAACATTCGCCCGGAGGGCGTCTATGTGGACGGGACCCTGGGCCTGGGCGGGCACTCGGCCCGCATCGCCCGGCGGCTCACCACCGGCCGCCTGGTCTGTATCGACCGGGACGAGAGCGCTATCGAGCGCTCTCGCCGGATCTTAGAGCCCTACGCGGACAAAATAACCTTTGTACACGGGAATTTCAGCGACACCGCCGCGATCCTGGACTCTTTGGGGATCCCAGGGGCGGACGGGATGCTGTTTGACCTGGGAGTGTCATCGCCCCAGCTGGACGAAGCGCAGCGGGGCTTTTCTTATAGCAACGACGCGCCCCTGGACATGCGCATGGACCGCTCCGGAAGCTTAAGCGCCTATGAGGTGGTGAACACCTGGAGCGAAGAGCGGCTCAGCCGGATCTTCTTCGAATACGGGGAGGAGCGCTATGCCCGGCGGATCGCCGCCGCCGCCGCCGCTGCCCGGGAGCAAAAACCGGTGGAGAGCACCTTGGAGCTGGGGGAGATCATCCGCTCCGCCATGCCCGCCGCCGCGCTGCGGGAGAAGCAGCACCCGGCAAAACGCTGTTTCCAGGCCATCCGGATCGCCGTCAACGACGAGCTGGGGCAGATCGCCGCCATGATGGAGACCGCCCCGGATAAGCTGCTGCCCGGGGGGCGGCTGTGTGTCATCAGCTTCCACTCTTTGGAGGACCGGATCGTGAAAAACGGCATTGCCGCCCGGGAACACGGCTGTACCTGCCCGCGGGAGGCGCCGGTTTGTACCTGCGGCTTTGTGCAGACGCTTAAGAGCGTCAGCCGCAAGCCGATCCTGCCCGGCCCGGAGGAGCTGGAGCAAAATCCCCGCGCCCGCAGCGCCAAGCTCCGGGTGGCGGAAAGGGTGTGAAGCGTGAAATACATCTATGAGAGCCTGTTTCGGGCGGTGGGCTTCTGCTTTTCGGCGGCGCTGCTGGTGCTGTCGCTGCTGTGCTCCATCAAGCTGGCTGCCGTCAACGACACCGCGGCCAGGCTGGAAAAAGAAGTGAACGCCCTCCAGGAAGAGAACGCCCGGCTCCGGGCCGCTTGTGAGACCAGCCTGAGCCTGGAGGAGATCGAGCGCTACGCCCGGGAGGAGCTGGGGATGCAGCGCTGTATGCCGGGGCAGATCCTCTATCTGCCGTATCCGGCGGAGGGATAAAGATTCCGGGGTATTCGAAGCTGCCTGCGAATATATAAGTATAGATAAGCTGTAATCTATTCTGATGCAGGTGAACCCTATGCCCGAAAAATCCAAGCAGGACCGGCCGGCGGCCGGTCCCACCATGCAGATGCTCCGCCGCTGCCTGTTCCTGATGGCGCTGTGCGGGGTGGCCGCGTTTTTAGTGCTGCTGGCGCGGCTGTATAAGCTCCAGATCGTGGACCACACCTACTATGAGCAAATGGCCATCCGGCAGCAGCTGCGGGAGGCCCCCACCTCCGCCGCCCGGGGCGTGATCTACGACAGCAAGATGAACGCCCTGGCCGTCAGCGCCTCGGTGGACAATGTGTACCTGAGTCCGGCGGAGATCCAGATGTACGGCGAGGACAAGGAGCTGATCGCCCGGGAGCTGGCGGAGATCCTGGAGCTGGACTATGCAGAGGTTCTGGAGAAGGCCTCCCGCACCGACTCCTGGTATGTGACCGTGGCCCGCAAGGTAGAGCGGGAGACGGCGGACCGGGTGCGGGCGTTCAAAAACGAGTACGGCCTGCGGGGCGTCCGCCTGGAGACGGACACCAAGCGCTATTACCCCAATTCCTCCCTGGCCTGCCATCTGATCGGCTTTGTAGGGACAGACAATGTGGGCCTGGAGGGCATCGAGGCCCAGTATGACGCCGCCCTGGCCGGCAGCGCCGGGCGCACGGTCCGGGCTACCAACGCCTTTGGCACCGACCTGCTGTTCTCCCAGTTTGAGGAGTATTACCCCGGGGAGGACGGCTATGACCTGGTCACCACCCTGGATTCCACCATCCAGTTCTATATTGAAAAGCATCTCAAACAGGCGGTGGAGGATTACGACATCCAAAACGGCGCCGGCGCCATCGCCATGGATGTGAATACCGGCGCGATTTTGGCGATGGCCTCCCTGGGGAACTACGACCTGAACCATTTCCTCCAGGTGAGCCCCGAGGACCAGGCGGCGGCAGACGCGGCCGGGAGCCCGGAGCAGGCCCAGGCCCTGCTCAGCGCGGCCCAGACCCGCCAGTGGCGCAACAAGGCCCTGTCAGACACCTATGAGCCCGGCTCCACCTTCAAGATCATCACCCTGTCCATGGCCCTGGAGGAGGGCGCGGTGGGCCTGAACGACAGCTTCTACTGTCCCGGCAGCGTTAATGTCATCGGCCGCACCAGTCCTATCCGCTGCTGGAAAAGCGGCGGCCACGGCAGCCAGAACCTGACCCAGGCGGTGCAGCACTCCTGCAACGCCGCCTTCGTGAACATTGGCCAGCGGGTGGGGGCCGAGACCTTCTATAAATACTGCGAGGCCTTCGGCTTTCTGAACCTGACGGGAAATCCAGACGAGAACCTGACCGCCACCACCGGCATCGACCTGGCCGGGGAGAGCGGCAGCATCTGGTGGAGCGAGAACACCTTTTACGCGCCGAAAAATCTGTCCCAGCTGGCGGCGGCCTCCTTTGGCCAGACCTTCACCATCACGCCGCTGCAGCTGATCACGGCTGTCAGCGCCTGCGTCAACGGAGGCAGGCTCATGCAGCCCTATGTGGTGGGGAAGATGCTGAATCCGGACGGGAGCGTGGCCTATGAACGCCAGCCCAAGCTGGTGCGCCAGGTGATCAGCGAGGAGACCAGCCGCCAGGTCCGGAGCATTTTGGAGCAGGTGGTGGGGGACCCCAACGAGGGCACCGGCCGCAACGCCGCCGTGGCCGGATACCGGATCGGCGGTAAGACGGGCACCAGCGAAAAGGTGAGCCTGGAGGCTCAAACGGGGGAGAAGCAGTATATCGTCTCCTTCATCGGCTTTGCCCCGGCAGACGACCCGCAGATCGCCGTGCTGATCTTCCTGGACACCCCTTCCAACGCCTCCGGGATCTATGTCAGCGGCGGGCAGATGGCGGCCCCGGTGGTGGGGCGGATGATGGCGGATATCCTGCCATATCTGGGGGTAGAGCCGAAGCTCAGCGGCGAGGAGGCGGCGCGTATGGATGCCTCCATGCCGGATGTGGAGGGCCTCACCCTAAGCGAGGCCGCCCGGCAGCTGGAGGACAGCCGCCTCCGCTGGCGGACCATCGGAGACGGGGACACCGTGACGGCCCAGCTCCCGGCCCAGGGCGTCAGCCTGGCCGCCGGGACCCAGGTGATCCTGTACATGGGCGCGGAGCCCTCCTCGGAGCTGGAGACGGTGCCCGATCTGGCGGGGATGCGCTATTGTGACGCCCGGGACGCGCTCTCCTATTATGGCATCTATATCCAGACCGTCAGCCCCGTGACCGACAGCGGGAGCCAGACCGTCAGCGGCCAGAGCGTGGCCGCCGGGACCCGGGTGGGCCACGGCTCCGTGGTGGAGGTCACCCTGGTCAGCGGCGACGAGTCCATGCTGGGAAAATATTGAGAGATCACACGCGTTATAAGATAAGACAACAGCGTGCCGCGGGATGCGCGGCAGAATGGGGATTCAATTGAAACTAAAGGAACTTGTAAAAAATCTGCCCATCGTTGAGTGGGCGGCAGACCCGGAGCTGGAGATCGGCGGCGTGTGCTATGACTCCCGCCTGGTCAAGCCGGGGGACCTGTTTGTGGCCGTAAAGGGTTTTTCCTCCGACGGGCACCGCTTCATCCCCAAGGCCCTGGAGCTGGGCGCCGCCGCCGTCCTCTGCCAGGAGCCGCCGGAGCAGCCCTGCCCCTATCTGCGCACGGAGGACTGCCGCCTGGGCCTGGCCCTGGTCAGCCGGGAATTTTTCGGTGATCCCGCCGGGGAGATGTGCCTTATCGGCTTTACCGGCACCAACGGGAAGACCACCTCCAGCTACATCATGAAGCATCTGCTGGAGAGCGCCCTGGACGCCAAGGTGGGCCTTATCGGCACCAACGGCAACATGATCGGCGATGAATATATCTATTCCGAGCGGACCACCCCCGAGAGCTATGAGCTGCACAGGCTGTTCCGCCAGATGGCGGAGGCGGGCTGCACCCATGTGGTGATGGAGGTCTCCTCCCACTCTCTGACCCTGGAGCGGGTGGCCGGGCTCCATTTCAACGTGGCGGTATTTACCAACCTGACCCAGGACCACCTGGACTTTCACGGCTCCATGGAGGCCTATGCCCAGGCCAAGAAGAAGCTGTTTTCCATGTGCGACATGGGCTGCTTCAACCTGGACGACCCCTGGGCGGAGACCATGATGGAAGGGGCTCCCTGCCGGATCCGGACCTTCTCGGCGGACCGGAACGACGCGGATCTGACGGCCAAGGACATCCGCCTCTCGGCGGACCGGGTCCGCTTCGCGGCGGTCAGCAAAGAGGGCATCTGCCTGACGAAACTGGGCATCCCGGGCATGTTCTCTGTCCACAATGCTTTAGGGGTCCTGTCCGCCGGTATGGCCTTGGGCCTGAGCCTGGAAAAATGCGCGGAGGCCCTCGCCAGCGCCTCCGGCGTCAAGGGCCGGGTGGAAGTGGTGCCCACGGACGGGGAGTATTCCATCCTCATCGACTATGCCCACACCCCCGACGCTTTGGAAAATGTGCTCAAGACCCTTAAAAGCGTCACCCCCGGCCGGCTGGTGGTCCTCTTCGGCTGCGGCGGGGACCGGGACCGGGGCAAACGGCCCATCATGGGGCAGATCGCCGCCCAGAACGCGGATTTCTGCATCATCACCAGCGACAATCCCCGCACGGAGGACCCGGAGGAGATCATCCGGGAGATCCTGCCGGGCGTGAAAAACAGCCGCACGCCCTACAAAGTGATCCCCGACCGGCCCACGGCTATTGCCTGGGCTATTGACAAGTCCCGGCCCGGTGATGTAATATTGCTTGCGGGAAAAGGCCACGAAGACTATCAGGTCGTAGGCCATGAAAAGCGCCACATGGACGAACGGGAGATCGTGGCGGCGCACCTGGAAAAAAGAAAGGCAGCCCGGCAGGGTGCGCCTGATAAACGATAACAGGAGTTCACCATGACGATAAAGCTCATAACTGCACTGGTCCTGGCCTTTTTGTTCTCGACCCTGTTCGGAAAATTCTATATTCCCTGGCTGA
The DNA here is from genome assembly GCA_947630375.1 of uncultured Oscillospiraceae bacterium. Classification (GTDB taxonomy): domain Bacteria; phylum Bacillota; class Clostridia; order Oscillospirales; family Oscillospiraceae; genus Limivicinus. Next base: position 10,626 of record CANRHH010000024.1, on the reverse strand, counting down.
AGAAGGAGAAGGCCCGGCAGGAGATCCGGGAGGACGGCCCCACCTGGCACATGTCCAAAAGCGGCACCCCCACCATGGGCGGCGTGATGTTCATCGCGGCGGAGGTCTTCGTGTGCCTGACCGTGGGCTACGAGGGGATGATGAAGGGCAACTATGTGCACATCTTCGTGCTGCTCTTCGCTCTGGTCTTCGGCGCCATCGGTTTCCTGGACGACTGGGAGAAGGTCAAGAAAAAACAGAATCTGGGCCTGAGCGCCAAGAGCAAATTCCTGCTCCAGCTGGTGGCGGCGCTGGTGTTCGTGCTGCTGATGCGGCAGATCGGCTTCGTCCGCTCGGATCTGTATGTGCCTTTTTTCAATACCTATATCAGTATGCCCGAGTGGCTGTACTTTGTCTTTGCCGCCTTCGTCATCGTGGGCACGGTGAACGCCGTGAACCTGACCGACGGGCTGGACGGGCTGGCCACCGGCACCTCCCTTCCTGTGTGCCTGCTTTTCGTGGCGGTCACCTTCCTGTGGGGGGAGGCGTATCTGGAGCTGGGCATTTTTGCTTCTGCCTTAGTGGGCGGCCTGCTGGGCTTCTTAGTGTATAACTTCAACCCGGCCAAGGTCTTTATGGGGGATACCGGCTCCCTGTTTTTAGGCGGAGCTGTGGCAGCCCTGGCTTTTGCCTACGACATGCCGCTGATCCTTATCACTTTAGGGATCATATACATCATCGAGACCCTGTCGGATATCATCCAGGTGACCTACTTCAAGCTTACCCACGGCAAGCGGATCTTTCGCATGGCGCCCTTCCACCACCATCTGGAGATGGGCGGATGGACGGGAAAAAAGTGGAAAGAACGGGAAATTTTTGTTCTTTTTTCCGGCATATCTCTGGTCTTTGCCGTCATATCCTTTATTGGAGTGTTCCAGCGTTATCCTCTGTAACTTGATACGCGGTCTGCAAAGTCGGGAGGTGGATGTATGCGCTATGAGAGCGCCCGCCTCACCGGCTTTTCTGCGTCCGGCGGGGAGGAGCGGAGAAGCGGATTTGACAGCAGCTTTTTCCTGCTGGTCCTGCTGCTGCTGACCATGGGCGTGGTGATGGTCCTGTCCTCCAGCTACGCCAGGGCCTATTATGACCCGGGCGGCATCACCGGGGGCAACGCGGCCTACTATTTTGTGCGGCAGCTGATCTTCGCCGCCCTGGGAGTGGGGGCCATGCTGCTGGCCTCCCGGCTGCCGATGTCCTTTTACCGGCGCTACGCCTTTCCCTTTCTGGCGCTGACGCTGGTGCTGCTGATGCTGGTGCCGGTGATCGGCGTGAAGGCCAACGGCTCCCGGCGCTGGCTGGGGGTAGGGGGACTGACGGTCCAGCCCTCGGAGCTGGCAAAGTTGGCGGTGATCCTGTCCTTTGCCTGCCTGATCTGCCGGACCCGGGGTCGGATGAAAAGCTTCCGTTACGGCATTTTGCCCTTTGCCGGGATCTTAGCGGCCATCGTGGGCCTGCTGGTGCTGGAGCCCCATTTTTCCGCCTCCATTATCATCATCGCCATCGGCGGTGCGATGCTGTTTTTAGGCGGCGCGGGGCTGGGCTGGTTCGCGGCTGCCTTTGGGGCTGCCGGGACGGGCCTGGCCGTACTGCTGACCTTTTTCCCCTACGCCTCTTCCCGGATCAGCACCTGGCTGGACCCCTTTTCCAGCTCCTCGGATGAGGGATACCAGATCGTCCAGTCTCTGTATACCATCGGGTCCGGCGGCGTCAGCGGCCTGGGACTGGGGGGCAGCCGGCAAAAGTTCCTGTATCTGCCGGAAGAGCACAACGACTTTATCTTTTCCGTGGCCTGTGAGGAGCTGGGCTTTATCGGCGCGGCGCTGATCCTGGTGCTGTTCGCCCTGCTGATCCTCCGGGGCTATTGGATCGCCCTCCACTGCCGGGACCGGTTTTCTCTCCTGGTCTGCGCCGGGGTGACCACCCTGCTGGCGATCCAGGTGTTTTTAAACGTGGCGGTGGTGACCAATCTGGTCCCCTGTACCGGGATCTCCCTGCCCTTTTTCAGTTACGGGGGCACGGCGCTGCTGATCCAGCTGGGGGAGATGGGCATCATCCTCAGCGCCTCACGAGATCTGTTAGAAAGAAGGAAATAGACCATGAAACTACTCTTCACCTGCGGCGGTACCGCCGGGCATGTAAATCCCGCGGTGGCTGTGGCCGGGCGGCTTCAGGAGCTGCTGCCGGACTGCCAGGTCCTGTTTTTGGGCGCCGAGGGCAAGATGGAGATGGAGCTGGTGCCCAAGGAGGGCTATAAGATCCGGCCTTTACAGATCACCAATCTGAGCCGGGGCATGAAGCCCGGGGACATCGCCCATAATATAAAGACGGTAAAAAACGTCTTTGTCTCCTACCGGGAGGCCAAGCGGATCATCCGGGAGTTTCAGCCGGACGCGGTGATCGGTACGGGGGGCTATGTGTGCTTCCCGGTGCTGCGGGCGGCGGCCGCCCTGGGCATTCCCACGGCGGTCCACGAGAGCAACGCCGTCCCCGGCCTGACCACCAAGCTGCTGGCCGGGAAAGTGGACAGCGTGATGGTGGGCTTTGAGGAGAGCCGGGCCCAATATCCCCGGCCGGAGAAGGTGACCGTCACCGGGACCCCGGTCCGGGGCCGCTTCTCCAGCTATACCCAGTCCGCCGCCAAGGCGGAACTGGGCCTGCCGGCGGAGATGCCCCTGGTGATCTCCGTGTGGGGCTCCTTAGGGGCCGCCCATATGAACCGGATCGCCACCGAGATGCTGCCGCTCATGGAGGGACAGAAGGAGTTTCGCTTCCTTCACGCCGCCGGCAGCCGGTACTATGCCTCTGTGACGGAGCGGCTGGCCCAGGCCGGGGTGGATCCGGCCCGGTGCGGCGCCCAGGTCCGGGAGTATATCTACGATATGCCCCGGGTGATGGCGGCGGCGGACTTAGTGCTCTGCCGGGCCGGGGCTTCCACCCTGTCGGAGCTGACATATATGGGAAAACCCGCCCTGATCGTGCCTTCCCCCAATGTGACCAACAACCACCAGGAGAAAAACGCCCGCGTGCTGGAGAAAGCCGGGGGCGCGAAGGTGCTGTTGGAGGGGCAGTTTGACGCGGAGACCCTCTTGGAGCAGGTCCGCGCCCTGCTGGCGGACCGGGAGGGCCTGGCGCGGATGTCCGAAGCCATGCGCAGCCTGGCCGTGCCCGACGCGGTGGACCGGATCTGCGCGCAGATCCTGCAGCTGACGGAAAAATAGGGCGCGGCGCACCGTAAAATCTCACATCCTCTCCCCCCGTGGCATAAGATGGCATGATTTGAATGTACGGGGGGTCATCTTTATGGAACTGTGGCATATACGGGGCGGCAGAAAGCTGGACGGCGCCTGTTTCGTCCAGGGCTCGAAGAACGCCTCGCTCCCCATTATCGCCGCTTCGATCATATGCCCGATGCGCAGTGAGCTGATGAACGTGCCCCAGCTGCGGGATGTGGACGCAGCGCTGCGTATCCTCCGGCACCTGGGCTGCTCGGCGGAACAGGGGGGCGGGGATGTGTACATAGACTCTTCCGGGCTCTCCGGCAGCGCCATTCCCCATTCGTTGATGGAGGAGATGCGCTCCTCGGTGATTTTCATGGGGGCGCTGATCGCCCGCTGCGGAGAGGCCCGTCTGTCTCTGCCCGGGGGCTGCCAGCTGGGCAAACGGCCCATAGACCTGCACCTGTCCGCCCTGCGGCAGATGGGGGCCGACATAGAGGAGGACGGCGGAGAAATCTTCTGCCGGGCTTCCAAGCTCCGGGGAGCGGAGATCCTGCTGCCCTTTCCCAGCGTGGGGGCCACGGAGAATATCATGCTGGCCGCCTGCACGGCCAAAGGGGAGACGGTGATCCGGGGCGCCGCCCGGGAGCCGGAGATCGTGGCCCTGCAGGGCTATCTGCGCTCCATGGGTGCCCAGGTCCAGGGGGCCGGCAGCGGCACGGTGGTCATCAGCGGGCTGCGGCCGGAGAAGCAGGCGGTCTGCCGGATCATCCCGGACAGGATCGTGGCTGCCACCATTGCCTGCGCCGCCGCGGCGGCCGGAGGCCAGGTGGAGCTGCGGGGCGTCGATCCGGAACAATTTTCTACGGTTCTGCACTTCCTAAATCAGGCGGGCTGTGATATAATAAGTACCAATCGCAGTGTCCGCCTCTTTTCCGACGGAAAACTCCAGGGCGTGGGGGAGCTCAGTACCGCCCCGTATCCCGGCTTTCCCACCGACGCCCAGCCGGTGCTGATGGCGGCGCTGCTGAAGGCCCAGGGGCGGACCGTGATCACGGAGACTATTTTTGAGAACCGGTACCGCCAGGTGCCCGAGCTGCGCCGCCTGGGGGCGGATATCAGCGTGTCGGGCCGGGTGGCGGAGATCTGGGGCGTGGAGTGCCTGCACGGCACGGCCCTCACGGCCACCGATCTGCGGGGCGGGGCCGCCATGATCGTGGCGGGCCTGGCCAGCCAGGGGGAGACCGTGATCTGCGACGATGGGCATGTGACCCGGGGCTATGAGCGCTTTGACATGCGCCTGCGCTCCTTAGGGGCCGATATCTATCTGGAGTACTAAGCGGGGCCGCGGCAGCGGTGGAGAAGGAGAACACCATGGCAGTACATCATCACAATCGCCATAAAACGGCCGTCAGGAGGGGCGGGGCGCAAAAGCTCGGCCTCTCGGCCTTCCGCCGTCTGGCGGACTTCAGCGGGCCGCTGACCTTCTTGGTGGTCGTGGTGGCGATCATATTCGTGATGAGCGTCTTCTTCCGGGTGACGGATATCCGCATAGAGGGCAACGTCCACTATACCGATGAGGAGATCATCCGGGCCATCGGCATCGAGGAGGGGGACAACATGTTCCTCTTTGACCGGTTCGGCACCCTGAGCCGGGTCTTTGCCAAGCTCCCCTATATCGAGCAGGTGGTCTCCGTGGAGCGGCAGCTGCCCAACAAGGTGACCATCACCGTGGTGGAGAGCCAGGCGCTGGCCTATATCCGCTTGGGAGAAGAGCTGTGGACCATCGACCACGGCTGCAAGGTCCTGGGCCAGGCGGCCGGCGGGGAGGCCCAATTTCTGATTCCGGTGGAGGGGATAGAGCCGGGGACCCTGATGATCGGCGAGCCCCTCACCACCCGGGACGGGAATGAGGCCGTCATTGAATATTTAAGGGAGCTCCTGTATCAGATCGAGGAGCGGGGGCTCACCGGCAAGGTGGACAAGATCAGCTTCTCCGGCCCCAACAGTGTGGAGTTCAGCTACGACGGGAAGTACACCGTCTCTCTGGGAAACAGCGGCAATCTGGAACACAAGTTCGGTATGTTTGTGGCAGTCTTGGACATGCTCAAAGAGGGAGATCTGGGAATTATTGACGTTTCTGACGGGACGAGCGCCCATTTTAGTCCCAACTGAGCGGTTAAATTACAAATTGCTTACAAAAATTTTCAGAAATTCAAAAAAACCTATTGACCATTGAGAAAAAATGTAATAATATATGTAATACCGAAACTTGATTCAGCTTTTGGCAGCTTAAGAATATACAGGGAGGCAGGATTATGGATTTCAAAGCCGAAACGGGCCCGGAGAATGTGGTAACCATTAAAGTCGTCGGTGTCGGCGGCGCGGGCAACAATGTGGTAAACAGAATGGTGAAGGCGGCCACTCAGGGGGTCGAATTTATCGCTATTAACACGGATAAGCAGGCTCTGGCGGTTTCCAACGCGGATCAGAAGATCCAGATCGGCGAGAAGATGACCCGGGGCCAGGGCGCCGGCTCCGATCCGGAGATCGGCAAGCGCTCTGCCGAGGAGAGCCGCAACAACATCGCCAAGGCCATTGAAGACGCGGATATGGTCTTTATCACCGCCGGTATGGGCGGCGGCACGGGCACCGGCGCGGCTCCCACCGTGGCTGAGATCGCCCGGGAGGCGGGCATCCTGACGGTGGGCGTGGTCACCAAGCCCTTCAAGTTCGAGGGCAAGCGCCGGATGGATCAGGCCAACGCCGGCATCAAAGAGATGCTGGGCCGGGTGGACTCTCTGCTGATCATCCCCAATGACCGGCTGAAGTTCGCCACCGACCAGAAGGTCACTCTGGCCAACGCCTTTGAGATCGCGGACGATGTGCTGCAGCAGGCTGTCTCCAGCATTTCCGACCTGATCAAGAACACCGGCTTTATCAACCTGGACTTTGCCGACGTGACCTGCATCATGAAGGGCGCGGGCTTTGCACACATGGGCGTGGGCCACGCGGCCGGCAAGGGCAAGGCCGAGGACGCGGCCCGCATGGCCGTGGCCAGTCCCCTGATGGAGACCTCTATCGACGGGGCCCGGGGCGTGCTGATCAACATCACCGGCTCCGAGGATATGGGCCTGGAGGATGTGGAGGCCGCCGCCAGCCTGGTGCAGGAGGCCGCCCATCCCGACGCCAATATCATCTTTGGCGCCACCTTTGACGAGACCATGCAGGATGAGATCCGCGTGACCGTCATTGCCACCGGTTTTGAAGAGGGCGCCGGCGCCCAGGAGCAGGCCGCTCCTGCCGCTGCCGCAGCGGCTCCCGCTGCCCGCAGCACTGCCTCCGCGGCCAAGGAGAAGAGCCAGGGCCTGTTCACCAGCGCGGTGGAAAAGGCCGCTACCGCGGTGCCGCCTCCGCTGGCAGAGGAGCCTGCCGAGACCAGCGCCGCTCCCGCGGAGGATCCCTTTGACCAGATCTTTAAGATTTTCAACACCAAGTAAGGGATCATAAAAAAAGAGAAAAGCTCCCTTGGGGCTCTGCCCAAAGGGAGCTTTTTTACGAAAGGCGGTACTCCACCTGAAAAAGACACTGCGTTTTTTAAACGACCTGGCGGCGCTCTATTCAAAAAAGAGGATCCCGCGGGCCTCGGCGGCCCTGTCCTATCACCTGACCATGACCATCTTCCCGCTGATCATCTGCCTGTACTCCCTGCTGGGCAAGAGCCACAGCGGCGCGCTGGAGCTGCTGGAGATGGCGGAAAGCTTTCTGGCGGCCAACACCCTGAGCTTTATCCACAATTTCCTGGACTATGTGGCGGCCGAGAACAGCACTGCCATGCTGGTGGCGGGCTTAACGGTGCTGGTGACCTCGGCCTCCGCCGGGGTGCGCACGCTCCAGGCCACCATCGGAGAGCTCCAGGGCGGCCAGCGCTACCAGGGCCTGATGGATTTTTTGTTCAGCGTCATCTTCTCCCTGGTGTTTCTGGCGGCCATGTACTTCGCCGTCCTGGTCATCCTGACGGGGGAGGAGATCTTAGTCCTGCTGGGCCGGATCCTGCCCTTTATCGACCCGGGCAGCTCCTGGAAGTGGCTGCGCTTTTTGGTGCTGGCGGGGATTGAGCTGGTCATTTACTGGGGGGTATACGCCGTATCCAAACGGCCGGGCGATCATTACGCCACCCTCCCCGGGGCCTGCGTGGCCGCCGTGGGGACCGTGCTGATGAGCGTGGCCTTCTCCGTGATCATCGGGGCCTCTACCCGCTACCCGCTGGTGTACGGCTCCCTGGCCTCTGTGATCCTGTTGATGTACTGGCTGTATATCTGCTGCCAGATCATCTTCATCGGGGCCGCTTTTAACGTGGTCCTGCGCAACCACAAGCGCCTGGGCCCGGAATACCGGAGCAATATGTCATAAAAAATCCCCCATGAGGGGGATTTTTTATGACATGAACTTGTCGATGGCCTCGTTGAGGGCCTGAAGCTGGTCGGTCCCGGCGTCCTCGATGCAGTGCTCGATGTGGTCTTTTAAAATCACCTTGGCGGTGTTGTTCAGCGCCGAGCGCACGGCGGCCAGCTGCACCAGCACCTCCGTGCAGTCCCGCCCGTCCTCCACCATCCGCTTGACGGACTCCAAGTGCCCGATGGCCCGGGACAGGCGGTTGAGCACCGCCTTGGTCTGGGTGTGGCTGTGGCCGTGGGCCTCCCCCGGGGCATGGGAGTGTTCATGGGGATGCTCATGGGGATGGCTGTGGAGCTGCCCGTCCCCGTGGTCGTGTACATAGAAGTCTTTTTCCGGCGTATCCATATGGCTGCCTCCCAAGCGTTCTTTTGAATTAATATACCCTAAACGGCGCTTTTTTGCAAGCCCCCCGGGGGGTTATAGAACAGAAAGGCTTGACAAATAGTTGCGGGGGGTAAAATAAATTGTCACAAAATCGTAAATATTTTGATGCAAACATACGGGAGGGAGCAGGAATGAAAAAACGTCTGTTGGCGTTGTTTTTGGCCGCGATGCTGGTGATGAGCTTCGGCACGGCGGCCATGGCCGACGGGGGCGAGGAGCCCGTGGAGCCGGCCGGCCAGGAGAACACCGCGGCGCCGGAAGTCACAGAGGACCTGGAGCCCACGGAGAACGTGGTGCCTACGGAGAGCGTGGAACCCACGGAGAGCGTGGTGCCCACGGAGAACGTGGAACCTACGGAGGAGCCGGAGCCCACGGAGGTCGTGACCGCTGACGCTGTGCCCGCCGCGGAGCAGACGGCCGATAAAGTGCAGCTGCACCTGGTCGGGGAGGGAATCGCGTATGTCTCCGATTTTGTGCAGGAGGGGCCTCCCTATAGCGCCTATTCGAACGGCGCTGCTATCCGCACTGATAAGTTTATCTATGGCGTGGTCAAGGCGGGCTATGCCCTGAAGGCAGAGGGAGCCTCTGCAGAGCCTGATACTGGCTTCTATCATGGCGGCTATGATGTAAACATAACCACGGGCGAGGTCACCCGGGTCTATAGGGTGATGCCCGACGGCAGTGGAGACGTGACCCTCACAGCGGTGGAGGCCACGGAAAAAGCGCCGGTCCCATGGCATGTCACCTATGAGGGGCTGGATGCGGCGTATAAGTCTCCCAATAAAAGGGTTTATTATGAGCTTGATGAATTTTTCTATGTTGAATTAAATCCCGGTTATGCCGCCCGCGTCAACGGAGGCTCTCTGCAGTCTCCCATGGCGGAGGTCAGGGTAGGAGAGGATGGGAAGGAGGCCGTCGTCGAGGCCGTAAAGCTGGCCAGCGGAGCCAAGCTGGCCGTGTCCGGCGAAGCGTCCGCCCTGGTGGATTCCAGTGTGTTCAATATCCCTGACAACCAGAAAACGACCTATCTTCTCCCCGACAGCACAATAACCAACGGCAGTTGTTACATCCTGTTAAAGGGCGACTACGCTGTCACCGACTTTGATGGCGGCACTGTCAGCTTCATAGACGCCATATCAGACGGTCCCGGGTGCGACGTTTACAAGAGCTATTACATCCAGGCCCAGGCGGACACCGTGACTGTCACGGTAGAGAAGGCGGAGAAGTCCGCCGGCTGGTTGTCGCTGGTTCCAATCGACGACTATCTAAGCCAGGTAAAGATCAGCAATGATTCGAACTTTTGGTTTGGGGGCCCTTTTGAGGGCCAAGCCAGAGAATTCTATGGGTATATCTCCACGCCGGAGCGCGAGGACATCATGACGGTCACGCTTGAACCCAACAGAGAGGGTGCATCTGTAAAGGGCTTTACCCTGGATGTGGAGGGCGGCAGCTTCCAGGTGATAGAGAATCCCGATAGCAAGGTATTTCTCATCAAAGTGAATGAAGGCGTGATGACAGTGGTTGCCCGGGTGGCGCTGGAGAATGAGCCGTCCGCCCAGGTGCCCGGCGGACCCACGGCGGACGAACCTGGACTGACGGACCAGGCCGGGACGGAGAAGCAGTTGAAGGAGCAGGCCAATGCCATGGTGGACTCGGCGCTGAAGGGCCAGACCCCCACCGGCGTGACCAAGGAAGACGCGGAAGCCATCGCCGCCGCAGCCGCCGCGGGCGGGATTATCACCACGGTTCTGGATGTACAGGCCGTGCAGAACCCCGATGATGCGGCTGCCATCCAAAAGGCTGCCGGAGAGGCCACCGTCGCCCAATATGTGGATGCCGAGATCCTGGTCCAGGCTGACGGAGAGCCCATCGGGCATATCACCCAGACCGAGGAACCCATCGAGCTGGCTGTGACCCTGAGCCAGGAGGAGCTGGACAAGGGACTGATCTTCTTCGTGGTCCGCTCCCACGAGGGCAAGACGGACATTCTGCCCGTCCGGCTGGACAAGAACGTGCTAAGCTTTTCCACGGATAAGTTCTCCACCTTCGGCGTGGCCTATACCGACGACATCCGCTTTGCCCAGGTGGACCCCATCCCGGACCAGAAGTGGACCGGGTCCGAGGTCAAGCCCAAGGTCAAGGTGACCGCCAACGGCGTGGAGCTGAAGGAGGGCACGGACTATGAGATCAAGTATGAGAACAACACCAACGCCTCCGACAAGGCCAAGGTGATCATCACCGGCAAGGCCCCTTACACGGGCAGTCTGGAAGTGACCTTCAAGGTCGTCAAGGCAGCCGCCTCCGGCGGCGCGCCTCTGACCGGGGACGGGCAGCCCCTGGCCCTGTACGCGGCGGCTATGGCCGTCAGCCTGGCCGGACTGGGTCTGACCCTGGGCCGGAAACGGCGCGAGCAACCCTAAAAAAGCCCCGGCTTTGTCCTTTGACAAAGCCGGGGTCAGCCTGTCAAAAAAGCTCGCCGAAAGGCGGGCTTTTTGGTATAATGGAGGAGGGGGGTAGAAAAGATGGATGA
>CANRHH010000023.1 GCA_947630375.1 uncultured Oscillospiraceae bacterium | reverse complement strand
TGCGCTATCTGATGAAGCCCGTGAAGGAGGACAAGCTGTCCGCGGTGCTGGACCGGGCGGCGGAAAAGCTGCAAAAGGACGAAAAGACGCTGACCCTGGACAGTGGCGGCGGTACGGTACGCATTCCCATATGGCAGATCCGCTACGCCGGGGTGTTCGGCAACTATGTCACCGTCTACGGCAAAGAGGCGTACACGGCAAAAATGACGCTGGCTCAGCTGGAGCAGCGCCTGGACGACCGGTTCTACCGGGTGGGGCGGTCCGTCTTGGTGAACCTGACGCAGATCAGCCGGGTCACCCGGGCGGAGATCCGCCTGCTGGACGGCACGGCCATCCCCCTGCCCCGGGGCGCCTATGAGGGCGTGAACCGGGCGATCATCGCCATGAGGTGAAGCATGGGTATTTTCAAAAAAAGAGAGGACAAACGGGTCGCCGCCTACCAGCGCCAGCTCATCGAGACCCACTACCGGGAGGTGGACAACATGTACCGGCAGATCCGGGGCTGGCGGCACGATTACCGCAACCACATCCAGGTGATGAAGGCCTACGCCGCGGCGGAGGACTGGCCGGCCATCTGCCGCTACCTGGATCTGCTGGATACGGATCTGAACACGGTGGACACCGCCGTCAAAACCGGTAACCCCATGACCGACGCCATTTTGAACTCCAAGATCTCCCTGGCCAAGGCCCGGGGCATTTCCGTCACAACGGACGCCCACATCCCGGTGAAGCTGAAGATCTCGGAGATCGACCTGTGCTGCATCATCGGAAATCTGTTTGACAACGCCATCGAGGCCAGCGCCGCCCTGCCGGAGGGGCAACGGGTCATCCGGGTGTATATGGATATGAAGGGCCCCCAGCTCTACCTCTCCTTTACCAACCTGACCGCCGGGAAAAAACTGCAAAAGCAGGGCGGCCTCTTCCGCTCCACCAAGGGCGAGGGCCACGGCCTGGGCCTGGTGCGGATCGACGCCATCGTGGAGCGCCTGGGCGGATACCTCTCCCGCAACAGCGAGGACGGGGCCTTTACCACCGAGATCCTGCTGCCGCAGGAGTAGGAACCTGCAATTCATCCCCCGAAAACGACGATTCGTCCCCGGAATGACGCGGGGACGAATTTTTGTGGTACGGTATGCTCACGAGGTGAGATAAGAATGAAAGGAAAAGAGAAACCCAAATACGGAACGTTCAGCTGTCTGGGCTGGATGCTGGGCCGGGCGTGGCGGACCCGGAAGCGGGTGCCGCTGGCGTGCCTGCTGCTGGCGGCCCTGTACACCGCCCAGAGCCTGGCCCAGCTCCTCATCGCGCCGGGCATCCTGGAGAAGGTGGAGACCGCCGCCCCTCTGGGGGAGCTGCTGGGGACAGTAGGCTTTTTCACCCTGGCGCTGCTGTTGCTGGCGGGTGCCATCGCCTATGTGGACGCAGGGACCATGTACGCCCGCATCGATGTGCGCACCTGCCTCGTTATGGATATGACCGATAAGGGCTGCACCACCTCCTATCCCAACCTCCTCGACCCGGCGGCCATGACCCTGAAAGAGAAAGCCTATGAGGCAACCGATGGTAACTACGCTGCCACCGAACACATCTGGGATACCCTGACCGATCTTCTGGGCAATCTTCTGGGCTTTTTCATCTACCTCCTGCTGCTGCGGGACCTGGACGGGCGGCTGATGGCGGTGGTGACGGCAACGGCGGTGCTCAGCTTTTTCGCCACCATCCGGGTGCAAAACTGGGAGCATGCCCATGAGCCGGAGCTGACATCCCTCTGGAAGAAGACAGATTACATCATCGAAAAGGAAAAGTCCGTCAAGGTCGCCAAGGACATCCGCATCTTCGGCCTGGGGGCGTGGCTGGACGGGGTGCTGGCCGGCATCCTGAAGCAGCGCGAGGATTTCTGTGCCCGGCAGGAGCGGGTCCGGTTTTCCGGGAAGCTGGCGGACGCGCTGCTCACCGTGGCGCGAAACGGCCTGGCCTATTTCTTCCTCATCCGCATGGCCCTGGCCGGGGAGCTGTCCGCCTCCCGGTTCCTGCTGTACTTCACGGCGGTCACCGGCTTCACCGCCTGGGTCACCGGCATATTGGAAAACTGCGCCGATATGCACAGGGAGTGTCTGGACGTCTCCCGGGTGCGGGAGTATCTGGACTGGCCGGAGCCGTTCCCCTTCGAGGGCGGCGCGCCCATCCCGGACGTCTCCCGCGGCTGCCAGCTCACGCTGGAGCATGTCAGCTACCGCTATCCCGGCGCACAGAGCGACACCATCAAGAGCCTTGACCTGACCATCCGCCCCGGGGAAAAGCTGGCCGTCGTGGGCCTCAACGGCGCGGGCAAGACTACCCTGGTGAAGCTGCTGTGCGGCTTCCTGGACCCCACCGAGGGCCGGGTGCTCTTTAACGGCGTGGACGTGCGGCAGTTCAACCGGCGGGAATACTATAAGCTGTTCTCCGCCGTGTTTCAGGACTTTTCGGAATTGGACATCACGGTGGCGCAGAGCGTGGCCCAGGCGGTGGACGGCATTGATCGGGAAAAGGTGGCGCGCTGCCTGGAGAAGGCGGGCCTCGCGGAGGCAGTACAAAAACTGCCCCAGGGCATGGATACCCATGTGGGCCGGAAGGTCTATCTGGACGGGGTGGAGCTGTCCGGTGGGCAGACCCAGCGGCTGATGCTGGCCAGGGCGCTCTATAAGGACGGGCCGATGCTGATCCTGGACGAGCCCACCGCAGCCCTGGACCCTCTGGCGGAAAACGACATCTATCTGAAATACAACGATATGACGGCGAACAAGACCTCCGTGTTTATCTCCCACCGGCTGGCCTCCACCCGCTTCTGCGACCGGATCCTGTTCCTGGCAGACGGTCAAATCGCCGAGGAGGGCACCCATGAGAGCCTGCTGGCCCAGGGCGGCGGGTACGCGGACCTGTTCGAGATCCAGAGCCGGTACTACCGGGAGGGGAGGGTCTTTTGATGAAGAAAGAACCGGAAACTGTGACGTGGCGGCAGACATGGCAGATCTTCCTGCGTTCGGTTCGGCTGTTGGAGCGTTACACGCCAAGGGTGTTCCTGTCCATGGGGATAAACTCTGTGGTGTCCGCCGTGACGCCCTATGCGGCGGTGATCTTCTCCGCACGCATCATCGATGAGCTGGCTGGGGCCCGGCGGGCCGACGTCCTCTGGCGCTGGGTCGTCATTGCCGTGGCGGTGACAGGGGCCCTGACCCTTCTCCAGCATCTGACCAAGTGCTGGAAAAACGCCCGGAAACAGACCCATTACTATCATTACAGCAGCATCTACAAGGACAAGCTGCTGCACATGGACTTTGCCGAGCTGGAGAAGCAGGAGACCGCCGACCGGCTGGCCCAGATCCGGCAGAACGAGAACTGGGCCGGTTATGGCCTTATCAACGTCCCCCACTTCTTTGAGACGCTGGTACAGGCAGCGGTGGGCATGATCAGTGCCGTGGCCCTGTGCGCAGGGCTGTTCCTGACGCCTGCCCCCGCCGTCACCGGCCCGCTGGCCCTGCTGGACGGCCCGGTGGGCCTGCTGGCCCTGGGGCTGGCCATTCTGGTGCCCTCGGTTCTGGCCCCCTGGCTCCAGGGCAAGGTGGGCGACGCTCTCAGCGCCGAGGCCGTGTCCGATGCGGCCACCCAGGGCAACCGGATCTTCGGAGCGTTTGGCTTTCTGACCTGCGGCGCCGAGTCCATCGCCCGGGCGCTGGATATTCGGATATACAACCAACAGGCCATCGTGCGGCACTATATGTCCGGCGATCACGCTTTTTCCGTCGACGGCCCTATAGCGAAGATCGAGGCTGGAAAGGGCGGATTGATGCGGGCGGCGGCAGCGGCCCTCTCTGCCCTGACTACCGGCGCGGTGTATCTGTATGTGTGCCTGGAGGCCTGGGCCGGAGCCTTCGGCGTAGGCATGGCTACCCAGTACATTGGGGCGGTCACCGCCCTCACCGGCAGTGTGGGGGTGCTGCTGAAGGAACTGATGAATCTGCGGAGCACCACCCGCTATATTCAGCGGACCTTTGCGTTTTTGGACATCCCCAACGCCATGTACCAGGGGACGCTCACGACGGAAAAGCGGTCCGACCGGCAGTATGAGGTGGAATTTCAGGACGTATCTTTCAAATACCCCGGCTCCGACACCTGGGCTCTGCGCCACGTCAGCGTGAAGTTCAAGGTTGGCTCCCGCCTGGCCATTGTGGGCGAGAACGGCTCCGGCAAGACCACCTTCATCAAGCTTCTCTGCCGTCTCTACGACCCCCAGGAGGGGCAGATCCTCCTCAACGGCATCGACATCCGCAAGTATAACTACCACGACTACATGGGCATCTTCTCCGTGGTGTTTCAGGACTTCCAGCTGCTCTCCCAGCCTCTGGGGGCCAATGTGGCGGGTAGCACAGAGTACGACGAGGCCAAGGTCCGAAAGGCCCTGACGGACGCGGGCTTTGGTGAGCGGCTGGCGGCCATGCCCCAGGGCCTGGACACCCAGCTGTACAGGGATTATGACGGCGAGGGCGTGGAGATCTCCGGCGGCGAGGCCCAGAAGATCGCCATCGCCCGGGCCCTGTACAAGGACGCGCCGTTTATCATTCTGGACGAGCCCACCGCCGCCCTGGACCCCATGGCCGAGGCGGAGATCTACGCCAAATTCAACGACATCTCCGGGGACCGGACCTCCGTCTATATCAGCCACCGGCTCAGCTCCTGCCGTTTCTGCGACGAGATCCTGGTTTTTGACCGGGGGCAGATCGTCCAGCAAGGGACCCATGAGAGCCTCCTGGCCGACGGGGCGGGCAAATACGCCGCTCTCTGGCACGCCCAGGCCCAGTATTATACCGAATAAGGGCTTGCAGCAAAACGTGTGGTTTTGCTGCAAGCCCTTTTCATTCGTTCTTATTCTTGTTTCTCCCAGTCCAGGACCAGATTGCACAGGCACATGACAACGGCGAACAGGATCCCCGCGATAGGCCAGACGACCCAGGTGCTCTCCCAGGCTCTGGTCAAAAAGCTCCAGCCCAGATACACGGCGGTGGCGCACAGCCAGTAGACCGTGGAGACCGTCTCCTTGACACGGCTCTTTCTCTGATTCCGAAGAGCGTAGTCCCCCTCCTTCAAGAGCTTCTGCATACTGGCCCAGCGGACGCCGGCCAGGATAAAGAGGGCGGCCCCGATCCCCGCCAAAAGCAGGGTGACTGTCAGCACGACCACCATAAAAGCCTCTTTTTCCGTGACCATCCCACCAAAAAGCGGGACCGGAGAGAGGACGCACAGGCAGGTAGCGATAAGATTGGTTTTTGCATAGGCGGGCCGGTATGCCTTCTCCTTTTCCTTCACCATGCCGTCCACGCCGTACTCTGTTTCAAAGGGCTCCTTGTCGATAAACTCGAAAGGGGTATTTTTGAACCCGCAGGAGACGAAGATCGCCACGGCGGCGGCGACCAAGACCAGCAGCATGACAAGCCCCAGCCCGGCGGCCAAATTTTCGGGGAGTTTTTCCGTAGCGGCAGCCAGGAGAAGCAGCGGGATCACGGCGATGATACATAAGAAGGTTCCCGCGGCAATGCGTTTGGCCGCCTGCTCTCTCCAGTCCAGGAACTCGTTGGCGAGGGCGAGAGAGACCCGTTTGACAGGTGCCCGGTCCGGTTCGTCCGTCAGCTCCTCGTCCTCGATCTCGTCCTTGAGGAGATAATCCGTCGTGACGCCGAAGAGCCTGCTCAGGGCCAGGATCTTCTCCAGATCCGGCACGGTCTGCGCGCCCTCCCACTTGGAAACGGCCTGCCGGGACACCTGCATTTTCTCCGCCAGCTCCTCCTGGGACCAGCCGTTCTTTTTCCTCAAATTCATTATTTTGTCTGCTAAGATCATGTTTCTTTCCTCCGGTCGGATCTGTCGACGGCTCTCTGCGCCCGCCGCTGAAAATATCTTAGCCTATTTTGCGGTTGCCGTCCACCAAGGCCGGCTGGAAATCTGTCAACCGGCGGTTGCGGGACAGCATTTTATGGCGGCAAAGCCGGTGAAGTTTTCCCTCACCGGCTTTCGTTTTATCACAGGAACCGGTCCAGCCGCTGGGTCAGCTCCTCTAAGTGCTCCCTCATCCGGCGGCGGCCGTCGTCCAATTCCTCTTTCAACTCGTCCTTCAGCTCATCCACGCTGTTCTCCAGCTCGCTGATGGCCTGCTGCCGCTTCTCCTGGGCCCGGCCCAGCACATCCATGGTCTGGGCCAGGCTGTGCACCAGGTTGTCGGTGAGCTTGTCGTGGGCCGGATAACAGCCCAGGCGGTAGTTTTCCGTCACTACGCCGTAGCGCTCCCAGGCCCGGGCCACTGCCTCCTCCCAGGAAACATAGATCTCCTTCTGGGCCATCTGCCCCACCTGTTTCACAGCGGGCATAGAAACGCACAGCTCCCGGAGCATGGCGGCCATGCTCTCCGCGTTCTCCTGGATCAAAAAGCCCGTCGCCCCGTCGGTCACATCCTCGGCGGCGCAGCTGCCCTCCACTAAAACGCTGGCCAGGCCGCAGGCCGCCGCCTCCCGGACCACCAGGCCGTTGGTGTCAAAGGTGGAGGGGAACAGAAACA
Source organism: uncultured Oscillospiraceae bacterium (assembly GCA_947630375.1). Taxonomy (GTDB): domain Bacteria; phylum Bacillota; class Clostridia; order Oscillospirales; family Oscillospiraceae; genus Limivicinus. The sequence goes on along the minus strand of CANRHH010000023.1, from coordinate 34,282 downwards.
GATCCGCCCGGCAGTACCAGGCCCGGATCAGCTCCCGGTCGTGGATGGGCTCGGCAAAAAAGACCCGGTCCTCCAGCCCTAAACCGGCGGTATAGGTCTGGATTTCCTCCTTGTCGCCTCCGCCGCCCACGAAGACCATGCGAAACGCCTGCCCGCTCTCCGAGAGGGCCTTCAGGGCGTCCAAAATGATGCGGATGCCTTTATACCACATCATCCGGCCCACGAACAGGAACACCGGCACCCCCGCGGGCAGGTCAAAGCCCTCCGTGACCTGGGCGATCAGCGCGTCGGGGACCCGGCCCCGGGGCAGATCCACTCCGTTGGGCATGACGATATAGTCCCCCTCATAGCCCAGCTTGCGCAGGTTCTCCCCCGCGCCCCGGCTGACGGTCCAGACCTCGTCACAGGCGGCGATATTCTGCACCAGGAGGTGGGCGGCCTCCTCCCGCAGCAGCTTGGAGCGGACAGCGTTGGCAATGTCGATATCAAACTTGGTGTGATACGTGAGCACCACCGGCGCGTTGATCCGGTCCCGCAGGGCCCGGGCCAGCATGGCGGAGGTGATGGGACAGTGGCTGTGAATCACGTCAAATTCCATCCCCTCCAGCTTCCGCATCAGCTCCGGAGCGAAGGGCATCCCCGCCCGGTAGCCCACCGCCTTGGTCATGTCCAAGCTGGGATAGCGCAGCACCGGGAAGGGAAAGGCGGCGTCGTCCGCGCCGGGGTAATAAGGCGTCACCACCGCAGCGGCGCCGTGGTTCTGGGTGATGATCCGGCCATAATTGACCACCGCGTTGGACACCCCGTCGATCACGGGGGGAAAGGAATCGTTGATGAGGCAGACCTTGTGCTCGTTCATGGCGCGTCTCTCCTGCATTTTCTAAAGATTATTTTTATTATAGCCTATTCCCCCGGTTATTACAAGAGACCACGCCGAAAACCGGAGGAGCATCACGATGCAACAAGGGCCGGGTTAAAACCCGGCCCTCAGACTGTAGACAAACTTATCGGCAATGTATAGATATGCAGGGGAAGAGCGCAGAGAGGGGGCGGGAGCCCTCTTTCTGCGTTCAATCCAACCTTATGCAAGAGCATTTTTGAATGCTCTTGCATAAGGCCTCAAGGTGAAGACCCTTTGTCTTCACCTTGAGGGCCGGGTTAAAACCCGGCCCTTGCGTGTTATTCATTTTTTCTTATTTGACCGCTTCCATGCCGGCGAAGAGAGCCAGCTTGTTGCCCTCCAAGAACCTGGCCTTGCGCTCGCCCAGCTCAATGCGGATGGCCTCCAGCATCTTTTCGGTGCTCACCACGTTCTCTTTGGCCATCATGGCGCCCAGGATGGCCACGTTGGCCCCCTTGGGGTTGCCCACCGCCTCGGCGATATGGGTGGCGTCACAGTAGACCACGTCGATATCCGTCCGGGCCGCCTTGCGCTCGATCAGGGAGCTGTTCACCACCAGCAGGCCGCCGGGCTTCACATGGGGCTCAAACTTATCCATGGAGGGCAGGTTCATAGCCACAATGGCGTCCGCCTTGTCTACCATAGGGGAACCCACCGGCTCGTCGCTGACAATGACGGAGCAGTTGGCAGTGCCGCCGCGCATCTCAGGGCCATAGGAGGGGAGCCAGGAGACATGCTTGCCGTCCAGCATGCAGGCCATGGCCAGGAATTTGCCGATCAGCAGCATGCCCTGGCCGCCGAAGCCCGCGAAAATAAACTGTTTCATCATTTTATTTCGAAGCCCCCTTGTCTTTATACACACCCAGCGGATAATACGGGATCATGTTGTCCTCCAGCCACTTCATGGCCTCCACCGGGCTCAGGCCCCAGTTGGTGGGGCAGGTGGAGAGCACCTCGACCATGCAGAAGCCCTTCCCTTCCAGCTGATACTGGAACGCTTTCTTGATGGCCTTCTTGCACTTGAGGATGTTGGCGTTGTTGTTCACGGCGCAGCGCTCGATATAATAGGAGTCGGGGACCGCGGCGAGCATCTCGCACATCTTGATCGGCGCGCCGCACCAGTCCTCATCCCGCCCATAGGGGGAGGTGGTGGTCCGCTGGCCGATCAGCGTGGTGGGGGCCATCTGGCCGCCGGTCATGCCGTAGATGGCGTTGTTGACGAAGATGGTGCTGATCTTCTCGCCCCGGTGGGCCGCATGGACCACCTCGGCGGTACCGATGGAGGCCAGGTCTCCGTCGCCCTGATAGGTAAAGACCAGGGTATCCGGCTTGGCGCGCTTGATGCCGGTAGCCACAGCGGGCGCGCGGCCGTGGGCAGCCTCGAACATGTCGCAGTTAAAATAGTCATAGGCAAAGACGGAGCAGCCCACAGGGGCCACGCCCACCACATTGCCGTCCAGATTCAGCTCATCCAAGGCCTCTGCCACCAGCCGGTGGATAATGCCGTGGTTGCAGCCGGGGCAGTAGTGGAACTGCTTGTCGGTCAAAAGCTTGGTTCTCTCAAATACGACTGCCATCTCAAAGTCCCTCCTTTATGGCCAGGATCTTGTTTCTGATCTCCTCGATGGTGGGGAACTGGCTGCCGCAGTGGCCGAAGAAGTGCGCCGGCTTTACCCCGGCCAGGGCCAGCTTCACGTCCTCCAGCATCTGGCCTTCGTTGACCTCCACGTCCAGCAGGGCCTTCACGCAGTCCTGCCCGGCGACCTCTGCCAGGGCGTCATAGGGGAAGGGCCACACGGCGATGGGCCGGAACAGGCCCACCTTGACCCCCTCCTCCCGCAGCTCATCCACCACGCTCTTGGCGATACGAGCCACGGTGCCGAAGGCGGTGATCACGATCTCCGCGTCCTCGGTCTTGTAGGTCTCCCACATCTGTTCGTTCTTCCGAGCCTCGGCATAGACGGCCTGGAGCACATCGGTATGGGCGGAGAGCTCTTCGGTGTTGATAAACAGGGAGTTGATCACGGCCCGCTTGGCGGGATCGTCCCCCGGCTTCCAGCCGGTGGCGGCCCAGGGCTTCTTCTCCGGGTCCACCTTGTAATCCACCATCTCCGGCATCTCCACCGGCTCCATCATCTGGGCGATGATGCCGTCAGCCAGGAACAGCACGGGCATCCGGTATTTCTCCGCCTTGTCAAAGGCGAAGGACATGATATCAATGGCTTCCTGGATGGAGGCCGGGGCATAGGTCAGCAGATGATAGTCCCCGTTGCCGCCGCCCTTGACGCCCTGCCAATAGTCGCCCTGGGAGGCCTGAATGCTGCCCAGGCCGGGGCCGCCGCGCATCACGTTCAGGATCACGCAGGGCAGCTGAGCGCCGGCGCAGTAGGAAATGCCCTCCTGCTTCAGGCTCACGCCGGGGCTGGAGGAAGAGGTAATGACCCGGGCGCCGGTACCGGCCGCGCCGTAGACCATGTTGATAGCCGCCACTTCGCTCTCGGCCTGGAGGTAGCAGCCCCCCACCTCGGGCATCCGGGCAGACATGTATTCCGGGATCTCCGTCTGCGGAGTGATGGGATAGCCAAAGAAGAACCGGGCGCCGGCGCGAATGGCGGCCTCCGCGATCGCCTCGCTGCCCTTCATAAGAGTCAATGCCATATCACGTTCCCCCTTAATCCTTTTCTATGCGGATCGCCACATCCGGGCAGGTCCGCGCACAGGAGGCACAGGCTATGCACGCCTCCGGCACCGCTACCTCCGCAGGGTGGTAGCCCTTTGCGTTGAGCTTCGTCTTGGAAAGGGCAAGCACATTTTTCGGACATGCTCTCACGCACAAGCCGCAGCCCTTGCAGACAAGCTCGTTGATCGTCACCTTTACCATAGATAACCCTCTTTCCTGAAAATACTTTCGTTGCTCGTTTTGCTTTTGTTTTCTATTTTGACCGCCTTACGCGGGAATGCGCTCAGTCGCTCAGGCCGTGGATCCAGCTGTCCCAATCCCGGTGCATATATGTTTCGATCGCCACAGGGGTGCCGATATAGGCCGGGTCGTGCCCTTCGGCGAGGAACTGGTCCAGCAGCTTCTTCCGGCCGGAGGTGTACTTCACCGGCACGCCGGTGATCTTGGAGACCTCTTTGATCATCTCATATCCGTCCCGCAGCTCTGCGGGCCCGGTCATCTGGGCCAGGTTGGTATTGTTGATCATGCCGGTGATCTTCAGCCGGGCGTGCAGCTCCATCTCCTGCTGGAGCTTGATGATCCGCTCCACCGTCCCCGCCAGGGGCCGCCGGATGTTGATCACATTCAGCACCTCCAAGCCGCCCGGCTCCAGCTCCATAAAGTCCTGGTGGTAACGGCCCAGGGCCGTGGAGCCCACCGCGTCTCCCCCGGCGTCGAAGATCACCGTGTCCCAATCCATGGCGAAAGCGGAGGCCACCTCCGCCGGCAGGGACAGGGTCTCGATGCCGGTGCAGGCATAGTTGGGGGACACTAATCGGATCTCCTTCATCCGGGTCATCCGCCCGTGCTCGGCCAGGCGGAAATAGGTGTTCACCATGTCGATATCCAGCAGCTCCGTGCGCCTGTGCTCCGCCGCTTTCACGGCAAAATTCAGCGCCAACTCCGTCTTGCCGCTGCCGTAATTGCCGATAAAGACATATACCTTCTTCATAGCTTGCCTGCCGATCCGATTTTATTTCACTTTTTAATAGTATAATATCACTGGCACGAAATTGCGTCAATGAGCAATATGACGAACTTTAGCCCGTTAAAAGCGACAAAACGACGAAATTTTCAAAAAAGTGGTTTTTGGAAAAAGCAAAAAACGCGCCGGCAGCGCGTTTTTGCTCTTACTCGATCTCCAGGATGGCGTCTATCAAAGCTTTCAGGAAAACGTCCAGCTCCTCCCGGGACACGGCCCGGGGCAGTTTCTCCGGCAGCGCCTTCAAGGGCAGCTCCCGCTGCGCCCCGTCCGGCCGCGGCAGCCGGGGCAGGCAGGCGCGCAGCAGGGGTCCAAAGCGCTCATGGTCCCAGAAGTCCCCCCATTTTCCGTTGAGTCCCAGGTCCACGGTGCTGGGGGGCGGAGGCGGCAGGATCTCCGGCTCCTTCTCCCCCGCCTGGACCATCCGCGCTTTCAGCCGCCGGGCCAGCCCGGCCCGGACCGCGGCATAGGCCGGGTCCCAAATGCGGTTTTCCGTCTCGTCCGGGTCGGCCCGGAGGTCATACAGCGCCTCCTCCCGGTATACAAGGCTGCCCGCGTCCATCCAGGGGTTTTTGTCCCAGGCCCGGACGCTGTAACAATAGTCCGCCGTGCGCAGGGCCCGGCCCACCTGGCTCTCGCTGATCTGGATAAAGACCTCCTCCGGCCAGGTCTCCGGACTCTCCAGCAGCTGCTGGAGGGGCCTCCCCTGCCAGTTCTCCGGCACGGGCAACCCGGCTATACGCAAAATGGTGGGCGGCAGGTCCAGCAGGCTCACCAGCTGGGGATATCTCCGCCCCCTTCCGAAGGGGGCACGCTCCCGCCCGTCGTACAGCACCAGAGGGATGCGGATACTGGCGTCATGGCAGGAGCGCTTATACTCCATGCACCGGGTACGGAAATGGGAGCCGTGGTCGCTGGCAAAGAGCAGGACCGTGTTCCTGAGCTGGCCCGTCTCCCGCAGCGCCGCCACGACCCGGCCCAGGTCGTCGTCCAGGGCCCGGCAGCAGCCCAGGTAATCGGCATACTGCTCCTCGTAGTTTTTCCCCCAGTCCCCGGGGGCGTTTTTCAGGTCCGGCGGGATCTCCCGGGCGGCAAAGCGCTCCCGGCTGCCCTTGGGGCCCTCGAAGCGGTCCCGGTCGTTCTGGTGGTGGGGCTCCAGGTGGGAGAGCATCAGGAAAAAGGGCCGGTCCCCGTCCTGCTGGGCGCGGATAAAGTCCAGAGCCCAATCCGTCACCGCGTCGGCCCGGTAGGTCTCCCCGGAGAAATCCCGCCGGACCCCGTCCGCGTCAAAGAGAGCGCCGCCGTAGCCGTGGCTGGTGCCCTCCAGCACGTCCGCCGCCACCCAGTAGTCCTTATAACCTCCCCGGCGCTCCGGGGGCACCGCCCGGCGCTCATAGTCCGCCCGGGGCGGCAGGGCCTCGTGGGACCCGCCCAGAGTGGAGGCCAGATGCCACTTGCCCACATAGCCCGCGGCATAGCCGCCCTGGCGCAAAAGCCCGGCCAAGGTGGGTATTTCCCGGGGCAGCTCAATGGCGTTGCGGTAGCAGCCCAGGGCGGCGGGATAGAGCCCCGCCTGGAGAGCGGCCCGGGCGGGCCCGCAGACCGGTTGGCAGGTAAAGGCATTTTCAAATACCGCGCCTTCAGCGGCCAGGGCGTCCAGGCAGGGGGTCACCGGCAGCTTCTGCCCGTAACAGCCGCAGGTGTCCGGCCGCTGCTGGTCGGTAAAATAAAAGACGATGTTCGGCCGCGCGCCGCTTTTCACAGCACATCCTCCCCTTCTTCTCTTTCCATCTCCTCCCCGGGCCTCTCCCGGCGGCAGGCCGCCCGGTAGGCCATGGGCGTGGTGCCCCGGCTCCGGCGAAAGCTCTGGGAGAAATAGCTGGGCGAGGAAAAGCCCAGCACCCCCGAGATCTCCGCCAGCGTCAGGCGGGTCTCGGACAGCAGATACAGGCTCTCCCGGATCCGCCGCTCCAGCAGATAACTGATGGGAGAGACCCCGTACTCCCGGGTAAAGGCGTGGGAGAGATAGTATTTGCTCACATGGGCCAGCTCCGCCAGGTCGTCCAGGCTCAGCCTTTCCTTGAAATGTTCGTCGATATACCGGTGGACGATGGCGCACTCCCGGCTGGCCCGCCGGCCGCCGGCGGCCAGGGGGGAGATGCCCCCGCCCAGGCGGTCCAGCTGGATGAGCAGCAGCTCCAACAGGTTCCGGCAGACCCGCTCATAGCCCGGCTGCTTATCCTGCAGCTCCCGCAGCAGCCAGTTCAGCAGCCCTAAGAGCCGGTCCCCCGCCGCTCCGGCCGGGACCACGGCGCAGCCTGCTCCGGCCTCCCCGGCCTGCAGGCGCAGCCCTTCCACCCCCAGCACGATATACTCCATGGGGTTTTCCACGCCGCTGAGCTCCGTGTGCTCCACATTGGCGTCCAGCAGCACCAGATCCCCGGTGCGCAGGCTCCGCTGGCCCGAGGCCAGCTTCAGCGTCCCTTCCCCGCCAGTGACGAAAAACAGCTCCGCGCAGTGGTGGGTATGCAGCACACTGTTCCACTCGGGGCTGTAATGGGAGACGGCGGCGTACAGCAGCCGGACCTCCGCCGGTCTCTCCGCCGGGCGGCCCTCCTGCGAAAGATCGTATCGCTCGGTGCTCACGCGCCTCCCCCCCTTTCCTTGATTTTATTATACGGGCTTTGCCGGGCGGTGGCAAGCGGGAAAAGCGCCAAAAATGCCGTCCGCTTTTTAGATATATTGTCTCACACGTTTTTGAACGGATCTTGCGGCGCATTCTCATGATTTTCAACGTCTGGGCATATCGCCCGATTTTGCCGGGTGTTCTTTGCCGCTTTAGCGTGATTTTTGGCTTTTTTAACGAATTTCCACAGCAAGTTTTATACAAAATGTATAGTCTGTTTTTCTGGATTTTTCATCCAGGACAATATATCTAAAAAACAGGACAAAATGCCGCTTGAAGCGCCCGCCGGGAGGCGATATACTCTTAGTAGTCAGAGTTCCCGCTGAAAGGGAACCAAAACAAGAAATTTTAAGGAGGAAAAAATGAAAAAACTTCTTGCTCTGCTCCTGGCGCTGACGATGGTGTTCGCGCTGGCCGCCTGCGGCGGCGGCAACGCTCCGGCCGCCACCCAGGCTCCGGCCGCCGAGGTGCCGGCTGAGGCCCCCGCGGAAGAGCCCGCCGCCGGGCCGGTCACCATCAACTTCTGGTCCATGTGGAACGACGGTGAGCCCCAGGCGACCGTGATCGCCGAGGCCGCCGAGGCCTACGAGGCCGCCACCGGCAACACGGTCAACATCGAGTGGAAAGGCCGTGACATCAACACCCTGCTGTCCTCCTCTCTGGAGGCCGGGGAAGCCATCGACATTTTTGAGGACGACTTCAACCGCATTGGCCAGGTCTACGCCCCCTACACCTATGACCTGACCGATATGGCGGCCGCCGCCGGTTACAAGGGCTATGACTGCTTCAACAATCAGGCCATTGCCTGGGCCGGCTATCTCAACAGCATCACCGAGCAGCCCCAGGTCGGCGGCGTGTTCTACAACAAGGACTGCTTTGCCGCCGCCGGCATTGAGGCCGAGCCCACCACCTGGGCCGAGTTCCTGGATGTCTGCGCCAAGCTGAAGGACGCCGGCATTGCCCCTCTGGCCCAGGACGGCGCCTACACCAACTTCACCTTCTACTATCACCTGGTCCGCTACCTGGGTGAGGACGGCATCGCCGAGCTGCGCGACAACGGCGGCTGGGCCGCCAATGAGAAGGCCGTCCAGGCCGCGCAGGATATCATCGATCTGCGCAACGCCGGTTACCTGGCCGACGGCGCCCCGGACGAGTATCCCTCCAGCCAGAACAAGCTGGGCACCGGGGAGGCCGCCATGGTGGTCTGCGCCAACTATGTGACCGCCGAGGTCAACGCCGCCATGGGCGAGGTCAACTGGGGCCTGTTCAACTATCCCGCTGTGGACGGCGGCGCGGAGCCCACGGCCGCTTATGCGGGCGCCAACTCCCTGGCCATCAGCTCCTACAGCGAGCATCCCCAGGAAGCCTTTGACTTCATCATGTTCCTGGTCACCGGCGAGTACGACCAGAAGATGGCCGACACCGCCGCGCAGATCCCCGCCGATCCCAGCAACACCGCTCCCGCGGCCCTGACCGGCACGGTGGAGACCCTGCTGTCTGCCGACAAGCCCATGACCTGGTGCGGCTCTCTGAACACCCACGCCGCCTGGGGCGACATGAAGACCCTCTTTACCGAGCTCTTCGAGGGCAAGTATGCCACCGGCGCTGACTTCTGCGCCGCCATGGACGCTCTGTATTGATTCTCCCCGCAACGTTTTAAACCGGCGGCACGGTAAGCCGTGCCGCCGGTTTTCTTATTACGTTTCACAAGCATTTTAGAGAGGTGGACCGAATGCGAAAAAACAGGACGTTGATCTTCTTTTTCATGGCGCCTACGGTGCTCTGCCTGCTGCTGATGTACGTCTATCCCGTGTGCCGGACCGTTCTGATGAGCTTTTTCCGGGTAGAGAGCCTGACGGCCAGCACCGACACCTGGACCTTCAACGGGGTGGACAACTATATCAAGATCTTCCACAACGCCAGCTTCAAGACCTCCATGAGCAACATGATGCTGATCTGGCTGGTGGGCGGCGTGATCACCCTGAGTATCTCCATGCTCATGGCGGTGATCCTCACCAGCGGCATCCGGGGCAAGAAGTTCTTCCGGGCCGCCATCTACCTGCCCAATATCATCAGCGCCGTGGCCCTGGCCACCATGTGGGTCCAGTACATCTTCAACTATGACTACGGCCTTTTGAACCAGCTGGTGACGCTGCTGGGCTTTGACAAGATCCGCTGGCTGGGCACTGACGGCAAGCTCTGGGCCATGCTGGCCGCCTTCACCTTCGGCAGCGTGGGTTACTACATGCTGATCTATATCAGCGGCATCGAGGGCATCCCCCGGGACATGTACGAGGCCGCCACGCTGGACGGGGCCAGCAAGCCCGCCCAGTTCTTTCAGATCACGCTGCCCCTGCTCAAGGGCATCATCAAGACCTCTATCACCTTCTGGAGCATCAACGCGGCTACCTTCTTTCTCTGGTCCAAGATGTTCTCCCCGGTGCAGACGGAGGGCTCCACCGTCGTGCCGGTCATTTATCTGTATGACACGGTTTTCGGCGGCAAAGGCGTCATCGAGCGAGACGCCGGTGCCGGCGCCGCGGTGGGCGTGGTGCTGGCCGTGATCATCGTCGCCGTCTATTTTGTGATGAACCGGCTTCTCAAAGAAGAAGACCTGGAGTACTGAGAGGAGGGAGAGGCTATGTACAAAGAGCGCATCAACTGGAAAAAAGAGGCCAGGCTGCTCCCCGGCTACATCGTGGTGGTCCTCTGGGTCCTGTTTACGGCGGTGATGCTGGGCTGGATCCTGGCGGCCAGCTTCTCCACCTCCAAGGAGATCTTCACCGGCAAAGTGCTGGAGTTCGCCAGCGGCTTTCACTGGGAGAACTACGTCACAGCCTGGAGGACCCAGAATGTGTCCGTCTTCTTCGGCAACTCCCTGCTGTACTCCTTCGTCTCCTGCGCGGGGGTGCTGGCCATCTCCGCTCCCGCAGCCTACGTGCTCTCCCGCTGGAACTTTCACGGCAGCCGCGCCATCCGTCTGGGCCTGCTGATCGCCATGAGCGTGCCCGCCATCATGATCATCATGCCCCTGTACACCCTGGCCGTCCAGTGGAAGATGAAGGGCCGGATCCTGCTGATTGTGCTGTATATCTTCATGCGGGTGCCCTACACCACGATCTACTTAGTGGATTTCTTCTCCACCCTGTCCCGGTCCTATGAGGAGGCCGCCGCCATCGACGGCTGCTCCCCCGCCAAGACCTTCTGGGTGATCATGCTGCCCCTTGTGCAGCCCGCGGTGGTGACCGTGACCATATTCAACTTCCTGTCCGTCTGGAACGAGTTCTTTATGGCCCTGATTTTCACCAGCACAAAGGAGATGACCCCCGTAGGCGTGGGCCTGCTGCAGATCGTCAACTCCATGAAATATACCGGCAACTACGGCGGTATGTTCGCCGCGGTCATCATCGTCTTCCTGCCCACCTTCCTGCTGTATATCTTCCTGTCCGAGAAGATCATCGCCGGGGTCACCGGCGGCGGCGTCAAGGGCTGAGCGGCAGACCGGGCATGGCATAACGATGTTTAAAAGAACTTTAAAGGAAATTCTGACCATGAGTAAAACCACAGGCCGTGTGACCATCCCCACAGATCTGGATGTGATCGACCAGACCGTGGACATTCTGCGCCGCTGGGGGGCCGACGCCATCCGTGACTGCGACGGGACCGAGTTTCCCGCCCAGCTGAGCCAGGTGGGGGCCAAGGTCTATGCCACCTATTACACCACACGCAAAGACAACGCCTGGGCCAAGGCCCACCCGGAGGAGGTCCAGCAGTGCTATATCATGAGCCCCTTCCGCTGCGCGCCGGAGAGCGGTCCTCTGGCCATCGAGCTGATGGAGGGGATCAGCCCGGAGCTGATGCAGGTCAACACCCGGGACGATATCCGGCGCTGGTGGGAGGTCATCGACCGGAGCACCGGCGCGGTGGTCCCCCCGGAGGGCTGGCGCTACGAGGAGGAGAGCGGCTGCGTGGTGATCGCCGCCCCGGCCCCTTTCCATGAGTACACCGTCAGCTTTCTGGCTTACCTGATCTGGGACCCGGTGCACATGTACAATGCCGTCACCAACGGCTGGACGGATTTTGAGCACCAGATCACCTTTGATGTGCGGCAGCCCAAAACCCGGGAGCACGCCAAGGAGCGGCTCCGCCGCTTCTGCGAAGAGCACCCCTATGTGGATGTGATCCGCTTTACCACCTTTTTCCACCAGTTCACCCTGGTCTTCGACGAGCTGAAGCGGGAAAAATACGTGGACTGGTACGGGTACTCCGCCTCTGTCAGTCCCTACATTCTGGAGCGGTTTGAGCAGGAGGCGGGTTACCCCTTCCGGCCGGAATACATCATCGACCAGGGCTATTACAACAACCAGTACCGGGTCCCCAGCCGGGAATATAAAGACTTTCTGGCCTTCCAGCGGCGGGAGGTAGCCCAGCTGGCCAAAGAGCTGGTGGACATCGTCCACGCCTGCGGCAAGGAGGCCATGATGTTCTTAGGGGACCACTGGATCGGCACGGAGCCCTTTATGCCGGAGTTTGCCTCCATCGGCCTGGACGCGGTGGTGGGCAGCGTGGGCAACGGCTCCACCCTGCGCCTGATCTCGGACATCCCCGGGGTCAAATATACCGAGGGCCGTCTCCTGCCCTATTTCTTTCCGGACACCTTCCACCCCGGCGGGGACCCGGTCCGGGAGGCCCAGATCAACTGGGTCACCGCCCGGCGGGCGCTCCTCCGCCGCCCGGTGGACCGGATCGGTTACGGGGGTTACCTGAAGCTGGCCCTGGACTTTCCGGATTTCGTTTCCTATGTGGAGCAGGTGTGCGACGAGTTCCGGGAGCTGTACGCCAACGCCCAGGGGGCCAGACCCTGGTGCGCCAAGACCGTGGCCGTGCTCAATTGCTGGGGCAGAGCCCGCTCCTGGGGCTGCCATATGGTGCACCACGCCCTGTACCAAAAGGAGAACTACAGCTATGCCGGCGTGATCGAGGCCCTGTCCGGCGCGCCCTTTGACGTGCGCTTTCTCAGCTTCGACGACCTGAAGGAGGATCCGGCCGCCCTGGAGGGCATCGACCTGCTGCTGAACATCGGCGACGGGGACACGGCCCACACCGGCGGGGCCGTCTGGGAGGACGCCGGCCTCTCCACGGCGGTGCGCCGCTTTGTCTATGAAGGCGGCGGCTTTATCGGCGTGGGCGAGCCCAGCGGCCACCAGTACCAGGGACGCCGGCTCCAGCTGGCAGGGCTGTTAGGGGTGGAACAGGAGACCGGCTTCACCCTCAACTATGACAAATACAACTGGCAGGAGCACCCGGAGCACTTCATCCTGGCCGACGCCGCCCAACCGGTGGACTTCGGCGAGGGCAAAAAGGGCATCTATGCCCTGGAGGGGACCCAGGTCCTCACCGTGCGGGACCGGTCGGTCCATCTGGCGGTCCACGATTTTGGCCAAGGCCGGGCGGTGTATATCAGCGGCCTGCCCTACAGCTTTGAAAACAGCCGCCTGCTGCACCGGGCCGTGTTCTGGGCCTGCCACAGCGAGGACCGGCTCCTGCGCTGGTTCAGCGCCAATCCCCGGGTAGACGTGCACGCCTACGTAGAGAACGGGAAATACTGCGTGGTGAACAACACCTATGAGCCCCAGGACACCACTGTCTACACGGATTCCGGCAGTTTTCCCCTGTCCCTGGGTCCCAACGAGATCCGCTGGTACAGCTTATAACGAACAAACATCCCGCCCGCTTGGACGGGATGTTTGTTCGTTCTGTCCTCTTTACAGGTTTGAAAGGCATCGTTTATACTTATAATGAAATGAAACCCTGTCTTTCCCGTCTGTATGGAGGTTTTTGTGGATCTGTTTGATTTTTTGAACTTTCTCTGCGGCCTGGCCCTGTTTCTCTTCGGCATGTTCACCATGGGGGACGGCCTGGAGAGCTGCGCCGGCGGGCAGCTCCGGAGCATTTTAGAGCGCCTGACTGCCAGCCCGGTCCGGGGGTTTTTTCTGGGCTTCCTGGTCACCGCCCTGGTCCAGTCTTCCTCGGCCACCACGGTGATGGTGGTGGGCTTTGTCAACTCCGGGGTCATGAGCCTGCACCAGGCGGTGGGCCTCATCATGGGCGCCAATGTGGGCACCACCGTCACCGCCTGGCTCATCTCCCTCACCAGCATCGATGGGGCCGCCTTTTTCTTCCGGCTGCTCAAGCCCGCCTCCTGGATCCCCCTGCTGGCCCTGGCAGGGGTGTACTTTCTGCGGTTTGAGCGCTCGGGCCGGAAAAAGGGCCTGGCCGCCGTCCTGCTGGGCTTTACGGTGCTGATGGTGGGGATGGACACCATGTCCGCCTCGGTGACAGGGCTCCGGGACGTGCCGGCCTTCTCCCAAGTCTTCACGCTGTTTTCCCATCCCCTGGCGGGCATTCTGGTGGGAGCGGCTGTGACGGCGGTGATGCAGTCCTCCTCCGCCTCGGTGGGCGTTCTGCAGGCCCTGTCCGTCACCGGCGGCATCCGGGCGGAGAGCGCCATCCCCCTGATTCTCGGCATGAACATCGGCGCGGTGGTGCCGGCGCTGCTGTCCGCCATCGGCGCCCAGACCGGCGCCCGCCGGGCCGCCGCCGTGCATCTGTATATCAACCTGATCGGCGCGGCGCTGTTTCTGATCCCCTACGAACTGCTCCGCCGGACCGTGGGCCTGCCCTTTCTGACCCAGACCGTCAACCCTGTCGGCATCGCCCTGATCCACTCGGGCTACAAGCTGGGCTGCGCCCTGGTGCTGCTGCCCTTCTGCGGCGCGCTGGAGCGGCTGGCCGTGTACACCGTCCGGGACCGGACCGGCAGCGCGGCGGAAGCGCCTCTGCTGGACGAGCGGCTCATGACTACCCCCGCCGTGGCCCTGTCCCAGGCCCGGCTTCTGACCGAGGAGACCGCCTTCATGGCCCAGGAGGCCTTTGAAAAGGCCCTCTCCCTGCTGGACCGCTGGGACAGCAAAGCGGCCGGGCGGGTCCGGGAGCTGGAAGCCGCCGTGGACCGGCGGGAGGATGCCCTGGGGACCTATCTGGTGCGGCTGTCCGGCCTGGGGCTCAGCGTCCGGGAGAGCCAGGAGCTGTCCACCATGCTCCACACGATCAGCGATTTTGAGCGTATCAGCGATCACGCGGTGGATATCCTGCTGTGCCTGCAGGAGGCCGGCCAGCGGGGCATCCGTTTTTCGGATGGGGCCCGGCAGGAGCTCCGGCTCATGGCCCGGGCCGTCACCGAGGCTCTGGGCCTGACCATTGCCTCCTTCCGTTCCGGCAGCGCGGACACCGCCCGCCAGGTGGAGCCCTTAGACGAAGTGGTGGAACGGATGGGCCGGGCGCTCCGGGACCACCATATCGACCGGCTCTGGGCGGGCCGGTGCAGCGTGGAGACCGGCGTGCTGTTTACGGATCTGGTTACCTGCCTGGGCCGTGTGTCGGCCCACTGCTCCAATATCGCCGCCTGCGTGGTGGAGATGCGGCACAGCAGCTATGACCCCCACCGGTACGTCCGGGAGCTGCACAGTTCCGACCCGGATTATGCCGCCAGCTTCCAGCGCTTCTCCGCCAAATACGGCCTATAATCCAAAAAAAGGAAGGGTTTTGCCCTTCCCTTTTTCAGCTCCAGTTTCCCGAAACGCCGTCCGGCGCGTCAGATTCCCGCTCAAAAACCCGCTTTTTCCCGCGGTCCTCTTTGGCCCGGTCATCGTGGCCGGTGACCACCGGCGGCTCTTTCCGCTTTTCTTTCCGTTTTGCCATAGCTGCCCTCCTTAAAGCAGACATAAGATCAGCCCATAGACCACGCTGGCGCTGATCCCGTACACGATCACAGGCCCGGCAATGACAAACATCTTGGCCGCCGTGCCGGTGATAAGGCCCTCGGTCTTGAACTCCAGCGCTGGGGAGACCACCGCATTCGCAAAGCCTGTGATGGGTACCAGGGTCCCGGCCCCGGCGAACTTGGCCAGATCGTCATAGACCCCCAAGCCGGTGAGCAGCGCCCCCAGCAGCACCAGCGTGATCGAGACGGCGGTGGAGGCGTCCTGCCGCTCCAGCCCCGCCGCGCCGTACAGGTGCAGCAGCAGCTGACCCAGGCAGCAGATCGCTCCGCCTGTCCCAAAGGCCCGCAGCGCGTTGCGAAGCGCGTGGGAACGGGGCGCGTGCCGGTCTGTGTACTCCTTATATTCCTCGTTGGTCATTTTCATCTTCCGCGTTCTCCTTGCAAAAGCCTGTTTCGGTCCTATTATCTGCCCGGCCGGGGCGCTTTATGCCGGGCAGGTATATTTTTTGCGGGAATTGTAAAAATACACCTTGACTTTACCGGGTATCTGAATTATAATGCAAAAGCTGACAATTGAATCCATTCTTTGTTCGAACACACGGAGATGTCGCGTAGTTGGTCGAGCGCGCACGATTGGAAATCGTGTAGGGGTCAAAAGCTCCTCGAGAGTTCGAATCTCTCCATCTCCGCCATGTATTCATTACACTTTAGATGCCATCGGCAAAAAAGCCGATGGCATCGCCCTTTTCTGCCTTTTTACAGGTCAAAAAAGACCAGTGGTTTACAAGGATACAACGGGTACGATTTCAGAGGGTTACAGGATTCGAACTTTTTAATATACCTAACAATTACATAATTGTTGTAAATAATAGCGCCATTCTTGTGGTTCAGGTTCTGAATTGTGAGACTGGCGCTTTTTTATTTTTCAACACGGAGGTGACAGTATGAACGTATGGGAGCGCCTGCTGCGGTCAGACAGACATAGCGGGATGACACAAGCAAAAGGCCCGTATGAAGTCGAGATCCCTGCCCGGTATGTGGAGCCGCTGCTGGAAACAGCCGCGGAGTTGGAACTGCCGGTCGAGGATGTGGTAGAAAGAGCCATTCAAAACTTTATCAGGAGGACCAAGGAAAATGGCCGATAGCGCAAAAAAAGGCATCACCGTCAAAGTAGATGCAGAGCTCCATGCCCAGGTCAGCCAGTATCTGAAAGAACACGACATGACGATGTCTGAATTCGTTTCGCTGGCCCTGGACAACGAGCTTCACCCGAAAATGCAAGCGGAGGATAAGAAAATGGAAAAAATGCGTACCCTGGCTTTCCAGGTGCCGGAGGATCTCTTCCTGCGGATCAAGGACTATCTCCAGCGGAACAACCTTTCGCAGAAAGATTTTGTGATAGGACTGATCGAAACCGAGCTGGACCGGGACCTGGCCCAGCGTGAGAGCGAGAGACAGGCTCAGTGCGACCCGGCAGAGCAGACCGGGGAGACAGACGGCCAGGTGGAAACAGCCGACGTGTGCCCTTTTGAGGCCCCTGTCGAGGAAGAAGAAATGGATGCCGCATACGGGGCGGATGAACCTGTGGAATTCCATGAAGAAGAGCCGGACAACACGTTGGATTTCTCTATGGAGATGTGAGGTCCGCCTGTGAAAATAGAGAAAGCCTTGCTTCAGGAGAATAGTAATGTGAGGGAGGGGATAACTTGGGATTTCTGTTTTCCACGGTTACATTGTCCGCTAGAGAGAACAAGCCGAGCTTCCTGGTGAGTGGAAATCCTCATCGTGTAGAGAATACAGGGGGACATAATACTCTTAAACGCTTTCTTGAAGATTCGTATGCCGACCATGAGATCAAAATCTGTGCGGATGCTTATCAATACGGCGAGGGAGCCTCAACGGCAGCTACCCGCGAGGAACTCGGATATGTGAAAATGCAGATGGATCTGGATAAGGACTTCTTGAAAGGCAGCTGTAAAAAAGTCGATAGTGTAATATTTCCTTTCAGGTTTTTGCCGGAAGACCATTCAACCCAAAATGACAATGTGAGGGGCTAAAGGAGGAATGAACATTGAATGAATGGGAACGTCTGAGGAGACAGGCGGAGAGGTATAAAGAGCAGTACCCACCCGGGACAAGGGTGCTGCTGCTCCACATGGGTGAGGACCCACGGCCCGTAGAGGACAATGTGCGGGGCACGGTGCGGTATGTGGATGACATGGGAACCGTACACTGCGCCTTTGACAATGGGAGACTTCTGGGACTCATCCCCGGCGAGGATTTTTTCCGTATGCTGACGGAACAGGAAATGACCCAGGAACGGGAGCCGGAGCTGTCCGGCCCAACATTCGAGATGCAGTAGGAGGAACTCTATGAGTGTAAAAACTATCAAGGATCAGGATCTGCGGCGTATGAGCGACCGGGAGGGACTCGTCCTCCAGGGCTGCGGCGGAGATCCCACTGAATGTGTAAACGGGATCAACGACATCCTCACCAAAGAAGGTATTTTGCTGGAGAACACCAGATTCTCCGAGTGCTATAGCTTTGAACATGAGGGGGCCACTTGCATCCTGTTTCTCTTTTCAGAGGATGTAAAATTGAACCCTGGGAAACTCGCCATGTGGCGGCTGAGATCCCATGAGGTTTTTGGCAGTACATGGCTTTCAGACTATGTTCCCAACCAGCTGGGAGGCTTTCTCTCAGAGGAGCAGGAAGTAAAATCCCCGAAACCCGACTGCCCCCTGATCGGGCAGGACGGCAACATCTTCAATCTCATGGGGATAGCCTCCCGTACTCTGGAGCGGAACGGGCTGGCAGACCAGGCCAGCGAGATGTGCAGTCGTATCACTGCTTCCGGAAATTACTACGAGGCCCTTGGGATCATCGGGGAGTATGTCAATATCACCTCTTCGGAACAGGCAGAGGATATGAGCGAAGAAATGGAGATGCAGATATGAGCGCCAACGCAGGGCAGAAGAATGAGCAGACCGCAGCTGACCGCTACTTTTCGGAGCTGCGGCTCGAACTCGCGAAGGCCGGATACGATGTAGGGATGCAGGAGGACGGCAAGCTGCCGGTGGCCTGGCAAGGGAATGAGATCTGCCGGGTAGATGCCAGCAGCGCGGTATTTGTTGACTCCGGCAGGTCGCCGGAGGTTCGGGAACTGGCACATAAAATCTTAGGAAAGGCGCAGACGATCTACGAATATATGCGGCTGCTGGAGATTGCGCCGCCCATCCACGCCGAAGGACTGACCGGAGACTACCGGCAATTCTGTGAGCACGACGGCATCGTCCTGGCCGGTCATCATAGCAAATTTGGCACAGAGTTCGTCACCTGGGAATGGATCAACAACCACAGGAGTCTCTGGCAAGGCCATTACTTCACAAACTACCCAGCGGCAAAGGAGGACTTTACTCTCCGCTCCGGCCTGATCCCCTCTGAACGGCTGCTCACCGACGAGCAGCTCACAGAGGTCTACTGTGCCATCCGGGAGCGACTGGACAGCGATCAGCCATACAGCGACCACCGGAGAGAGATCCTGGAGTCTGTACAGGAGCGCATCGCTAACTGTGTACAGGATCTGGAGCAGAAGGTGCAGGCATCGGAAGAATTCGAATACTCCATGCGGCCCGGCCAATGGCCGGAGATGGAATAAGCCTCAAGCTGTTCGATATAGCATGGGGCTTTTTTTATTTGGTGATCAACATGAAAAGATACGAGCTTCGGCAGCTCATGCGGCATGAGGATGCTCCCAGACCGGAGGCAAATGAAAGTCAGCCAATCTGCCGGGAGCGTCCCTACTGTCTGAACTGCCCCTACCCCGCCCATGGCTTCATATGTTGGGGCGGGGACGAAAACTGCATGAAAAAGAATCTGCAGCAGATCTATGGTAAGGAGACATCGAAGTGAGCAAAGAAAATGTTGTGCTCGCCGTCTGTTTTGGGAATCCGGCCCGCCAGGAATTGGGAGTCCTGAGATTTGCTTTCCCTATTCCACGGGATAGATACGCCAAGGAATTGTGGCGGATGAGCTGGTTAGGGGAAAAGGATCCGTTTAAACAAGGCTGCTGGATCGACAGTGTGGAGAGCGAATACGGCGTCTTAAAGGCTCTGGCAGGCTCCAGAGCACGGTTGGACGAGATGGACTGTCTGACCAGGGGGCTGACAATAATGCCCCCGTATGAGAGACTTCGTTTTCAGTACGCCGCAGCCAGCTTGCCGCAGATGACTGCGGGAGAATTACTTAAACTATTGCACAAATGAGTAAGCACAAATTTAAACGAAAAGGAGGCAGGCGTGGACATGATGTACATGATAAAAGCCGGTATAGAAAACCCAAGACGCCCGGAGTTAGGCAGCGTCACGATCACATTCCCTATCCCAGAAACGGAATATGACAAGACGATCCGGCTCCTATCGGAGATGGACATCGGCAATGCTGCTGACCGTGATTGCCGGATCAAGGAGATCGACAGCTGCGCCACCGTACTGAAGAAGTTGGAAGGATCATGTGTGAACATGGACGAGCTGGACTACCTGGCTAAGCTGCTGGATCGCTTCAACGGCTACGAGTTGGAGCAGTTCCAGGCCGCCGCATCCCATTATGGCTTCACGGATATGATGAACCTCATAAACCTGACATTTTGCAGCCAGGAAAGCACGGTGATCTCAGATTTCACTGGTCTGGACGAGGTGGGACAGCAGCATTTTCTGACTGTCAACGGCTATGTGACCTCAGATATGCTGGACCGAGTAGACGGACGGCGTGTCGCGATGGACCTGATCAGCAGTGGCCGGGGCCATGTTACCCCCTACGGCGTTTTCTATGAGAACGACATGGAACTGCGGCAGGTCTATGATGGGATGCACCTCCCGCCCTATCTATATCAGCCATGTGAGGCGGTGATTTTCGTCTCTCCACAGGACAGGCCAGAAGAAAGCGAGGTGCTGTACTTCCCCTGTTCCGCCTTAAAGGTAAAACGGGCCATGCAGAGGCTGGACATAGACAGCCTTAAAGAATGTATTGTCACCTTTGATGAGCTCCCCCGTCTTAGGAACACGGTCCAGCAGGTATTCGATGAAAATGGAGATTTGCAAGAAAACCTCGAATCGTTCCGCCGCCTGACGGATATCACTATCCACATGGATCAGGAACGGTTCGAGGAATTTCAAACCCTGTTGGGTATGCTCCATCCGCAAGGGCCTGATGATATCCTTTCCCTGGCGGAGAATTTTGAGAATATTTCACTGGAGCAGAACATCCTATCGCCAGAGCAGTTAGGATGGCGTCGTGCGGAAGATTATTTCGATTTAGCCCTTGACCCCGAAAATTTGTTTGCTCTCTACATAGATTTTGAGGATTACGGCGCAGATGTAGCTCAACGGGAAAACGGGATCTTTACTGAGCTGGGATATCTGACTTGCTCCTCAGACACGCCAGAAATGAAGGCGCTCCTTGCCCGGCTCTCTCAGGAACCAGAACCGGTTTTTGACCAGGACATGGACGGAATGTAGTGCGACCAATTATTTGTCCCTTTTGGTGATAGCTATTTCCGCAGAGTCGTGGTATGTTCTGTGACTACAAAAGCTGAAAAGAGGTGATGACCCGTGAAAAACAGTACATCCAAAAGAGCAAAGTTTGAAGTCATGCCCGCTTTCCCGGAGAAAGCGGGCCTTTTCTTCGCAATAACGATGGGGGGAATGTAGATGGATTACGAAGGTTGGGTAGCCGGATACAAGGTCCGGGCTTTCGACTGGATAGACGGAAAGAACATCTATCTCAACATTGGCTATTATGCTCCGGGCGCATCGCTGGCACAACCTCCTGCCCAGGAAAAGAGTTTCCTCCTCCCAAAAGAGCAGGAGGACTTGATCAGGACAAATTTGCACAGCGTTGTGGTAAATCTAATGACTCCCCCGGAATACCGGCAGGCGATGAGTCCGGTGCAGAAACCAGAAATAAAGGAAGGAGGGACGCAGATGCGTCTGAGTCCGAATGACCCACAAGTAAACGAGGCGCTGAAAGTTCTCAATAGAGTCTGCGGATATGCGGATATTCCGAATCTAAGCGGATATCTGCAAAATGTCGATGTCCTTGATCCCGGCAGCATTAATGATTTGAAAGACCTTGCCTCCCAACTCAGCAATATGAGCTTAAAGGAAATGCGCTGCTTCTCCGCTGCTCTGGACGCTGAGTCTGTGAATGGGATAAAGGATGTCCTGCGGATCAGCAAGAATCTGGATGATTACACTTTCTTACCTAACATCTGCACAGAAACAGAGTTGGGGCAATTCCTCGTGCACACAGGCTACAAGGATTTCCCAGAAGAAGTCCAGCCGTATTTGGACTATAGGAAAATCGGTATCGAGTATTATGCCGAGCGCGGCGGTGCTTTTACAGCCAGAGGTTATGTACAGCGGAAGGGCCCTGAATTGGTCCAAGACATGGACGAGTCTCCTCCCCAAACGGAGCAGGAGCCGGAAATAACGATCGGAGGTATGTAAAAATGGATCATGAATGGCTGGAGTTTTTGAGGCAGCAGTTCCCAAAAGGCTCCCGCGTCAGGCTGGATCTGCCGCTGCAGAGCCAAAAGGACAGAGAGACAGGCTGCCACGGCATCCTGACAGGGATCACGGATGATGGGAATCTTCGTATGCAGAAACATAACGGTGAGATCCTCGACGTTCCCTTCCACAAGGGCTTGACCGTCCTTCCACCGTTGACTCATACGTTGAAGCTGTATATGCCCCTGACAGCGGACATATATGAGTACGACGAGCACGACGGCACGGAGTATGACCCGGTCGAGATAAACGGTGAGGCCCTCCGGGAGTATGAGGGGCAGATCATTGCCGCTCTCCGGGAAAACAGGCTGCCCGTGGAAACAGACCGTGGGCTTATGGCCTGGTTTGACGGGGAGGACAGTGTCGACCGAAAAGTGTGGTCAGTCAACTTCAACGTGGAAGATCGGGACGGCCAGCTTTGGGGCGTGGCCGAGTGCCATGTGACCGGAGATCTGGAGCCGGAGGAACTGGACGAATTAAAGGAGTACCTGTCCGGCCAGGCCAGCGATGCATGGGGCGAGAGCTTTGAGCAGCGAACGATTCAGGTAGATGGAACCAACGAACTGTACGTTCATTTCTGGAACAGCGAAAAAACATGGAGCATCCAGACGGAGGAAGAATGCTTCGGCCCCAAGTTCGCGGAGGACCTGCCGGAGCAGCAGATGGGGGTGATGAGCCTTGAATAGGATATTCACAGTGGATCTGGGCCCCAAGACCTGGGATAGCAACCTTGGTCGAATACAGCTGGATCTTCCGGCAACGCCTTATGAGATGCTGGACGTGCTGGACAAGCTGAATGTCTCCAGCCCGGAGGATGTAGGCACGAGGTGGGTGCAGTATTGGGACCACAAATATCTCAGTGACTGCATCAGAGGCAAAGCTGGCTTTGTGCAGCTCAACGCCCTGGCAGAGCAGCTGTCCACAATGGAGCCGGAGCTCCGGGAGCCATTTCATGCCCTTGTTGAGATGGAACGGCGCAAAGATCCGCAGAGCCTTTCGGTGGAGCGCCTGTTAGTCCTGGCGGACCACGCCCAGGACGTCCGTATGGTCGCCGACGTCACCAACGACGAGCAGCTGGGCCGGTTCTATTGCGAAAACGGCTTCATCGAGGCAGTAAACGATGTACCGGAGGAAGCATACGAGCTTCTGGATTTCGAGAAGATCGGATTTGAGATGTGCCAGGCCGAACACGGTATCTTCTTCCACGGCTGTTATGCGATGGTTGATGAAGAGATCCCCCAGGAGGATCGGGTATACGATTTGAAGAAGCCGTCCTACACGGTGCTCATGGAGGTAGAAAACATCTGGACCGGGCAGAAGATGGATCTGGAGCTGCCCACGTGCAGAGAGGCGATTCAGGATCAGCTGGGGCAAATAGGGATCGTATCTCCGAATCAGGTGCATTTTACCTGTAAGGACTGTCGTGTTCCAAATCTTGCGGACGCTTTCTCACGTCTGACAGACATCTATGAGGCAAATCACTTTGCCTGGGCGGTGGAGGACATTGAAGAAAAAATGCTGCCCACGTATAAGGCGCTGTTGGACGCCATGCACTGCTATGAGCTGCATGATACGGTGGAGCTGGCTGAAAGCCTGAGTGATTACACCCTCTCGCGGCACATCTGCACAGCAGAGGACATGGCGCGGGACGTTTTAGCGTTGATCGTTGCATCGAAAGAACTGGACATCTTGGAGAAACACGTCGACCTTTATGCCTATGGAACAGAGCTCTTGGAGATGGAGATGGAACGTGGGCAGTCGGCCATGACCGATTACGGGCATATCCAGCGGGCAGACGGAGAAATGATGTTCGAATGCCCACAGCAGACAGAGCCGGAGATGCAGCTGTGACTGCATAATACAACAATAACAAATTACATGATTAGAGGGCCGTTTTCCCGAAAGGTGAACTGCGCCCCTCTTTTTTTATGCCCTTTTCGGGAAACCAGACCCGGAAAGGAACAGACATGAACAAAGAAAAAGTATACAGCTACCTGGAACACCACTGCAAAGGGAAAGAAAACCGGCGCAGCGCGGCAAGGCTGTCTTTCGAGCTTAAACTCGGCAAGAAAGAGATCGTAGATCAGGTCCACTGGCTTCGCTGCGAGGGAAAGCCTGTCGCATATGAGAAGGGCGGATATTTTATAGCGATGAATGCCGATGACACATTTAAAACCATCCGCAGGTTGGAAAAGCAGTGCGACGGCATAAATAAGGCAATCAATGGCCTTATAAGCTCACTGGCCGGGTTTGGAGCTAACCCGTGATCATTCTTGTCCCATGGGTCGGAGGTAAGGCGTGGCTCATACCGACGCTTCGGGAGATCGTCCCCCGATCCTATAACTGCTTTGTAGATGTCTTTGGCGGCGGCGGTTCCGTGACTCTCAATCTGCCTATGCGCCGGAGTACCCAACGGATCTACAACGATATCGACAAGGAGCTCACTAATTTCATGAAGGTGGTGCAGCAACAGCTGGTAGAGCTGTTGGTTGAACTTCGGTTCCTTCCATACATCAGCAGGGATGAGTTTGATGTGCTCTGCGACTTCCTCAACAAGACGCCTATTACCAATGAGTATATGGAGAAGGAGCTGAAATTGGTCCCCAGAATATTTGACCCCCCGGACGCAGAGGTGGTCAGCAAGCTGTTGAAGCAATACTACGCCACCGGCCCGGTCCAAAGGGCGGCTGCCTTTTACAAGGTGCGGAGGTACAGTTTCAACGGCATGGGAGAATCCTTTGCCCCCAAATCTATGGATATCCGGCAGTTTTTCAATCAGCTGCAGGAGGGCTCCGAACGGCTGCAAGGTGTCGGAATAGAGAATAAGAATTTTGTGGAGCTGATCCCGCTATATGATGGGGATGACACCCTGTTCTTCTATGACCCGCCATATTATGAGGCGGAGGGGATGTATCCCAATATCTTCTCCCTCGAAGATCATCTGATGCTCAATCAGATCTTCAAGCGTATGTCCGGCTTCGGTATTTTGACCTACAACGACTGTGAGTTCACCCAGGATCTGTATAAAGACTTTTATATCATGCATATAGATCGCCCGGACTCTCTTTCGAAGAAAGCGGGAAAGCGATACGAGGAACTGATCATCACCAACTATGATCCGCGCGAAGCCGCGGCGCAAATGAGCTTGTTCGCACAGATCCCGGAGAGATGCACCCTTATCAACATTCCTGAAAACCAGACTTATATTAAACAATGGAGGTAAACATGAGAAAAATCATTGAGATCAAACAGAACACAGATACCCTGGTGATCCCGGCTGAGATCGTCAGCCGAACAGCTCTGCTGAAAGCCGGGGACATCGACGCCTATGGGACTGATGCCGCTCTTCTCCTTTTGGGGCAGGAAATGACGCCCATGGAGATCGTCAGGGCGGCAGATATGCTGCACAGCGCGGTTCGTGGCCTGTGCGACCGGCTGAAGAGTATCTGCCAGGCCGTCCCTGACCTCAACATCCAGGTGGAATACTCCCCTGACGGTATCGATATCCATCTCCCGAAAGACGTGCTTGAAAGCGCCGGCTTTCGTCCGCACACGCTCCTGGATATCGACATCGATGAGGGAGAACTGTACATTCATCAGACCGATGAGGGTATTTGGGACGATGAAGAAGATCCGCTGGAGCAGACGCCGGACTTCATTCTGGACGTTTTGGAGGACCGGGGCGTATCCCTGGATACGCTGGCCCGTGTGCTGCAAATGGAGGAAAAGTTTCATGAATAAGACGCCGCTTTATCTCGGCTCCGTTGAGGAAGCGATTGAGGCCGGAGAACTTGAACTCTGGCGAACCAGCTTCCGGGCCAATGAAGCCTGCGCGGACGCCATACGGACGGAGATCTCCAAGTGCTATGATGGAGCCTATCTGGACACCTCCTGTGTTGGGAAGGTCGTTAAACGGTTTGGCCAGGAGAGGGTCCAGTTTGTTCTGGCCAATACTCTGCGGGAGTTGGACTATGACGGACGCTTCAGCCAGAGAAACAAGGATTGGGGAATGAAGATCCCCGTCCCGCCCGACAAGCGGCACAATTGCAGCTTCATCGTCAACACCCATCCCGCGATCCTTGACGGCTTTATCTCTGCTTTCCGCAAGGAGTATGAGCCGCAGCAGGCCGTGGATTTCCAGCAGCTCCAGGGTTGACCTGCCTTGGCTGAAAGGGGGTGATCCATATGGAGTAAGCAGATCGTACCTCAACTAAAAAACATGAAAGAAGGGAGCAATATGCGCAAACAAAAGAAAAGACTGATCGCCACGGCCTTTGCTCTGGCTCTGTGTCTGTCGATCCAGGTGACCGCCTTTGCCACCGGAGGCGGTAATGTGGCTGGAGCTGTGGAGAGCACATGGCAGGCCGCTTCCACCCAGATCAAGACCGTGGTAGATAACGTCGTCTTTCCCGCCGTGGACATGATCCTGGTGGTTTTCTTTTTTGTGAAGTTAGGAATGTCCTACTTCGATTACCGGAACGGAAACCGCTTTGAGTGGACAGGTCCGGTCATCCTCTTTGTCTGCTTAATTTTCACACTGACTGCTCCTACATACATTTGGGGCATCATCGGCGTGTAAAAACAGCTGGCCGGAAAAGAGGTGAGTGCGCCTGTTTATATGGGATTTCGTGGCCGAGACTGTGCTGGACGAGATTGTGGAGTGGTTTTACGGCCAGATCGTCGGCTTTCTCGGCAACTTCTTCGCGGAGATGGGCAATATGGGCGCGGAGCTGTTCCAGATGAGCTGGGTACAGAGCATCGTGCTTTTCTTTTCCCGCCTGGCATGGGCGCTGTACGCCGTGGGACTGGTTGTGGCTGTCTTCGAATGCGGGATAGAATACACCTCCGGTCGGGGCAATATCCAGCAGACCTGCCTCAACGCCGTCAAGGGTTTCCTGGCCGTGAGTCTTTTCAGCGTGGTGCCAGTGCGTCTGTATGCCCTGGCAGTATCACTTCAGGGCAGCTTCACCGCGGAACTTACCGGCTACGGGACCTCCATCGGTACAGTGGCGGAGCACATCCTTGAAAACTTTAAAGATGTGGAAACACTGGAGGACATTACCAGCCACAGTTTTCCAGGCTTCGGGGCCATTACCAGCATTTTCATGATCCTGTTCAGTTTGGGCCTCATGTCTTATGCAGTGATAAAGATCTTCTTTGCCAATCTGAAAAGGGGCGGGATCTTGCTGGTACAGATCGCGGTAGGGAGCTTGTACATGTTCAGCGTCCCACGGGGCTATCTGGACGGCTTTACCCAGTGGTGCAAACAGGTGGTGGGGTTATGCCTCACCGCCTTTTTGCAGTCCACCATCTTAGTGGCAGGCTTGATGCTGTTCCGGGAGCACGCTCTGCTGGGGCTGGGCCTTATGCTCTCGGCGGGAGAGATCCCCCGCGTGGCAGGGGCCTTTGGCATGGATACCAGTACCAGGACCAGCTTCATGAGCGCCATGTACACAGCCCAGGCAGCCGTAAACACCACAAGGACCATCATCCAGGCGGTAAGCAAATGATCACGATGGGAAGCCTTTTTGATGGGATAGGCGGTTTCCCACTTGCGGCCGTCCATGCTGGGATCGTCCCCCTATGGGCCAGTGAGATAGAGAAATTCCCCATTGAGGTGACAAAGAACCATTTTTATGGCATGGTCCACATGGGGGACATCACCAAGCTTTCCGGAGCCGAGCTGCCGCCAGTGGACATCATCTGCGGCGGCAGTCCATGCCAGGATCTCTCCATTGCAAATGTGGCACGGCAAGGGCTGGCAGGAGAACGCTCCGGCCTTTTCAATGAGCAGATCCGAATTATAAAGGAGATGAGAGATGCAGACAAAAAACGTGGACGGACAGCCGAGTTCGTTAGGCCAAGATTCGCTGTTTGGGAAAATGTGCCGGGCGCTTTTTCCAGCAAAAAAGGAAAAGATTTCTTCGAAGTCGTCAAAGCATTCATCCAGATTGAAGAACCGGAGGTTCATGTTGTTAGACCTGCGTCCTGGCGCTGGGAATTTGTTGGGGCCATTTTGGGAGTACGATCCTCCGTGGCTTGGTCCACCTGGGACGCTCAATACTTCGGCGTGCCCCAAAAACGTAGTAGAGTCTTCCTTGTCGCAGATTTTGCAGGATTCAGTCCCCTCTGGATACTATTTAAGCCAGAAAGCTTGCCTGGGTATTCTGAAACGGGCGGCGGAGCGCGGGAAAGCTTTACCCAAGCAGCTGGAAATAGCCTTGAAACTGCAAGCGGGACTGATATCAGTGAAGGAGGTATCCGAACCGGGACTGGAAACCTGTCCGATGGACCACCAGGATGAAAGCTGTACTATAGGCGGTGTCATTGGCGTTCCGGCTGCCGGAGAGCAGCAGCATCATTTTACGCAGGCCCCGGATGGAACAGGTATTTCTGCTTTCCACATCAACCAGCGGGATGAAGGGATAGATCTGGGAGATAAATCCGGGGCATTGATGGCAACCAACAATCTGCAAATGCAAACTTTTATCACATACTCCGTCAACGCCGGTTTTCTTCCGGAATCATCAAACACAGCGCGAGATATTGTTTGTCAGGAGGAATTCGCACCCTCCCCAAAAGCCGGAGGAAAAATGGAATGCAGCGAGGATCAGGCCGGGACGCTCTATGTCCAGGAGCATGACCATCAGCCGCTGGTTTTCAGCAATCACGGTCAGAGTGCCACATATACAGGCCCTGTCATGTGTGCGCCCACCGTATCCGCAAGTTATGGAGAGGGTGGAAACAATGTGCCTTTTGTAGCAGACGGAGATGCCATTTGTATCTTGGGCAACGCGATCAACCGGGCACCGCATAACGGCGGAAACGGTTTAGGCGTTAGCGAAGATCTTGCATACACTGTGACATCTGCAGACCGCCACGCTGTATTCAGCCGGCAGAGTATAGACCGGTTTAAGCCCGATCACCTGGCCAGTACAGAGAGTCGCCGTCAATACAAGGATGCCACAGATCTGGTAATTTCTTTACCTGCGCAAGAGCTGCAGAATACAGACATGGAAAAGCCTGAGTTCAATAGGTCAAGGTTTATTCGGCGGTTTACGCCATTGGAATGTGAGAGGCTCCAAGGCTTTCCTGACCTTTGGACACAGATTCCCCGTGCCTCTGACACAGCCCGGTACAAGGCCCTCGGGAACAGCGTGGCCGTCCCCTGTGTGGACCTGCTGATGCAGGGGATAGCGTTGGCCATCAAAGACAGCAGTTCAGATAGATACTCACTAAATTTTGAAGAAAGGAAATGAAGCAATGAAGAAAAGAACAACAAGGTTTCTGGCTCTTCTTCTGGCGGCTTTGCTTTTGCTGGGAACTAAGCCTGTCCCCACAGCCTTTGCGGTGGATGACCTGGGCAGCCTGCCTCCTGTATCCGAGGATACCGGAGAAGAAACTCCTCCACCGGAAGAAATCCCGGAATCACTGCTGCCGGATGGAGCAGAGGATGAGGAAACAGCGCAGCCGGAGGTGATCACAGGGATGGAGGACGCGGAAGACGAGGACAGCGGCATAATGCCCCTGTCCTTTGGCTTCGGCGGCTACGGCTGGGACAGCTATGGTTTGGGGTATAATCCCATCTGCTCCGACCCAAGCAAACTGGCTTGGATAGAGACTTTTACCAGCAACAACGAATACTCCATACACCCCTGGCGCTCCAGTGGAAACATTGGCCTCGACGGTTCACCGCAGAATATCTCTGTGAATGATTACAGCGATGTAAAAGCCGCTGCGGGTACGGCCTATGGCTGGTTTTATCCCATACGTATCGACTGCGAGACTGGCTTCGGCAATGGGCAGCGGTGGATCGCTATGGACGGCATCCCCGGCTGGATCGGAGCACGGACAGCGGGCACCAATCAGTATTCAGATTTCCGCTTTTGGGATGTGAACTCGTATACGCAGCAGGCATCGCCGCCAGGCACTAAGTGGACTACTATCCCAAATGATGTAGCCCAGGCTATGTATGCGGCGATTCAGTCGGGACCCAGCGGGAAAGGCAACGATGAGGTGAACCATGGAGATCCAGCTGTCTGTGCCATTCAGGTCATCCTTATCAATCTGGAATTGGGATTCTGGACAGTCGATGGCAGCAACGGCTACGTAATGGGCAGTTCCGGCCTCAAGAGCAGCTCTAAGGACGTCAATCAGGAGGTCGTAGATATCCTGTCCTACGTGGATACCTATATGTACTACTACAAACACGGTACATATGCAGACGGAGCGACCATTGCTGCCGCAAACTCAGCCAAGAAAACCTTGGCCTCAAATGCAGGCTGCACCGTTCACACTCTGGATGTGGCCCCTCACGTTAATACCGTAACCGGCAAGCTGACCAGCCAGGGGACCCGCACTGTATATTCCCATGGCGGCAGCTCCAACCAGGACCAGGCTCTCGTGTACTTGGCTGCTTTTGAACTGGAGTGGGGGCCGGTGGGCTATCCCATAGGGCTCAAAAAGGTGTCTGCGGACAGTTCCGTCACCGAGGGCAACGGCTGCTACTCTCTGGCTGGAGCGGTGTATGGCCTCTATTCCGATCCGGGCTGCAACAGCCTCCTGGAGCGCCTGACCACAGACGGCAGCGGCAACGCTAAATCTAAGCAGATGTACGAGGCGGGAACGTATTACATCAAAGAGATCAGTGCAAGCCCCGGTTATCTGCTGGACTCCACCATATATTCCGTTCGGCTGGATGACTCCGGCAATGTGAGCCTTATATGAGCGCAGAAAAGCGGCCAGCAAAAGCTGACCGCTTTCATTTTACCGCTCGGTATTAGCCGACTGCTCCGCAGGAAACGCAGACCGTTCCGATGACAAGCTCCTCGTCCCAGGCTTCGAAAATGACCTTGGTCTCATAGTGGGACACCTCCGGCGTCCCCTCGACCCATACCTGATCACAGCGGACATCCGTAGTGAATCCGCCGTGTTCAGCAGAACCACCGGCATGGGCGTGTGTCAGCCAGCCGTCATAGGAGGTAAAAACTCCACCGCAGCGGCAGACCATGACCTCGTAAGAGCCGCCCTCAAAATGTCCTTCTGTCGCTGGAACATCCACCACTTTCACTTCCTCTGTCACGGCCTCGTGGTGGATGATCTCAGTAACAGGCTGCCAGTCGTGGACATGGACGGGGGCAGGAGGCTGTGCCGGGAGTGGGTCTGCCGCTGTGGGATCAGGCACAGGTTCCGTCACTGTAGGATCAGCCGCAGGTACAGGCTGTTCGGGAAGTTCCGGCAATGCCTCGGTCTCAACAGACAGTTCAACTTCCGGTGGCTCTGATATGGGCAGCTCTGTAATGACCGGTACGGCAGTGGGAACGGGCGATGGAACAGGCTCCGCCGTATAAAGCATAGGTGTCTCTACCGGGACCGGCGCATCCTCTATCGGCAGGTCTCCACAGGAAACAAGGCTGGTGAACATCATAACGGCAATCAGGCATATGAACGATTTTTTCATGAAAGTACGCTCCTTTCCTACAAAACCATCAAAACCTCCGGATGTGTTTGTGAATGGTAGCATACGGCCTGGAATTGTTCAAGTGTTTTGTGCCTTTTTGTTGGTTTTTCTGTGAAGAAAGGGCAAGAAAGGCGGTGATAAAAATGTAAGGTCTTAAACTCGTTAATCAATGCGGCTCAAGCCGCAAAAATCTGAAGAAAGGAAAAGAAACTATGACAGCTCTAAAAAAGGTCTTGGTGATTTTCATGGCTGTGCTGCTCTTGGCGGGGATAGTCCCCACGGTGAAAGCTTTCGCGGACAGCACTGTCACCCTGACCGAGCAGCCCTCCACGGACCCGGATTCTATCCGCATCGTCAAAGAGAGCGACGGAAAAACGATAACCAAGGGCGAAGCGATCTTCAAGGTGGAATACTTCGCCAACGATTCCTGGTCCGGCTCTCCGACGCGGACCTGGTATTACAAAACGATAGACGGCGAGGCTTGGCTGGGAGACAAAGAGCATTACCTGGCCTCCTGTGCCTATGGAACCAGCGACCCGTTATTCGAAAACAGCATGGGTGCTCCTGTGATCCCTCTGGGGACGATCCGCGTAACAGAGGCCCAGGCCCCGGAGGGATATCTCCGCTCAAACTTCACCTTGGACGGCAAGGTCACTCAGCCATCCACCGGAGCGCTGGCTGAATTTTCCTGGGCTTCCCAGGCGGATGGGACCATCCGGTATGTGGAGGATGCGGCCTATATCCATAACGACCAGATCAAAGGCCACCTCAAAATAATAAAGAAAGATGTCTATGAGGAGATCGCTCTGTCCGGCGCGGGCTTTCGCATACTGGACAGCGATGGAAAGACCGTAGCCGAGGGTTACACAGACCACAACGGAGAGTTGTTTCTGGAGGACATTCCTTATGGCAAGGATTATACCATACTGGAATTTAAGGCTCCAATGGGGTTCAAACTGGATGAGACTGAGTACCCTCTGGCAATTACCGAAAACGGTGTCACGATAACCAAGGAGATGACCGACCTCCGGCGCGAGGGCACCATCCAGGTGAGAAAACAGGACGCAGAGGGCAAGCCCCTCAGTGGAGCCACATTCCTCCTGGAATACTCCACGGATGACGGCAGCAGCTGGTCCCCTGTCACATACCGGGAGGCAGGGGATGAAGTCCCCCGCGGCGGCTGCACCAGCCAGGGCCTGACAGACGGGCAGCTCACCACCGGTGAGGACGGCAAGGTCGTATTTACCGGCCTGCGGGCCGACAGCGATATCCTCTACCGGCTGACCGAAACGAAAGCTCCAGAGGGGATGTCCCTCATCGGCGGTTTCCTGTATGTGGGGACACTGCCGGTAGAGTCCAAAGATCTGTTGGCTAATGACGCGGAAGTATTCAATGACACCGCCTATGTGTACAGCCTCTACGTCACCGCCACGGATAGCTCCGTCTTTCGCCTCCCCGAAACGGGCGGCGGTGGTTTTGCCCTGCTGCCTTTCGCTATGATGCTCTCCGCACTTCCCATTATTTTAATTAAAAATGAAAGGAAACCAAAAAATGAAAAAACTGCATAAGCTCCTCACCTTGGTCATGGCCCTTGCCATGATCTTTTCTTTTTCGGTGACCGCTTTCGCCGCTCCGGTGGACGAGGCCACCATCGACACCTCCCGTACCGGATCTCTGGATATTTACAAGTATGATCTCTCGTCCGCCGAAAAAGACAGTATCTGGGACAGCTCCTACGTCAGCACCGGCGTCCAGGATGAGGACGGTGTGGAAAGCCTCTTAGGTGATCCTGACCGTGTCAGCCCCCTCAACGAGAATGGAGATGCTTACGGTTATGCTGTCAAGGGCGTCCAGTTCACTTATCTTAAAGTCGCGGACATCCGAACTTATTCCGAACTGGAGGACAACGCCTCCCATGCGGAGGTGCTTTACGGCATCGCCGCCAATTCCGCCAACAACGCTTTCCTCTCCGCACTTGGACTGACCACCGAGTCCCGGTACAAGCCCGCCGATGACGATACTCACGGCGACCTGACCTACTACTATGAGTCCGACACTCTGATCGACGGCTTGAAGAACGCCCTGGATGCCAATGCCACCACCGTTAAAAACGCTCTGGAGACTTTCGTGAGCTCCACTGGCGGCACGGCCCTGCCCCTCACCGACGAGTACGGCCACACCTCTGCCAAGGATCTTCCCTTGGGTCTGTATCTGGTGGTGGAAACTAAGGTTCCCGAGATGGTCACGGACACCACCGCTCCCTTCCTGGTCAGTCTGCCCATGACGTCTGTGAACGGGACCAACGCCACAGATGGCGGGACCCGTTGGATCTACGATGTGACACTTTACCCCAAAAACCTGACCGGCATCCCCACTCTGGAAAAAACGCTCCGGGAGGATAAGGCTGACACAGGCAAGAACGACGCCTCCCAGGATATCTCGGACGGCTACGCCCACACCGGCACGGCCAGCGCCGGTGATGTCATCGACTACCAGATCGTGTCTACCCTGCCCAGCATTACCTCCGCTGCCACATATCTCAGTGAGTACAGCTTCGTGGATACGCTCTCCAAGGGCCTGTCGTACAACAAGGGAGATGTGACACTGGAGTTCTTCAAGGATGCGGCCTGCACGGACAAGATCGTGTCCTGGGCGGAGAACGACGGAAAATTCACTGTCAGTTACAATGACCTGGAGGATGGCGGAACATCTATGACCATCGCCATGACCGCTGAGGGGCTGAAGGAGATCAACGAGAGCCAGACGGTTTACTCCAACGCAGTGAATGTGGGCTACTCCGACTGCACCGTCCGCATCACCTACAAGGCTACCGTCCACTCAGATGCATCCGTCACCTACGGTGACGCAGGCAACCCGAACGATGTGGTGCTGACCTGGCGGCGCAGCAGCAGCGAATATTATGATACGCTGGTGGATGACGCTCACCTTTACGTCTTTGGCATCGATGTACTCAAACAGTTCCGGGACGGCAAGGGCGACTTTTCGAAAGTGGAATTCATCGTCCATAACGACACAGATGGGTATTTCCTGGTCGCTCAGTTCAACGAGGACGAGGGAGTCTGGTACGTCACCGGCCATGTGGCCGAAGAAAAGGATGCCACCCATTTCAAACCCACCAAGGACGGGAAGCTCACCATCAAGGGCGTGGAGGATGACACCTATAC
>CANRHH010000022.1 GCA_947630375.1 uncultured Oscillospiraceae bacterium | reverse complement strand
TTGCACATTCTTGCCCCCTTATATTTCAATTCCCGGTGTATGGCTTAACTCATACGCCGGGTTCTTTGACAGGCTGAGACAAGCCCTCCGGCTTTGCCGGAGGGCTTGATTTTAAAATATATCCCGCGGGGCGGCCCGGCTCCGGACATAGGCCAGGGCCGTCCGGTCCGGGCGGCTGCCGCCCAGAAAGCACAGCCCGGCCAGGCCGTAGTCCTCCGCTAAGCGCAGCTTGGCGGCCACGCCCCGCGCGTCCTCAAACCAGACCATCCGCCGCCGGTCCCCCGGCCCGGCGCAGAGAAAATAACTGTTTCGGGAGAGGGGGTCCAGCTTGACCTCCGCCCCGTCGGCCACGGCCAAATTGGCCGCGGCCGCGTTGCTCAGGGCCGTTGACCGGCCCCCCAGCCGCCAGGGCAGCTCCCAGCTCCGGCCCTGGCCGGACAGGGCCAGGGAGAGCTTGCCCAAAGGCAGCTTCCCGGCGGCGTAATCCAGCACTTCCCGGATCCGGTGCAGCGGGGAGACCGGCTGGGGCGCGCCGGTGGCGGTGCCCCAGTCGCAGGCCAGCAGGGTCACCCGGTCCGCCATCTGGCCGTGGGCGGCATAGTCGTGGGCGGAGCTGAAAAGGCTCCGCTCCCCGTCGTCCGCCTTGGGGGCCAGGGCCGTGGAGAGATACCAGCCCCCGGCGTGGAGGGCCGGGGCGGCCAGCCGGAGAAAGGCGTTGTAATTCTCCCGGTCAAAGGGGTGCAGGCAGCAAAAGTGCAGATGCAGCCCCCGGTAAGGGCCCTCCTCCAGGGCCTGCAGCACCTGGTCCAGCAGCTTCTGCCGGGCCGGGGCGGCGCCTAAGAGGCTGTGGGCCAGGGCGGCGGAGGCATGGCCCTCTCCGTCCAAATTGGCCAAAGTCAGCAGCGGCGCGGCGCCGGCCTCCCCCGCCAGGGCCAGCAGACGCCGCTCCGCCTCCGTCGGCCCCGGCAGGCCCTCGGGCCTGGGGCGGCGGCAAAAGGGGCAGACCCAGCTCAGGGCCGGCAGCAGCTCCTCCCACAGCGCCGCCGGGGTGCTCAGCTCCGCCACGGCGCTCAGCTCCAGGATCTTTTGGGGGGCGTCCTCCCCCTCCGGCAGGACCAGGGCCAGCCCGGCGGTGAGCCGGCAGGGGTCCCGCAGCTGGTTGAGCCGGAGCAGTTCCCCGGTCTCCACTCCAAAATGCCTGGCCACGGAGGCGGGGGTCTCGCCGGGGCGGACAGTGTATAGCTTCATAACAATCTCCATTCTGCCGCGGTTGCCGCTTTAGCGGCGAGCGGCACGCCGTTTTATAATAAAAACAGTTCCATAATAATATATTCATGACCCTTCCGGACTTTGCAGGCCGAAAGAACTGTGCTATAATACCTATAACTTTATTTTTTTCGGAGGAGCTTATGGAACGAAACACCCTGCCCAAGCGCCGGGAGGTCCCGGTGGAGTTTACCTGGAACCTGGCGGACATCTTCCCCAGCGACCAGGCCTGGTTTCAGGAATATGAGGCCCTGAAGGATCTGCCGGAGCGGATCGCCGCTTTTCAGGGCCGTTTAGGCGACAGCGCCGAGGAGCTGCTGAGCTATCTCCGGCAGGACGACGAAGTCTCCCTGCGGCTGGAGAAGCTCTATAATTACGCCTTTCTGGCCTCCGACCAGGACACGGGCGACGCTTTTTATCAGGATCTGAAGGGCAAAGCCATCAGCCGCATGGTGGCCGCCTCCGGGGCCTCGGCCTTCGCCGCGCCGGAGATCATGGCCATCCCGGAGGACCGGCTGAACCTGTTCTTCATAGCCCAGCCGGAGCTGGAGACCTACCGCCGGCCCCTGGAGCGGATCCGCCGCCAGGCGGCGCACATCCTCTCCCCCGCCGAAGAGGCTCTGCTGGCCGCCACCGGGGAGATGACCGCCGCGCCGGACAACATCAGCAGCACCTTCCGGGACGCGGACCTGAAGTTCCCCCCGGCGGTGGACAGCCAGGGGCAGGAGCACCCCCTCACCAACGGCTCCTACGGCCCCCTGCTGGAGAGCAGCGACCGGGCCCTGCGCCGCAGCGCCTTTGAGAATATGTACAGGCAGTACGGCGCCTATAAGAACACCCTGGCCGCCGCCCTGGACGCAGAGTTCAAGCAGCGCCGCTTCTTCGCCGATGCCCGGAAATACCCGGACACTCTGACCGCCGCCCTGTTCGGCAACGAGGTGCCCGTGCAGGTGTACACCAGCCTGATCGAGGCCGTCCACGCCAATATGGACAAAATGCACCGCTATGTCTCCCTGCGCAAGCGCCTGCTGGGCGTGGAGGAGCTGCACATGTACGACGTGTACACCCCCATCGTGCCCGACGCGGCGGAGAAGATCCCCTACGAGCAGGCCAAGGCCACGGTGCTGGAGGCCCTGGCGGTGCTGGGAGAGGACTATGTGGCGCTGCTGAAGGAGGGCTTTGAAAAGCGCTGGATCGACGTGTATGAAAACGAGGGCAAGCGCAGCGGGGCCTATTCCTCCGGCTCCAGCTGGCCCCACCCCTATGTGCTTTTGAACCAGAAGGACACGCTGGACAGCATGTTCACCCTGGCCCATGAGATGGGCCACGCCCTGCACAGCGCCTACAGCTGCAAGAACCAGCCCTACTGCAACAGCGACTATGTGATCTTTGTGGCCGAGGTGGCCTCCACCTGCAACGAGGTGCTGCTGACCCGCTATCTGCTGGGGAAGACGGAAGACAAGACCCGCCGGGCCTATCTTATCAACCACTTCTTAGAGCAGTTCAAGGGCACTCTCTACCGGCAGACCATGTTCGCCGAGTTTGAGCTGGAGATGGGCCGCATGGCCGAGGCGGGCGAGACCCTCACCGCCGACGCCCTCTGTGAGAAGTACCGGGCCCTGAACGCGCTGTACTTCGGACCGGACATGGTCCAGGATGAGCAGATCGTCCTGGAGTGGTCCCGGATCCCCCATTTCTTCTATAACTACTATGTTTTCCAGTACGCCACCGGCTTCGCCGCCGCCGTGGCCCTGGCCAACCGGATCCTCACCGGGGGCGAGAGCGCCGTGGCGGATTACAAGCGATTCCTCTCCGGCGGCTCCAGCGCCGACCCCATCAGCCTGCTGAAGATGGCGGGGGTGGACATGGGCAGCCCCGCGCCGGTGAACGACGCCCTGGAGCTCTTCGGCCAGCTCTTAGACGAGATGGAGGAGCTGACAAAGTAATTTTGCACAGGAGACGCATATGAACCAAAAAGAGCGGATGCTGTGCGGCCTGCCGTACAGGGGCTGGATGGACGGGCTGGACGCCGAGCGGAACGCCTGCAAGGCGGCCGTTTATGAATTGAACCTGCTTCAGCCGAAGGAGCAGGACCGGATCCCGGAGCTGATCAAAAAACTGTTCGGCAAAACCGGAAACCGCCTCTGGATCGAGCCCCCTTTTCACTGCGATTACGGCTGGAACATTGAGGTGGGCGAGAATTTCTACGCCAACTACGGTCTGACCATCCTGGACGTGGGCAAGGTGACCTTTGGCGACAATGTCATGATTGCGCCGAACGTGTCCATCTATGCCGCCGGGCATCCCATCCACCCGGTGAGCCGAAACTCCGGTTACGAATACGGCATCCCTGTCACAGTCGGAAACAATGTCTGGATCGGCGGCAGCGTCGTGATCCTGCCCGGCGTGACCATCGGTGACAACACCGTCATCGGCGCGGGCAGCGTGGTCACGAAGGATGTTCCGGCCAACGTGATCGCCGCGGGCAATCCCTGCAGAGTGCTCCGGGAGATCACGGAGAAGGACAGAAAGTTCTACTATAAAGACCGGATATTTGACGTCTCGGATTACTGAAAGCCAAAAAAGCCGCCCCGGCAAGCTTGCCGGGGCGGCTTTGCGCATAAGATCAAAACTCTTTCTTTTTATAGATCCGGATGGACAGCAGCCAGGACAGGCCGAACAGCACGGCGGTGGCCAGGGGCATGGCGTAGAGCAGGGCAAAGGGCGGGAGCGCCGAGGTCTCGATGCCCGTCACATAATTCAGCAGGCTCATCCCGCCCAGCAGGACGCCGAAGAGGACGCCCGCCACCACAATGTAGGCCGTGGAGCCCCGGCTGTAGCCCAGCTTCAGCACGCAGGGCAGCATGATGGTCGGCCACAGCAGCATCACGGTCAGGACCATAGGCAGCCGCAGGAGGAAAGCGTCCAGGCCGCTGCCCTGCCAGAGGCTCCACCCGCCCTGGATCAGCAGGTACAGCAGCGCCGTGCCCAGGGACAGCACCAGCATCACCAGGTACTTGGCGGAGACCAGCTGGGCCCGGGACAGGGGCAGGGCCGCGCTGTACATGTTCCAGCCGGACCGCTCATCCATATTAATCAGGTTCATCACGATCAGCCCCACGATCCAGGCGGGGTAGAGGGCGATGAAGCCGTTGTCGGAAAAGTTGCCCGCGATCAGAAAGATCAGGGTGATGATCCCGTAGATCTTATAGGTCTTCCAGACCAGGACCAGGTCCTTCCATATCAAACCTTTCATAGCTTGCCAACTCCTTTCTCAGCCGAAGCTGCGGCGCAGGGCCTCCCGCTCTGCCGGCTGTTCCACCCAGTTTTCCGTATAGCCGCAGCCCAGGCAGACATAGCGGATCACTGGGACCTTCCGGGCCAGGGTAAGGCGGGAGGTATAAATATTGTTCCCGCTGGCGTGACGGGCGGGGTTGTCGGGCACCCGGAGGATCTCCCGGGCGCCGCATTTGGGGCAGGGGCGGCCGTCTTTCACGATTCGCCGCCCTCCTTCCGGCTCCCCGAGGCCATGAGGACAAAGAGCTCCTCGATGTTCACCGGGGCGCTGTGCATCCCCGCCGGGACCGCGGCCTCCGGCACCAGGGCGCTGACGCCGTATTCCGTCTCCCGCCGGCCCCGGATCAGGGCCGGGTCGATGCGCTCCAACTCCGCCGGGGCGCACTGGACCAGGCGGTACTCCTCCAGCAGCCGGTCCTTCTCCTCGCAGAGCATCAGCCGGCCGTCTTTGAGAAAGGCGATGTAGTCGCAGAGCTTCTCCAGGTCGCTGACGATGTGGGAGGAGATGAGCACCGAGTGCCTCTCGTCCCGGGTGAAGTCCAGCAGCAGACCCACCACCTCGTCCCGGACCACCGGGTCCAGCCCCGAGGTGGGCTCATCCAGCACCAGCAGCCGGGCGCGGTGGGACAGGGCCGTGCAGATGGACAGTTTCATCCTGTTGCCCCGGCTCAGGTCCTTCAGAGGCTTCTCCCCGGCCACCCGCAGCCGCTCCAGCAGGGCGGCGTAGGCCGCCGCGTCCCAGTTGCGGTAGACGCCGGAGAGGATCCTGCCGATCTCCCGGGCGTTCATGCTATCGGGGAAGGACGTCGGCTCCATCACCAGGCCCACTTCCTCCCGGACCCGGTCGAAATCCCGGCCCGGCTCCCGGCCCAGGATCCGGATCTGCCCGGCGTTGGGCCGGATCAGCCCCAAAATGCACTTGATCACGGTGGTCTTGCCGGCCCCGTTTTCTCCCACCAGGCCCAGGATGCAGCCCTCGGGCAGCTCCAGGTCCAGCTTCAGGTCGAAGCCCGGATAGTGCTTCTCCAGGCCCCGAAGCTCAATGGCGTTTGTCATGGCTCCTCCTCTTCATACAAAAGCGACAGCATCTGCTCCAGCTCCGCCCGGCCCAGGCCGCACTGGGCGGCCAGACGGCGGACCTCCTCCAGATGGGTCTCGATCTGGCGCAGGGTCTCCTCCCGCAGCAGCTGGGTGTTCCGGGGCGCCACGAAGCAGCCCTTCCCTGCCACGGTATAGAGGAAGCCCGCGCTCTCCAGCTCGTCATAGGCCCGCTTGGTGGTGATGACGCTGATGCGCAGGTCCTTGGCCAGATTGCGGATGGAGGGCAGCGGCGTATCCTCCTCCAGGGCCCCGCTGATGATCTGGGCCTTGATCTGGCTGAATATCTGTTCATAGATCGGTTGTCCGCTGCGGTTGTCGATCAGAACGGTCATGGGGTACCTCCAGACTTTACTGTTCATACACAGTATATACAGCATGAACAGTCTTGTCAAGAGCTTTTTCAAAAAAAAGATTGACAAATCGTGCCAAAGATGGTATACACTTTGTTGACAACTGAATCCTTATCAAGAGTGGTGGAGGGAACGGCCCTGTGAAGCCCGGCAACCTGCGCATGGCGTAAGGTGCCAAATCCGGCGGTGAAACGAAAGATGAGGCTATATGGCAGAATTTTGCGCGTCCCGCCGGGACGCGCTTTTCGTTTTTTTGGGGCACAGATTTCGTTTGAAGAAAAAATAATTGAATGGAGGAATTATAAAATGAGTCACTTTCTGTTTACGTCCGAGTCCGTCACCGAGGGACATCCGGACAAGCTCTGCGACCAGATCTCCGACGCGGTGCTGGACGCGATCTTAGAGCAGGACCCCATGGGCCGGGTGGCCTGTGAGACCACGGCCTCCACGGGCCTGGTGCACATCATGGGGGAGATCAGCACCAGCTGCTATGTGGACTTGGGCAAGATCGCCCGGCAGGTGATCCGGGATATCGGCTACGACCGGGCTAAATTTGGCTTTGACTGCGACACCTGCGGCATCATCACCAACATCGACGAGCAGTCCGGGGACATCGCCATGGGCGTCAACGCCGCCTACGAGACCCGGGGGGAGGACACCTTACAGCAGACCGGTGCCGGGGACCAGGGCATGATGTTCGGCTACGCCTGCGACGAGACGCCGGAATTGATGCCCCTGCCCATCTCCCTGGCCCACAAGCTGGCCAAGCGCCTGGCCCAGGTGCGCAAGGAGGGGCTGGTGGACTACCTCCGGCCCGACGGGAAGACCCAGGTCACCGTGGAGTATGACGAGCAGCGCCGTCCCGTGCGGGTGGACACGGTGGTGATCTCCACCCAGCACGCCCCGGAAGCGGCCCTGGAGCGGATCCGGCAGGACATGATCGACCTGGTCATCAAGCCCACCGTCCCGGCGGAGCTGCTGGACGGGGAGACCAGGATCTACGTCAACCCCACCGGCCGCTTCGTCATCGGCGGCCCTCAGGGGGACTCGGGCCTCACCGGGCGCAAGATCATCGTGGACACCTACGGCGGCAGCGCCCCCCACGGGGGCGGCGCCTTCTCCGGCAAGGACCCCACCAAGGTGGACCGGTCCGCCGCCTATGCCGCCCGCTGGGCGGCCAAGAACGTGGTGGCGGCGGGGCTGGCCCGGCGCTGCCAGATCCAGCTGGCCTATGCCATCGGCGTGGCCCGGCCCGTGTCCGTGCTGGTGGAGACCTTCGGCACCGGCGCCGTGCCCGATGAAAAGCTCAGCGAAGCGGTGCAGCAGGTGTTCGACTTCCGGCCCGGCGCCATCATCCGGGACCTGGACCTGCGCAGGCCCATCTACCGGCCTCTGGCCGCCTACGGCCACATGGGCCGGGAGGATTTAGGCGTGGCTTGGGAGAAAACGGACCGGGTGCAGGCCCTGCTGGACGCGGTGAAATAAGATTCCTCTAAGCTTTTTGCCCGCCCCCCTGTATTCGCCTTTCTTTTCACCAGATATCGTGTATGATCTGCTCATATAAACCATATTTGGAGGTTTTTGTGATGCAGACCTTGCGAAACCGCCCCGGCATCCGGCGGGGCGGGATCCTGTACCTGCGCCTGGACGAGCTCTCGCCCAACCCGGTGCAGCCACGCCGGCGCTTCGCGCCGGAGGAATTGGAGGAACTGAGCGCCAGTATCAAAAATTACGGGATCCTCAACCCCCTGACCGTCCGGCTCCGGGGCGGAAAATACGAGCTGGTGGCCGGGGAGCGGCGGCTGCGGGCCGCCAAGATGGCCGGGCTGCGGGAGGTGCCCTGTATTTTGCTGGACGTGAACATGGAGGACGCGGGGCTCATCGCCCTGGTGGAAAATCTGCAGCGGAAGGACCTGGATTTCATCGAGGAGGCGGTGGGCATCAGCCGGCTGATCCGCATGTTCGGCATGAGCCAGGAGGAGGCCGCCCGGCGGATCGGCAAGTCCCAGTCGGCGGTGGCCAACAAGCTGCGGCTTTTGAAGCTGCCCCAGGACGTGCTGGACGCCCTGCGGGAAAACGGCCTCACCGAGCGCCACGGCCGGGCCCTGCTGCGCCTGCCCACGGACGAGCAGCGCCGGGAGGCCCTCTCGTACATCCTGGACCAGGGCCTGACGGTGGCCGCCACCGATGCCTACATAGACGCGCTCCTCTCCCCGCCCCCTGAGGAGGCCCCCGCCGCTCCCCCGCAGGCCCCGCCCCGGCGCAGCTTTGTGATGAAGGACGTCCGCCTCTTCCTCAACACCCTCAGCCGGAGCATCGACCTGATGAAGCAGGGCGGCATCGACGCGGGCTTTCGCCGGGAGGAGACCGAGGACTCTCTTATCCTCACCATTTCCATTCCGAAAAACAAGGCATAAGACAAGCGGACACCCCCGTATGCTGTCAGACGGGGGTGTTTTTTGTGATCGGTTCTTTTTCTGATCTGCGCTGCAAAGAGGTCATCGACGTGCACACCGGGCTCCGCCTGGGCTACGTGTACGACGCGGAGTTTGACGAGGCCGAGGGGAGGCTGCTCTCCCTCATTACGCCGGGCCGGGCCAGGTTCTTCGGCCTGCTGGGCCGGGAGGACGACTATGTGCTGCCCTGGAGCTGTATCGCCCGCATCGGCGGCGACATCATCCTCATCGACGTCAAGGGAGAGATGGGCCGCCGGAAAAGGCCCCGGCACAGCTTTTTCTGAGGGTTTCAAACAAAACCCACGTTGCAAAACGGAAGATTTTCTGTATAATAGAAAGCATACAGACACAAGCGACTGTGAGAGGAAACCCCATGACAGACAACGCCGAAAACAAGCGGGAGCGGGCCGTGCTGGCCGGGCTCGCCGCCAACAGTATGGACCCGCGGGAGCGGTCCACGGAGCAGTCCATGGCGGAGCTGGAGGCCCTGGTGGAGACCGCCGGGGGCCAGGCCGTGGCCGTGCTCATCCAGAACCGGCCCAGCCCGGACCCCCGCTGCTTCATCGGGGATGGGAAGGTCCGGGAGCTGAAGGAGCTGATCTCCGCCAACGACTGCTCCCTGGCCGTGTTCGACAACGAGCTCTCCCCCTCCCAGATGCGGGTGCTGGGGGAGGAACTGGGGGTCAAGGTGCTGGACCGGTCCGGCCTGATCCTGGACATTTTTGCCCAGCGGGCCCGGACCCGGGAGGGCCAGCTCCAGGTGGAACTGGCCCAGTACAAGTACCTGCTGCCCCGGCTGACCGGCATGTGGACCCACCTGGTCCGGCAGACCGCCTCCGGCGGCGCCTCCCCCATCGGCACCCGGGGCCCCGGCGAGACTCAGCTGGAGACGGACCGGCGGCACATCCGCCGGAAGATCCAGAAGTTGGAGGAGGAGCTGGCCGCGGTGCGCAAGGTCCGGGGCACCCAGCGCCGCCGCCGGGAGAAGAACGCCATGCCCATGGTGGCCCTGGTGGGTTACACCAACGCGGGCAAATCCACCCTTTTGAACTGCCTCACCGGCGCGGACATCCCCGCCAACGACCGGCTGTTCGATACCCTGGACACCACCACCCGCCGCCTCCGGCTGAACGAGACCCAGGAGGTGCTGCTGTCGGACACGGTGGGCTTTATCCGCAAGCTCCCCACCCACCTCATCGAGGCCTTCAAGGCCACCTTGGAGGAGCTGAGCTATGCGGACATTCTGCTCCACGTCATCGACATCTCCAACCCCGAATGGGAGGAGCAGGCCCGGGTGGTGGACGAGCTGATCGCCCAGCTGGG
This sequence comes from uncultured Oscillospiraceae bacterium, assembly GCA_947630375.1. Taxonomy (GTDB): domain Bacteria; phylum Bacillota; class Clostridia; order Oscillospirales; family Oscillospiraceae; genus Limivicinus. The sequence goes on along the minus strand of CANRHH010000022.1, from coordinate 31,584 downwards.
CGCCCAGGCCACCCCCTGCATCCGGGTCTACAACAAGTGCGACGCCTACATCGGCATCCTGCCCCACGGGGAGGACCTGGTCTGTATGTCCGCCAAAAGCGGCGAGGGGGCGGACATGCTGGTGCAGATGCTGTCGGAGCGGCTGGACCGGGGCCGGCGGCGGGTGCGCCTGCTGATCCCCTACGCCGAAGCCGGGCTCGTGGACGTGCTGAACCGGGAGGCCGCGGTGCTGAGCCTGGAGTACGCCGAGGACGGCGTCCGGGCGGAGGCCCTGGTGCCGCCGGAACTCTTCGGCCGGGTAAAGGCTTATATCCCCGGCTATGTTGAACCGAAGGAGGACTGGGATCTATGACCTGTATCGAGACGCCCCGGCTCTTTCTGCGCCCCTGGCAGGAGGCGGACGCCCCGGCCCTGTACCGCTACGCCAGCGACCCGCGGATCGGCCCCTGCTGCGGCTGGGAGCCCCATCCGAACGTGGAGCACAGCCTGGAGATCCTGCGCAAGATCCTCATCGACGAGAACACCTGGGCCCTCACCCTCAAGGGCAGTGGGGAGGCCATCGGCTCCATCGCCTGCATCGCCTCCCCCAACAGTCAGGCCCCCGGGGAGCCGGAGATCGGCTACTGGCTGGGCGTGCCCTTCTGGGGCCGGGGCTATATGCCGGAGGCGGTGACGGCGCTGCTGGGCAAGCTGTTCCGGGACGGGAACAGCCGGGTCTGGTGCGCCCATTTTGACTGGAACGACCGGTCCCGCCGGGTCATCGAAAAATGCGGCTTTGTCTACCGCTTTTCGGAGCCCTTCCGCTCCGAGCAGACCGGGGAGGTCCAGCAGGCCCTCTATTACGCTCTGACCGCGCCCAACAAAGGAGCGGAGCTATGAGCGGCCCTTTTGTCCCCGCCGGGGAGGGCCTGGCGGAGCTGATCGAAAAACGCTCCCGCTTCATCGGCCGCGTGCGCCCGGTGGAGAGCGAGGAGGCGGCCCGGGCTTTTATCGCCCAGGTGAAAAAAGAACAGTATGACGCCCGGCACAACTGCTGGTGCTATCTGCTGCCCGGCGGGCCGGAGCGTTATTCCGACGACGGGGAGCCCCAGGGCACCGCGGGCCTGCCCATGCTGGAGGTCTTTCGCAAGGCGGAGGTCACCGGGGCGGTCTGCGTGGTGACCCGGTACTTCGGCGGGGTGCTGTTAGGGGCCGGGGGATTGCTGCGGGCCTATACCAAGGCCGCCCGGGACGCCCTGGACGCGGCGGGCCTGGCGGCGGTGCGGCCCTGGCGGCAGCTGGCCTTTCGCTGCCCCTACCCTCTGGCCGAGCGGCTGAAGCAGGAGCTGGCCGCCGCCGGGGGCACGGTAGAGGCCCTGGCATACGCCGAGGACGTCTCTTTCCGGGCCCTGGTGCCGGAGGAGGCCCTGGCGGCTTTCGCCGGGCGGGTGACGGAGCTCAGCGGCGGCCGCATCGCTTTGGAGGACCTGGGCGCGGTGCGGAAGGCCGCCCGGCCGGATTAAGGGGGCGGACCATGGAGGCAAAACTTACCGGCATCGACCGGAACGAGGCCCTGTTGTACCTGGGCTGCCGGGGCGGCGCTCCGGGGCCGGACACGGAGGCGGAGCTGGCCCTGTGCGAAGCGCTGGTGCTCCGGACCGCCCGTCCCCGGGCCCTCTGGCGGCGCTTTCGCCTGCTGCCGGACGGGAGTCTGGAGGGGGCGGCCTTTTGCCCGGCGGGTGAAGATATCCGGGCCCATCTCTCCGGCTGCCGGGAGGCGGTACTGATGGCCGCCACCCTGGGCGCGGAGATCGACGCCCTGATCCGCCGCACCCAGGTGACCGGGCCGGGCCGGGCCCTGGTGCTGGACGCCTGCGCCAGCGCCGCCATTGAAAACGTGTGCGACCATTTCTGCGCCGGTCTGGCCCGGGAGCTGGCCCCGCTGTACCTGACGGAGCGCTTCAGCCCCGGGTACGGGGATTTTCCCTTAGAGAGCCAGCGAGACTTTTTCCGCCTGCTGGATCTCCAGCGGCGCTTGGGCGTCAGCCTGACGCCGGGGAATTTTATGCTGCCGCAAAAGAGCGTCACGGCCCTGCTGGGTCTGGCGGATACGCCCCGGCCCAGGCGGCCAGGCAGCTGCGCGCTCTGCGAACGTTTTGAAACCTGCGCTTTCAGAAAGGAGGGCGGACACTGTGGCAAAGGCTGAATTTACCCTGCTGGACGGGGCCATGGGCACCATGCTCCAGGCGGCGGGGCTGCCGGTGGGCATGACGCCGGAGGTCTGGAACATCACCCGGCCGGAGCAGGTCACCGCCATCCACCGGCAATATGTGGAGGCGGGGAGCCGGGTGCTCTATGCCAACACCTTCGGGGCCAACCGGCTGAAGGCCGCCGGCTGCGGCTATTCCGTCTCCCAGTTGGCTGCCGCCGGCATCCGGGCCGCCCGGGCGGCGGACCGGGGCGAGGGCGTGCGGGTGGCCCTGGATATCGGACCCCTGGGCCAGCTGCTGGAGCCGCTGGGCAGCCTGTCCTTTGAGGAGGCCTACGAACTTTTTAAAGAGATGGTCCTGGCGGGCCGGGACGCGGGGGCGGACCTGATCGTCTTAGAGACCATGAGCGACCTGGCCGAGGTCCGGGCGGCCCTGCTGGCCGCCAAGGAGAACAGCGCCCTGCCCGTCTGGGCCACCATGACCTTTGAGGCATCGGGCCGGAGCTTTTTGGGGACCACCGTGTCCTCCATGGCCCTGACGCTGACGGGCTTAGGGGCGGACGCCCTGGGCTTCAATTGCAGCTTAGGGCCCGCGGAGCTGCTGCCCCTGGCGGAGGAGCTGCGCCGCTGGACGGATCTGCCTTTGATCCTAAAGCCCAACGCGGGCCTGCCGGACCCGGCCACCGGGGCCTATACCCTGACGCCGGAGGCCTTCGCCGGGGCCCTCAGCCGGGCGGCCGACCTGGGCGTCACCATTCTGGGCGGCTGCTGCGGCACCGGCCCGGCCTATATCCGGGCCCTGGGGGCGGCTTTAGAGGGCCGCTCCCCCGGCCCCCGGCCCAGGGCGGACCGGCAGGGGCTCTGCTCCGCCGTGCGCACCGCGGAGTTAGGGCGGACCCTGGTGGTGGGCGAGCGCATCAACCCCACCGGCAAAAAGCGCTTCCAGCAGGCCCTCCGGGAGGGGGATATGGACTATATCCTCCGGCAGGCCGTGGAGCAGCAGGAGGCCGGGGCGGACATTCTGGACATCAACGTGGGTCTGCCGGGCCTGGACGAGGCGGCTTTGATGGCCCGGGTGGTCCGGGCCGTCCAGTCCGTGTGCGAGCTGCCCCTGCAGATCGACTCTTCGGACCCCGCGGCGGTGGAGGCGGGGCTTCGGGCCTGCAGCGGCCGGGCCATCGTCAACTCCGTCAACGGCGACGAGGAGAGTTTGAAGGCCCTGCTGCCCCTGTGCAAAAAATACGGCGCGGCGGTGGTGGGCCTGTGCCTGGATAAAAAGGGCGTCCCCCAAAACGCCCGGGAGCGCCTGGCCATCGCCCGGCGGATCCTGGCCGCGGCGGAGGCGGCGGGGATCCCCCGGCAGGACGTGTTTATCGACTGCCTGACCCTGACGGTCTCCGCCCAGCCGGAGCAGGCCGCCGAGACTTTAAAAGCCCTGGAGACGGTGCACCGGGAGCTGGGGCTGAGGACCGTTTTAGGCGTCAGCAACATCTCTTACGGCCTCCCCGCCCGGGAGCAGGTCACCGTCAGCTTTCTGACTCAGGCCCTCTACGCGGGGCTGGATCTGCCCATCGTCAACCCCAACCAGAAGCCGGTGCTGGACGCCGTCGTCTCTTACCGGCTCCTCTCCGGGCAGGATCCGGGGGCCGGGGCCTATATCGCCCGCTTTGCCGGGGCGGACAGCGCCCCCTCCCCCCGGCCCGCCGCCGGCGGGATGGACCTGGCCGAGGCGGTGGCCCGGGGCCTGCGCGCGGAGACCGCCGCCCTGACGGAGCGGGCCCTGGAGACCATGGCGCCCCTGGAGGTCATCAACACCCTGCTGATCCCGGCCCTGGACCGGGTGGGCGAGGGCTACGAGCGGCAGGAGCTGTTCCTGCCCCAGCTCATCAACGCCGCCAACGCCGCCTGCGAGGGCTTTGAGCGGGTGAAGGCCCGGCTGGCCCGGCAGGGGGAGGAGAGCGTCTCCAAGGGCAGGATCCTCCTGGCCACGGTGCAGGGGGATATCCACGATATCGGCAAGAACATCGTCCGGGTAGTGCTGGAGAATTACGGCTACACGGTGCTGGACCTGGGGCGGGACGTGGCCCCGGAGGAGGTGGCCCGGACCGCCGTCCGGGAGGAGATCCCCTTAGTGGGGCTCTCGGCCCTGATGACCACCACGGTGCCCAGCATGGAGAAGACCATCCGGGCCCTGCGCCAAAGCGGCTGGACCGGCAAGGTCATGGTGGGCGGCGCGGTGCTGACCGAGGACTACGCCCGGCAGATCGGCGCGGATTACTATGCCAGGGACGCCAAGCAGAGCGCGGATATCGCCCGGCTGGTGCTGGGCTGAAAAGAGGAGCGGAACATGGAGGAAGAGAACACTTTCTGGTCCCGGCTCTGCCGGGAGGGGCAGCGGCCCTTCGCCGTGGAGCTGGACTCCCCGGAGGGACCCGGCGCGGAGAAATTCATGGCCGGGGCGGCGGAACTGGCGGAGCGGGGCGCGGGCCTCATCACCATCGCGGACTGCCCGGTGGCCCGGCCCAGGATGGACGCCAGTCTCCTGGCCTGTAAGATCCAGCGGGAGCTGGGCATCCAGGCCATGCCCCATATCACCTGCCGGGACCGGAACCGAAACGCCGCCCAGGCCCTGCTGCTGGGACTCCAGGCCGAGGGGGTGGAAAACCTCCTGCTGGTGACCGGGGACCCGATCCCGGCCGAAGAGCGGCAGCGGGTGAAGGGCGTATATGACTTTGTGTCCCGGAGCTTTCTGGCCTACGCCCGGGAGCTGAACGGCAGCCTGCCCCGGCCCTTTCATCTGTTTGCGGCGCTGGATCTGAACGCGCCCCATTTCCCGGCGGAGCTGGAGCGGGCCCGGGGCAAGGAGCAGGCCGGGGCCGAGGGCTTTTTTACCCAGCCGGTGCTGACGGAGCGGGCCCTGGAGAACCTGAAGCTGGCCCGGCAGACCCTGCGCGGCCGCCTGGCCGGGGGCATCATTCCCCTGGTGAGCCAGCGCAACGCCCTTTTCATGGACCGGAACATCCCCGGCATCTCCGTGGACCCGGCCCTCATCGCCCTCTACGAGGGAGCGGACCGGGAGCGGGGCGAGGAGCTTGCGGTGGAGGTCTCCGCCGCCGCGGCCCGGGCCATCCGCCCCTGGATCGACGGCTACTATCTTATGACCCCCTTCGGCCGCACCGGCCTGATGGGCCGGATCATGGAGCGGATCCGGGCCGAAGAGAAGCTGTAACGGCAAAGAAGAGGAAGCCCGGCGCGTTTCGCGCCGGGCTTCCTCTTTTTTGCCTCTTTTGGGCAGGCGATCACTTGATGCCGTATTTCCGGTTGAACTTATCCACACGGCCGCTGGTATCCACCAATTTCTGCTTGCCGGTATAGAAGGGGTGGCACTTGGAGCAGATCTCGACGGTGATGTTCTGCTTGGTGGAGCCGGTCTCGATAACGGCGCCGCAGGCGCAGCGGATGGTGGTAGGCTGATAATTGGGATGGATTCCGGGTTTCATAGTCTGTTTTCCTCCTCTAAGGCTGCCTTGATTGTGCGCCGTGATGGCGCATAGTTACAAGGCGCAATGTGTAGTTTAACACAGCCTTGGCCGGTTTGCAAGTCCTTTTTCTGTCATTTTTCCATTTTCACCGGCACGGCCAGCCCCGCCTGGAGAAAATACAGCACGCACTCCTTCACCGGCTTGCGCAGGATCCGCTCCAGGGCCCGGGCATAGGCCCGCAGCTGCCCGGCGTAAAACCGGGCTTTCTCCTCCGCCGCCTGGGGCGAGGAGAGGAAGTCGGTCTTGTAGTCCACCACCACGATCTCGCCCTCCTCCTCAAAGAAGCAGTCCACCACGCCTTGCAGCAGCAGCTTCTCCCCGGGGCAGACGCCGTATAGCTCCTCCGCGTCCCAGAGCAGGGAGAATTTAAACTCCCGCCGCAGCGTTTTGGCCCCCAGGATCCGTTTGCCCAGGGGGGAGCGGAACAGCTCCCACACCGCCCGGACGTTCACCGCCTCCGCCTCCCGGTCCGTCAGGAAGCGGCTCTGGCGCAGGCGCTCCACCTCGCTTTGGATCTCCTCTACGGTCCCGGTCCGGGCAAAGTCCAGCACTTGCAGCAGCAGGTGGGTGGCGGTGCCCCGGGCCGCGCCGGTGAGGGACTTGTCCTGCCCGGCGAAGTCCGGCTTGCGGAAGGGTCGCCGGGCCCGGGGCCGGAGGCTCCGGGCGTCGGCGTCCGGCTCGGCCCGGCCCTTCAGCTCCGTGGCCGTGACCTTGGAGGGCAGGGCCTCCGCCCCCGCATATGGATAGCGAAAGGCCAGACGCCGTTCCAGCTCCGCCGTCAGGGCCGGGTCCGCCGCCGGAAGAGATTGGGACCGGTCCGCCGCCTCTCCCGCGCCGGGGGCCTCGCACAGGCGCAGGGTCAGATGTTCTTCCCCATCGGCCAGGGCCGCGTACAGCAGCCAGTTCACCGGCGCCGCCGCCCCTGCCAGCAGCTCCGGGTCCATGGGCACGCTCAGCTCCGTGGCCGCCTTCTCCAGGGCCTTCTCCGGGTCCCGGAGACCGGCGGTGATAAACAGCCGCTCCTTGGGCCGGGTCATGGCCACGTACAGCAGCCTCAGCTCCTCGGACAGGGTCTCCCGCCGCAGGCGCAGCCGGATGGCGTTGCGGGCCAGGGAGGGGTACTCCTGCCGCCGCTTTAGATCCGTCACCTTGGGCCCCAGGCCCAGCTCCGGGTGCACCAGCACCTTGGCCTCGCTGTCGGCGGTGTTGAAGCGGCGGCCCGTGTCGCACAGAAACACCACCGGAAATTCCAGTCCCTTGGCCCGGTGGATGGACAGGATCTGCACGCCCTGGGCGGTCTCCGCCCCCAAGGCGGGCTCCCGGCCCTTCTCCTCCATCTGCCGCAGCCAGAGCACGAAGCGGTGCAGCCCCCGGTAGCCGCTGGCCTCAAACTGGGTGGCCAGCTCCGCCAGAGCCAGCAGCCGGGCCCGGCGCAGCTCCCCGCCGTCCATGGCGGCGCAGAGGGCCAGCAGGTCCAGCTCCTCCAGCACCCGCCACAGCAGCTCCGCGGCGCTTAAGTCCGGCGCGGCGGCGCGCAGCCGGTACAGCAGGGCCAGGAAATCCCGGCAGGCTTCGTCCTCCCCGGCACGGCGGCACAGGGCGGTGTAAAAATCCCCCTGGGGGCAGCCGACCCGGATGGCGGACAGCCGGTCCGCGTCAAAGCCGAAGGCCGGGGACCGGAGCACGGCGATCAGCGGGATATCCTGGTGGGGATCGTCCAGCACCGCCAGCATGGACAGCGCCGCCGACACCTCCACCGAGCGGAAGAAGCCGCCGCTCTGGCCGGAGGCCACGGGGATCCCCCGCTTCAGCAGCTCCCGCCGGTAGACCGGGCCCACCGCGTTGGCCGAGCGCAGCAGGATGGCGATGTCCCCGCTGCGGAGAGGCCGCGGTCCGTCCCGGTCCGTCACCGTGGTCCCGCCGGTGAGCAGCTCCCGGATCTTTTCCGCCGCCAGCGCCGCCTCCAGGGCGGTCTTGTCCGGCCGCTCCTCCCCCTCCTCGCCTTTGGGCAGGCGCAGCAACAGCAGTTCCGGCGGGGGCGCCTGCCCCGCGAAGTCCGCGCCGCAGATCAGGGAGGCCGCCTCATCATAGTCGATATCCCCTAAGCTCCGGGACATGCACAGGGAGAAGACCCGGTTGGCCGCCTGCAGGATCTCCCGCCGGGAGCGGAAATTTTCCCGCAGGTCGATGCGCCGGGGCTGCCCGGGGAGGGCACTGGTGCCGTAGCTCTCGTATTTTTCCGTAAAGATCCGGGGGTCCGCCAACCGGAACCGATAGATGGACTGCTTCACGTCCCCCACCATAAACAGGTTCTCCCCGTTGCGGGAGACGGCCCGAAAGATCTCGTCCTGGACCCGGCTCACGTCCTGGTACTCGTCCACCATGATCTCCGTGTAGCGCCGGGCGATCTGCCCGGCCAGCTCCGTGGGGGCGCCGTCCTCCCCGGTCAGCAGCCGGGCGGCCATATGTTCCAGGTCTGCGTAGTCCACCAGCCCCGCCCGGCGCTTATCCCGGGCATACTCCCGGTCAAAATCTAAGGTCAGCTCCAGCAGGGCCTCCATGGCCGGGGCGGTGCCGGCCAGATCCTCCAGCAGCTCCGCCGAGGGGCTGCGCAGCATGTCCGCCAGGCCCTCCATGGCCTTTTTGCAGGCACTCCGCCGGGCCTTGACCCGCTCGGAGAGGGCCGGGTCCGGGGAGGCGCGGAGCGTCCCCAGCCGGGGAAAGGGCACCGGCAGGCAGGCCCGGGCCCGGTCCCAGCCCTGGTCCAGGGCCCGCAGCAGAGTGCGCAGGGCCTCCGCCGTATCGCTGAGGCTGGGGCCGTAGGCGGCCAGGATCCTGCCGCTGCCCGCCATCTCTGCCAGCAGCCGGTCCAGTTCTCCGCTCCAGTACCCGGCGCTCTCCCGGACCCGGTCCAGCACGGTCCGGCCCCAGGGGGTCCGGCCCGCGTCGTCCCCGGCAGCGCGCAGCTGTTCCACCTGCCGCGCCGCCCACTGCTCCGGCCGGGCGTGGCTCTGCATCTTGCCGTGCAGCTCCAGCACCAGCTCCGCCAGGCGCCGGTCGTCCCGGCCCACGCCCACCGTGTCCGCCAGGAAGAGGAAGCCGGGATACCGGCCGGAGCGGGCATAGCGGTCCTCCAAGGTCCGCTCTAAGGCCGCGGCCTTCATGGCCTGGGCCCGGTCCTCGTCGGCCACGGTGAAGTCCGGCGTCAGGCCGCACAGGGCGCTGAACTCCCGCAGCAGGGAGGCGCAGAAGCTGTGGATGGTCCCGATCTGGGCCCGGCGGCAGAGGGCGCTCTGCCGCCGCAGCCGCCGGTTGCCCGGGTCGGCCGCCTGGGCGGCGGCCAGCTCCTCCATGATCCGGCCCCGCAGCTCGCCGGCGGCGGCCTTGGTAAAGGTGATGATGAGGAAGCTGTCCAGCTCCGCCGGGTGTTCCGGGTCCGTCAGGTAGCCCATCAGCCGCTCCGTGAGCACCCGGGTCTTGCCGCTGCCCGCCCCGGCGGACACCAGCACCGCGCCGCCCCGGGCGCGGATGGCCGCCTCCTGGGCGGCGGTGGGTTTAAAGCCGCTCATGTTCTCCCTCCCCCTCCGGCGGACCCCAGACCTCTTCCGGCCTCTTGCCCGTGATAAATCGGAACTGTTCGCCGTTGCTGCCGTGGTCAAAGTGGCAGATGCCGGCGTATTCGCAGTTGACGCAGGCGTTCTCCTGCTCCCGGCGGTAGACCGGGTCCGCCTGGATGCTGCCCCGGCGCAGCTCCCGGGCCATGCCGGTGAGGGTCTCCTGCACCCGGCGGGCCAGGGTCCCGATCTGCTCCGCGCTGGCCAGGGTCGCCGGGTCCGGCCGGCCGTAGACCGTGCGGACCGGGATATATTCCTTCTCGCCGCCCCGTTCCCAGGCCTCCAGCAGCGCCGGATCGTTCAGCACGAAGCCGCTGCGGCGGACGGTCTTCATCCGCTGCCGCTCCGCCTCGTCCCCCTCCTGCCGGAAGGGGGCGGGGCTCAAGTCGTTGCGGGCCGGGACGTACATCACCCCGGCGGGCACGATCTCGCGGCCGTAGCGCTCCCGGCCCCCGGCCTGGAGGGCGAAGAGATACAGCAGCATCTGCATCCCCATGCCGTAGTACACATCCGTCAGGGAAAAGGACTTCTTCCCCGTCTTGTAATCCACCACCCGCAGGTACAGCCGCCCCTGGTGGAGCCAGCCGTCCACCCGGTCGGCGATGCCCGTCAGAGTCAGGCTCTCCCGGCCCTCGCCCAGCTTCAGCCCCCGCAGCTCCGGGGCCCGGGCGAAGTCCAGCTCAAAATCCAGGGGCTCAAAGTCCGAGCGGCGCAGCTCCTCGGCCATATCCGCCGCCACCTGCTGCACGTCCCCCTCCAGCCGCCGGAAGAGATAGACGAAGCGGGCGCTCTTTTCGTTGAAGTCGTCCAGCTCCTCGTGGATATAGCACTCCACGCTCTCTTTGACCAGGGCGCGCAGCTCCCGGTCCGAGAGCTTGTCGAAGCCGCCGGCGGCGGTGGCCTCCCGGGCGGTCCGCTCCAGGACCGCGTGCATGAACACGCCCAACTCCGGGGGCTTGAAGCCCGCCGGCTCATAGGGCCGGGCCTTCAGGCCGTAGGTGCAGAAATAGGCGAAGCGGCAGGAGGCGAATTTCTCGATCCGGGAGGCCGAGAGCCGCAGCTCCCTGCCGTACAGTTTTTCCACCGCCGCCGGGGACAGCTGCCCCCGGCTCAGCTCCGCCGCACCGGTGAGCCGGGCAAACCGCGCCGGCTCCGTCCGGCGGAAATAGTCCGCCGCCGCTAAGGCCGGGCCGCCGCCGAAGTGCAGGGCCTGGGCCGCCAGGTCCAGCGCCGGGGCCGGGGCGGAGAGCCGCAGCCGGTCCAGGTCCACCGTCTCCGGCTCCAGGCCGAACAGGGTCCGGGCCCGGTTGTAGACCAGGGCCGGGCGCTGCTCCTCCCCGTCCGGGCCCAGCACGGCGCAGCACAGGGTCAGGCTCTCCGAGGGCAGGCTCAGGCAGTTGTAGATCAGAGAGAACTCCCGCCACAGCTCGCTCTCGCCCCCCGCCAGGCCGATGTCCAGCTCCAGCAGACGCTGCCGCTCCTCGCTGCTGAACACGCCCCCCTGGCTCTCCGCCTGGGGCAGGCGGCTGTCGCTGCAGCCCAGCACGATCAAATGCTTGATGTTCCGGCGGCGCATCCGGTCAAAATCCCCGGCGGAGACCCGGTCCAGAGACACGGGGATCAGCCCCAGGTCGTACATGGAGAGCATCCGGAGAAAGAGGCGGCCGAACTCCGCCATGCTCAGCTCCTGCTCCCCCAGCACGGCGGCGCACTGCTCCAGGGCGGAGACCGTCAGCTCCCAGAGCTGCCGGTACTCCATGGCCTCTTCCTCCAGGCCCTGCCCCTCCAAGGCGTCCGCCCGCCGCTCCAGGGTCTCCGCCAGGTCCAGCTCCTCTAAAAAATCCGCCAAGGCCCGGGCCTGGGCCGCCCCGTCGGCGGCCGCCCGGCCCCGCTGCTCCAGACGCAGCAGCGGCCCCGCCAAACGCTGCCGCAGGCCGTTCAAGGCCGCCAGACGCGCCTCGGCCTGCTCGTCATAGGCGCAGCCGTAGCCGTCCGGATGCTGCCGCCAGGGCTTTGGCTGCTTCCAGGCGGCCGCGCGCAGCTGCCATTTAAACACATAGCCGGCCAGGGCGTCCCCCTCGGCGGTGTCCAGCCCGGTGAGCCCGGTGCGGATGTAGCTGATCACATCATCCACCGCCCAGCCCCCGTCCAGGATCTCATAGGCCAGGCCGATCAGGGCTGGGAGGGGCTTGGAGAGCAGCTGGCTCTTTCTGGCCGCGAACAGGGGCACCCCATAGCGCCGGAAGACGCTCTCCAGGGTCTGCCGGTAGTCCTCAAAGCCCCGGACGGCCACGGCGATATCCCGCCAACGGCAGCCCCCATCCCGCACCAGCTCCAGGGCCCGGGCCGCCGCCAGCTCACACTCGGCGGTGAGGCTGCCGGCGGTGTACAGGCGGATCCGCCCCGGCTCTCCGGCGTAGGTCTCGCCGGAAAAAGAGAACATATGCTCGGCAAAAAAGTCCAGCTGGCTGTCCTCCGGCTGGGCCAGCGTCTCGATCCTTGTCTCCAGGCCCAGCTCCCGGGCCTGATACAGCAGCCGGCGGCAGGACCGGCGGGACAGCTCATAAATCTCGTTGTGCCCCTCCAGATCGTCCACCGTCATGCACACGGTCAGCTCCGCCCCCGCGCGCAGCATCGCCTCCAATACCCGGTGCTCCTGGAGGGTGAAGTCGATAAACCCGTCCACATACACCGCCGCCCCCGGCTCCAGGCCCCCGGCGGCCAGCTGCCCGGCCAGGACCGTCAAGCGGTCCGCCGGGTCCGCGCCGCTGTTGGCCGCCGCCGCGTCGTAGGCGGAGAAGATCAGCGCCAGATCCCGCAGCTTATCGCCAAAACTGTCCCCGGCCCTTTCCGCCGCCTCCTCCAGCCGCTCCGGCGTGACGCAGGCGGCCTTCAGCTCGTCTAAGGCGGACAGCAGGGAGATCTGGAGCTCGGCCCGCCGCTGGGCGGGGCCGTAGAGCTTCAGCCGGGCCCCCACGGCCCCTAAAGCCCGGGCCATGCACAGCAGCCGCCCGCCCTGATCCAGGAGCCGGGCCGCGCCGCCGCCCACCCGGGCGGCCGTGCGCCGGGCCAGGCCCGTGAAGCTCAGCACCTCCGCGTAGAGGGACAGACTGTCCCCGCAGGCGGCGCAGAGCTCCCGCTCCGCCTCGTGACTGTACTGTTCGGGCACGATCAGCAGCCGCCCGCCCTTTTCCTGGCGGACGGCGGCGGCGATCTCCCGAATCACGGCCCCGGTCTTGCCCGTTCCGGCCTTGCCTAAAATAAGTCGCAGCATAGGCGTTGATCCTTTTCAAAAACATTTATACTTTATCTTATCAAATTTTGCCCCCCGCTTCAAGACAAACCGCGAAAAGCTATTGATTAACGCGCTAAAGTGTGCTATAAAAGAGATATCGTTTATTGAAGGAGGAACTGTTATGAAGTTCTCGTCCAAGATGGAAAAATGCGGCCTTTCCCCCATGCGCAAGTTCAACGGCGAGGCCGCCGAAGCCGTCAAGCGCGGCATGAAGATCTATCATCTGAACATCGGCCAGCCCGATATCATCACGCCGGACGCCTTTTATCAGGCCCTGAAGGAGTTCAGCCAGCCTGTGCTGGAGTACGCCCCCTCGGGCGGCGTGCCCGCCCTGCTGGACGCGGTGCGCGCGTACTATGCCCGCATCGGCGTGGAGCTGAGCCGGGCGGATATCCTGACCACCACCGGCGGCAGCGAGGCCCTGCAGATGACCATGGCCACCCTGCTGGACGATGGGGACGAGATCGTCATTCCCGAGCCCTTCTACCCCAACTACCACACCTCCGTCACCCTGGCCGGGGCCAGCATCCGGCCCCTGACCACCTGCCCGGAGGAGGGCTATAAATACGCGGTGCGGGAGCGGGTGGAGGCCTGCATCAACGAGCGGACCAAGGCCATCATGATCACCAACCCCGGCAACCCCACCGGCGCGGTGCTCTCCCCCGAGGAGCTGAAGCTGATGCTGGACATCGCCAAAGAGCACGACCTGATGATCGTGTGCGACGAGGTGTATCGGGAGTTCGTGTACGGCGGCGAGCCCCTCATGAGCGCCCTGCAGTTTGCCGGCTATGAGGACCATGTGATCGTCATCGACTCGGTGTCCAAGCGCTTCTCCGCCTGCGGCGCCCGGACCGGAATGCTCATCTCCAAGAACAAGGCTTTCATGGCCCAGGCCATGAAGTGGTGCCAGTGCCGCCTGTGCGCCTCCACGGTGGACCAGGTGGCCTCCGCCGCGCTGTACTCCCTGGATCCCAGCTATTTTGACACGGTCCGGGAGGAGTATAAGCTCCGGCGGGACACCATGCTTGCCGGTCTTAAGAAGATCCCCGGCATCGTCTGTGCCGAGCCCAAGGGCGCGTTTTACATCATGGCCGCCCTGCCCGTGGACGACGCGGACACCTTCCAGCACTGGCTGCTCAACGAGTTCAGCTGTGACGGGGAGACGGTGATGTTCGCCTGCGGAGAGCCCTTCTACGGCACCCCCAACAAGGGCAAAAACGAGGTCCGCATGGCCTATGTGCTCAAGAAGGAGGACATCGTCCGGGCCATCGAGGTCCTGGCCGTGGCCATCGAGGAGTACAACAAGATCCACTGATCTGATCTATACATAAACGCCGTAAAGCCGCGGGTTTTCCGCGGCTTTACGGCGTTTTCCAGAGCTTGACCACGCCCTTGTCGTTGAGCTGCCGGACGGTGACGAACAGCAGCGGGAACAGCAGCATCCCCCACACGCCCCAGACCCGCCAGCCCACGTACACCGCGATCAGGGACACCAGCGGATCCAGGCCGATCTGGTCCCCTAAAAGCTTGGCCTGGGCGCAGTTGCGCACTAAATTCACCGCCGCCCAGCAGCCCAGCAGGGCCGCGCACCGGCCGTAGTCCGCCAGCATCAGGCAGTACAGCGCCCAGGGGAGCAGCACCGTCCCCGTGCCGAAAACCGGCAGTGCGTCGATGAGAGCGGTCACGGCGGCCAGCCCTGCCGCCGAGGGCACCCGCAGCAGGAAAAAGGCCAGCAGCAGCTCAAAAAAGGTCATGGCCATCAGGATCAGCTGGGCCCGCAGGAAGCCGCCGAAGCTGGCCTTCAGATCCTGCCCCAGGCCCTCCAGCCGCTGCCGCAGCTTCTCCGGCAGCTGGGCGGCCAAAAAGGCGGTGACCTCCGGGAAGGAGGCGGAGATAAAATAGGTGCCGATCCCGGCGGTGACGGTGAACAGCAGGGCATCCGGCCCCGCCTGGGCCGCCCGGCCCACCGCGTCCAGCACCCACTGGGACAGCCGGGCGGGCAGGGCGCTGAGGGCGGCGTTGGCGGAGGCCAGGGCCGTCTTGAGATAACGGGACACCCCCTCCGGCGCCGTCTCCACGGCAGCTAAAGCCCGGTCCTCCAGGGCCTCCAGCTGGGACACCACGGCCTCCACCAGCTCCGGCGCGCCCCGGGCAAAATCCGTCACGGCGGCCAGGCCCCTGGCGGCCAAGCTCCACAGGCCCCACAGCGCCAGCCCTGACAGGCCCAGGGTCAGCAGGCCCGCCGCCCCGCTGCGCCGCCAGCCGTGCCGGTGCAGGCAGCGGACCGCCGGCTCCAGGGCCGCCGCCAGAGCCAGGGCCACTAAGAAGGGGGCCGCCCAGGGCAGAAGGTAGCGGGCCGTCAGCCAGACGGCCCCCAGGGCTGCGCCGGCGTACAGCAGCAGGGAAAAGCAGCGCAGGGCCCTTTGCTGCATGGCGCTCACCTCCGGCAAAACTGTGATACTACAGTTTTTGCCCGTTCCGCCCCGCTTTATACCGCCGCACCCCGGCGGACCTCAGAGAATAGAATGGGGTGGCCGTAAAAGCGGCCGAGACATCGAACAGCCAGACCGGAGCGGCGGGGCGGCGGACAGCGCGGCCCCGCCCGCGGTTTTGGCGTGGGAGGAAACCCATGTTCATCGTACAGAAATTCGGCGGCAGCTCCCTGGCCGGGGAGGAGCGGCTGCGCCGGGCGGCGGAGCTCTGCCTGAAGGCCCACCGCCGGGGGGACCGCCTGGTGGTGGTCGTGTCCGCCGCCGGCGACACCACCGACGAGCTGGTGGAGCTGGCCCGCCAGATCCACCCCGATCCCCCGGAGCGGGAGCTGGACGCCCTGATGGCCACCGGCGAGCAGCAGTCCGCGGCTTTGATGGCCATTATGTTGGAGAGCTTAGGCGCGGCGGCCCGCTCCTTTTCCGGCTGGCAGGCCGGCATCGTCACCTCGGCCCGCCATGGCCGGGCCCGCATCGGCCTGCTGGCGCCGGAGCGGCTCCATAAGGCCCTGGAGGAGGGCCAGATCGCCGTGGTGGCGGGCTTCCAGGGCCTGTCCCCGGCCGGGGATGTGACCACCCTGGGCCGGGGCGGCTCCGACACTACCGCCGTGGCCCTGGCCGCCGCCATGGGGGCGGACCGCTGCGAAATCTATACAGACGTAGACGGCATCTATACCGCCGACCCCCGGCTGGTGACCGGGGCCCGGCTTTTGGAAGAGATCGATTACCGGGATATGCTGGCGCTGGCCCTCCGGGGCTCCCAGGTGCTGCATCCGGAGTCCGTGCGCCTGGCCATGGCCGGCGGCGTGGAGATCCGGCTGCTGTCCTCCTTTGAGAGCTCCCCCGGCTCCGTAGTACGGTCCCTGGCCGACAGCCGGCGGCCCGGCTTCGCCGGGGTCACCCGGGACGAGGAGAGCGCCACCGTGTCCGCCGTAGGGCGGGCGGCGGGGCCCAACACCCTGTCCGAGCTGGTGCTGCTGCTGGGCCGCTCCGGCGTGCCGGTGCTGGACGGCCGGGTAGAGGAGGGCTGTGTCTCCGTAAAGGTCGCCCAGGCGCAGCTGCTCCCCGCCCTGGAGCTGGTGCACAGCGCCCTGATCCGATAAAAACTTATTCCCCCGGGCAAATGCCCGGGGGAATTATCCTATCCTTCTCACGCGGTGATCAGCACCCGGCTGCCGTGGACGGAGAGCTGGCCGGTGCAGTACTGCGCCACCGCCTGGGACAGCAGTTTCCACTCCGCCTCCTCCATCACCCGGCGGCCCAGACTCTCCGGGTCGTCATCCGGCAGGACCTCCACGGCCTTCTGGGCGATGATGCTGCCCACCCGGCCGTTGCCGTCGGCAAAATAGGCCGTGGCCCCGGTGACCTTCACGCCCCGCTCCAGCACCGCCCGGTGCACATCCCCGTTCAGATCCTCAAAAGCGGGGATCAGGGAGGGATAGGTGCCGATGATGCGGTTTTTAAACTGGTAGGGCACCACGCCTAAAGCCTGGTCATAGCCGGCCAGGATGACCAGCTCCACATCCATATCCCGGAGCTTGTTGGCCACCGCCATGCTGTGGCTGGTCTCGTTGGGGAAGAGCTCCGGGTCCACCACATAGGCCGGGACCCCGGCATTCAGGGCCCGGGTCATGGCGTAGGCCCCCCGGCGGGAGGAGATGACGGCCACCAGCTCAAAGTTCGGTATTTCCTTAAAATACATGGAGTCCAAAATCGCCTGAAGCTGGGCCCCGTCTCCGGAGACCAGCGCGGCCGCTCTGACCATAGAACCTGTCCCCCCGTTTCCCTGGCGCAATTTGCATGGAAGCAAGGCTTGTGCACCGGCGCAAAATAAGCTATAATAGCAGGCAGAACTTTTCGGCGCACGAAAAAAGCGTCGCTTTTTGCCGTAAGATATATTATACTGTATTTCATTTCATCGGTCAAGATTTGGAGGCTTTGTTATGACGGAAATTTATCTCATTCGGCACACCCAGGCGGAAGGGAACCTGTACCGCATGATGCAGGGCCACTGGGACGGGGATGTGACGGATTTGGGGAAGCTCCAGATCCAGGCCCTGGCCGAGCGCTTTCGCAGCGTACATATCGACGCGGTCTACGCCAGCGACCTGTACCGGGCTCAGCTCACCGCCTCTGCCATCACCGTCCCCCACCGGCTGCCCCTGCACACGGAGCTGCGCCTGCGGGAGATCAACTTAGGCCCCTGGGAGACCCAATTCTTTGCCAACATCTTTGCCGAGCAGCCGGAGGCGGCCTACTATTTTATCCACGACCCGGAGCGCTGGCAGATCGACGGGGCGGAGACCTTCCGGCAGGTGACGGAGCGGGCCTACCCGGCCTTGGAGGAGATCGCCCGGCGGCACGAGGGCCAGAGCGTGGCCGTCGTGAGCCACGGGGTGACCATCCGCTGCCTGCTGTCCAAAATCCTCGGCATCGACCTTCGGGACGCCAAAGACCTGCCCATCTGCGGCAACACGGCCGTGTCCCACCTGCTGTGGGACGGCAGCCGTTTCACCGCGGACTATGTCAACGACAGCAGCCATCTGGCGGGCCTGTCCGTCCCCGCCTGGCAGCACAACATCGACCTGCGCCACGAGATCTTCGACCCGGCCACGGACCCGGCCTATTACAAAGCCTGCTACGCCGGGGCCTGGGAGGCCGCCCACGGTTCCCTGGCCGGTTTTGATCCGGCGCCCTATTATGACGCCGCGCTGAAGCACCACCGGGACTATCCGGGGGCGGTGCTGAAGTTCTACGCGGGGGACAAGCCGGTGGGCCTGGCAGATCTGGACACCCGCCGGGGCGCCCACGCCGGGTATGGCTGGATCACGCTCCTCTATCTGGAGCCGGCGTACCGCCGCCAGGGCTACGGCATTCAGCTGCTGGCCCGGGCCGACCGCTGCTACCAGGCGCTGGGGCGGCGCAGCCTGCGGCTGCACGTGGCGGAGGAGAACCGGGCCGCCGCGGCCTTTTACCGGCACTGGGGCTTCCGGCAGCTGAGCGAGGAGTCCTGCGGCGGCGGGAAACTGCTGCTGATGGAAAAGGCGCTGGGAGGCACCCGGTATGTATAAACAGCCGGCCCGGATCCTCCGGCCGGACTTTGCCCCCGGCCGGCGCATCCTGGTGATCTCGGACATTCACGCCAACCTCTCCTATTTCGAGGCCCTGCTGCAAAAGACCGGCTTCGGCGCGGAGGATGAGCTGATCCTGGACGGGGACTTTTTAGAGAAGGGCCCGGAGAGCCTGCGGCTGCTCCGCCGGGTGATGGAGCTGTGCCGGGCGGGGAATACCCACGCCGTCTGCGGCAACTGCGACGACTGGGCCGATATCTACCAGCCGGACTTCGCGCCGGAGGAGGACCGGCATGTGCTGTCCTATATGCGCTGGCGGGGCGGCGGCCTGCTGTGGGACATGTGCCTGGAGCTGGGCATCGATCCTTTGGCGGTGGAGGACTTCACCGCCTGCAAGAAGCGGCTCTTGGAGGCGTTTCCGGCGGAGTGGGCCTTTCTGGCCGGCCTGCCCCACGCCATCGAGACGGAGCGCTTTCTTTTCGCCCACGCGGCGGCGGACCCCTCCAAGCCTCTGGATGAGCACCTGTCGGAGGACTTCTGCCGCTTTGATGCCCTGCTCCGGTCCGACCGCCGCTTTGACAAGTGGCTCATCGTGGGCCACTGGCCGGTGATGCTCTACGGGGAGGACAGGGTCTGCGCCAACCCGATCATCGACCGGGACCGGCACATCGTCAGCATCGACGGGGGCTGTGTGCTCAAGGACGACGGCCAGCTCAACGCCCTTATCATCCCCCACCGGGACAGCGAGGACTTCTCCTTTATGGCCTATGACCCCTTTCCCGTGCGCCGGGTCCTCCGGGACCAGGCTGAAAGCGCCCGGTCCTATTACATCCGCTGGGGGGACAGCCAGGTGCAGGTCCTCCGGCGGGGGGAGGAGTTCTCCCGCTGCCGCCATCTGCGCACGGGCTATGAGATGGACATTCTCACCAAATATCTTTTTACCGGCGACGAGATCACCGGCTGCAACGACTCCACCGACTATGTGCTGCCCCTGAAGGCGGGGGATGAGGTGAGCGTGGTGGAGACCTGCTCCCGGGGGTATCTCGTCAAGCACAAGGGCGTCTCCGGCTGGTACTACGGGGAACTGGACTGAAAAAGGAGGAAAAACCATGGAAACGGGACTGCTGGGCTGGTGCTTTTTTCTGAGCCTGATCCTCTTTTTCACCATGGGCTACGACAAGGGCCAGGCCATCAAAGGGGGCCGGCGGGTGCCGGAGAAGCAGCTGTTTGCCCTGGCTGTTTTGGGCGGGGCCACAGGGGGCCTGCTGGGGATGCGGGCCTTCCGGCACAAGACCCGGCATCTGAGCTTCCGGATCGGCTTCACCGCCCTGACGGTCCTGCAGCTGGCCGCCCTGGGCTGGACCATCTGGAGATAAGACGCCGCCTTAAAATTTTGCAATCTTGAAACAATTCTACAGATTTCATATAATTTGGCAAAACGCCTACGGAAGGGATCGGCAAAATCGGCATTATGCGCACAGACAGAACAGATACGGGCGCAAACGCTCTCTGCCTGGGGATCGACCTGGGCTCCACCACCGCCAAGGTGGTGCTGGCGGAGGGCGAGCGTATTCTCTATGAAAAATACCGCCGGCACTTCTCCCAGGTCCGGGAGACGCTGCTGGCGCTGCTGGAAGAGGCGGAGCCTCTGATCGGGGGCAGGCGGTTTCGCTGCGCCCTCAGCGGTTCCGCGGGCCTGGGTCTGGCTCAGGCCGCCTCTCTCCCCTTCGTGCAGGAGGTTTTCGCCACGGCGGAGACGGTCCGCCGGGCGGAGCCGGACACGGATGTGGTCATCGAATTGGGGGGCGAGGACGCCAAGATCATCTTTTTCCGGGGCGGCCTGGACGAGCGGATGAACGGCAGCTGCGCCGGAGGCACCGGGGCCTTTATCGACCAGATGGCCACCCTCCTGGACCTGACGCCGGACGAGATGGACCGGCTCAGCTTAGAGAGCGAGCGGCTGTACCCCATCGCCTCCCGCTGTGGCGTCTTTGCCAAGTCGGACATCCAGCCCCTGCTGAATCAGGGGGCCCGGAAAGCGGACGTGGCGGCCAGCATCTACCAGGCGGTGGTGAATCAGACTATCGCGGGCCTGGCCCAGGGCCGGAAGATCGAGGGCAAGGTGATGTTTTTAGGCGGACCCCTGAGCTTTTGCCTGGGCCTGCGCAGGCGCTTCACCGAGACCCTGCATCTGACGGAGGAGAACGCCCTTTTCCCGGACTACGCCCGGTTCTCCGTGGCCATGGGGGCCGCGCTCTACGCGGCGCGGCAGTCCCAGGAGCTGGATTTAGAGGAGCTGCGCGCCCGCCTGCGGGACGCGGAGCGGGCCGGAGGGGGCCTCGCTTCCGAGCCCCCGCTGTTTGAAAACCAGGCGGAGCTGGACGCTTTTATCCACCGCCACCAGCGGGCGGATCTGCGCCGTGGGGATCTGACCCGGGCCCGGGGCCGGGCCTACCTGGGCATCGACTGCGGCAGCACCACCACCAAGTTCGTCCTCTTAGGGGAGGACAACGAGCTGCTCTACAGCTTTTATGACTCCAACCGGGGCAGCCCTGTGGAGATCGTCCGGCAGCAGCTGAAGGAGCTGTACGCCCAGTGCGGGGACCGGGTGACCATCGCCGCCGCGGCCGTCACCGGCTACGGGGAGGACCTGATCCGCCACGCCTTTCACCTGGACCTGGGCCTGGTGGAGACCCTGGCCCATTTGAAAGCCGCCCAACATTTCCAGCCGGATGTGGACTTTATCCTGGATATCGGCGGGCAGGACATCAAGTGCTTCAAGGTGCGCCACGGCGCCATCGACAGCATCATGCTCAACGAGGCCTGCTCCTCCGGCTGCGGCAGCTTTATCGAGACCTTTGCCCGGTCCCTGGGCTACGGGGTGGAGGCGTTCAGCCAGCTGGGCCTGTTGGCCAAGCATCCGGTGAGCCTGGGCACCCGCTGCACCGTGTTCATGAACTCCTCGGTGAAGCAGGCCCAGAAGGACGGGGCCACGGTGGAGGATATCTCCGCGGGCCTGTCCTTAAGCGTGGTGCGCAACGCCATTTACAAGGTCATCCGGGCCAGCAGCGCCGCCGAGCTGGGAGAAAACATCGTGGTCCAGGGGGGCACTTTCCTGAACAACGCCGTTTTGCGCAATTTTGAGCGGGAGCTGGGCCGGCCGGTGATCCGGCCGGAGATCGCGGGGCTCATGGGGGCTTTCGGCGCGGCGCTGTACGCCAAGAGCCAGGCCAAGCCCGAGGGCTCCTCTATCCTGGGTCCGGAGGAGCTGGAGCTTTTCAGCCACCGGGTCCACGCCGCCGTCTGCGGCGGCTGCGCCAACGCCTGCCGCCTGACGGTGAACCTCTTCGACCGGGGCGAGCGGTACATATCCGGCAACCGCTGTGAGCGGGGCCTGGGCATTAAAAAAGCCCCCGGCGAGGGGCTGAATCTGTACGAATTTAAACGCCGGCTGCTGGAGGAGACCGCCTCCCGGCCCGGCCCGGCCCAGAAAAGCCGGGGCGTGCTGGGCCTGCCCATGGCCTTGGGCATGTATGAGCTGCTGCCCCTCTGGCACGGGATCCTCAGCGCCCTGGGCTTTCAGGTGCTGGTCTCCGGGGCCTCCACCCGGCAGACCTATCTGAAGGGCCAGCAGAGCATTCCCTCCGACACCGCCTGTTACCCGGCCAAGCTGATGCACGGCCATGTGGAGGAGCTGATCGAGAAGGGGGTGGACGGGCTGTTCTGCCCCTGCGTGGTGTACAACGTGGAGGAGGGCGCCTCGGACAACCACTACAACTGCCCGGTGGTGGCCTACTACCCGGAGCTTTTGAAAGGCAATGTGGACGAGCTGCGGCAGGTGAAATTCCTCTACCCCTATCTGAACATCGCCGACCGGCAGGCCCTGGCCCACGAGCTCTGGGCCTATCTGCACAAAAACGGCTATGCCCTGCACCGGCAGGAGGTCCGCGCGGCGGTGGACCGGGGCTTTGAAGCCTATGAGCGATACGAGGCCGCGGTGCGCGCCGAGGGCCAGCGGGTCCTGGCCCGGGCCCGGCAGGAGGGCAAACGGATCCTGATCCTGGCCGGCCGGCCCTACCATATCGACCCGGAGATTAGCCACGGCATCGACAAGCTCTGTGAGAGCCTGGGCTTTGCCGTGGTCAGCGAGGACAGCGTCTGGCGTCTGGCCCAGGGGCGGCCGGAGCTGGGGGTCCTGAACCAGTGGACCTACCACGCCCGGCTGTACCGGGCGGCCCAGTTCGCCTGCGAGAACCCGGATGTGGAGCTGGTGCAGCTGGTGTCCTTCGGCTGCGGGCTGGACGCCATCACCAGCGACGAAGTGAAAGAGATCCTGGAGCGAAACGGCAAGCTCTATACGCAGATCAAGATCGACGAGATCACCAATTTAGGCGCGGTGCGGATCCGGCTGCGGAGCCTGCTGGGCGCCCTGGAGGAGCGGGAGGCGGCCTATGGAACCTGAAAACGACCTGCTGGAACAGCAGCTGCCCACCCCGGCCCAGATCCGGGAGCAAGGGTACACGCTCCTGGTCCCCACCATGCTCCCCACCCATTTCAAGATCATGGAAGGGATCCTCCGCTCCTACGGTTACAAGGCGGAGCTGCTGGAAAACAGCGGGGAGAGCGTGGTGGAGCACGGGCTCAAATATGTCCACAACGACACCTGTTATCCGGCGCTGCTGGTGATCGGGCAGCTGCTCTCCGCCATCGAGAGCGGCCGCTACGACAAGCACCGCCTGACCCTGCTGATCACCCAGACCGGCGGCGGCTGCCGGGCCTCCAACTACATCCGCCTGCTGCGCAAGGCCCTGGCCAAGGCGGGCTACGGGTACATCCCAGTGCTGTCGCTGAATCTGTCCGGCCTGGAGAAAAACAGCACCCTGCCCCTGGATCTGGGCCTGGGTACCCGGCTGCTGCTGGCCGCCCTGTGCGGGGACCTGCTGATGCTGCTGCGCAACCAGGTCAAGCCCTATGAGACGGAGCCGGGGGCGGCCCGGGCGCTGGAGCGGCGCTGGGTGGAGCGGCTGGCCGGCGTTCTGAGCCGGGGCTCCGCTGTCAGCTATTTCGGCATCCGGCGGATCTACCGGCAGATCGTCCGGGACTTCGCGGCCATCCCCGTCCAGGGCGCCCGGAAGGTCCGGGTAGGCATCGTGGGAGAGATCTTCGTCAAATTCTCCCCCTTAGGCAACAACGAGCTGGAGGAATTTCTGGCCGGGGAGAACACCGAGGTGGTCATGCCCGGGCTCATCGACTTCTGCATGTACTGCGCCCACAGCTCCCTGACGGACGCCCGCCTTTTCGGCCTGCACCGGGTCAAGGGGCTGGTCTTCGGCCTGGCCCTGGAGCTGCTGGAGGGGATGCAGAAGGATCTGATCCGGGCGGTGAAGGCCTCCGGCCGCTTCGACGCGCCCACCCCCTTTGCCCATGTGGCCCGCCTGGCCAAGCCCCTCATCAGCCCCGGGGCCAAGATGGGCGAGGGCTGGCTGCTGACCGGGGAGATGGTGGAGCTGATCGAGCAGGGGGTCAACAACATCGTCTGTGTCCAGCCCTTCGGCTGCCTGCCCAACCACATCGTGGGGAAGGGGATGCTCAAGCCCCTGAAGGAGCGCTACCCGGAGGCAAACATCGTGGCCGTGGATTATGACGCCGCCGCCACCCGCATCAACCAGGAAAACCGCATCAAGCTCATGCTCTCCAACGCGGCGCTCCAGGCATAACGCTTCGGCAGACGTATAACAGCTTTGTCCACAATCAAAAAGCTCCGGCCAGGCTTGATGCCTGGCCGGAGCTTTTTGGTATTCAGTATTGCAGCAGCGGCGCGGAGCCGTCGTCCTCGGTCTTGGTGATGGAGCGGATCTCCGCCTCGTAGCTGTAGGACTCGCTGACGTGGACGGTGAACCGGTCTCCCACCTTTTTGCCCAGCACCTGCCTGCCGAAGGGGGACTCCTTGCTGATCAGCCCCTTGCGGGGATCGCAGCGGACGGTGGTCACCACCTGGATGATCTCCGTCTCGTCGTCCTCGGGCATGTAGATCTCCACCTTGTCAAACAGCCCCACCTCGTCGTCCGCGGACCGGTCGTCGATCACTTTGGCGGATTTGATCATCCCCTCCAGATAGCGGATGCGGCTGCGGTTCTTGTTCTGGGCCTGCTTGGCCGCCTTGTACTCGTAGTTCTCGCTCAGGTCCCCAAAGGCCCGGGTGCGCTTGACCTCCTCGATCAGCTCCGGCATTAGCTCCAGCCGCCGGTAGTCCAGCTCCCGGCGCATTTTTTCCAGGTCCTGCCTGGTCAGTTCGTCGTGCATGGTGAAAAGCTTCTCCTCTGTCAGATATCCACTTCGATGGCGTTCAGGCCGTTCCGGTCAAACTCCGCCAGATACTCCTCCATCCGGGCGGAGAGCTCGGTAAAGTCCTCCGGGTCCGTGGCCTCCAGGCCCAGGTCCCGCCGGGCCAGCTCCTCGGCCAGGATGTTGTAAAACACGGCGTCCTCATAGTCGGCGATGGCCTCATGGATCCCGCCGTCCTCATAGGCTTTGGAGGGGAAAATGTGCCCCCGCCAGTTCTGGATCAGAGAACGCATCCCGTTGGAGGAGCAGAGCGCGAAGAGCTTTTCCTGCAGCAGGTCATAGTCTTCAAACCGGTCGTCTCCCCGGGTGGAGTTCAGGATCCAGTTACCAATATATACCATATCCAGCAGACGCCGGAACTCCTTGTCTGTCAATTCGATATGCACGTGATCGCCTCCCTGCCGCGCGCTGCGGCTTGCCTTTATTATATACCTATTCTATCAAAGCACAAGCCCAAATTCCACTATTTCGCTTCCGTGGCAAAATTTAATGGGATGCAAAGGGCCGGAAAACTTCCATGGGCCGCCGGCCGGGACATAAAAAGCGCGGACTGAAAAAGCTTTCAGTCCGCAAAAACAGGGTTGTGGGATAAAGATATGAGCCGGGTCTTTCATCCGAAAGACCAATTGGATAAGCTGTAAGTATAAGATAAACCAAACGGGCCCATTTGTAAAGAGCGAAAGAGATCGAAAAAACACTACTTTTGGGGAATGCATATTTTTCTCTCGTCCGGGCAAGAATAAAGCGAAACCATCAGCCGCCCGAGACGGGTGAGACGCTTGTTTTTCCGTCTCCGCGGCCGCCACGAAAGGAGAATTGTCTGTGATCATGGATCGTATCGCTCTGGTGCTGGCCATCATCGGCGGCCTGAACTGGGGCAGCGTCGGCCTGTTCCGTTTTGACATCGTCGCGTGGATTTTCGGCGGGCAGACCTCCACCGTCAGCCGTGTGATCTACACCCTGGTGGGTCTGGCGGCGCTCTGGTGCATCTCGCTGCTGTTCCGCAGCGACTCCGTCACCGACGAGGGCTGAAACAGCCCCCTATTTCCCCAAAACCCGGAGCGGTCCGTTGAGGCCGCTCCGGGTTTTCGTTTTTTACGGATTGCGGAAGACCCCCGCCTCGGTGACGACCGCGTCCATGGGCAGATCGTGGGCCCCGGTGCTGACCCGGGGCAGGCGCTGGGCTTCAAAGGCGGCCGCCGCCCGGAAAGCCTGGTGGCAGAGGGGCAGATAGCGGTCATAATACCCCGCCCCATGGCCCAGGCGGTGAAAAGCGCCGTCAAAGGCCACGCAGGGGATCAGCACCAGATCCAGCGCGGCCGGCCGCACCAAGGGGCAGCGGACAGAGGACGGCTCCAGGATCCCGAAGCGGCCGGGCCGCAGCTGCTCCGGCTCCGCCAGGCGGGCCTCCATGGTCCCGTCCGGGCCGGTAAGGGGGAAGGCCAGCCGCACGCCCCGCTCCCGCAGCGCCTGGTGCAGCGCTGCCAGGTCCGCCTCGTCCGGCGTGGCGCAGTAGGACAGGATCAGCCCGGCCCTTTGCAGCTCCGGCAGCGCCAGCAGCTGCCGGCAGATCGCTTCACTGGCCGCCCGGCGCTCCGCCGGCGTCAGGGCCCGGCGGGCCGCCAAAGCCAGCAGGCGTTCCTCCGCTTTGCCCATGTCAGCCCCTCCCTCTCTGCGCCAGAGAGGCGGCGCGCAGCAGGGTGGGCATCACGGCGGTAAAGGCGGCCGCCTTGGCCAGGCACAGCACCGCCCGGGGCACAAAGGTGCCAAAGATGTAGACAAAGGAGTAGTATCCGTAGACCTTGCTGTCCACATACAGCACCAGGGTGTTCAGCAGGAAAACCAGGATCCCCATGGCGAAGACGATGAAGGCCAGCTGCCGCTTCTCCAGCCGGAAGTCCCGCCGCCGGGCGTAGAGCCCCGCCAGCAGGCCGCAGAGCATATAGGGCAGGATCCAGAGGGGCGTGGTGACGGTGACCCCATAGCGGAGGACCTGGTACAGCAGCGTCCCGATACCGCCGATGGCCAGCCCGTCCAAGGGGCCGAAGAGCAGCGCCCCCACCAGCACCGGCAGGCTCTCGAAGGTGATCTTCAGATTGCCCAGGTCCACCGATACGGCCCCCAGCACGGCGCACATGGCCGCGAGCAGGGCATTGACGGAAAATCTTCGTACTTGCATAAAAAACAGGCTCCTTTCATGCCTAAAATGCCACGAAAGGGGCCTTGCAGCCATTCCTTGGGTGGCAGCGGAAGCGGAGGCAGCACCGCACATTGCTGTTTCGTCCGAGGGCAACTTCCCATCCCCCGGCACTTGACGCGCTGCTCCTACTCTGTCTGACAGGCCCGTCCGGGCCCGACCCTTCTATCTTAAATAAGGCCGAAGCCTTAAATCACGCTGTTCTCCGCGGCCCGGAGCACATGCTCCGCCAGCATCGCCGTGGTCACCGCGCCCACCCCGCCGGGCACCGGCGTGATGGCCCGGACCAGGGGCTCCACCTGCTCAAAGCACACGTCCCCGGTGATCCCGCCCCCGGGCAGCGGGTTGACTCCCACGTCGATCACCGTCTGCCCCGGGCGGACAAAGCGGCCGTCCAGAAGCCCGGCCCGGCCTGCGGCGCAGATCAGCAGCTCCTGCTCCCGGCAGAGCTCCGCCAGGTCCCGGGTCCTGCTGTGGCAGAGGGTGACGGTGGCGTTGCGGGCCTGGAGCAGCAGGGCCAGAGGCCGGCCGATGACCAGGCTCCGGCCGATGACGGCCGCCCGGACCCCCTCCAGGGGCACCCGGTAATAGTCCAGCAGCGCCAGCACAGCCTGGGCGGTGCAGGGGGCAAAGCCCGGCCCCCGGCCGGCATAGACCCGGGCCATCGAGGCAGGGGTGACGCCGTCCACATCCTTCTCCGCCGCCAGGGCGGCGCAGGCCCGGGCGCCGTCGATCTGCCCCGGCAGAGGCCGCAGCAGCAGTACCCCGTGGACGCTTTTGTCCGCATTGAGCCGGGCGATCTCCTCCAGCAGCCCGGCCTGGGAGATCTCCCGGGGCAGCGCGACCCGCTCCAGGGCGATGCCTAAGGCGGCGCAGCGTTTGGCCGCGCTCTGCTCATAGGCCAGGTCGCTCCCCTCCTCGCCCAGACGGATGATCGCCAGCCGGGGGACGATCCCCCGGGCGGACAGCGCCTCCCTCCGGCTTTTCAGATGTTCGCACAAGGCGGCCGCCACCGGCGCGCCCCTTAACCGTTCAGCCATCGGTCTCCCCCGTCAGCGCCGAGAACACCCGGCGCGTGATCCGCTCCAGCCGGGGGACCCAGTCCCCCAGCAGGGCCTTTGCCTCCGCCTCCAGGGCCTGGGCCCCGGCATCCCCGGGCAGGGTCCGGGTGTTTACGAATACGTTCATGGCCCCGGCCTCCAGGGCCCCCCGGCACAGCGCCGCGCCGCAGCCCACATCCGACAGCAGGGCGGGGCTGGCCTCCTCCAAGGCCCGCTCCAACAGCGCCCCGGCGCCGGCGCAGCGGCGCAGCAGCGCCATCGGGGCCTGGCAGGCCGTCAGGGTGGCCCGGCGCAGGGCTTCGGCGGTCTCCGGCGCGTCCTTGGGCAGCTTATAGGCCGCCGCTAAAGGCAAAAAGCCCTCCGCGTCGGCGTCGATCAGGGCCAGCAGGGCCCGGCTTTCCGCCTGGGCGGCGGCGGCCAAAGCCTCTAAAGCCTCTTTCCGCTCCGCGTACTTCTTCCGGGAAGCGGTGAGCTCCGCCGCCATGGAGCAGAGGGCGGCGGCCAGAGCCCCGGCCAAAGCGGCGGCGCCGCCCCCGCCGGGGGCCGGCGCGGAGGAGGCGAGCAGGGCCGTAAAGTCCTCACAGGATCTGTTTTGCAGCAATGGATCCACAGCCCTCGCCCCCTTCAAAGTTTCTGGCCCAAATTATACGGGCCTGCCGGTGCCTTGTCAAGGACAAATTCGTCTCCTTCCCTTGCCCCACCGGGTCCCGCTCCGGTGCGTTTCAGACAATGCGCCCCGCCAGCGTGTCCATGCTCACGTTGAAAAACTTGGCCAGCGCGGCAAGCTCTATATCTGTGACGAAGCGTTTGCCCGCCTCGATGCGCTGTACAGCGTTTTTGTCCATGTCCAGCCCGGCCAACTGCAGCGCGTCGGCCAGCTCCCGTTGGGAAAGCCCCTGCTTTTTTCGGAGCGCAGCCACATTCTGCCCGCAGAGATTGTTTCGTCCGTCTTCCGTCTTGTTGATAAACACGGCTATCCCTCCCAGATGACATTCAGTGCTTGTCACTAAGAGAAGGATATGCTATAATAAAGCTAATATTGACATTTAGTGAATGTCAATACAGAAAATTGGTCTTCAAAATGATCGGAGAAGAACAGGAGACGAGGAACATGAGAAAACGTCTTTTTAGCCTGCTGTTGGCCCTGGCGCTGACACTGGCCCTACCGGTGTCCGCCCTGGCGGAGGGCAGGGTGGAGGAGCCCGGCCCGGCCTCCCAGGCTGTGGAGGAGACGGCGGCGCCGGAGGAAACGACCCCGCCGGGTGAGACGGGGCCGTCCCCGGAACCGTCCCGGGAGCCGGAAGAAGTCCCGCCGCCGCAGGAACCGTCCTCCTCGCCGGCAGATCCGGAGGGACAGACGAAGGCACCGGAGGAGAGCCCCGCCCCGCCGGAGGAGAACGTGGAGGAAACAGAGGGCCAGATGGATCTTCTGACTGCCCCGGCCGCTTCCGGGACCTGCGGTGCCCAGGGGGACAACCTGACCTGGAGCTTCAGCGAGGACGGAGTGCTGACCGTGTCCGGCAGCGGCAAAATGGAGAACTTTATTATGGGCTCCGGCTGGTCCGGCATCGATCACAGCCGGATCTTAAGGGCCGTCATAGAGGAAGGGGTCACTTCCATCGGAGAGTCCGCCTTTTATGGGTGCGAAAATCTCACGGAGGCGAGTCTCCCGGCCAGCCTCACGGAAATAGGGATGGACGCCTTTTATGGGTGCAAAAGTCTGGCAGAGATCGTCATTCCGGCAGGCGTGACGCGCATCGACCACAGATGTTTTTATCTGTGCGCGCAGCTGGCCCATGTGGAGCTCCCGGACAGCGTCACAGAAATAGAGGAAAACGCCTTTTTCGGATGCGGGGCCTTAACGGAAATCCGGCTCTCAGCGGGCCTGAAAATCATATGGGACTCTGCCTTTTGCGGATGCCACGCCCTGGCGCGGGTCCAGCTCCCCCAGGGGCTGACCAGGATTGGCGACGATGCTTTTGCGGACTGTGAGAGTCTGGCCGGCCTGGAGCTGCCGGACAGCCTGGTCTCCCTTGGCGAAGGGGTTTTTTATGGCTGCAAAAGCCTGACAGAGATCTACATCCCCGCCAACGTGGTCAGCATCGGCGTTGGACACAACGTCTATGGCAAGAACGCGTTTGATTATGCGGGCATCCAAGCCATCGAAGTGGCCCCGGAAAACCCGGCCTATCAGGCAAAGGACGGGGTGCTGTTCAACAAGGCCGGGACCGTGCTGCTTCGCTATCCCCCGGCAAAGAGCGGCACGGCCTATGCCATCCCGGACGGGGTGACCAGGATCGGGGGCTTTGCCTTCTTTGACTGCCGGGAGCTGACAGAGCTCAGCTTCCCGGAGGGGCTGAAAGAGATCGGAGACGTGGCCTTCTACTTCTGCACCGGCCTGGAGCGTCTGGCCCTGCCGGAGGGTCTGACTCAAATTTCATACATGGCCTTTTACGGCTGTGAAGGGGTGGCGGAACTGAACATTCCTGCTACCGTCACCTCCATCGGGCGGGAGGCCTTCAGCGGCTGCGACGCGCTGCGCAGCATGATTGTCCCGGCGTCTGTCGAGTCGCTGGGGATGGGGGCTTTCAATCTGGACGATCTGATGGAAGACCTGTTCATCCTGTCCCCCTCCTGCGTGATTGCGGACTACGCCGTGCCGCAGGAGGTAACCATCCACGGCTACCCAGGCTCCACGGCAGAGAAATACGCCTCCGCCAACGGCAACTCCTTTGTCCCCTTAGAGGAGGAGCTAAACCCCTCTCCGTCGCCCGGCCCCAGTTCGTCCCCCGGTCCCGGTTCATCCCCCACACCGGCGCCCCCGGCGGAGACCCGGCCCGGCTCCGGGTCCTCCGGCGCCGGGTCCCAAACGCAGAATGGGGACCGGGCGGACGCCGTGCCCACAGGCGACGGGGAAAACCCGCTCCTGTGGGCGGCCCTGATGGCGGCCGCCCTGCTGGCGGCAGGTCTCCCGCTCCGAAGAAAGAAGCCCCGGCAAAAATAAAGAACTCTACCCGGCTTTTCAAAAGGGCCAGACCCTTTTGAAAAACCGGGTATTGACAAAAACAGGCTTTTCATGTTAGACTCTGAAACAAGATTCCGGCGTTTGACCCTGACGGTCCGGGAGGCTGCCGCCTTCCGCAAGTGGAGCACCACGTGGGCCAAGCTGCCGCAGAGAAACCGTCCGTCTGGGTGAACCCGCCGCGTATGCGGCCCGGTGCGCCCGTTTTTTATTTTACCGCTTTACTGCAAATTTTGAAAGGAGAAGGCACCTATGGAATGGCTCAGCGACATTGAGATCGCCCAGCGCTGCCCTATGCGGCCCATCGAGGAGATCGCCGCGAAAGCCCACATCGACGAGAAATACCTGGAGAAATACGGCAAAACCAAAGCCAAGGTGGATCTGGCCCTGCTGCGGGAGACGGAGCGCCCCCTGGGCAAGCTCATCTTAGTGACGGCCATCACCCCCACCCCCGCCGGGGAGGGCAAGACCACCACCACCATCGGCCTGGCCGACGGCCTGCGCCGCATCGGCAAGGAGGCCATCGTGGCCATGCGGGAGCCCTCTCTGGGCCCGGTGTTCGGCATCAAGGGCGGGGCCTGCGGCGGCGGCTATGCCCAGGTGGTGCCCATGGAGGACATCAACCTCCACTTCACCGGCGACTTCCACGCCATCGGCGCGGCCAACAACCTGCTGGCGGCCATGCTGGACAACCACATCTATCAGGGCAACGCCCTTCACATCGACCCCAAGACCATCACCTGGCGGCGGTGCGTGGACA
>CANRHH010000021.1 GCA_947630375.1 uncultured Oscillospiraceae bacterium | reverse complement strand
AACCCGCTACATCGTGCAGGTCACGGACTTCATTCCGCTGGTTTTGGGTAAAGGCAAGCACCGCATCCCGGCTCATGCCGCCGTTCTCGTTGGCGTTCAGCGAGTGCCACGCCCCGTCCTCGCCGTAGACCCGTGCGCTCTGTGTGTTCCACGGCGTCAGGCATTGGACGTTATCAACGATTACGTTTGACGGTCTGCTCGGCCTGTTCTCGCCCTCTGCCCGGAGTGTCTGAATACCGCGTTGCCAATAACCTACGCCTGTCTCTCCAAATCCACTTGCCGTTTCAGCGCCGCTTTCAGTTCCGGTGGTAGTTCCTTGCCACGCCTCTCCGCTCTGCGTAGTATGCCAAGACACGCTTTCGCGCTCAAAGAGTATTTCGGGTGCGGACTGTCCTCCAAAATCTGCGACAAGCGCGATACGACGGCGACGCTGGGGCACTCCCCAAAACTGTGCGTCGAGAACTCGGTAGGCAACGGACCAGCCGTCCCCATACCAGGCGTCTGCCAGCGGCCACTTCCCCTTTGGAGGTAATGGAACGTCGGGCGCGTCCGGCTCTGCGATACGGATTGTTTCTTCGAGGACGGCCCGGAAGTCATCTCCGCCGCTGGAACTAAAGGCTCCGGGGACGTTCTCCCACACCATGTATCTTGGTCGAACAAACTGACCTGTTCTCCCGCGTAGTCTGTCAGCCTCCCTCATCTCCTTTACAATCCTGATTTGCTCCATGAATAGCCCGGACCTTGCTCCGGCCAGCCCCTCCCGTTTTCCTGCGATACTCAAATCCTGGCACGGGCTGCCGCCGATAACACAATCCACGGGCGGTACGTCATAGCCGCATATTTTCGTTATATCTCCAAGATGTAACGCCGCTCTCACCTCCCGTCCTTGTTCTCTGTCAGTAGTTCGTCCACCGTCACGCCGAAGTAGTCAGCGACACGCTTAAGATTTGCTGAATTTGGAGAAGATTTTTCCCAGCCACGAATAGTAGCGTTTCCAAGACCTACTTCCTTTTCAAGACGTGCAACACTGATTTTTCGCTCTTTGCAACGGGACAAAATATTTTCGTAAACCACTTTCAATTATCACCTCGCAATTTTTAAATTTTGTGCTTAGGAAAACCGAAAAGCTATTGACAAATATTAGATTTTATCCTAAAATGAAGTCGTCACACATCAACAGGATAATGTCTAATCCCTATCCGATATTTAGGGGTTTTCCTAAGCACACCCTCATTATATAGGAAAAGTCCTAAGTTGTCAATAGGTATTTTAGGGCTTTTCCTAATTTTTTGAGGGAAATTTTATGTTTAATTCAATCATGCATGTCCGTGAGATATGCCAGGAAAGGAAAATCCCTATTTCTACGCTTGAAAAAGAGTGCGGATGCGGAAATGGGTACTTTAATCCGAAAAAGCAAAAGTCCATATCCTACGAAAAGGCAGTAGCCGTCGCTGATTACCTCGGTTTATCGGTCGAATATATAATGACCGGGGAAAAAGAACAGCCCTCCACCGCAGAGGGTGAAGGGCTTAGTGATGTTCAGCAGGAGGCCGTTGATTTTATAAAGACTCTCTCAGATGAACAGCTCCGCCGCTTTATCGCTATGGGTAAAGCAGCATTTGACGACCGGGGGTGACATTAGATGACTGAATCTCCCGAATTTTTAACCTTTTGGCAATATTGCGTCGGATGTGCAATAATAATCGTCGGGAATATTATAATCAATATTTTTTCAAAACGATCGGATCGAAAAAACCAAATTGAAATATCCCAAAAATCCGCAGAATTAGCGTTGGAAAAAGTGAAGATGGAATGGGCGCATGAAAAAGATATTGATTTTGAATCTCAGTTCACTGACGCAATATCTTCCGTTGCACTATATTCTTTACATAAAGATAAAAATGAAAAAGATGAAGCTATTGCAAAATTGAATATAGTTCGAGTCAAAGCATCTGGGAATCTTGCATCAACGCTTGACAATCTTTATTTCGATATTGACTCTGATTATGAAGTTCCTGGTGATGATATACGAAAAAACTTAGCTCTTGCAATAGAAAGCTATAGAAATCAACACCGTCAAAATGCAGCCGCAAAGCATTGACAGAAAGCAATCTATGTAATGCTTTTTCCTGGATTCTTCTGATTCTGTTATTATTGCACTTGTGAATATGGGTAATAACAGTAATGCAGAAAAAATACCTCCCCAAATTACATATTGCATTTCATCGCCTCCATTATCGTGATGATCTGTTCGTCTGTGAGACGCCGGACAAGCTCAAGCGCTTCTTTCTCCAGCGCCTCCCGCTCTTGGGTCTTGATGGGTTTCGTTTCTTCCATGTTATCCTCCATACAATTAATTTGCCCTGTTATGGGCATGGAGGGAAATTATACAGCATTTTAGAAACAAATAGTTACAAATTATAGATATATTATGATTTTAAGTAGGAGGGACTTTATGAACACTGTTATAGCTGGAGATTACAGCGGAAAGACGCTGGACATAGCGCCGGGGACAAATACCGTGAGGATATACTACTCGGGGCTGAAATGTTTCCCGGTGAATAAGGATACGGTGGCAGAATACGCCGTGGTAAACGCCGAGAGCAAAAGCGGGTTCTCTGTCGGTAAGGCCGTAGCCGGAGCCGCTGTTTTTGGCGATTTGGGCGTTGCTGCCGGGGTGGGCGGAAAAGACAAATCCTCCTATCAGGTGGATATTCGGTTCAGAGACGGGAAAAGAAGCCTGCTGGAATTGGACGGGAAATTCTACAAAGCTCTGACTACGGAGCTTTTCGGGCTTGAGGATTACACGCCTATCTCAAATCCTCTCCCGAGCGCAAAGCCGGTCGTTATGAAAAGTAAATGGGTATCCTTCTTTCTCTGTTTGTTTTTCGGAATTTTTGGAGCACACAAATTTTACGAGGGCAAAATTGGGATGGGCTTTCTGTACTTTTTCACGGTGGGGCTTTTCTTGATCGGTTGGATTGCTGACATTATAATGATACTGAAAAAGCCTGACCCATACCCGGTCAGTAAATAAAAAATCCCCGTCCATAAGGGCGGGGATCGTCACAGGAGGTAGCTATGATTTGCCGGAAGTGTAAAAATCAGATACCGGACGGGAGCATTTTCTGTAATTGGTGCGGGGAGAAGCAGCTGAAAGAACGGAAGAAAAAAGAAGAGATCAAAGTCCCCACGCCGCGCCGGTTGGGTTCAGGGCGCTGGACGATACAGCTACGCGCCGAGGGCCAGTCTGTCACGGAAGATACGCCGGAACTGTGCATAGCAAAGGCAAAAGCTATTCGGGCCGGGTTCTTGCAGCAGGAGAAGCACAAGCCGAAGCTGACGCTGAGCGACGCAATAGATCAGTACATCGACAGCCGCCGGGCCACTGTCTCCCCGTCCACCGTGCAGACGTACCAAAAGAAAAAGCGCCTGTACTTCCAAGAGCTTATGAACAAGGATATTTATGGGCTCACGGAAAAAATGCTCCGGGATGCCGTGAACGATTTGACCACGAAGCCGGGGGCCAAAGGGGAAAAGCTGTCTGCAAAGACGGTGAACGATGCCTATAAATTTCTTGTTACGGTCCTGCAATACCACAAAATAAACCTGGACTATAAGAGCGTCAGCCTCCCGCAAGTGCAAGCGTCCCCGTTTGCCGTGCTGACAGCTGACGAGCAAGCGCGGCTTATTAAGGCCCTGCCTGGCAATCCGTGCGAAGTGGAGATATTGCTGGCCCTCTGGCTGGGCTTGCGCCGGAGTGAGATCATGGCCCTGGAGAAAAAAGACTTTGATTTTAAGCATAAGACGGTAACGATCAGTAAGGCCGTTGTGCGGGGCGAGAACGGGGACTATGTGGAGAAGGGGACAAAAACCGCGCTGTCAGCCCGCGTGATCGCTTGCCCGGACTATATCCTTGACCGGGTGAAGCTCCGCCCGGAAGGAAAGCTGTACACCTACGACGCCAATTATATCCTAAAGTGTCTGCACCGCGTCTGTCAGGAAAACGGCCTCCCTCCGGTTCGCCTCCACGATCTTCGCCACATCAATTCCTCTGTTGGCTTGCTGCTGGGTATCCCGGATAAATACGTCATGGAGCGCAACGGGTGGAAGCTCAAAGATACAATGGTGTACCGGTACACGCATACCTACAGCGAAGAGAAGAAAAAAGCCGACGAGACTTTCAATGATTACTTCAACGGGCTACTGAAAGAGAAAATTGCAACCGCCGATACCTGATTGCATTTTTACTAACAAAATTACTAACAAGCTCAAAATATTCCGGTATCATGCGGTTTTTAGATTGTGGGGGAGTAGTTCAAGTCTCCTCTCTCGCACCAGAAAAGGCCGGTCGCTTTGCGACCGGCCTTTTCTGGTGCCGCCGCGTCGGAAGAAGCTCGCGGCGCTCCGTTTCCGCCTGGCGGCGAAAACTGCGCTCTGCTCCCTCCTTCCTCCTTTCCCCAGAAAAGCCTCCGGCTTTCCCGGGGACCCCATTAGCCAGGACGCGGAAGGAAAGGAGAAAATCGTAAATTGCGCTCCTATAGGAAATGTAAAGTAGCGCGTGCTGCCATTGTTACGATTTCCACCCAAAGAAGCATCGGGGTTTTCCCAAGGGGTCCGGGGATGCTGCCCCGGGGCCTTTTCTTTAGGGTACCCTTTCTTTGCGGCAAGGCAAAGAAAGGGTACAAAACCACCAAGAGACCAAACTTATCCCCCGCTGGTTCTGAATGTAGAACACTTCCAAAACAACCCCTCCGGCCCTTCGGGCCACCTTCCCTCAAGGTGAATTGCCGCGAAGCGGCAAGAGAAGGTGGCCTGGGCCATGCACAGGGGAAGTATGAGAGCGCAGAACTTATTCAAAAGAGGCTATAGCTTAATCGCTACAGCCCCGTCTTCTGGTGCCGCCGCTTCGCGGCGGGGGTATTCTCAACAAGAATGCACGAAAACCGGCGGGGCCGGGGCGGGGTTTTCCCCGCCTTTTTTGTGCGCTTTACCGAAACGGAATTTTTGGCAAGGTTTCTCTTGCAAACCGGCCGGTAAATGGCTATGATATGCGTGATTTAAGTGATTTGATTTTAATGGAGGGCACCCATGTATCTGCAAGGCGTCAAGGATGAATATATGAAGGCTCTGCGCCAGGGCCAGAAGGAATTTAAGGAGCTCAGCGCCGCCGGGCGGGACCCCTATCCCGTCGTGCTGGATGAGCTGCTGCCGAATCAATCGGACCTCACGGTCCAGGAGCTCCCCGCCCAGGACATTCCCATCGAGCGGGTGGTGGGCTCTAAGTCCGCCGGGCGGGTCTCCGCCTTCACTGCCGGCTTTCTGCCCCTGCTGGACGCGGACAGCGAGTTTGCCACCAAGTGGATGGCCCTCTGCTCGGCCCATCTGTCCGATGAGGGGATCCGGGACCCGATCCTGTGCTATGAATACCTGGGCGACTTCTATGTGCAGGAGGGCAACAAGCGCCTGAGCGTCCTCAAGCATTTCGGCGCGGCCAAGATCCCCAGCCAGATCCGCCGGCTTCTCCCTCCGCCCAGCCAGGAGCCCCGGATCCGGGCCTATTACGAGTTTCTGGATTTCTATAAGGACACCAAGCTCTACGACCTGCAGTTTGTCCGCCCGGGGGACTATGCCAAGCTGCTGGCCGCCCTGGGCCGGGAGCCCGGCCAGGCCTGGAACCAGTGGGAGTGCCGGAATTTCACTTCCCTCTACCATTATTTTAAAGAGGCTTTCGCCGCGCTGGGCGGCCGGGAGCTGGGGCTGCGCCCGGAGGAGGCGCTGCTGCTCTGGCTGCAGGTGTATCCCTTCCGGCAGCTGGGCGAGATGAGCGCCAAGGAACTGAAAAAATCCCTGGCCGGGCTCTGGGAGGACGTGCAGGCCGGGGCCGGGCAGGAGCCGGTGAAGCTGCACACCGACGCCCCGCCCCAGGAGGGCAAGGGGCTTTTGGGCAAGCTGATCACCCCCGCGCCGGAGCACCTGGGCGTGGCCTTTCTCTATCAGCAGGACGCGGAGCAGAGCACCTGGACCCGGGGGCACGAGAAGGGCCGCCAGTATCTGGAGCAGGCCCTGGGGGATAAGATCAGCGTCCGCTGCTATTTCCACGCCGACTCCCCCAGCCAGGCGGAGGCCCTGCTGGACCAGGCCGTGGCCGAGGGGGCGGAGCTGGTGTTCACCACCACGCCCCAGCTGCTCCGGCCCACGCTGAAGGCCGCCGTAAAATACCCGAAGGTGCTCTTTCTCAACTGCTCGGCGGACAGTCCCCTCTCCAGCGTGCGCAGCTACTACTGCCGCATTTTCGAGGGCAAGTTCGTCACCGGCGCCATCGCCGGGGCGCTGGCGGAGAACGGCCGCATCGGCTACATCGGCTCTTACCCCATTTTAGGGGTCCCCGCCTCCATCAACGCCTTTGCCCTTGGGGCCCAGATGACCAACCCCCGGGCCAAGATCCTGCTGGACTGGTCCTGCCTGCCCGGCAGCGCCACCGCCCGGCTGCTGGATAAGGGAGTGCGCGTGGTGTCCAACCGGGATATCCCGGTGCAGGACCCGCAATACCTGGAGCACGGCCGCTACGGCACCTATCTGGCCGGCGAGGACGGAGAGCTGGTGCCCCTGGCCTCCCCCTGCTGGCTCTGGGGCAAGCTGTATGAGAACGTGGTCCGCTCCGTCCTGGCCGGGACCTGGTCCCGGAAGAAGGGCGCGCCGGAGGCGGTGAACTACTGGTGGGGCATGGACAGCGGCGTGATCGACGTGGAGCTGACGGACCGGGTGCCGGAGAGCCTGCGGGCCCTGTCCCGGCTGCTGGTCCGGGATCTGCGGGACCGGCGGCTGGACCCCTTCCGCCGCCGGATCGTGGCCCAGGACGGCACGGTGAAAAATGAGGGGGAGTCGGGCTTCAGCCCGGCGGAGCTGCTGCACATGGACTGGCTCTGCGAAAACGTGGAGGGGACCATCCCGGAATACGAGCAGCTGCTGCCGGTCTCCCAGGCGCTGGTCCGGGAGCTGGGCCTGCACCGGGAAAGCATCCCTCAGGAGAAGGAGGCCCAGCCGTGAAAATTCTCGCCGTAGCCGACGAGGAGAGCCCGGCCCTTTGGGACCAGTATGTGCCGGGCCGTCTGGCGGACTATGATCTGATCCTCTCCTGCGGAGATCTGAAGGCGGACTATCTGTCCTTCTTGGTGACCATGGCCCGCTGCCCGCTGCTCTATGTCCACGGCAACCACGACCAGCTCTACCGGACCCAGCCCCCCGAGGGCTGCGACTGCATCGACGACCGGCTGGTGGTATACAACGGCCTGCGTATTTTGGGCCTGGGGGGCTGCCGGAAATACCATCCCGGCCTCTTCCAATACAGCGAGGCCCAGATGCGCCGGCGGATCGCCCGGCTGCGCCTGGCCATCTGGCGCTGCGGCGGGGTGGACATCGTGGTGACCCACGCCCCGCCCCGGGGGCTGGGGGACCGGGAGGACCCGGCCCACCTGGGCTTTGAGTCCCTCCGGGACCTGCTGGACAAGCAGCACCCCGCCTATCTGCTCCACGGGCACGTGCATCTGCGCTATGATACGGACCGGGTCCGGATGCTGGAATACAAGGGGACCACCATCCTCAACGTCTCCGACCGCTATACCCTGGAGCTGCCGGACCGGGACTTTCCGCCCCGGGACAGGGGCCGCCTGCTCTGGAAAAACCGGGGCCCCACCCGGGAACAGCGCTTCGAATACTACAATATGTAAGATACCGGGGCCGCCCCCGGTATCTTCGCCAAAACACGCCCCCGGAAAACCGCCTGTTTTCCGGGGGGCTTTGTTCAAGTCTACAAGTTATTTTTTTGTCATTGTATTTGTTCTTCCGATATGTTAAAATATTGTCTATCCTGAACCGGGCCGATACAGCCAAAGGAGCCGAGGGAGTTATGAACGTTCTGCATATGAAATACGCGGTGGAGGTGGCCCGGGCCGGGTCCATCAGCAAGGCGGCCGACGCCCTGTATATCGCCCAGCCCAATCTGAGCCGCTGCATCCGGGAGCTGGAGGGGGATCTGGGCATCAGCATCTTTGACCGGTCCTCCACCGGCGTGGCGCTGACGCCGGAGGGGGCGGATTTTGTCCGCTATGCCCAGAAGATTCTCAGCCAGATCGACGATTTGGAGCACATGTACAAGACCGGCACGCCTGCCAAGCAGCGCTTCTCCATTTCGGTCCCCCGGGCCTCCTACATCTCCCTGGCCTTCGCCCGTTTTTCCCGGAGCCTCAGCGCCGAGCCTGCGGAGCTGTTTTATAAGGAGACCAACTCTTACCGGGCCATCAAAAACATCCTCAACGAGGACTACAAGCTGGGCATCCTCCGCTACGCCGCCGCCTACGACCGGTATTACAGCGATATGCTCACGGAAAAAAACCTGGTGGGAGAACCGGTGGCCGCCTTTCACTATGTGCTCATCATGAGCGAGGCCAGTCCTCTGGCCCG
Source organism: uncultured Oscillospiraceae bacterium (assembly GCA_947630375.1). Lineage (GTDB taxonomy): Bacteria > Bacillota > Clostridia > Oscillospirales > Oscillospiraceae > Limivicinus. The sequence goes on along the minus strand of CANRHH010000021.1, from coordinate 34,337 downwards.
GATCGAGACCATCCGCTTCCGGGACCTGAAGCCCTACATCGAGATCGCCCACGGGGACCCCTTTGTCCCCTCCCTGCCCCTGGCCGTGGTCAAAAAAGAGGAGCTGCCCGAGGATATCAGCCGCCGCATCTTCGTCTTCGAGCGGGCCAGCCAATTCGATCTGCTCACCGAAAACCCCGCCACCTATATGTGGGTCTCTCCCCTGCCGGAGAGCCTGCTGAAGCGCTGGGGCCTGGTGCAGAAAAAGTGCTACGACAACCGGCGGCTGTATAAGGACCTGCTCATCCGCCGCCGGGATTACCGGCTCACCGAGCTGGACAAGCAGTTTATCACCGAGGTTTTCAACGCCCGGGAAGAGTGCTTTTGACCAAGGCCCCTCTCTGCCCTCTCCCCCTGCATGTCTGTGCCTGGTTCTCCTGTTTGTCTGCATCCTGTATACCCCCTTATATCACAAGATATAAGGGGGTATACTTTTTTGGGTCCTTCTCAAGAAGGCAGACAGTTGTTAAACTGTTAACGAATTAAGGAGGCGATCCCATGAGTGAACGGGAATATCCCATGGTAGACACGGTCCAGGCCCTGGAAGAGGAGATCGTGCGTGTGAAGCAGGCCCAGGAGCGGTACGCCGGCTATACTCAGGAGCAGGTGGACCGGATCTTTCTGGCGGCGGCCATGGCCGCCAACAAGGCCCGTATCCCCCTGGCCAAGGCGGCCGTGGCGGAGACGGGCATGGGCGTGGTGGAGGACAAGGTCATCAAGAACCACTACGCCTCCGAGTATATTTACAATGCCTATCGGAACACCAAAACCTGCGGCGTCATTGAGGAGGACAAGGCTTACGGCATTCGGAAGATCGCCGAGCCTCTGGGGCTGATCTGCGCCATCATCCCCACCACCAACCCTACCTCCACCGCCATTTTCAAGACTCTTTTGGCGTTAAAGACCCGCAACGGCATCATCATCAGCCCCCATCACCGGGCCAAGGACTGCACCGTTCAGGCGGCCAAGGTGGTGCTGGAGGCCGCCGTGGCGGCCGGAGCGCCGGAAAATATCATCGGCTGGATCAACGTCCCCTCCCGGGAGCTGACTCATGTGCTCATGAAAGAGGCCGACACCATCCTGGCCACCGGCGGCCCCAGCATGGTCAACGCGGCCTATTCCTCCGGCACCGCCGCCTTAGGCGTGGGCGCCGGGAACACCCCCGCCATCATCGACGACAGCGCGGACATTCTCCTGGCCGTCAACTCCATCATCCACTCCAAGACCTTTGACAATGGCATGATCTGCGCCTCCGAGCAGTCGGTGATCGTGCTGGACAAGGTCTATGACCGGGTCCGTCGGGAGTTTGCCGCCCGGGGCTGCGCGTTCCTGAAGCCGGAGGAGAAAGAGAAGCTGCGCGAGACCATGTTCGTCAACGGCGCGCTGAACGCGGGCATCGTAGGCCAGTCGGCGGCCCATATCGCCCAGATGGCCGGAGTAGCGGTCCCGGCGGGGACAAAGATCCTCATCGGCGAGGTGGAGTCCACAGATCCGTCCGAGGAGTTTGCTCACGAGAAGCTGTCCCCGGTGCTGGCCATGTACCGGGCCCGGGACATCGACGACGCCTTTGACAAGGCGGACCGGCTGATCCACGGCGGCGGTTTAGGGCACACCTCCTCCATCTATCTCAACGAGGCCACCCAGCAGGAGAAGCTGCGCCGGTTCCAGGCGCGGATGAAGACCTGCCGGATCCTGGTGAACACCCCCTCCTCCCAGGGCGGTCTGGGCGACCTGTACAACTTTGCCCTGACTCCCTCCCTGACGCTGGGCTGCGGCTCCTGGGGCGGCAACTCCGTGTCGGAAAACGTGGGCGTCAAGCATCTGCTGAATATCAAAACCGTGGCGGAAAGAAGGGAGAACATGCTGTGGTTCCGGGCGCCGGAGAAGATCTACCTCAAGCGGGGCTGCCTGCCGGTGGCTCTCAACGAGCTGGCAGAGATGGGCAAAAAGCGGGCCTTTGTGGTGACGGGCCCCCACCTGTACCGCAGCGGCGCGGCGGAGCCGGTCTTCCGGAAGCTGGAGCAGCTGGGCATGGCCCAGGCCTGCTTCTTCGAGGTGCCCAATGACCCCACTCTGGCCTGCGCCAAAGCGGGGGCCGCTCAGATGCTCGCCTTTCAGCCGGACGTGATCATCGCCCTGGGCGGCGGCTCCGCCATGGACGCGGCCAAGATCATGTGGCTGCTCTACGAGCACCCGGAGGAGGACTTTGCGGACCTGGCTATGCGCTTTTCCGATATCCGCAAGCGGATCTATAAGTTCCCCAAGCTGGGGGAAAAGGCCTATTTCATCGCCATCCCCACCTCCGCCGGCACCGGCAGCGAGGCGACCCCCTTTGCCGTCATCACCGACGAGAGCACCGGCATCAAGTACCCCTTGGCAGATTACGAGCTGATGCCCGACATGGCCATCGTGGACACGGACCTGCATATGTCCGCCCCCAAGGGCCTCACCGCCGCCTCCGGCATCGATGCCGTGTCCCACGCGCTGGAGGCCTACGCCTCCGTGATGGCCACGGACTATACCGACGGTCTGGCAATTCGGGCCCTGAAGACCCTGTTCCGGTTTCTGCCCCGGGCCTATGAAAACGGCCAGACAGATTACGTGGCCCGGGAGAAGGTGGCCAACGCCGCCACCATGGCCGGCATGGCCTTTGCCAACGCCTTCCTGGGCGTGATGCACTCCATGGCCCACAAGCTGGGTTCCTTCCACCATCTGCCCCACGGCGTAGCCAACGCCCTGATGATGGACGAGGTGCTCCGCTTCAACGCCGCCGAGGCCCCCGCCAAGATGGGCAGCTTCCCCCAGTATGATCACCCCCACACGCTGGCGCGCTACGCGGAGGTGGCGGAGGCCCTGGGGATCGGCGGAGAGAGCGACGCAGAGAAGTTGGAGAATCTGATCCGCGCCCTGGATACTCTGAAGGAGACCGTGGGCATCAAGCCCCGCATCCGGGACTACGTGCCCGACGAGGAGGCCTTTCTGGCCACCCTGGACGAGATGACCGAGCAGGCCTTTGACGACCAGTGCACCGGCTCCAACCCCCGGTACCCGCTCATGAGCGAGATCCGCCAGATGTATCTCAACGCCTATTACGGCAGACAGTTTGCCGAAGAGCCCAAACCCGATGAAAGCCAGCTGGAAAGGAGCGACAAAGCATGAATTTGGAGACCGTGATCGCCGAACGCAAGGCCAAAACCATCTACCGGGATGGGGACAAATGCGTCAAAGTTTTTAACAGCAATTTTTCCAAAGCGGACATTCTGAACGAGGCCCTGAACCAGGCCCGGGTGGAGGACCTGGGGCTGAACGTGCCGAAGATTCTGGAGGTGGGCGCCATCGACGGCCGCTGGGCCATCGTCTCCGAGTTCATCGAGGGGCAGACCCTGTCCCACCTCATGCGGGACGACCCGGAGAACAAGGACCGGTATCTGGAGATGCTGGTGGACACCCAGATCCTCATCCACACCAAGCGCTGCCCCCTGCTGAGCCGCCTGAAGGACAAAATGAACAAAAAAATTCTCCAGGCGGACCTGGAGCCGGTGACCCGCTATGAGCTGCTGATCCGTCTGGAGGGCCTGCCCACCCACGACAAGCTCTGTCATGGAGATCTGTGCCCCTCCAACATTCTCCTCACCCCCCAGGGCCAGCTGTATATCATCGACTGGGCCCACGCCACCCAGGGCAACGCCTCGGCGGACGCGGCCCGGACCTTCCTGACCTTCAACCTCTCCGGCGACGCGGAGACCGCCGGGAAATACCTGGACCTGTTCTGCCAGAAGAGCGGCACGGAGAAGCGCTACGTGCAGAAGTGGATGCCCATTGTGGCCGCCTCCCAGTCGGTCAAGGGCAATTTGGAGGAGCGGGACTTCCTGCTCCGCTGGGCCACCGTGGCAGATTACGAATAAGCGCGGCCGCGCTTCAAATGCGACCCGCTGCGCTTATGCGAACTTAGAGCAGCTTTATTTACAGTCAAAACCTCCGGCTTTCGCCGGAGGTTTTGACTGTAATTTTCCTATTTCCGCCGCCTTCTCCGGCGGCCGGAGGCCCGCAGCACACCCAGCCGGGCAAACACCGGGTACAGATAGCTGGCGCCGAAGGTCCCCAGCCGTTTCGGGCCGCTGACCTCCCCCTCCTCGTCCATCAGCTCCAGCGCCCGGTGAAAAGACATGAGCACCGTGGCCTTGGTGATGGATTTCTCCTTTCGGGTAAAGAACAGCTCTCCGCCCCGGATGGTGTAATGGAACTCCAGGCCCTTGGCCGTGCGGAAAGGCACGTCCTGAAAGGCCAGCAGCGCTTCCCACAACAGGGCGTCCAGCTCCGGACCCCGGGTCTCCAGCGCCTGGGCCAGGGCCTGCAGGGCGGTCTCGCGCAGCGGGTCCTCCTCGGGGGCGAGCATTTGGATTGTCAGGCTTTCGTTTTCCATGGGAGCCGGTCTCCTGCCGCCTTTCAGCGGCGCATTTTCGTCAGCTTATACCACATGAAGGAGAAGAAGGGCCGGAAGTCCTTTCTCCCCCGGTAGAGTTTGGCGTCCGCCTGCCGGTATTCCTTCCACCAGGCCCGGCGGCTGATCGCCCCGGACTTGACCCGGACATCATAGTCATAGCACTCCGCCATGGCGGTGAAGCCCTCGGGAATGGGCTTTACCGTCTGGTCCGTCCTTCCCCGGAGCATCGCCTCGCACCAGAGCTTCACCATGGGCATCCCGGCCACATGGGTGGCATAGCCCAGGACCGTATTGCGGAAGTTGATCTCCATAAAATACAGCTGCCCGTCCGCGCCCACCAGGAACTCGTATTCAAAGACGCCCTCCAGGCCGATCTCCGCGATCATGCCCCGGATCTTCTGCCGCAGCTCCTCGTGCCGGAAGTTCCGGACCACCCAGTAGGGCGAATACCGCTCCGGCACGGAATACACCTGCCCGGCCTCCATGGAGATGAACACGTCCCTGCCCCGGTCCACGCTGAGGCACTCCACGCTCATCTCGTCTTTTTTCTCCAGATACCGCTGCAAAATGACCTCTTCGCTCTGGATCTTTTCATAGGCCGCCTGCAGCTGCCCGGCGTCCCGGCAGACAAAGACGATGTTTTTCCACTCCTTGCCGAAGGAGTGGACCGCCTTGGTCATCACCGGGTATTCCAGGTCCTCCGGGATTTCCCCCTTTCGGACCCGCCAGGTCCTGGGAATGTTGAGCCCGTGCCGGGCGGCCAGCGCGGCCATCCGGTCCTTGTTCATGAACATTTGGATCCGCCCGGTCTCCCCGGCGTTGTAGAAATAAAAATAGTCCTTCAGCTCGTCGTAATGGGCGTCCAGCGCGGCCACGGACACATCGTCCCCTGTGAGGATGAAGGATTTCTCCTCTTTGCTCCCCGCGTATTTTTCCAGCAGCAGCCGGATGCAGGCCTCCGGGGAGCCGGTCACATGCTTTTCCTTTGTATACCTGCTGACGCAGGCCATCGGCGGGTCCGCCTGGGCCGCGATGACAATGGGCCGGATCCCGGCCTCCCCCAGGGCGCGGACAATGCCCAGGTGGTTATAGTGGTCATGGTTGGCCAGGACAATGTACTCTCTCATAGGCCGCCCCCTACAACTGGCAGCCCTGGTCGAAGCTCAGCTCCGCCCGCAGCAGTTCAAAGCTCTCCGCGTACTTTACGCCCATCTCGTAGCCCCGGAAGCCGCAGCGGCAGCGGACCCCTTCGATCCAGTCCTCCGCGCCGAACTTGTTGTACTCGCTGCTGTGCTCCTTCAGGGCGGCGATCTTCACATCGATGTAGTCCGTGATATCCACATACACCTGGGACCGGAACGCCACATAAGACCGGCCCGAGGGCACAATGGGTTCATAGAGCAGGATGGTGTTCTTCCGCCGGGCGGCGGCGATGGTGGACTGACTCACCCCCACATGGGCCTGGTGGGTATCAAAGGGGTGGTGGGCAAAGATCAGGTCCGGCTGGTACTCGTTGATCACCAGGTCGATGGCCGTGACGATGTCCGAGCAGAAGGGCATATCCTTGGTGGGAAAATGCTGGATCTCAATATCCTGAATGCCCAGCTTGTGCAGGGCGTTCATTCCCTCCCGGACCGCCACCTCGTCCGGCCGCTGGATCTGGCCGTCGATATTGGTGTAGCCGGACTGGCTCATGATGAGAGTCTTCACCTGATGCCCGCCGGCGATCGCCTTGGCCAGGGTCCCGCCGCAGGCCAGCTCTATATCGTCCAAATGCGCTCCTACCGCTAAGATCTTCATCGTTTCCTTCTCGCTTATCTTCCGTTTTTGCCCTCCGGTTTGGCGGCATATTTATTTTTAGTATATCATACTTTTTTCCATTTTCAACTCTTATTCATCTTATACCAGCAGCACCTGGCCTACAGACAGCCGGTCCGGGTCCGCAAGGCCGTTTTTGCGCGCCAGCTGCTGCCAGGTGGTGCCGAAGCGCTGGGCCAGGGTCCACAGGCTGTCGCCGGGGCGCACGGTATAGCGCCGGGGCGCTCTGGCGATCTCCCCGATCAGATCCCGGTAGAGGATATCGGTATCCACCTCCCCCTGGATGCCCTCCAGGCGGCCGGCGGCGCTGTTCTGCCACATGTCGAACTGGCCCTTGTATTTGTCCCGCCCGCCGTCGGAATAGTCGGCGATCCAGGTGGTGTAGCGCCGCTTCAGCTCCGCCGTGTTCAGCAGGTCCCTGTACCAGTAGAGATTGGCGTAGATCCCCGCCCAAAAGGCCCCCTGCTCGATAACGGTGTTGAAGGCCACGCAGAGCCGCGTCAGCCGGTCCCGCCCCAGAGAGACCAGGGAGTCGTCCTCCAAGTCCAAATACACCGGCAGCTGCAGGCGCCGGCCCCAGAGCCGGTCCAGCGCCCAATACGCCCCGCTCTCCGCCTCCGCCTCCGTTCGGCCGTAGGCATAGACATACACCCCTATGGGAATGCCCAGCCGCCGGCACTCGTAATAATTTCGCTCAAAGCGGCTGTCCAGCGTGTGGTTGCCCGGCCGGCCGGTCCAGCCCAGGCGCAAAATGGCAAAGTCTATCTGGGGCATGACCCGGGCCCAGTCGATCTCCCCCTGGAACTGGCTCACATCGATCCCGAACATAACAGCTTCTCTCCTCCTCAAACAACCTTCTTTAAAAATTTTCCGGTATGCTCCAGCCTATGCCGGGGACCCTCCCCAGGTGCGGGGAAATGCAAAACCGGAGCCTGTCCCCAGATTCCGGTTTACATAATCTTTCATGTTTTTATCGCTCGAAGCGGACCACGGCCTCCTCGCTGTAGAACATGGTCAGATACTCCTCCAAGGTGACCCCCAGCTGGCGGATCTGCTCGGCGGCCTCGGTCCCCACATAGCGGTAGTGCCAGGGCTCATAGATGATGCCGGTGATCCCGGTGCTGCCGTTGGGATAGCGGAGGATAAAGCCGTACTGCCAGCAGTTTTCCATCAGCCACTTCTGGGTGGCGGTGTTCTCCTGGCTCTGGTCCAGGGCCTGGTGCCCCGCGTCCACCACGTCCACCGCCAGGCCCAGCTCATGCTCGCTGGTGCCCGGGCGGGCCACCTCCATGGCCGCGATGGCGCCCGCCTCCTGTTCGCTGATCCCGGCGGCCTCCAGCCGCTCCACCTTGTCCCGGTAGAGCGTCTTCTGGGTCTCCCGGGTCCGGTAGGCGGAGCAGACCAGCGGGTCATTCCCGGCCTCGGCGCAGTCGGCCAGCATCCGCTTCAGGGCCTCGGCGCAGCGCTCGTCCACCTGCTGTCCGTCCCCGATGTCCACCAGCCGGGGCGTAAAGCCGGCGTGTTCGATCCGATTCCAGGGGTTTACCAGGACCAGCAGCTCGGTCTCCTGCCGGCGCCCGGCCCACAAAACCACCCGGGCCGCCAGCAGGGCCAGCAGCACCGCGCACAGGGCCAACACGCCAACACGCAGCGCGGCCCGGTGGGTCCCCGTGCGCTTCAGGGCCGCCCGCTCCGGCCCCGCGTTCCGTCCTTTTCGGGCGGCGGGATGGGTGTCTACCACCGCGGGATAAAAGTCCGCGTCTATGATCTGGGCCTGCAACATCTGTATCGTCCCCCTTTCTTTGACCCCTATCATACAACACACTTGTATCGTTTCGGTCAATTTCTTGTATACTTTTTGTATCATTTTAAAATTTTTCGAAAAAATTTTTCAAAAAAGCAAAAAAACAGCTTCGGGATACGAGATCCCGAAGCTGTTTTGCCTTCTGCATACGCCGAAAAGCTTTCAGTGTTTTTCCTTGAACAGGTCTCTCAGCAGAGAGAGCATCTTTTCCACGTCGATGGGCTTGGCCAGATGCCCGTTCATGCCCGCCTCCAGGGCCCGCTCCCGGTCCTCCTCAAAGGCGTTGGCGGTCATGGCGATGATGGGGACCTTGGCCAGGGCCGGGTCCTCCATGGACCGGATGGCCCGGGTGGCGGCATAGCCGTCCATAATGGGCATCTGGATGTCCATCAGCACCAGGTCATAGGTCCCGGCCTTGGCCTGGCAGAGCATGTCGCAGGCCTGCTGGCCGTTCTCCGCGCAGTCCACCTGGAAACCGGCCTCCTGCAAAAGCTCGGAGGCGATCTCCCGGTTGAGCTCGTTGTCCTCGGCCAGAAGGATCCGGTTGCCCTCGAACTTCTCCTCCGGCGGGAGCGGCTGCTCTTTCTTGGGCGCCGCCTCGGTGGACAGGCCCAGGCTCCGCTCCAGGGTGCGGTGCAGATCGGAGGCGAAGAGGGGCTTGCTGATAAAGCCGGTGACCCCGGCCTGGCGGGCCTCCTGCTCGATATCCGCCCAGTCATAGGCCGACATGAGGATAATGGGCGAGTCCTCGCCTACGATCCTGCGGATCTGGCGGACCGTCTCTATGCCGCTCAGCTGGGGCATGGCCCAGTCCACGATGTAGACCTCGAAGGGGTCGGCCAGCTCCACGGCTTCCGTGGTGCGGGCGACGGCCTCCCCGCCGGACAGGGCCCACTCTGCCCGCATCCCGATCTGCCGGAGCATTTTGGATACGCTCTGGCAGCAGACCATATCATCGTCCACCACCAGGCCCCGGAAGCCCTGAAGCTCCGCGATGGGCCCCATCTCCTGGTGCCTGCTGGCAAAGCGGAGCTCCAGATCCACAATAAAGGTGGTGCCCCTGCCCTGCTGGCTCTCCACCCGGATGGTGCCGCCCATCATATCCACGATGTTCTTGGTGATGGCCATGCCCAGGCCGGTGCCCTGGATCCCGCTGACGGTGGAGGTCTGCTCCCGGGTAAAGGGGTCAAAGACCACCGCCACGAACTCCGGGCTCATGCCGATGCCCGTATCGCTGACCTGAAACTCATAGAGTCCCCGGTCCCTGGACCGGGAGGGCTTCTGGGTGACCTTGATGGCCACCGTGCCCCCGGTGGGGGTAAACTTGATGGCGTTGGAGGTCAGGTTCAGCAGGATCTGATTCAGCCGCAGCTTATCGCAGTATATCTCCTCGTCCACCACGTCCACCGTATCAATGAACAGGTCCATCTTTTTCGCGTGGATATCGGACTGGATGATGTTCCGCAGCCCCTGGAGGATCTCCGCTAAATTCTCCGGGTGCTCGTTGATGGTGACCTTGCCCGACTCGATGCGGCTCATATCCAGCACGTCGTTGATAAGGGAGAGCAGATGGTCGGAGGCCTGGGCGATCTTGGCCAGATAGTCCTGGGCCCGCTCCCGGTCGTCCAGATGGGTGCTGGTCAGCGCTGTGTAGCCGATGATGGCGTTCATGGGGGTGCGGATATCGTGGGACATGCTGTTGAGGAAGGTGGTTTTCGCCTGGTTGGCCGCATCCGCGGCCTGGAGAGCCTGGGTCAGCTCCCGGGCCTTGGCCTGCAGCTCTTTGGTGGCTTCGTCCACCCTCTTCTGCAGCTGCTTCTGGTTGCGGGTCCGCACGGCCAGCATGGCCAGGGCGAAGAGCAGCAGCAGGAAAAAGGCGACGGCCAGCACGCTGTAGCCCGGGTTCTGGTACAGGAACGTGATCAGATCCACATGTTTGTCCCGGCCGGCGTCGATCTCCCGGGCGGTGATGGTGTCAAGCTCCACCTCGCTGAAGCTCTCCGCCCCCTTATCCAACAGCGAGAGCAGATAGCGGCCGCCGGGGACCCTGTTCCCCACGGCGTAGGAGAAAGACGTCTCCCCAAAGGCGATAGCGGTCAGCCGGTTGCGGGCGTCCTGCTGGACATAGTTCTCGGCGTTATAGGCGTAGAGGATGGCGGCGTCCACCCGGCCGTCCAGCACGGCCTGGACGCAGTCCTCCGTGGTCGCGCAGCGGAGGATCGCCTCCTCCGGGTAGCGGCTGGTGACCAGACGTTCCAGGGCGGCGGCCCGGTTCATCACCGCCAGCCGGTCTACCGTCCCGGTAAAGCCGTCCAGGGTCAGACGGGCAAACGTCGTCCGAAAATAGGGGACCGTGATCTTATAGTCCTCTTCCTCCGCCAAATAATAGTCGCCGGCAAAGTCCAGCACCACATCCACCTGGCCGGAGTCCCGGAGGGCATAATACTCGTCCTGGTCCTTCACCGGGATGTATTCGTAGCTCAGACCCAGGCGCTGGCTCAGCGTCTCAAAGATGGCGGGGAGAATGCCCTGGGCCTGGCCGCCCCGGAAATAGCAGTAGGGGGGCCGCTCCGGATTCATGAGGACCCGCAGCGGGGCGCCCGACGCCTGCTGCTTTTCCAAGAAAGCCCGCTCCCCGGCATTCATGATGATGGTGCCGTCCTGATCGGTGGTGTAATAGGCCTCGTGAAGCGTGTCCCGCCAGTTGGGGTCATGCAGGTCCATCTCGTTGATGGCGGCGTTGATCTGATCCATCAGCTCGGGGCAGTCTATGCGGGTGCAGATATAGAAGGGGCTGGCGTCGAAGGATTCCAGCACCCACTCGTTTTCCAGCAGCCGCAGGCTGCCGGTCACCGAGCTGTCCACCTGGCCCGCCTGCAGGGCGGCGGTGAGCTCATCCTGCCCGGCAAAATACACCGGACGGAAGGTGAAGCCGTGCTCCGCCGCGAACTGCTCAAAGTTGCTGTTTTTGGAGTTACCCTCCAGCATGCCGACGGTGATCCCGTTATAGGTGGCGTAGTCTCCCTCCACGATGGTCTGGTTTCCGGCCTTCACGGTAAAGATCGTGGAATTGACGCCGATGGACTGGTCGGAGAACAAAAACTCCTCTTCCCGGGCCGGGGTCTTGGAGACAGAGGTAACCACGTCCACCTCGCCGGCGCGCAGCATGTCCAGGGCCTCGGCATAGGTCTTGTCATATCCCAGATATTCATAGGACCAGCCGGCGTGGATGGCGAGCCTCTGGAGGAACTCATAACCGTAGCCGCTCCGGCGCCCGTCCTCCTCTATGATATGATAACCGGGGAAAGCGAAGAAGCCCACCCGGAGGACCTCCGGCGGCTCCTCTGCCGGCCCCGCGGCGTAGGCAGCCGGGCAGGCGGCCAGCAGAAGCAGCGCGGCCAGCGCGCAGCACAGCAGACGGATCCCTTTCGCAGCGTGTTGTTTTGCTTGCATGGTTTCTTCTCTCCTCTTGGGGGGCAATCCGGCGGTTTCACACGGCGGTCAACATGATATCTTCTATATTATACTGAAAAATTCCTCAGATGCAAGATAAATCGACGCCCGACAAAAGGGTTTTTTCAGCGCGGCCTGGACCTCCACCGTATTCGTTACGGAGGAGCTGAAGGGCGCCCGTTTTTTCTTAAAAATTCTTAAATATAGTCCGAACCGGTTGACGGGAAAGCGATCGCGGCCTATTCTGTAAGCAGAACAGAAGTTGACCCGCAAAAAATTTTTGATCACAAAAGAAGGACGGACAAACGCCATGACAAAAAAGCGGATCCGAAAGAGAACCCGCCCGGTATCTATCCTGATTCTTACCGCGCTTCTGGCCCTTGGTATCAGCGGCTGCAAAGACAGCGCCCCGGAAACCCGTTCAGATCCTTTGGAGTCCAGCAGGAAAGAGGTGACGGCCCAGCTGCCCGAGGAGCGGGGGGCGCGGGTCAAAAGCGAGACTCTGGTCATGCCGGACCAGGACATCAGCCTGACGGACGCTGTGGGGAATGAAAACGGGATCTACTTTTACGGACTTGACCGGGACAGACACGCTTCCTTCTACTCCCTGGACCCGGAGACCTTGGAGATCGAGTCCCTTTCCGGGTTCGGGAACGCGGCCGAGGACATAGCCGTCGCCCCGGATGGGACCCTGCGGGTCCTGTCTCTGAATGAGCAGGGCCAATACGAGATCCTGGGCGGGGCGGAGACCGTCTATCCGGACCCGGCCATCTGGCAGAACGACTATATCTCTGATTTTCTCCCGGTGGGCGAAAACTACCTTTTCCTCACCGACAGCAGGCTCTATGCCGCCGACGGGGAAGGAAATCTGCTCCGGAATCTGGGGGACTACCGGCGCGGGGCGGAACTGCTGCCCCTCCCCGGCGGAGGCTTCCTGTACATCCAGTACGGCGGCTCCCAGAACGAGCAGGACGCCGTCCAGTCCAACAGCCCCACGCAGATCGTCGAATTTGACGCCGCTCTGAACCAGCTGGGGTCCTATACCACCGGCACCAAGTTCGTCCGTTTTTATCCCTGGGAAGAGGACTCCATCCTGGCCGGCCTGGGGCAAGTCCTCTATGCCTATGACTACAAAACCGGCGCATGTACGGCGGAGATCAACGTTCTCACCAGCGGCCTGGAGACGAAGGGGCTGATCCGGCTGGACGGGGAACGGATCTTCTCCATTCAGCGGGGCCAGCCCACAGTCTGGACGCCGGTGGAGGACGGAGAGGTGGAGACCCTGACTCTGGCTGCGTATGAGGCGAATGCCTCCCTGCAGCTGGCGGTGGAGCTCTTTAACGCGGCCAACCCCCACTATGTCATCGAGATCCGGGATTACGCGGATTATGACGAATACGGCGCCGATCTGGGGCTGACCCGGATGGGGGCGGACATCGCCGCGGGCCAGGCGCCGGACCTGTACGAGCTGTCCAACTTCAGCGCACGGCAGCTGGCCCAGCGGGGCCTGCTGCAGGACATAAAGCCGTTCTTCGAGAATGACCCCGACCTGGACTACGGCGACCTGATCCCCAGCGCGGTCCGGCTGATGGAATATAAAGGCGGCCTGTATGAGTTTGTCCCCGCGTTCCGTCTGGTCACCATGCTCGGCGACCGGTCTGTTGTCGGGACCTCCTGGACGGTGGAGGACTTTTTCCGGCTGGCGGAGGAGCTGCCTCCCACCGCGCTGGTGGGCAGCACCGCCACCAAAGAGGATTTTTTGAACTGTGTTCTGTGCTTTATGAAGGAGGAGCTGTACTCCGAGGAGACCCACAGCTGCCATTTTGACACGGAGACCTTTGCCCGGATGCTGGAGTTTGCCGCCCGGCTGCCCGAAGAGGTGGTGCTGGACGGAAGCCAGGAAGGAACTCTCTACGCGGCCTATCAGGGAAAGCAACAGGCCGGTCTGGATTGCTTTGGCTCCATTGCTGTCAGCCAGATCTCCTGGTATGACAAGGTCCTTGGCGGCGAGGCGCAGTTTGTGGGCTTTCCCACGAACACCGGCAGCGGCGTGGCCCTGCTGCCTGAAATACGCTTAGGGATGTCCTCCTCCGGCACGCGCCAAAACGGCGTATGGGAATTTTATAAATTCCTCCTGCAAAAGGACAACCAGAGCCGCCTGTATGGCTGCTTCCCCATCCGCAGCGATATGCTGGACTGGTGCCTGGAGACCTGGGCGGCTTTCGCCCGGGAGAATCTCCCGGGTGTTACGGAATGTTCACCTAACGGGGATATTCATATCAAGCCGGACAGCATCCGGCCGGATATGGAGGATTTTATCCGGGGCCTGGTGACCCGGGCGGACTGCCTTTGCCCCTGTGACCGGGAGGTGCTGGCTATCGTGATGGACAGCGCCGGGTCCTTCTTCTCCGGCGACAAGTCCGCCGAGGACGCCGCCGCCCTGATCCAGTCCCGGGTCTCGCTGTACCTGGCGGAACAGTACGGGTAAGGAGATCTTATATTTCGGATAAGCCGCCGCTTCGCGGCGGCACCAGAAACAGCGCCCCCTTAGGGCCCCCATGAAAGCCATAAGTTCCGCATGGGGCGAGCGCGAGAGGGGAGGGTATGCCCCTCTCGCAAAATTTGAGCGAAGCGGATCTTCCCGCCGCGAAGCGGCGGCACCAGAAACGGCCGCCCTGGGATCTCCATGAAAGCCATAAGTTCCGCATGGGGCGAGCGCGAGAGGGGAGGGTATGCCCCTCTCGCAAAATTTGAGCGAAGCGGATCTTCCCGCCGCGAAGCGGCGGCACCAGAAACGGCGCCCCCTTAGGGCCCCCATGAAAGCCTTAAGCTCCGCATGGGGTGAGCGCGAGAGGGGAGGGTATGCCCCTCTCGCAAAATTTGAGCGAAGCGGATCTTCCCGCCGCGATAGCGGCGGCACCAGAAAAAAGCCAGTCGCTTTGCGACTGGCTTTTTTCTGGTGCGGGTAGGGAGACTCGAACTCCCACGGTTGCCCACTGGAACCTAAATCCAGCGTGTCTGCCAATTCCACCATACCCGCGGAAAAGGAAAAAGCCTATTGCATACGCAATAGGCTTTTTGTGGAGCGGGCAACGAGGCTCGAACTCGCTACCTCCACCTTGGCAAGGTGGCGCTCTACCGGATGAGCTATGCCCGCGTCAGCAATTTGTATTTTACCACAAATTGCCCTGTTGTCAAGAGTCAAATCCGCCTTTTCACCCCGGGTTCCCGTAGCTCAAGGGCCCGCCGCAGGCGGGATAGGAGGCGGTGTCCCAGCGGTAGACGCCCCACACGTCCTCGTCCCCCAACAGGAAGGTCCACTCCGGGCCGTAGGCCGCGCACAGGGCCGGGTCCACATGGTAATAGTCCCCGTCCAGCTGCACGATGTTCCAGCAGTAATCCTGCCAGTTCCGCTGGCCGTAGACGATCTGGCACGGCACATCCAGACTGGCGCACAGCTCCACATAGGCCAGCGCCATCCCTTCGCTGCCGGCGCGGCCCTGGACCAGGGCGGAATAAATGCTGTCGGCCTGGCCGTCCTCCTCATACAGGCAGGAGCCGGCCAGATATTCCAGCGCGGCCAGGGCCCGGGCGGTCCGGTCCGTCTCTTCCCCGGCCTGGGCGGCAAAGCTCTCCAGGACCTGGGTCATCTCCGCCTTCCGGTTTTCAAGCTCCTGGGCTGTCAGGCCGTACCGCAGGTTGATCTCATACAGGCGCTGGGTCCCCGTGCCGCTGAACAGGTTCACGCTCACGCCGGGCTCCCGGGGCGCCATGCGCGGCTCCTCCCGGTAGATCCGGCTGACCAGCAGCTCCATGTCCTCGGCGCTGTAGGAGCTGCGGCTGATCAGCACCGCCAGCCGGTTCTGCCCCTGCTCCACCGCCTTTTTGATCACGTCCTCTAAACCGGTGGCATACTGCAGGTGCAGGATGTCCCGGGCCGCCGGGACCATGCCGCTGTAGCTGACGGTGACGGTGGCCTCGTAATAGGTGACGATCTGGCTCAGCTCATAGGCGATGTTTTCCACGCAGTAGGCGCAGAGTGCGTCCTGGGTGCGCACCTCCCAGCAGGCGCTGGCCATATCCGCGGGCACGTCGCCCGCGTAGGCCGTGTCAAAGGTCAGCCGGCGCTCGCTCTCCCCGGCGGAGACCATATCCAACAGCGTCTGCTTGAGCTTGCTGAAGGAATCCACCGAAATGGAGGCGCTGTCCCCGGCGCCGGGCTGGGCCGCCGGGATATACGCGCTCTCCACCACATATTCCCTGTCAAAAACACTGCCGCAGCCGCACAGGCACAGCCCCAGCGCGGCGGCCAGCAGGAGCGCGGTGAACCGTCTCATCATGGTCTACTTTACCTCGGAGATATCCTCAAAGCCCTTGCCGAAAACGTTTTTCGCGTCGGTCACCACGAAGAAGGCATGTTCGTCCATCCGCCGGACCAGGCGGCGCAGCTCGGCGATCTGGGTCCGCTTGATGACGCACATAATGATCTCCTTGTGCTGGCGGGAATAGGCCCCCTCCCCTTCCAGGATGGTGACGCCCCGGTGCAGGCTGCCGGAGGTGATGGCGTCGATGAGCTCCTCGCTCTTCTCGCTGATGATGTAGCACAGGGAGGAATTGTCAAATCCGTAGAGGGCCAGGTCAATGACCTTGCTGACCACGAACATGGCGATGATGGAGTACATGGCGCTCTCGTACTTGTTCAGGATCACGGCATAGATCAAAATGATGATCACGTCGATGATCAGCAAAATGGTGCCGAAATTGATATAGGGCTTTTTCTGCCGGATCATCTTGGCCACGATATCCACGCCGCCGGCGGTGGCGCCCACATAGTAGATGATGCCCAGGCCCGCGCCCTTGATGACCCCGCCGATGATGCAGGCCAGCATGGGGTCGTTGGTGAGGACGATATCCGTCATGGCGAACAGGTCCACAAAGACGGAGGAGACCGTCATCCCTACGGCGGAGCCCAGCAGGAAGTCCAGCCCGAAGTGCCGCCAGGCGACGACGAACAGGGGGATGTTCATGAGGATGGTCATCACGCCCACCGGGAAATGGGTGAAGGCGTTGATGATCATGGACACACCCGTCACCCCGCCGGAGACGATGGAATTGGGGAACATGAAAAACTGAAAGCCCACGCCGTATATGGCACAGCCCAGCACGATCAGCAGGTATTTCAATACCTTGTGCAGGAGAAGGAGCTTTTTGGATACTTGCCCGTTTTGTTGCATGATATTTTTCCTTTCAACGCGTCGATGCCCGGGCCGGCAGGCCGGCCCTCCTCATTCCTCCATCAGCGACAGCTGCTGCTCCTCCCGGTCCTCCGGCTTGAGCAGCGCCCCCGCCGCCGGAACGGAGCGGACCCGGTACCGGGAGACGTTCCGGATCCCGCTCTCGGCCAGAGGCAGGGCCCGCAGCAGCGTCCGCCGGGCCTTCAGACTCATGACCGCCACGCCCTGGGTGCTCCGGCTGGTCTTGGGCTGGAGCAGGGAGCTGTTGAAGAGCAGGGCCCGGTCGTCGCTGGCATAGCAGACCACGTCCTTCTCCTCCTCCAACAGCAGCACGGAGACCAAAGGGCTCTTGTCCGAATAGGCGTTGACCAGCTTTTTCCGGTTGGTCTTGGTCTCATAGGCCGAGAGGCTCACCCGGGCGATCTTGCCGTTTTCAAAGACCAGCAGCAGGTCTTTCCTGTAGTCCCCCGGGTCCACGATCGACAGCACGTTCTCCCCCTCGTCCATCTGGAGCTTGGCGGGCAGATAGGTCCCCAGAGCGGAGGCCTTGGTGTCCTCAAACTCGCTGACGCGGGTCTTATAGATCTGCTGCCGGTCCGTCAGCACCAGCAGCTCGTGCCGGTTGGAGGACTCCAGCCGCAGGCGCAGGCCGTCCCCCTCCTTGTATTTCTGCTCGGCGCTCATGCGCAGAGACTGGGCGGTGATCTTCTTGAAATAGCCCTCCCGGGACAGGAACAGGGACACGGGATAATCCTCCACCTGCTCGCTCTCGGGCAGCTCCTCGATCTCATCCACATGGATGATGCCGGTTTTCCGGGGACTGGGGTATTTTTTGATGATCTGCTTCAGCTCGTCGATGATGATGCTCTTGATGCGGCGGCGGCTGGCAAGCACGTCCTCCAGGTCCCGGATCTCCCGCTCCAGCTCCTTGGTCTCGGCGGTGCGCTTGAGGATGTACTCCCGGTTGATGTTGCGCAGGCGGATCTCCGCCACATACTCCGCCTGGACCTGGTCGATGCCGAAGCCGATCATCAGGTTGGGCACCACTTCGCTCTCCAGCTCGGTCTGGCGGATGATCTCGATGGCCTTGTCGATATCCAGCAGGATCTGCTCCAGGCCCTGGAGCAGATGGAGCTTTTCCTTCTTCTTGGCCAGCTCGTAGTAGGTCCGGCGCCGGACGCATTCCATCCGCCAGGCGGTCCACTCCTCCAGGATCTCCCGCACCCCCATCACCTTGGGCGTGCCTGCCACCAGGATGTTGAAGTTGCAGGGGAACGCGTCCTGCAGAGACGTCATCTTGAAGAGCTTCTGCATGAGCTTGTCCGGGTCCGCGTCCCGCTTGAGATCGATGGCCAGGCGCAGGCCGCTCAGGTCCGTCTCGTCCCGCATGTCGTTGATCTCCCGGAGCTTGCCGGCCTTGATGAGCTCGGCCACCTTGTCGATCACCGCCTCGGCGGTGGTGGTATACGGCAGCTCGTAGATCTCGATGATCCGCTCCTTGGGCAGGTGCCGCCACCGGGCCCGGACCTTGAAGCTGCCCCGGCCGCTGCGGTAGATGCCCTCCATCTCCGCCCGGTCATAGACGATCTCCCCGCCGGTGGGAAAGTCCGGCGCGGGCATGGTGCTCAGCAGGTCGTGCTCCGGGTCCTTCAGGAAGGCGATGGCGGTCTCGCAGACCTCGTTCAGGTTGAAGCCGCAGATCTGGCTGGCCATGCCGGCGGCGATGCCGGAGTTGGCGGAGACCAGCACATTGGGAAAGGCGGTAGGCAGCAGGGAGGGCTCCTTCATGCTGCCGTCGTAGTTGTCCACCATGTCCACCGTGTCCCGGTCGATGTCCCGGAAGACCTCAGCGCAGATGGCGGAGAGCTTGGCCTCGGTGTACCGGGAGGCGGCGTAGGACATGTCCCGGGAATAGACCTTGCCGAAGTTGCCCTTGGAGTCCACGAAGGGGGTCAGCAGGGCCCCGTAGCCCGCCGAGAGGCGGACCATCGTCTCATAGATGGCCGCGTCCCCGTGGGGGTTGAGGCGCATGGTCTGGCCCACGATGTTGGCGCTCTTGGTCCGGGCCCCGGTGAGCAGCCCCATCTTGAACATGGTGTACAGGAGCTTCCGGTGGGAGGGCTTGAAGCCGTCGATCTCCGGAATGGCCCGGGAGACGATCACCGACATGGCGTAGGGCATGAAGTTGGTCTCCAGGGTCTCGGTGATGGGCTGCTCCAGCACCTCGGCCCGCAGCCCCACCACATTGGGATTATTGAATTGTTTCTTTTCAGGTTCTTTTTTCTTGGCCATGTTTCCTTGCTCCGGGGAGGATCCTTATTTTTTCTTGACCTTCTGGCCCGTGGTCAGATTCCGGTGGCAGCGGGGACAGGTGGTGACCGACAGGACCCCCGCCATGATCCGCTTGCCGCAATGGGGACAGCGGCAGAATTTGTACATGACCACCAGCACAGCGACCAGGCAGGCCGCCGAGCACAGGGTCAGGATCATCTGCAGCAGGGGGTTGGCCGACATCAGCAGGCCCGCCACGCAGAAGATCACCGCCCCGGTCACGCTGTACCGGGCCAAGCGCTTGCCGTGTTCAAAATCGCTGTTAAATCTGTTCATGAACGCGCTCCCCTCTCTTTTTTTCTCTTATGAAATATCCGCCAGATCCAGATACCGGTAGCCTACCTCCGCGATATGCCTCTTCCGGCCCTCCAAGTTGTCCCCCAGCAGCAGGTCAAAGACCTGGGACATCTTCTCCGCGTCCTCGGGCATGACCTTGATGAGCCGGCGGGTCTCCGGGTTCATGGTGGTCATCCACATCATGTCCGGGTCATTCTCGCCCAGGCCCTTGCTGCGGTTGATGCTGGCCTTGGCCCCGCCCAGCTGCTCCAAAATGCCCGCCTTCTCCCGCTCGGAGTAGGCAAAATAAGTCTTTCCCTTGCTCTGGATCTCGTACAGGGGGGACTCGGCGATGTACACATAGCCCTCCCGGATCAGCGTGGGCACCAGGCGGTAGAGCATGGTGAGGATCAGGGTGCGGATGTGGAAGCCGTCCTCGTCCGCGTCGGTGCAGATGATGATCTTGTTCCAGCGGAGGTTGTCCAGGTCAAAGCTGGACAGGTCCTTGGTGTGCTTGTCCTTGACCTCCACACCGCAGCCCAGCACCTTCATCAGGTCGGTGATGATGTCGCTTTTGAAGATGCGCACATAGTCCGCCTTCAGGCAGTTGAGGATCTTGCCCCGCACGGGCATGATGCCCTGAAACTCCCCGTCCCGGGACAGCTTACAGGCGCCCAGGGCCGAGTCGCCCTCCACGATGTAGATCTCCCGGCGCTCCGGGTCCCGGCTGCGGCAATCCACGAATTTCTGGACCCGGTTGGCGATGTCGATGCTGCCGGAGAGCTTCTTTTTCATGCCGATGCGGGCCTTTTCCGCCGTCTCCCGGCTGCGCTTGTTCACCAGCACCTGCTCGGCGATCCGGTCCGCCTCCGGCTTGTTCTCGATGAAATAGACCTCCAGCTGGGCCTTGAAGAACTCTGTCATGGCCGTCTGGATGAAGCGGTTGTTGATGGCCTTCTTGGTCTGGTTCTCGTAGGAGGTCTGGGTGGAGAAGCAGTTGGTCACTAAGATCAGGCAGTCCTGCACGTCCTGGAACTTGATGGAGGTCTCATTTTTCTGATACTTGCCGATCTTCTTGATATAGCCGTCGATGGCGGAGGTAAAGGCGCTTTTCACCGCCTTGTCCGGCGCGCCGCCGTTTTCCAGCCAAGAGGAGTTGTGATAATACTCCAGGGCGCAGACCCTGTTGGAAAAGCAGAAGGCGGCGGAGATCTTCACCTTGTATTCCGGCTTGTCCTCCCGGTCCCGGCCCTTCCGCTCGGCGTTGAGGAACACCGGCGCCGTCAGCGGCGCCTCCCCGGCCAGCTCCGAGACATAGTCCATAATGCCGTTTTCATAGCGGTATTCCCGGGTCTCGAATTTGCCGTTCTTCTCCAGCCGCAGCCGGAAGGTCACCCCCGCGTTCACCACCGCCTGCCGGTGGAGCACATCGTCAAAATAGCTCTCCGGGATGTCGATATCCGTAAAGACTTCCAGGTCCGGCCGCCAGCGGATGGTGGTGCCGGTCTTTTTCCGGTCCGCCGGCTCGATCTTCAGCTCCTGGCCCTTTTTGCCCTGGACCTTGCCCTTTTTAAAGTGCAGACTGTATTTGTTCCCGTCCCGCCAGACGGTCACGTCCATATATTCCGAGGCGTACTGGGTGGCGCAGGAGCCCAGGCCGTTCAGGCCCAGGGAATACTCATAGTCCCCCCCGTCGGCGTTCTGGTACTTGCCGCCGGCGTACAGCTCACAGAAGACCAGCTCCCAGTTGAAGCGCTTCTCGTTGGGGTTCCAGTCCAGCGGGCAGCCCCGGCCGAAGTCCTCCACCTGGATGGACCTGTCCTCAAAATAGCTCAGGGTGATCACATCGCCGTAGCCCTCCCGGGCCTCGTCGATGGCGTTGGAGAGGATCTCAAATACCGCGTGCTGGCAGCCGTCCAGCCCGTCGGAGCCGAAGATCACCCCGGGGCGCTTTCGCACCCGGTCCGCCCCCTTGAGCTGGGAGATGCTGTCATTGCCGTACTGTGCCGTGGTCTTAGCCATAATCTGTCCCTTTCAGGTCCGCCAAAGTCTCTTGGAATTTCCATGCGCATTTTTGCTGATATAGTATATCACAAATCGGAAAAAATGCAAGGGAAAAGGGGGAATGTCATGTTTCTGTAACTTTTTGATGCATTTCATGCACTTGTTATACAAACTTCTCCGGGCCCCTCCCCGTAAAAACTGAGCTTTTCTCCAAAAAAAGCTCCCCCTCTTGTAAGCGGGCAGAACTTGCTGTATAATCGGTCAAAATGTTTCAAGAAAACCGAGGCGTATACATATGGCAAAAGCGCAAGCCCGGCTGGATTCCAGCCGGATGGGAGAGATGCCGGAGGGCAAGCTGCTGCTGACCTTGGCGGTGCCGATGATGCTCTCCATGATGGTACAGGCTCTTTATAATGTAGTGGACAGTATTTACGTGTCCCAGGTGTCGGAGGACTGTCTGTCCGCCCTGTCCCTGGCCTTCCCGGCCCAGAACATCATGATCGGTCTGGGCACCGGCACCGGGGTGGGCATCAGCACGCTGATCTCCCGGGCCCTGGGCCGCCAGGACCGGGACCAGGCCGGCCGTGTGGCCGGGACGGCGGTGGCCCTGAGCGTCTGCTGCTGGGTCCTGATGGCCCTCTTCGGCCTCTTCGGGGCGGACGCCTTCATCCACTCCCAGACGGACATCGAGAGCATCCGGGGCTATGCCGACTCCTACCTGCGGGTGGTGTGCTTCGGCTCCTTCTGCCTGTATATGCAGGTCTGTGTGGAGCGGCTGCTCCAGTCCACGGGGCTTACAAAGCTGTCCATGTGGACCCAGATCATCGGCGCGGTGACCAATATCATTCTGGACCCCTTCTTTATCTACGGCTGGTGCGGCCTGCCCGCCATGGGCACCACCGGTGCCGCCCTTGCCACGGTCTTTGGCCAAAGTCTGGCCGCCGCCACCGGCTTCTATTTCCACTTTAAAAAGAACCGGGAGCTGCCCCTGCGCCTGGCCGACGTGCGGCTGCCCCTGGACCAGGTGAAGGCTGTTTACCGCATCGGCTTCCCCTCCATTTTGATGGTGTGCATCGGCTCGCTGACCAACTACCTGATGAACATCATCCTCATCGGCTTTACCTCCACCGCCGTGGCGGTGTACGGGGCCTATTTCAAGATCCAGAGCTTCTTCTTTATGCCGGTGTTCGGCCTGAACAACGGCCTGATCCCCATCATCGGCTACAACTACGGGGCCCGGAAAAAGGAGCGCATTTACCGGACCATCCGCTACGGCGTGCTGTACGCCTGCTTCTTCATGGTGCTGGGCTTTGCCGCTTTCCAGCTTCTGCCCCGGCAGCTGCTGGGCGTCTTCAATCCCTCGGAGACCATGCTGGCCATCGGCGTGCCCGCCCTGCGGATCATCAGCACCCACTTCCTGCTGGCGGGCTTCTGCATCATCGCCGGCTCCGCCTGCCAGGCCCTGGACCGGAGCATGTTCTCCTTCTTCGTGTCTCTGCTGCGGCAGGTGGTGGCCCTGATCCCCGCCGCCTGGCTCCTGTCCCTGACCGGGAACGTGAACAACGTCTGGTGGTGCTTCCCCATCGCGGAGCTCATGTCCCTTCTGGCCAGCACCTTCTTCCTGCGCAAGGCCCTCAAGGGCATGGAGCAGCGCCTGTCCCTGGCAGAATTGGACCGCGAGGCCTGACGCGGCCTATTAAAGACAAGCCCTCCGGCACATGCCGGAGGGCTTGTCTTTTCTCTTCTTATCAGAACAGCTGCCCCAGCCAGTCGGCCACGGGGAAGTAGGCCAGAGGCAGGAAAATGGCCGGCAGCATGTTTGCCACCTTGATCCGCTCCTTCCCCAGCTCCAGCATGTTGAAGGCCATGCCGATCAAAATGGTGCCGCCTACGGCGGACATCTCTGTCACCACCGCGGTGCTCAGCACCGGGGCCAGCAGCCCCGCCAACAGGGTCAATCCCCCCTGAAACAGCAGGATGAACGCCACCGAGCAGGTCACCCCTAACCCCATGGCCGCGCCAAAGGCCATGGAGGAGACAAAGTCCATGGTGCTCTTGGCGAAGATGATGCTGTAATCCCTGTTGATGCCCGCCTCTAAAGAGCCCACAATGGTCATGGAGCCGATGCAGAACAGGATGCAGGCGGAGACAAAGCCCTCGGTGAAGCGGCTCTCCGTCAGCTTGCCCCGGAACACCTTGTTTTTGATAAAGTCCCCCGCATTCTCGATCCCGTCATCGATGCGCAGCAGCTCCCCCAAAGCGGTGCCCAGCACCAGGCAGATGATGACGCACAGCAGCTCCTGGGTCTCTATGGCGCTGGAGACGCCGATGACCACGGTGCACAGGGCCAGGGCCTTCATCAGCGCCCCCTGGATCGAGGCGCTGATCCGGTTTCTGAACAGGATCCCCAGGAGGCTGCCCACAAAAACCGTCCCCATATTGACAAAAACCGCTAACATACTCTCTACGTCCTTTTTCTCCGGATTCAGGGCCTGCAGATATAGTCTTTCAAAAACAGGATGGCCTGCCGGTAGCCCTCAAAGCCCAGGCCCATATAGGTCTTGACGCAGGCCATGCCCGCGTAGGAGATCTGCCGGAAGGGTTCCCGGCTGCTCACATCGGACAGATGGACCTCCACCGCCGGGAGCGCCACGGCCTTCAGCGCGTCCAAGATGGCGATGCTGGTGTGGGTATAGGCGGCGGGGTTGATGACGATGCCGTCAAACACGCCGTAGGCCATCTGGATCTTGGTGACGATGTCCCCCTCGTGGTTGGACTGGTACATCTCCACGTCCACCTGCTCCTTCTGGCAGCAGTCCCAGATAAAGTTCTTCAGGTCCTGGTAGCTGTTCCTGCCGTACACGTCCGGCTCCCGGATGCCCAGCATGTTGATGTTGGGTCCGTTGAGTACGAGGATCTTCATGCTTTCATCCTCCTTCTTTATTCTTCCAGCGCCCGGAGGATCTGCGCCACCGTCTCCTTTATAGAGCCGTTGTTGTCCACCGTCAGATCCGCGAAGCGGGCATACTGCCCCTTCCGCCGGGCATACATCTCTCCCAGGTCGTTGGCCAGGGACAGGGGCCGGCCCTCCTTGGGCAGGACCGCCGGGTCCCGCTGAAGCCAGACGAGCACCCCGTTCTGGTGCAGCAGGGGGTAGTTCTCCTCCCGGGTGACGCAGCCGCCGCCGGTGGAGATCACCGCGCCGGAGAGCTTGCCCAGCTCCCGCAGGACCTCTGTCTCCCGGGCGCGGAAGCCCGCCTCCCCTTCCGCCGCAAAGATCTCCGGGATGGAGCGGCCCGCGGCCTTTTCGATCTCCCCGTCCGCCTCATAGACCGGCCGGCCCAGGGCCTCCCCCAGCCGCCGGGCCACGGTGCTCTTGCCGCAGCCGGGCATCCCGATGAGGAGGATGTTCTGCTCCTGCCGGCGCAGGATCTTCTCGATCCGGTCGATCTCCCCGTCGGGGATCTCCCGGCCGGTAAAGAGCTCGGAACTCCGCTTGGCCTGGGCCACCAGCATGGTCAGGCCCCCGGCGTGGGGGATGCCCAGCTCCTCCGCCTGCAGAAGCAGCGCGGTCCGGGCCGGGTTGTAGACCACGTCGAACACCGCCTCGCAGGCCGGAAAGGCCCGCAGGTCCACCGCGGCCGCGCCGTTTTTCGGGTACATGCCCAGGGGCGTGGTGTTGGCGATGATCTTCGCATCCGCGTGCCGGGAGAGGTTTTCATAGTTGTTCTCCCCGCTGCGGGAGACGGTCAGCACCGGGCCGGCCCCCAACTTCTCCAGCACGGCCCGCACCGTCACCGACGCGCCGCCGCTGCCCAGGACCAGGGCCTTTTTCCCAGCCACCGGCACGCCGCTGCGGCGGACCAGGCGCTCAAACCCGTAGGCGTCGGTGTTGTCCCCGTAGAGGCTGCCGTCCGGGCGGCGGACCAGGGTGTTCACGCTGCCCAGCCGCTCCGCCATGGGGGACAGGGCCGCGCAATAGGGCACCACCGTCTTTTTATAGGGGATGGTCACGTTCATCCCGTCCCAGTCTCCGGCCCGGAGGAACGCATCCAATTCTTCCGGGCTCTTTTCATAGAGTTCGTAGGGGTAATCCGCCAGCTGGGCATGGATCTGGGGGGAATAGCTGTGCCCCAGCTTTTCTCCCAACAGCCCGCATTTCAAAGTCGCCATCGGCTCTCCTCCCTCTCAGACACCCGGTCAGATCACTTCGCTGTAGCTGCCCAGGTAAGAAAACTCCTCGCAGAGGCTCTCCATCTCCCCCATCAGCTGGATGAACTGGGGGGAGTACACGGAGGTATCCAGATCAAAGTAGAACATGAACTCGAAATTCCGCTCGGGAATGGGGCGGCTCTCCAGCTTGTTCAGGTTGATGCCCAGGGCATAGAACCGGGACAGCACTTTATACAGGGAGCCGGGCTGGTGGGGCAGCACCATCATCAGGCTGGTCCGGTCCGCCCCCGGGTAGATCTCCAGGTTTTTGGAGATGCAGATAAAGCGGGTGTAGTTGTTGCCCTGGTCCTGGACGGACTCGGCCAGGCATTCCAGCCCGTACAGCTTCATGCAGGGCCGGGAGGACAGGGCCGCCACGTCGGTCCGGCCGGACTCCTTCACCATCCGGGCCGCCACGGCGGTGTTCTCGCAGGGGATGACCTTCACGCCGCTCAGGCTCTGCAAATAGCCGGCGCACTGGCTGATGGCCTGCTCGTGGGAGTAGATCTCCTTCACATCGGCCAGCTTGGTGCCGGGGTTGGCCAGCAGATTGTGGTCGATCTTCATCCGGACGCTGCGCACGATGCGGAAATTGTGCCTCGTCATCAGGTCATAGACCATGTTCACCGAGCCGGCGGTGCTGTTCTCCAGGGGAATGACCCCATACTGGCACAGCCCCTTTTCGATGGCGGAAAAGACCGCCTCAAAGGTGGAGAAGTAGAACACATTGGGCAGGCGGAAGAGCTTGTCGCAGGCCAGCTGGGAGTTGGCCCCCTCCACCCCCTGGCAGGCCACGATGGCGCTGCCGGGAAAGAGCCGGGGGGTCTCCTCGATGGCCCGGCCGATCTGTTCGGTCAGCTCCGTGCCGGTACCTAACAGCCGGTTCTGGCAGCTGCGGCTCAGCTCCATCAGCAGGGAGTAGAGGCTGACGGTGTACTCCCGGATCTCCTCCGGGGACTTTTCCGCCACGTCCAGCAGCTTCTGCCGCTCCCGGGCCACATCCAGCACGGGGAGCCCCTGTTCCTTCTTATAAGCGGCGATCTGGGCCGCGATCTCCATGCGCCGGGCAAAGAGGCGGACCAGCTCATCGTCCACCTGGTCCAGCTGCTGCCGGTAGTCTTTCAGTTCCATTTTCTCACCTTGTTTCCTTTCTGCGCGCCAGAAGCGCGTCGTATACGGCGATGGCCGCCGCCGCCTCCACCACGGGCACCGCCCTGGGGACGATGCAGGGGTCATGCCGGCCGCCCACCCGCAGCTTGACCGGGGCCATGGCCGCTAAATCCACGCTGTCCTGCTCCAAAGCGATGGAGGGCGTGGGCTTGAAAGCCGCCCGGAAGAGGAGGGGCATCCCGTTGGTAATGCCGCCCAAAATGCCGCCGCAGCGGTTGGAGGCGGTTTTGACCCTGCCGTTTTCGATCACATAGGGGTCGTTGTTCTCGCTGCCCCGAAGCCCGGCCGCGGCAAAGCCCGCGCCAAACTCCAGGCCCTTCACCGCCGGGATCCCGAAGACGATCCGGGCGATCCGGTTTTCCATCCCGTCAAACATCGGGTCCCCCAGCCCGGCGGGCAGACCCAGCACGGCGCATTCCACCACGCCGCCCACCGAGTCCCCTTCCGCCCGGGCCCGGGCGATGCACGCCTGCATGGCAAGCCCCGCGGCCTCGTCCACCGTGGGGAAGGCCTTCTCCGCCGTGGAGGCGAGCAGCTCTCCCCTGTCCGTCACGTCCCCAATGGACAGGATCCGGGAGAGCACCCGGATGTTCTCCCGCTCCAGCAGCTGGAGGCAGATGCCCCCGGCGATGCACAGGGGCGCGGTGAGCCGGCCGGAGAAATGCCCGCCGCCGGAGCGGTCCTCCGCCCCGCCGTACTTGACGCGGGCGGTATAGTCCGCGTGGCCCGGCCGGGGGATATCGGCAAAGGCGTCATAGTCCCCGGAGCGGGCGTTGGTGTTGCGAATGATGGCCGTCAGAGGCGCGCCGCAGGTGACGTTTCCCTTGAGCCCGGAGAGAAACTCCGGGGCGTCGGCCTCTTTACGGGCGGTGGAATACGCGTTCCGGCCCGGGGCACGCCGGTCCAAAAAACGCTGGAGCGCCTCTAAGTCCAGCTCCAGCCCGGCGGGCAGGCCCTCTATGGTCACGCCGATGGCCGCCGAGTGGGACTGGCCGAAAACGGTCAGGCGCATGTTTTCTCCATAGCTGCTGCTCATGATTCGCCTCCCCGCAAACGCGCAAAATCTTCCCAAAACCGGGGGTAGGACTTCTCCACGCACTCTGCGCCCTTCACTGTCACCGGCCCCCGGCAGGCGCAGGCGGCGGTGGCCGCCGCCATGGCGATCCGATGGTCCCCGCAGGCGTCCACCGCGCCGCCCTTCAGCGCCGCCACGCCCCGGAGCACCAGGCCATCTTCCAGCTCGGTCACGTCCCCGCCCAGGCTTTTCAGCAGCCGGGCGGTGCTCTCGATCCGGTCCGACTCCTTGAGCCGGAGCCGGCCGGCGTGGATCACCCGGGTCTCCCCCGCGGCCACGGAGGCCGCCACGCACAGGACCGGGATCAGATCCGGGATCGGCGCCGCGTCGATGACGCAGCCCCGCAGCTCCCCCCGGCGGACGGTGACGCCCGCCTCCGTCTCCTCCACCCGGGCCCCCAGGGCCCCCAGGACCGCCAGCACGGCCCGGTCCCCCTGGAGGGAGGCCGCCGACAGGCCCCGCACGGTGACCCCTTCCTCAGACAGGGCGCCCATGCACAGGAAGAAGGCGGCGTTGGACCAGTCCCCCTCCACCTGGAGTTCCCCAGGCAGAGCGGCCCGGCGGCCGCCGGAAATGGCATAATGCCAGCCGGTCTTCACCGGCTCCAGGCCCGCCAGGGCCAGAGCCGCCTCGGTCATGGCGATGTACCCGGCGGATTCCACCGGCCCCGTCACCTCTAAGCGGCTGTCCCCCTCCAGCAGGGGCAGGGCCATCAACAGGCCCGAGATGTACTGGGAGGACACGTTCCCGGGCAGGCTGTAATCCCCGCTCCGGAGCTGCCCCCGGCAGCGGAGCAGATCTCCGTCCCGCTTTAGGCGCAGCCCGTGCTCCTCCAGCGCCCGGTCCAGCGGGGCCAGAGGCCGCTGGGGCAAACGGCCCTCCATATGAAAGTCCGCCTCCGCCCCCAAAGCCCCCGCCAAAGGCAGCAGGAAGCGCAGGGTGGAACCGCTCTCTCCGCAGGGCAGGGCCAGCGGCCCCGCCGGGACGGACTCGATGGGCCGGATGCGGAGGGTGCCGGCTTCTGTCTCCCGGATCTCCGCCCCTAAAGCGTTTAAACAGGCGGCCGTGGCCGCGATATCCCTGGAGATCCCGTCACAGCGGAGCAGGACCTCCCGCTCCCCCAAGGCCGCGCAGATCAGCAGCCGGTGGGCCTGGGATTTGGAGGCCGGGATCTTCACCTGGCCGGAGCGCTGCCCCGGCGCGATCACTCGTTCCGTCATGCCTGCAGTCCCCCGGCCGCCAGCCACACGCCGATGTCCTCCACCGGCACCGGCAGGATCTCGCAATGGCCGATCTCACGGGGGATGATGAGCCTCAGCTGCCCGCCGGAGAGCTTCTTGTCCGCCAGCATGGCCTCCTCCAGCGCCGCCCGGGAATAGCCGGGCTCCGTGGGCAGGCCGTATTTTTTCAAAATGCCCAGCACCGCCTCCAAGGTGTTGCGGAAGCACAGCCCCCGCTCGTAGGCGGCCCGGGTGACGACGGCCAGCCCGATGGCCACGGCCTGGCCGTGGAGCACGGTGTAGCCGCTGCAGGCCTCCACCGCGTGGCCCACCGAGTGCCCCAGGTTCAGCAGTTGCCGGCGGCCCCGGTCAAACTCGTCCGCGGCCACGATGTCCCGCTTCATGCGCACGCACTCGGCGATCACATGCTCCAGCTGCTCCCGGACGGGCAGGAGCTCCAGCTCGTTAAAGAGCTTGGCGCTGCCCAGCACGCCGTATTTGATGACCTCCGCGCAGCCGCAGCGGTACTCCTCCTCCGGGAGGGTGCCCAGGGTCTCCAGGTCGCAGAGGACCAGAGAGGGCTGATAAAAGGTCCCCACCTGGTTTTTGCCGGTGGGCAGGTCTACGGCGGTCTTGCCGCCCACGGAGGAGTCCACCGCCGCCAAGAGCGTGGTGGGCACCTGGACAAAGTCCATCCCCCGCTGATAGGTGGAGGCGGCAAAACCGGTCAGATCCCCGGTGACGCCGCCGCCCAGGGCCACCAGCACGTCCCCCCGGTTGACCCGGTGCTCCGCCAGGAAGGCCAGCAGGGCCCCGTAGGTCTCCAGGTTCTTGGACCGCTCCCCGTGGGGGATCACATAGGACAGCACCCGAAAGCCCGCGGCCTCCAGGGACCGGGAGAGCCGCTGGCCGTAGAGGGGCCAGACGATATCCCCCGCCACGATGACGGCGGTCCCGGCCCGGGTGACGGCCCGGATCCGCTCCCCCGCTTCCTTCAGCAGCCCTTCCCCGATCAGCACCTCATAGCTGCGGGAAGCCTGCACCTGCACCACCGTCACCGGCCGTCCACCTCCTCTTTTCTCCTCTTTCCCTCGTCCAGCAGCCGGACCAGCTCCGGCAGATCGTCCGCCTCCATGGCGGCCTTATATTCCAATAAGCTCCCGATGATCCCATCCAGCTCCCGGATGAGATAATCCTTGTTTTCCAGAAACAGCTCCGCCCACATCTGGGGGTTGAGCCAGGCCACCCGGGTCATGTCCTTATAGCTGCCGGCGGAAAAGCCCTTGTGGCTGCCCGCCGTGGGGCTTTTGATGTAGGCGTTGGACACCACATGGGCCAGCTGGGAGGTAAAGGCGATCATCTCATCGTGCTTTTCGGCGGTGGTCACGGAGATGCTGCCGAACTCCGCCGGGGAGAGCAGCTCCTTCACCCGGCCCAGCAGGCCGATATCGTCATACACCGGGGGGACGATCACCATGGGCGCGCCCTTGTACAGATTGGCCTTGGCGTATTTGAAGCCGGAATACTGGGTGCCCGCCATGGGATGCCCGCCCAGATAGGTAAAGCCGTCTTTCTCCGCCAGAGGGAAGCAGGCGGCGCAGACCACCCGCTTGGTGCCGCAGCAGTCGATCACCAGGGGCTTTTTGCCGATGAAGGGCCCCAGCCGCTCCAGGTATTCGATGGCGGCTTGAGGGTACAGGGCCACCAGCACTAAGTCGCAGTCCCCGATGCTCTCCTCGTTCAGTTCTCCGTCCACCGCGCCGCTCATCACCGCGAAGTCGTACACCGAGCGGTTTCGGTTCCAGGCCAGCACCCGCCAGCCCTTTTCATGATAGGCCTTGGCAAAAGAGCCCCCGATGAGCCCCAGGCCCGCGATCCCGACCATCATTGGGCAATGGCCTCCCGCACGGCCCGGACCTTCCGGGACAGCTCCGCGTACTCCTCCGGCCGCAGGGACTGAGCCCCGTCGCACAGGGCGTGGATGGGGTCATTGTGGACCTCGATGATGAGGCCGTCGGCCCCGCAGGCCGCCCCCGCCAGGGACATGGAGGGCACCAGCCGGGCGATGCCGGTGGAGTGGCTGGGGTCCACGATCACGGGCAGATGGGTCAGCTCGTGGAGCATGGGCACGGCGGAGATGTCCAGGGTGTTGCGGGTGTAGTCGCTGAAGGTGCGGATGCCCCGCTCACAGAGGACCACCTGCTCGTTGCCGCTGGCCATGATGTACTCCGCGCTCATCAGCAGCTCCTTGAGGGTGTTGGCCAGGCCCCTTTTCAGGAGGATGGGCTTGTTGATCTTGCCCAGCTCACGCAGCAGGTCAAAGTTCTGCATGTTCCGGGCCCCCACCTGGAGCATATCCACGTCCTCAAACAGGGGCAGGTCCTGGATGTTCATGATCTCGGTGACGAAGGGCAGGCCGGTCTCCTTCCGGGCCAGCTTCAAAAGCTCCAGCCCCGGGGCCTTGAGGCCGGGAAAGTCGTAAGGCGAGGTGCGGGGCTTGAAAGCGCCGCCCCGGAGCATCTGGGCCCCGGCCTCTTTGACGGCCTTGGCCACCGTGAGGATCTGCTCCTCGCTCTCCACGGAGCAGGGCCCCGCGATCATGACGAAGTTGCCGCCGCCGATCTTGACGCCGTTCACGTCCACGATCATGTCTTCCGGGTGGAACTTCCGGTTGCAGCACTTGAAGGGCTCGGACACCCGCTTTACCGCGCTGACGATCTCCAGACTGGCCACCAGGTCCATGTCCACCCGGCTGGTATCCCCGATCAGGCCCAGCACCGTCTGGAACTCCCCGTCGGACACGTGGATCCGCAGCCCCAGGTTCTGCAGCCAGGCGATCAGCTGCTCCTTCTTCTCCTGGGTCACCCCATGCTTCAATACGACGATCATGTCTCTATCCTCCCAAATAAAAACTGAAGCCACACAGGATAACCTGTGTGGCAATGAAAGCGTTTTGTCTGAGCCGTTCTTTGCACCACAAATTACCCTTACCTCACAGCGTCGGTAAAGTAAAAGTAATAGGCGGCGTAAGCGAACTTCTTCATAACAGCGCTCCAAAAATCGAACTATAGTTACTATAGCCGCTTCGACTCTTTCTGTCAAGCCCAAAAATGCAAAAAACAGATCTTGCTCTACTGATATTTTTTCCCCTGCACATAGACCGGCACGAACAGCCCGCCCAAAAACAGCAGAAGCAGCGCCTGCCAGCCCCAGCGCCCGTAGGCCGCCGGGAAGAGGACCGCCCAGGCGGCGCTCAGGGGCAAACCCAGCACCGCCTCCAGCACGCACCAGGCCCGCATGGCCCGGAGGATATGAGGCCAGTTCCGGTTGTTGAAATGGATCCCCGCCAGGTTCATGCGAAAGGCCCCGAAGGACACGGCGCTGATGGCATTGTCGTCATAGTACGCGGGCAGGCGCTCCGGGATCAGCAGCATCAGATAGGCCCCAAAGACCAGGCTCAGCAGCTCCATGACCCCAAAGGAACTCAGCAGCTGTGCCAAAAGGCCCCGGCCGGTCCGGGCCTCCAGCAGCCAGAGGCCCCCTGTCTCCAGGGCGGCGACGGCTACGCAGGCGCCGTAGACCAGGGCCCGCTTTTTCCGCCGCTTCCGCTCCAGCTCCGGGGACTGTTCGGAGTAGGTCAGGGCGGACTTGACGATGTCCTCCACCTGCTCCGGGCTCCGGTCCTCCGGCACGGCCATCCGCCGTCCCTCCAGCAGCTCCGTGGCGCTCAGCCCCAGCTCCTCCGCCAGGGGGATCAGCAGCCCCACGTCCGGCGCGCTGACGCCGGTCTCCCACTTGCTCACTGCCTTGGCGGTGATATGCAGCCGCTCCGCCAGCTGCCGCTGGGTCAGGCCCCGCTCTTTCCGGGCCTGGGCGATGAGCCGGCCGGTCTTTTCCTTGTCCATCACGATCACCTCAGGGCCAGTGTAAAGAATGCCGGCGGGAAAGTCAACCGATTGTCAGGAGACTTGCGTCTATTTCCCGGAAAACCTCCGGTCCCCCGTCTCCCCCGGCGCAGACAGCCACGCAGAAGGCCTCCGCCTCCCGGCACCAGATCTGCCAGGGGGAGGGCAGGGCAAAGACGGAAAAGCTCTCCATCGGCAGCTTCAGCCCTAAGCCCAGGGCCTTGGCGTAGCTCTCCTTCCGGGCCCAGACAGACGTAAACGCCCGGTCCCGGTCCGGGGCACGAAGAACGGCATCCCGCTCGTCCGGGGCGAAAAAGCGCCGGACCAGCGCCTCTTTGCAGGCTCTCCGCTCCTGGATATCCGCCCCCACCTCCCGGTCGGCCACGGCGCAGAGAGCCCAGGAGCCCGAGTGGGACAGGCTGAAGCAGGGCCCGCCTTCAATAAAACGGGGCTTGCCGTTTTCGTCCGCCCTGATCTCCGGCAGGGCCGGGATCCCCAGCCGGCCCAGGGCATAGCGCAGCAGCAGCTCCGCCCCGGCCCCCTGTTTTTTGCCCAGCGGGCTTTGAAGCCGCTCTATCCGTTCCCGCCGGGCAGCCGACAAAAAAGGCAGGGCGGCGCCGGGATCCAGCGCCGCGATATCCGCCATGTAAACGCGCAGCATCAGGCCCGCATGGCCTCGATGGTCCTGCCGATCAGTTCACTCAGCTCCATGCCCAGCATCTCCGCCCCCCGGCGGATCACGTCCCGGGAGCAGCCGGCGGCAAACTTCTTGTCTTTAAACTTCTTCATGACCGACTTGGCCTCCATACCCTCCATGCCGGTGGGCCGCATGAGGGCCGCCGCGCCGATAAGCCCGGTAAGCTCGTCCACGGCAAAGAGGACCTTTTCCATAAACTTCTCCGGCTCCACATCGATGCAGATGCCGTAGCCGTGGGAGATCACCGCATGGATCACTTCCTCGTCGATGCCCAGCTGGTGCAGCAGCTCGTTGGCCTTGACGCAGTGCTGCTCCGGCCACTGCTCAAAATCAATGTCGTGGAGCATGCCCACCGTGCGCCAGAAGTCCACCCGCTCCGGGTCATACTCTTTGGCGAACTCGCCCATCACCTTGGAGACGGTCTCCGCGTGCTGGATGTGAAAGGGCTCTTTGTTGTATCTCTTGACAAGCTCCTCGGCCTGTTCGGGGGTGGGAATGGTACTCATAGGGCGCCTCCTATCTGTATTTTCCCCTATCATACCCCTATTCACGCCCCAAATCAAGCCCTAAACGAACGCAGGGGCTGTAGCAAAACGGCCCAGAAAAAACAACACCGAGGACTGCAAGAAACAGTACCCCGGTGTTGTTTTTTGTG
>CANRHH010000020.1 GCA_947630375.1 uncultured Oscillospiraceae bacterium | reverse complement strand
CAGTCGGCCAGCTCGTCCAGGCACAGGTCCAGCTCTCCGCCGCCCCGCTTGAGCCGTTGTTGGTCCCGCTGCCGGTTCAGAGCCAGACGGCGGGTGATCTTGCCCAGAAAGGGGCAGAGCTTGTCAGGCCGCTGGTCCGGCATGGCGTTCCAGGCCCGCAGCCAGGTATCGTTGACGCATTCCTCCGAATCCTCCCGGTCGTTTAATATGCCAAAGGCCACGCTGTGGCAGTAGGCCCCATATTTTTTGTCGGTCTCCGCAATGGCTGCGTCGGAGCGCTGCCAGTACAGGTCCACAATGGCGCTGTCCTGCATAGAGCGTCCCTCCCTTCCAATGGCTTCTATCTTATAAGACCCCGTTTTTGCCCGTTGGTTTCACTCCGCGGCCTTTTTCAGACAAAATTTTTTTGATGCATGGAATGCACTGGGGCGGCGAAGAATTTTCTTCGCCGCCCCAGTGCCCATATGTTTACCTGCCATCAGCCCTTTGTGAGCCGGTGGATGATATAACCCTCCACATCTTCCACTTCCATTTCCAGCGCCACGGCCAGCTCCCCATGGAGAATGTCCTTGGCCCGGCGCATGGTGGCCTCCGCCCGGCTGCTGCGGTTTTTCTTCCCGGACAGCCGGGCCCGCAGTCCTTTGACGATGGAGACCAGGGTCTCGCAGGTGTGCACCTTGAACAGGTCCTTGTAAAACGCGTCCACATGGTTAAAACGGTTGTCGTTGCAGATCGCGGGCTCGATGTTTGGGATGGAGTCGATCAGGGCCTCGGCCTCGTCCCGGGTCATTACATAGCGCATGTAATCCCTGGTATCCACCGGCACAAACAGGGTGCTGCTGCCGATCAGGGGAGAGAGCTGATAATACAGCTTGTCTTTGGAAGCGCCTGCCATTTCCAAAGGCTGTATTTTTTCCACCGTACATACGCCGCTTTCCGCATATACAATTTTGTCTCCAACGCTGAAAATGATACACCACCCCCTCCATTTTAATTTACGCGCCCATTTTAAACGATTTTTCTCGAGAGTTCCAGCGATTTTTTGTACTATTACGCGTGGTATTTTATATTACTCTTTGTTGTGAAGCGTGAATATTTCAAGGAATTTTATCATTGAGTTTATATGCGGCCTCTGGTATAATAGCCGCAGGACGGCTATTATAAATTTTATGCCGTTTTTCTCGCCGCTTGCGCGGCAACCGAAAAACATGGCCGAATTATACCATCCCCGCTTCGCGGCTCTGGTATAATAATAAACAGACTTTACCGGTTTTAAACCGGAGCCATACCTGCCATAGGAGGCCGGAAAGGGGAAAAGATGGAGAGACCTTGGTGGAAGAAACCGGAGATCTGGATATCGGGGGTCGGCCTGGCCGTTTTGAGCGGCGCCTTTCTTTTCTGGCTGGTGGGCACGAAAGATGTCAATAAGGCGGGGACCGTGGCGGCTTTCGCGGCCGCGGCCCTGTTCGCGGCCATGTGCCTGCGCTTCGTGCCCGGCTGGATGCGCTTCTGGCGAAAGGACTGGGAGGAGCCCGCTTTAGAAGAGCAGGGCCGGGGGGCCGGCCTGGGGAAGCTGTTTTGCCTCTTTTTGGCGGCGGCTCTGGGGACGCTGCTGGCGGTCTTTGCGCTGCGCCGTCTGCTGGGGGATACCGACAGCTTCCGGGAACATCTGAATTTCT
This sequence comes from uncultured Oscillospiraceae bacterium, assembly GCA_947630375.1. Taxonomy (GTDB): domain Bacteria; phylum Bacillota; class Clostridia; order Oscillospirales; family Oscillospiraceae; genus Limivicinus. Next base: position 42,002 of record CANRHH010000020.1, on the reverse strand, counting down.
GGGGTTACCTGGACACGGGATACTATCTGAAAATTGCCCAGCAAGGCTATACCGGCGGCGGGGAGGAGATCGTCTTCTTTCCCGGCTATCCGCTGCTGGTCCGGCTGGCGTATTATCTCACGCGAAATTATCTGCACGCGGCTCTCCTGGTGTCCGCCCTGTGCTATGCCGCTTCGGGCTGCCTGCTGGTCCGTCTCCTGGCCCTGGATTACGGCGCTGCCGGCGCCAGGCGCGCCGTGAAATATCTGTGGATCATACCCGGCGCCTTTTTCTTCGCCGGGCCTATGAGTGAGAGCCTTTTCCTGATGCTGTGCCTCGGGAGCCTGTATGCGGCCCGGCGGGGCAGGTGGCTGCCCGCCGCGGCCCTCGGCGGATATGCCGCCTTTACCCGCTCTCTGGGGGTACTGCTGCTGGCCCCACTGATTTTAGAGGCGGTCCACGCCTGCGTCCGGGACGGGAAGCTTTCCCCCGCCGGGCGGAAAAAATGGGTCCTGCGCTTTGCCTCCCTGCTGCTGGTCCCCCTGGGGACGGTCCTGTACCTGCTGATAAACTACCGGCAGTTCGGGGATCCCTTCCAATTCATGGTCTTTGAGCATGCAAAATGGGGCCAGGGCTTCGGCCTGTTCTGGGCCACCGCCGCCTATCAGACGGACCTGGCCCTCTATGTATTGGGGACGGATTATTATCAGATATCCCTGGGCCTGTGGCTGCCAAACGTGGCGTACTGTTTCATCGCGCTGATCCTGATGACGGCGGCTGCCAAACGCCTCCGGCCCAGCTACAGCGCCTGGTTCATCGCCTACTACTTTTTCGCCATCGGCACCACCTATCTGATCAGCGCGCCCCGGTATCTGGCGGCGGCGGTGCCGGTCTATGCGGGCCTGGCCCAGGTCACGGAGAACAAGAGGGTGGACCGGCTGTTCAGCGTGCTGTGCGTCTGCGCGGCGGTCTTCTATCTCTGGGCCTTTGTCAACCGATGGGACGTATATTGAGAAACAGCGGAGCGTTCGAGGAAGAAATACAGAGTGAACTTATATTTATACGGACACGACTATAAATACGCGGCGGAGCAGATCCTGCTGACCCTGTACCCCGGCCAGCGGCCCGTGTATCCGGCGGGGGCGCCGGAAGGGGACCGGATGGAGATCCGCCTGGAAAAAACGCCCGCCGGGGCGGAGGCTGTCTGCACGCTGGTGCTGGGGGAGAACGCCTGGCAGGGGAGGGACACGGCCCCTGCCGCCGCTCTCCGGGATCCCTTGGAGGCGGACAGCCGCTGCCAGCGGCTCATCAAGAACGCGGTGTACCGGGCGGCTCTGGCCGCCGGGCATCCCCGGCCCCCCTGGGGGGCCCTCACGGGGGTCCGCCCCGGCAAGCTGATGACGCCGCTGCTCCGCGCCGGGCTCAGCGGGGAAGAGGCCCTGGAGCGCTTTCAGGCGGACTACGATGTGAGCCCGGCCCGCGCCCGCCTCTGCCTGGACACCGCCCGGGAGACCCTGGCGGCGGCGCGCACCTTGGGGGAGCGGGACGTGTGCCTGTATGTGGGCATCCCCTTCTGCCCCACCCGCTGCGCCTATTGCAGCTTTGTGAGCCAGTCGGTGGAGAAGAGCATGGCGCTGATCCGGCCTTTTTTAGAGGCGCTGGAGCGGGAGATCGACGCGGTGGCGGAGCAGGTCCGCCTTTTGGGGCTGCGCCCGGTGGCCCTGTATATGGGCGGCGGCACTCCCACCACCCTGTCCGCCCGGGAGCTGGACGCCCTCTGCGGCCGGCTGGAGCGGGCCCTCGATCTGTCCGCCCTGCGGGAGTACACCGTGGAGGCCGGCCGGCCGGACACCATCACCGAGGAGAAGCTGTCCGTGCTCCGGGCCCACGGGGTGGACCGGGTCAGCGTGAACCCACAGACCATGTCGGATGCGGTGCTGGAGGCCATCGGCCGGCGGCACACGGCGGAGGACATCGTCCGGGCCCTGGAAAAGGTCCGGGCTGTGGGGGGCTTCGCGGTGAACATGGACCTGATCGCGGGCCTGCCCCAGGACAGCCCGGCGGGCTTTGCGCAGACCCTGGAGCGGGTGCTGGCTTTCCAGGCGGAGAATATCACCGTGCACACCCTGTCGATAAAAAAAGGCTCCCGCCTTGCCCAAGAGGAGGCGGGGCTGCCCGGCGGGGAGGAAGTGGCCCGGATGCTGGCCCTGGCGGAGGAGAGGCTGCGCGCCTGCGGCTACGCGCCCTATTATCTCTACCGGCAAAAATTTATGTCCGGCGGCTTTGAAAATGTGGGCTGGGCGAAAAAAGGGTATATCAATCTATATAATATTTGTATGATGGAGGAGCTGTGCAGCATCCTGGCCATGGGCGCCGGGGGCTCCACCAAGCTCATCGGCCCCCCGGGGAGCCGGAACATCCGGCTGACAGCCCCCAAGTACCCCCTGGAGTATATCCAGAGCCTGGAGCGGACCTGCGCCGGGAAGCAGGCCATCGGGGCCTTTTACCAGGCATACGCGAAGGAGGAGTGAAGCATGGCGTATCAATTACAGGAGATCAACTTTAAGACCGTGTCCGACCCGCTGGCCTTTGTGCAGGAAGGGGACGCGCAATATCAGAAAAAGGTGGCCTTAGTGGCGGAGAAGATCCTCCAAAACCGGAAGAGCAGCCCCATCGTGCTCCTCTCGGGCCCCTCCGGTTCCGGCAAGACCACCACGGCCATGAAAATTGCCGACGAGCTCAAGCGCCGGGGTGTAGGGACCCACTATGTGGCCATGGACGACTATTTCAAGACCATCGACCCGGCCACCGTGCCCCGGACGCCGGCGGGGGAGATGGACCTGGAGTCCCCCCTGTGCCTGGACATGGAGCTGATGGACCGGCATTTCAGCCAGCTGGCCAGGGGCGAGCGGATCTTTGTGCCCAAATACGAGTTCTCCCGGCGGATGCGGGTCCAGGAGCCGTCCAAATCCATCAAGCTGGGGCCGGACGAGATCGTCATTTTTGAGGGGATCCACGCCCTGAATGACCGGATCACCGAAAAGCATCCGGAGGCCTTCAAGCTCTATATCTCCGCCCGCAGCGACGTGCTCTTCGAGGGCAAGGTGGTCTTTAAGCGGACCTGGTTCCGCCTGGTGCGGCGTATGGTGCGGGACTATAAGTTCCGGGGCTCGGACCCGGCGGAGACCATGGCCATGTGGGCCAACGTGCGCCGGGGGGAGAAGCTGAACATCTCGCCCTTTAAGGAAAAGGCGGATCTGCAGCTGGATACCTCCCTGCCCTATGAGCCGGCGGTGTTCAACGCCACTGCCACGGAGCTGTTCCGCTCCGTGCCGGAGGGGATCGAGCGCTTTGAGGAGCTGCGGGCGGTGCTGCCGGCCATCCAGCTCTTCGGGCATATCGAGGAAAAATATGTCGCCGACGACTCTCTGCTCAGGGAGTTCATCGGCGGCGGGATCTATGAATATTAGCGAACACGCCAAAACGCCCCTCCGGGAGGAGGGGCGTTTTGGCGTGTTATGGACGTTTGGTTTTAAAAAAGTCCCGCAGGAGGGCGGCGCATTCCGCTTCCCGGACACCGCCGAAAACGGCGGGCCGGTGGCCGTAGCGCTCGGAAAACAGGTCGATCACACTGCCGCAGGAGCCGGACAGCGCCTCCCGGGCCCCAAAGACCACCTGGGGAATGCGGGCGTTGATGATGGCCCCGGCGCACATGGGGCAGGGCTCCAGCGTCACGGTCAGGGTGCAGCCCTCCAGGCGCCAGTCGCCTACAGCCTGGCAGGCCTGGCGGATGGCCTCCAACTCCGCGTGGGCGGTGGCGTCGCCCCGCTCCTCCCGGCGGTTCCGGCCCCGGCCCAGCACCCGGCCCTCCGCGTCCGTCACCACGCAGCCCACGGGCACTTCTCCCGCCTGGGCCGCCTGGGCCGCCAGCTCCAGGGCCAGGGACATCTGCTCTTCTCTGGTCATACGTTCTCCTCACTTGACAACAGGCTCTGTTTGGCAATCGTTTATACAGGCCAAAAAGAAGTAACCGCCCAACCCCTCTAAAGTTTGGCGATTACTTCGTACATCTGATGAGGGGCTGACCGTTTACCGGCAGCGCCTTTTTACAATGCTATTTTAACCTGTTTACACCTTTTTGTCAAGTCCACGCGGAGGGGCTTTGCCCCTCCGCGAGACATTTTTCAGGAAATTTACGCCAGCGCGGCGGTGATGATGGACATCTGGTAGACCTCCTCCGCGTCGCAGCCGCGGGACAGGTCATTGATGGGGGCGTTCAGGCCCTGGAGAATGGGGCCAAAGGCCGCGAAGCCGCCCAGCCGCTGGGCGATCTTATAGCCAATGTTGCCGGACTGGATCTCCGGGAAAATGAAGGTGTTGGCATAGCCGGCAACCTTGCTGCCCGGGAACTTCAGCTGGCCCACCACCGGGGACACGGCGGCGTCAAACTGCATCTCCCCGTCGATGGCCAGATCCGGGGCCAGAGCCTTGGCGGCGGCGGTAGCGTCCCGCACCAGGTCCACGTTGGCCCCCTTGCCGGAGCCCTTGGTGGAATAGGACAGCATGGCCACCTTCGGGTCCATGCCGAAGACCTTGGCGGTCCCGGCGGTGGCTACGGCCACCTCAGCCAGCTGCTGGGCGGCGGTGAGGACCACGTTGCCCTCCTTGTCCAGCTTGTCCTGATAATCTATGTTGATGGCGCAGTCGCCCATGGCCAGCATCTCCTCGCCCCGGACCAGGATAAAGCAAGAGCTGACCAGGTTGGCACCAGGCTTGGTCTTCACCAGCTGCAGCGCGGGGCGCACGGTGTCGGCAGTGGAGTAGGTGGCGCCGCCCAGGAGCGCGTCGGCCTTGCCCATCTTCACCAGCATGGTGCCGAAATAGTTGCCCTTCTGGAGCGCGGCCCGGCAGTCCTCCGCGGTCATCTTGCCCTTGCGCAGGGCTACCATGGTCTCCACCATCTCGTCCATGCCCTCGTAGGTGGCCGGGTCGATGATCTCCAGACCGTCGATATCAAAACCGCCCTTGGCGGCCGCGGCCTTGACTTCTTCCACGTTGCCCACCAGGATGGGGGTCAGGAAACCGTCTTTTTTCAAACGGGCGGCAGATTCCAGGATGCGCGCGTCGGGGCCCTCGGTGTAGACGATCTTGCGGGGATTTGCTTTCAGGATTTCGACCAAATTCTCAAACATTTCAAATACCTCCAATTTTTTCTAAGCCCGGATGATATTCCTAACCGGCTATTTACTTAAAACCATTGTATAATGTATCACGACCTCTCTTATTTTTCAAGAATAATCGAAAAATGAGTAAAATTTTTCTTTACAAAGCCGCCGGAGACGGATATAATACGGGCAACCTGAATAGAACAAGGCTGAGGCGTCATTCGCCAAGAAAATGACGTGACAGACCTGTTCTTCTCATCCAAAGGAATCTTCAAGGGTGCTTGGGCGGTTTTTGCCGGTGCCCTACGGGTATTGCCTTTGAGAATAAATGCTAAGGAGCGGTGTAAACGTGAATACCATGAGAAGCTTTCAGGGAACACTCTCTGCTCTACGCCACGAGAAGAATATCAGCCAACGTATGGCAGCGGAGAGTCTGGGCATCAGCCAGGCGCTGCTGAGTCACTATGAAAACGGCGCCCGGGAACCGGGGCTGGATTTTGTCCGCCGGGCTTGCGACTACTACGGCGTGACCGCCGACTACCTCCTCTGCCGTTCAGACGAACCCCACGCGGGAGATCTGTCCACGGCCCGGGCCCTGCTGGCCCAGGTCCGGTCCATGCTGGACCGGGCGGATATGGCGCTGGACGACGTGGAAGGCGACCTGGCGTAAAACCGGCATCTGCGCCTTCTCCAACAGCACCTGGACAATATGAGTGAGAGACAGCAAAAGGCCCCGGAGATCGAGAAGGGATCTCCGGGGCCTTTTGCCGGAAAAGAGCCCGCCCGGCGCCAAACTTGTCCTTTACAAAGAGCGGCTTCCCGGGTATAATACGAACATCCACCGAAGCTTTTTTCTTGCGCGAAAGCGCCTGGGGGTCAAAAATGACGGATCAGAAATATATCCGCAATTTCTCCATTATCGCCCATATCGACCACGGGAAATCCACCCTCTCCGACCGGCTCATCGAAAAGTGCGGCGCGGTGGAGAGCCGGATCATGGAGGACCAGATCCTGGACAATATGGAGCTGGAGAAGGAGCGGGGCATCACCATCAAAGCCAGGGCTGTCGGTCTGGAATACCAGGCCGGCGACGGGCATACCTATACCCTCAACCTGATCGACACCCCGGGCCATGTGGACTTCAACTATGAGGTCAGCCGGTCCCTGGCCGCCTGCGAGGGGGCGGTGCTGGTGGTGGACGCGTCCCAGGGTGTGGAGGCCCAGACCCTGTCCAACACCTATCTGGCCTTAGATAACGATCTGGAGCTGCTGCCGGTGATCAACAAGATCGACCTGCCGGCCGCCGACCCCCAGCGGGTGAAGGACGAGATCGAGGAGATCATCGGCCTGCCCGCCCAGGACGCGCCGGAGATCAGCGCCAAGGCAGGCATCAACATAGACGCGGTGCTGGAGGATATCGTGCGGCATGTCCCCGCCCCCTCAGGGGACCCGGAAGCGCCTTTAAAGGCCCTGATCTTTGACAGCCAGTATGACAATTACCGGGGTGTTATCGTGTTCATGCGCCTGGTGGACGGGTCCATCCGGAAAGACAGCGAGGTGCTGCTCATGTCCACCGGGGCCCGGTACAAGGTGGTGGAGGTGGGGCACATGCGCCCCATCGGCCTGGACCCCTGCGAGGAGCTCTCCGCCGGGGACGTGGGCTATTTCACCGCCAGCATCAAGAACGTGGCGGACACCCGGGTGGGCGACACGGTGACCGATGCGGCCCGCCCCACCGCCCAGGCCCTGCCCGGCTACCGGCCGGCCCGGCCTATGGTCTACTGCGGCATCTATACCGAGGACGGCTCCAAATACCCGGATCTGCGGGACGCGCTGGAGAAGCTCAAGCTCAACGACGCCTCCCTCTCCTATGAGCCGGAGAGCTCGGCGGCCCTGGGCTTCGGCTTCCGCTGCGGCTTTTTGGGGATGCTGCACATGGAGGTCATCCAGGAGCGGCTGGAGCGGGAGTTTGACCTGGAGCTGGTGACCACCCTGCCCTCGGTGATCTACGAGGTGAAGAAGAGCGACGGCAGCACCGTCATGGTGGACAATCCCCACAACTATCCGGACGCCAACACCATCCTGGAGGCTTACGAGCCCTATGTGAAGGTCTCCATCATCACGCCCAACGAATATGTGGGCAACATCATGCCCCTCTGCCAGGACCGGCGGGGCGAGTACAAGGATATGCAGTATCTGGATGCCCGCCTGGTGGAGATGCACTACGACATGCCCCTCAACGAGATCATCTATGATTTCTTTGACACCCTCAAGGCCCGCACCCGGGGCTATGCCTCCCTGGACTATGAGTTCAGCGAGTACAAGCCCAGCGACCTGGTGAAGGTGGACATGCTCCTCAACGGGGACCAGGTGGACGCTCTCAGCTTCATCGCCCACCGGGACAAAGCCTATCCCCGGGGCAGAAGGCTGTGCGAGAAGCTGAAGGAGAACATCCCCCGGCAGCTGTTCGAGGTGCCCATCCAGGCGGCCATCGGCGGGCGCATCATCGCCCGGGAGACCGTGAAGGCCCTGCGCAAGGACGTGCTGGCCAAGTGCTACGGCGGCGACATCACCCGCAAGAAGAAGCTGCTGGAGAAGCAGAAAGAGGGCAAAAAGAAGATGCGCCAGCTGGGCACGGTCCAGATCCCCACCGAGGCTTTTTTGGCGGTGCTGAAGCTGGATGAATAAAAGCCAGTGGAACGAAAAGGAAATCACAAGCTTGTACCGGTGGCGAGACAGCTTCGGAAGAATATGACGGAGGAGGAGCGCCGCCTCTGGTATGGCTTTTTGCGCGACTATCCGGCCAAATTTACGCGGCAAAAAATTTTGGGCAGATATATTGCGGATTTTTACTGCGCTTCGGCCGGCCTTGTCGTTGAAGTGGACGGGTCGCAGCATTATGAGGAGCCCAACCTGGCCATGGACAAAGAGCGGACGGCCTTTTTGGAGTCTTACGGCTTAAAGGTACTGCGGATTGCCAACAACGAAATTCGGAGAAACTTCAGAGGGGTGTGCGAACAGATCGACGAGATGGTAAAACAGCGGATGGCCTCCGGCAATCTATGACCGGGAAATGCGAAATCTATATCTCTCTCCGGGATATCTTAAAACGCACTTTATGGCATGCCGCCCTTGCCTCCCCTGAGCAAGGGGAGGTGCCGAGCGGCAGCGAGGCGGAGGGGTTGTTCTGAACGGCTGAAACCGATCCGGCCACATATAAAAAGAAGCGTCCCCTCAGTCAGCGGCGACCCCTCAGTCAGCGGCGACCCCTCTGTCAGCGGCGACCCCTCTGTCAGCGGCGACCCCTCTGTCAGCGGCTCCGCCGCTGACAGCTCCCCTTACGCAGGGGAGCCGAGAGCGCGGCAAAATGAAAACGCTCAAACAGCTCCCCAGGTGCCGGGGAGCTGTTTTGCGTTTTGGGGCTCTCCTTAAACAAATCTTAAAAATTTTGGCTCTTGGTTTTTAAGAGCGCTTTGTGTACAATAAAAACGCGAGGTGAGAGAGCGTGTATAACATCCTGATCTGCGACGATGAGCGGGACATCGTCTCCGCTCTGAAAATATACCTGGAGGCGGAGGGCTACAGGACTTTTTCCGCCTACAGCGGCCGGGAGGCCCTGCGCGTCAAGGCCGAGGAGGATATCCACCTGGTGCTCATGGATATCATGATGCCGGAGATGGACGGGATCAGCGCCATGGTGGAGCTGCGCAAGGACAGCAACGTGCCCGTGATCCTGCTGACCGCCAAGGGGGAGGACACGGACAAGATCCTGGGGCTGAACGTAGGGGCCGACGATTATATCACCAAGCCCTTCAACCCGGTGGAGCTGCTGGCCCGGGTCCGCTCCCAGCTGAGGCGCTATATGCAGCTGGGGGGCGGGGCGGTCCAGGACGGGGCCCTCACCATCGGCAACATCTGCCTGGACGACCGGAGCAAAGAGGTCACCGTAGACGGGGAGCGGGTGAGCCTGACCCCCACGGAGTACGGCATTCTGAGGCTGCTGATGGAGCACCCGGGGCAGGTCTTTTCGCCCAAGGCCATCTTTCGCAAGGTCTGGGCGGACGAGCCCTACGGGGCGGAGAGCACCGTGGCGGTGCACATCCGGCACCTGCGGGAAAAGGTGGAGATCAACCCGGCCGAGCCCCGGTACATCAAGGCGGTCTGGGGCCAGGGCTATAAGATCGAAGGGGGAAAACAGACATGAAAAAGCTCAGAGGCAGCACCCCGGTCAAGGTGCTGGCGATCCTGCTGTTGGTGGCGCTGGCCCTGTGTCTGGGCGCCTGCGTTTTAGGCGGCGTGTTCCTCTATGACCTCGGGGCCTACAACGGCGGCACCTCGGAGGAGCTGCTGGACCGGCTGGGGCAGAGCAAGCTGCGCTCCGCCATGGCCATGGTCTCGGAGCGGCTGCTGTATGACCCGGAGCTGAAGGATACGGACGGCCTGAACTTTGTCCTGTTTGACGATTTCCGCTATACCCTCACCGACGAGGACGGAAAGACCCTCGTCGGACAGACCGAGGGAGAGACGGTCCTCTGGAGCGGCACTGGCCGGCTGAAATATGTGGCGGAATACCAGGAGACCACCGAGACGGAGACCCTGTACAGGATCAACGTGGCAGGCTATGATGACCAGAACAGCGTATGGTGGGGCAACACCATCCAGAACAGCGTGCCGCTGTATATCAACAAGCCCCTGGTGGAGTACCTGGGCACCCCGCCTGAAGAATATGACCGGGGCTCCACAAAATACGGGTACAGCTCTTTCCCGCCGGTGAGCGGGGAAGAGGAGGACGTCAAGGAGGACGGCACCAAAAAGATCCCCGAGATCCCCGCCGGATACCGGGAGCCGCCCCAGGAGGATCTGGTCTACACCTATACCCTCACCGGCTGCCTGATCGCCCCGCTGACAGGCTGGGATCAGATCTTGATGGACCTGTACAACACGCTGCAGCCGGTCCGCTACGCCCTTCTGTGGGGCGCCCTGGGCGCGCTGCTTCTCTGTGTGCTGCTGTTCGTGTTCCTGATGTGCGCCGCCGGGCACCGGGGCGGCGGGGATGAGGTGGTCCCCAACTTCTCCGACAAGCTGCCCTCCGATCTGTTCGCCGCGGCCGTGGGGGCCGGGACCTGCTGGTGCGCCTATTTCAGCATAGAGATCCTGGACGAAGCGGTGGGGGTCCAGAGCTTTGACCCGTTTTTCTTCACCTGCGGCGTGCTGCTCTTGGTCGCAGGACTCCTGCTGGCCGTATGGCTGTGCATGGGCTTTGCCACCCGGCTGAAGCTGGGCACGGTGATCAAAAACAGCCTGTGCTGGAAGCTGCTGGTCTGGGCCTGGCGGATCGCCCGGGCGGTGCTGGGCTGGTGCTGGCGGGCGGTCCGGGGCTTTTTCCGGGTCCTGAAGCTCTTCCTGCGGAAGATCCCCCTGCTGTGGAAGGCCATCCTGTTTGTGGCGGTCCTGCTCTTTGCGGAGCTTATCGTCATCATGAGCACCGAGTATGACCTTGGAGTGGAGGTCGTGCTCTGGTTCCTGAGGAGCGCGGCGCTGAGCCTGGCCTTCTTTTACGCCATCCTCTGCCTGCGGCGGCTCCAGCGGGGCATCAAAGAGATCGCCAACGGCAACGAGAATACCGTGGTGGACACCCGGTATCTCCGGGGGGACTTCAAGGACAGCGCCGAGGACCTGAACCACATCCGGGAGGGCATGGTCCGGGCCGTGAACGAGCGGATGAAGAGCGAGCGCTTCAAGACCGAGCTCATCACCAACGTGTCCCACGATATCAAGACGCCCCTGACCAGCATCATCAACTATGTGGACCTGCTGGAGAAGGAGCAGCCGGAGAACGAGAAGATGCGGGAATATATCGAGGTGCTGTCCCGCCAGTCCGCCCGGCTGAAAAAACTGATCGATGATCTGATCGAAGCCAGCAAAGCCAGCACCGGCAATCTGTCGGTCAATTTGGAGCACTGCGAGCTGGGGGTACTGCTGGACCAGACGGTGGGAGAGTACGCCGAGAAGCTGGCCGCCGCCGGGCTGGAGCTGGTGGTGAAAAAGCCGGAGGAGCCGGTGACCGTGCTGGCCGACGGGCGGCACACCTGGCGCATCTTCGATAACCTGATGAACAACGTCTGCAAGTACGCCCAGCCCGGGACCCGGGTCTATCTGAACTTGGAGCGGGAGGGGAGAAAGGCTCTCGTCACCTTCCGCAACATCTCCCGCAGCCAGCTGAACATCAGCGGGGACGAGCTGATGGAGCGCTTTGTCCGGGGGGATACCTCCCGGAACACCGAGGGCAGCGGCCTGGGCCTCTCCATCGCCCGGAGCCTGGCCCAGCTCCAGGGCAGCCAGCTGGAGCTGACCGTGGATGGGGACCTGTTCAAAGTGGCCCTCCGCTTCGACACGACAAACTGATATGTGATCTGTAAAACATCCTCCCGCCCAAAGACGGGAGGATGTTTTACAGAAAAGCCTTTATTTTTTTCCGTTTTGTGGTATACTAAAACCAACTTTTAACAAAGGAGGCGCACCTTTTGAAGGAGTATTTTGAGATAGTCGATGTGATGGGCCGGGAGATCCTGGATTCCCGGGGCAACCCCACGGTGGAGGTAGAGGTCACGCTGGACGACGGCACGGTGGGCCGGGCGGCAGTGCCCTCCGGCGCGTCCACCGGTATGTACGAGGCCTGCGAGCTGCGGGACGGGGACAAGAGCCGGTATAACGGCAAGGGCGTCTTGGTGGCGGTGGAGAACGTCAATGGCGAGATCGCCGAGGCCCTGCTGGGGCTCAACGTGCTGGACCAGACCTCTATTGACAAAATGCTCATCGAGATCGACGGCACCCCCAACAAGACCCGCCTGGGCGCCAACGCCATTCTGGGAGCCTCCTTGGCCTGCGCCAAGGCCGCCGCGGCGGCTACGGGCCAGAGCCTGTACAGCTATATCGGCGGCGTCAACGCCAAGACCCTGCCGGTACCCATGATGAACGTGCTCAACGGCGGCGCCCACGCCACCGGCTCCAACGTGGACATTCAGGAGTTCATGATCATGCCGGTGGGGGCGGAGAGCTTCAAAGAGGCCCTGCGCATGTGCGCGGAGGTGTTCCACGCCCTGAAAAAGGTGGTCCCCGCCTCCGGCGTGGGGGACGAGGGCGGATACGCCCCCAACCTGGACAGCGACGAGGACGCTCTGAAGGCTTTAGTGGCCGCTGTCGAGAAGGCCGGCTACAAGCCCGGGGAGGACTTCATGATCGCCATCGACGGCGCTGTGTCCGACTGGGTGAAGGAGGACGGCTGCTATCATCTGCCCAAGCGGGGCACCGTGATGACCAGCGAGCAGATGGTGGACATGTGGGAGAGCTTTGTGGACAAATATCCCATCATCTCCATCGAGGACGGCATGGGCGAGAACGACTGGGAGGGCTGGCAGAACATGACCCGCCGCCTGGGCGGCCGGATCCAGATTGTGGGGGACGACCTGTTTGTCACCAATACGGAGCGGATCAAAAAGGGCATCGCTCTGAAAGCCGCCAACGCCGTGCTCATCAAGCTCAACCAAATCGGCACCCTGACCGAGACCCTGGACGCCATCCAGATGGCCCACCGGGCGGGCTGGACCGCCGTGGTCTCCCACCGCTCCGGCGAGACGGAGGACACCACCATTGCCGACATCTCTGTGGCCGTCAACGCCGGGCAGATCAAGACCGGCGCCCCCTCCCGGACCGACCGGGTGGCCAAGTACAACCAGCTGCTGCGCATTGAGGAGGAGCTGTTCGACGTGGCCCAGTACCCCGGCCGGGAGGCGTTCTTCTCCATCCGGTAATCTGCTAAGTCAAAAAGCAATCTCTAAAAAAGCTGCCGGAAGGCAGCTTTTTTATGTATAAGATATACCAGCTCCGGCAAAAATAGGCTTGCAAACCTATTTCATGCAAACGGAGGTCAAATTTATGAACAGCAGCAGCTCCGGCAAAAAGCTGGAGGGATTTTTCACCGGAAAGGGCTTTTACATAGTCCTTTTCCTGTGCGCCGCGGTGATCGGCGTGTCCGCCTGGATGATGGCGGCGGGGAATGAGACTATGGCAAAAGACGTGAGCAGCGTGAACCGGTCCAGCCTGGACAACAAGCGGGTGGAGACCGTATACGTGACGCCCCAGGTACCCACCCAGCCCTCCCTGGCTCAGGAGCCGGCCCAGAGCGCCATGGCGCCCGAGACCCAGGAGGAGGCCCCGGCCCTGGAGACAGAGGAGGAGCCTGAACAGGCCCTTCAGCCGGTCTGGAACGGGGAAGAGGAGGTGCCCGCGGCCGCCCCGGTCAGCTATGTCTGGCCGGTCAGCGGAGAGCTGGAGCGGCCCTTCAGCACCGAAAAGCTCCTCTATGACGTGACGATGAAGGACTGGCGCACCCATGACGGGGTGGACATCGCCGCCGCCCTGGGCGACACCGTCTCTGCCGCCCGGGCCGGGACCGTGGAGAGCGTGGAGACCGACGATCTCTACGGCACGGTGGTCACCGTCAGCCATGGGGACGGAGTCCGGACCGTGTACGCCAACCTGGCCGAGACGCCCGCCGTCAGCGCGGGCGACTGGGTGGAGGCCGGAGACGTGCTGGGCTCTGTGGGCGTCACCGCCCTGGGCGAGATCGGCCAGGGGATCCATCTGCACTTTGCCGTGACCGTGGACGGCCGCAGCGCCGACCCGATGGACTATCTGCCGGCATAAAAAACGCGGCGTGTCAGCTTCGCTGACACGCCGCGTTTTTTACGTTATGCCATTTTTTGCTTGTACTTCCTTTCTCCCTGTGGTATTTTATAGGGAGAGCCGGGCGGGAGAGCGCCCGGACGCGAAAGGAAGCGGACCATGAAAATTGTTGTTTTGGGGGGCGGCATCAGCGCCGAGCGCCACGTCTCCCTGGTGACGGCCACCTCGGTGTGCCGGGCCCTTCGGAGCCTGGGCCATCAGGCGGTCTTTGTGGATATGTATTTGGGCCTGGAGCATTTCGACGGACCCTTGGAGGCGGTTTTTGAAGCGCCGGACGGCCTGTGCGGCAGCGCCGCCATCGAGACCGCGGCGCCGGATCTGGCGGCGGTGCGCGCCTCCCGGCAGGATCAGGGCCCCAGCCGCCTGGGAAAGAACGTGCTGGCGGTCTGCACCCTGGCGGACTGCGTGTTCTTAGGGCTCCACGGGGCCGACGGAGAGGATGGCAAGATCCAGGCGGCTCTGGACCTGCTGGGGGTGCCCTACACCGGCTCGGATATGCTGGGCAGCGCCATGGCGATGGATAAGGCCGTGGCCAAGCGGATCATGGCCGGCTGCGGCGTGCCCACCCCCGCCTGGCAGGAGCTGAGCTACGGCCCGGAGGACATCCCCCGCCTGACGCAGGAGCTGCCTCTGCCCTGCGCGGTGAAGGCGGTCAACGGCGGATCTTCCCTGGGCGTGGCCCTGCCGGAGACCCGGGAGGAGCTGGAGCAGGCTCTGCGGGAGGTTCTGCCCTATGGGGACCGGATTGTGGTGGAGGAAAAGATCCGGGGCCGGGAGTTGACGGTGCCCGTGTTAGGGGACAGGGCCCTCAGCGCCATCGAGATCGTCCCGCCGGAGGGTAAGAGCTTTGACTATGTGGCCAAGTACCAGAGCGGCAGCCAGGGGGCCCGGGAGATCTGCCCCGCGCCCATCACGGCCCGGGAGCAGGCCCTGCTGGGGGACCTGGCGCTGAAGCTCCACCGGGCCCTGGGCCTGGCGGTCTATTCCAGGACCGATTTTATCCTGGACAGCCAAGGCCGGCCCTGGTGCCTGGAGGTCAACACCCTGCCCGGCATGACCCCCAACAGCCTCATTCCCAAGGCCGCCGCGGTGGAGGGCATGAGCTATCCCGCCCTCTGCCAGGAGATCGTCCGGCTTTCCCTGAATAAAAAAGCCGTCTGTTAACAAATTGTTGATTTTTTGTCTCTGGCCTGTGATATAATTAAAAAAGCAGAAAGAGATCTGCATATTTGAGCGAAACAAAGGTGAGAGCATGAGGGAGCGCCTGGCGCGGTTCATGGCTGGCCGGCACGGCAACGACCAGCTGAACGGATTTTTGCTGATAGTGGAGATGGTGCTGCTGCTGGCAGCCGTTCTCTTCAACGGCAGCATAGGCAAGTTTCTGTACCCGTTGGCGGTCGTACTGCTGGCCTATGTGTATTTTCGTATGCTCTCCCGGAATATTCCCCGCCGTCAGGAGGAAAACGGCAAATTCATGCGCCTGCGCTTCAAGGTGTCGGCGGCCTTCAAGGTGCGCCGGGAGCGCTGGGTCCAGCGGAAGGACTATAAATTTTTCACCTGTCCCTCCTGTCACACCACCCTGAGAGTTCCCCGGGGGCAGGGGAAGATCAAGATCGTCTGCCGCAAGTGCGGCAACTCCTTCCTGGGCAAGTCCTGAGATGTTCGGTTCTCTGTCCGCCGCACCGGAGCTGCTGACGCCGGAGGAGGCGCAGCGCTACCGGGCCTGTTACTGCGGCCTCTGCCGCTGCCTGAAGGAGCGGCACGGGGAGCTGGGCCGCCTGGTGCTGACCTACGACATGACCTTTTTGGTGCTGCTGCTGGGCTCCCTGTATGAGCCGGAGGAGCGCGCCGGCGAGGCGCGCTGCCCGGTCCACCCCCGCTCCAGGCGGGGCTGGTTTATCAGCGAGGCCACCGAGTATGCCGCCGATCTGAATGTGGCTCTGGGTTACCTCAAGTGCCGGGACGACTGGCAGGACGACGCAAACCCCCTGGCCCTGGCGGGGCAGGGGCTGCTGAAAGAGAAGTACCGGGCGGTCTGCCGCCGCTGGCCCCGCCAGAGCGCCGCGATGGAGCGCTGCATGGAGGAGCTGGCCCGGCTGGAGCGGGACCGGGTGGAGGACCCGGACGCCGCGGCCGCGGCCTTCGGCGGCCTGATGGCCGAGGCGCTGGTCCTGCGGGAGGACCGCTGGAGCGGCTGCCTGCGGCGCATGGGCTGGGCTCTGGGGGCCTTTATATACACGGCGGACGCCTGTCTGGACCTGGACAGGGACGCTTTTTTCGGGCGCTATAACCCGTTCAGGCGCTACTACGGCCTGGACAGCAACGCCTCCCGTTTTCGGGATATCCTGAAAATGCAGCTGGGCGAGTGCCTGTTTTATTTTGACAAGCTGCCGTTGGTGCAGGACGCGGCGCTTTTAAAGAACATCCTGTGCCAGGGGCTTTGGGGCCAATTTGACCGAAAATATGGCCGGCCGGCGGAACGAAGCTGACGAGAGGGGATCTCTCCTATGATCCAGGACCCGTACAAAGTGCTGGGCGTCTCACCGGGCGCTTCAGACGAGGAAATCAAAAAAGCATACCGGGATCTGACCAAGAAGTACCACCCGGACCTGAACCCGGGAAATCCGGCGGCGGCAGAGAAGATGAACGAGATCAACGCCGCCTATGACCAGATCAAAAACGGCGGCGGCCAGCAGGCCGGCGGCTCCGGCAGCGGGGCGTATCAGCAATACGGGGGCTATCAGCAGTACGGCGGGGCCTCCGGCTGGAGCGGCTGGAACCCCTGGGGCAGCTGGGGAGAGAGCCAGTATCAGCAGACCGAGCGCAGCGAATATGTGGCCGCCAGGAACTATATCCGCCACGGCATGTACCGGGAGGCCCTCAACGCCCTGTCCAATGTCCCCGCCAGCGAGCGGGACGGCCGCTGGTACTACCTCAGTGCCGGGGCCAATATGTACATGGGCAACCGGATCAACGCCCTGGAGGATGCCAAGCGGGCCGTGGAGCTGGACCCGTCCAACGAGGAGTACCGGCGCCTGCTGGCTCAGCTGCAGAGCGGCGGCGATTTCTACAACAATTACACCGTCCGCTATAACGCGGGCTTGAGCCCGGAGCGGCTGTGCCTGACCATGTGCGCGGCCAATGCCTGCCTGGGCCCCCTGTGCGGAACGCATTTCTTCTGCTGCTAAAGAACATCTCCCCTGCAAAGGGCGAAGCCCTTTGCAGGGGAGTCAGATTTTTCGGCCTTATTTCAGCAGCTTTTTGATCTCGTTCTCGGTAAAGCGGGTCAGGGCGGGAAAGTCCATGTGGGGCTTATACACCGCCTCCAGCTCATCGTGGAGGGCCTTGGCCTCCTTCAGCTTCCCGCAGGCCAGCTCCAGCAGCTGACCGCCGAGCTTTGCGCTCTGCTTCAGCTCCCCTTTGGCGGCCTGCTGCTTTTCGGCGGGCACAAGGGCGTCGATACGCAGGCGCCGGACCTCCTCCAACTGCCAGCTGCCGTCCGCGAAGGCCACGCCGCTCTGGGGCAGCAGCACCGCCTCCAGCCGCTCCGGCTCCAGCGGGGAGGGGCAGAGCAGCACGTCCGCGCCCCGGTCCATGGCCCCCCGGGCCGCCAGCCGCAGGGCGGCGTCCGCCCCGCCCAGGCTGCCGTCAAAGACATAGATAAGTTTACATAATTTTTCTATCTCGCCGTTCAGACGCAGCTCCCCCTGGCAGCTGAGGGCGCTGAGAAAGCGGGAGGCGCTTTTCCCGCCGCCGGCCTTGGCCCGGCCCAGGGTCCGGTCCAGGATGCCGTCTATCCGCTTTTGCAGGGCGGCGGTCTCCTCCTCGCCAAACAGCGCCGGACGGGCGGCCCGGCGCAGGGCCGCCGCCGCGGCCAGGTAGGCATAGGCCCGGTCATAGAGGGCTTTGTAGCGCCGGTTCAGCGAAAAGACCTGTTCGCTCTCCTCCGGGCTGAAGGGAGTCCGGCAGAATTTGCCCAGGTTCAGGTAGTCGGCGTCCGCCCCGAAGCCGGCGGGCTCGGTCACGTGGGGGGCGGTGCCGTCCACCCAGGCGCAGTGCAGGGCGGGTATGTACACCCCGTCCAGGGAATCCGGGTCGCCGGAGCAGAGCACGTACTGGACATCCAGCCCCCGCCCCTCCGCCGCCTTGCCGATCTTGCGCATGAAGCCGGATTTGCCGGTCCCCGGGCCGCCTTTGATGATATGGAGGAAATCACCCGGGCGGCCGGGAAAGCCCGCGTAGAGAGAGGAAAAGCCGTCTTTGGAGTTGGCGCCGAGAAAATAGGTTTCGTTCATTTTTGTCACCTCGCCATGTATCCTATGCGGATTTTTCCCCGGTTGACATTGCTTTAGCCAGAGATTATAATCAAAAAACAGAAAAAACGGAAAAGGCGGGCTGCCCATGGCACAATGTATTCTGTTCGATTTTGACGGCACCGTGTACGACACGGTGGAGGGGATCACCAGATCCGTCCAGTATGCCCTGGCAAAATTCGGCATCCGGGCGGAGCTGGAGGAGCTGACCTGCTTTGCCGGGCCGCCGCTGGTGGACATGTTCCAGGAGAAATACGGCGTCTCCCCGGAGCGGGCCCTGGAGCTGACGGCCGCCTTTCGGGAGCGGTACCAGCCCATCGGGCTCTATGAGAGCCGCCCCTTCCCAGGGATGGAGGAGCTGCTGGCGGCGCTGAAGGCCGCCGGGAAGAAGACCGGCATCGCTACCACCAAGCCCCAGGCCCTGGCGGAAGAGCTGCTGCGGCGCGCCGGCCTGCTGGGGTATTTTGACGTGATCTGCGGCAGCGGCGCAGGCGGGGACAGCCCCAAATGGCAGCTGGTCCGGCGGGCCATGGAGGCCCTGGGCGCCGCGGAGGAGGAGACCGTCCTGGTGGGGGACACCAAGTATGACGCGATAGGGGCTCAGCGCTGCGGCGTGGGCTTTATCGGCGCGGGCTACGGCTACGGCACCGAGGGGATGCGCGCCGCCGGGGCGGACTGCATCGTCCGGAGCGTGGAGGAACTGAAGGAACTGCTTCTAAGGTGAGACGATCACGCATATTGAAAAGCCGCCCGGGATATCCGGGCGGCTTTTCGGTGCAAAAAAAGAGAAAAAATAAAAAACTGTATTGACAGAGGATCATTTTATCCGCGAAAAAAATTTTTTGCGCGGTTTCGTCATTTTCTATAGTCCGAAAAAGCCCGCGCCCGGTATTCCGATAAAGATTGCACAAAACATGAGAATTTGTAATGGATAAACGTCTTAATTTGACGATTTAAAGTAATTGACATTACAAGTTCTAATGACTATAATACAGCCAACGCAAGGCCGGAAGCGAACGTTTTCCGGGCCTTTCCCATACATATAGGGTGCGTTGAAATCATAAGGAGGAAAAATGAGAATGAAGAAACTGTTTTGTCTGCTTCTGGCACTGTGCATGGTGCTGAGCCTGGCTGCCTGCGGCGGCTCCGGCTCTTCCGGCAGCTCCGCCCCTGCTGCCGCCGATGGCGAGGAAGCCCCCGCCGCCAGCGGTGACACGTTGAAGATCGGCGTCATCTCCCCCAACACCGGCAACCTGGCCGCCTACGGCACTGGCATCCACACCGGCGCGGAGCTGGCTGTGGAAGAGATCAACGCGGCCGGCGGCATCCTGGGCCAGCAGGTCGAGCTGGTAGAGCTGGACGACCGGGCCGACCCCACCGAGTGCCTCAACGCTTTCAATAACCTGGTCAGCCAGGGCATCGGTCTGATCATCGGGTCCGCCACCTCCGGCGCTACCTCCGCCATCACCGGCCCTGCCAACGAGGAGGAAGTGGTCATCATCGCCCCCACCGCCACGGCTGACTCCATCACCACCGAGGACGACTATATCTTCCGTGTGTGCTACGCCGACAGCGCCCAGGGCGCCATCGCCGCTGCCTATGCCAAGACCGCCGGTTATGACAAGGTGGGCATCGTCTACTGCACCGGCGACGTGTACTCCTCCGGCCTGAAGGACTCCTTCAGCGCCGCCTGCGCCGAGCAGGGCATCGAGGTCGTCGCTACCGAGTCCTCCGCCGCTCTGACCACCACCGAATATACCAACCAGTTCACCGCCATGGTCAACGCGGGTGTGGACTTCGTGTACGCCCCCTACTACTATGACGTGATCGGCCCCTATGTCATTCCCCAGGCCCGGGCGGCCGGTTATGACGGCGTAATCATGGGCGCCGACGGCTATGACACCACCCCCGACTACGTTCGCGAGGCGGACGCTCCCGTGTTCAACAACATCTACTGGACCAACCACTACTTCGCCGGCGACACCTCCGAGAAGGTCACCAGCTTTGTGAAGGCCTATAAGGATAAGTTTGGCTCCGAGCCCAGCGCCTTCGGCGCCACCGGCTACGACAGCGTGTATGTCTACAAAGCGGCCATCGAGGCTGCCGGTTCCACCGAGCCCTCCGCCGTCCGTGACGCCCTGGCCGACACCAGCACCGTTTACGAGTGCGTTTCCGGCACCTTCTCCTTCGATGTGAGCGGCACTCCCGTCAAGGGCGCGCCTGTCATCACCTTCAAGGACAACGGCGACGGCACCATCGGCATGGAGCTGGTGGACGTGGTCGAGGCTACCGACCTGGCCTGAACAGCATAGTCCTTCGCAGCAGCCCGTATGGCCGTAGCAATACGGCCATACGGACCGCTTTTCCTGCGTTTTCCGCCAAAACACAGAAAGGGGAGAACTCCTTGAGTACCTTCATCCAGACCGTGATCGTGGGTCTGCGCCTGGGCAGCGTGTATGCGCTGATCGCCCTGGGCTACACCATGGTCTACGGCATTATCCGACTCATCAACTTCGCCCACGGTGACTTCATCATGGTGGGCGGCTATACCATCATCTTTACGGTCCCCCTGGTGCTGGCCCTGGGCCTGCCCGCCTGGGCGGCCGTTCTGGCGGCTATTGCGGTATGCGCTCTGGTGGGCATGGGCACCGAGATCATCGCCTACCGGCCCGTGCGCAAAAAGGGCACCAATATGAGCGCCCTGATCACCGCCATCGCCATGAGCCTGTTTTTGGAGAACCTGGCCCAGGCCATCCCGGCCATCGGTCCCAACCCCAAGGTGGCCAATCAGATCTTTGCCGCCGGGGGCTTCAAGATCGGCTCCGTCACCTTTGAATATACCACGGTCATCACCATCGTCATCAGCGCGGTGATCATGATCGTGCTCTATATGTTCACCCAGAAGACCCGTCTGGGCCGGGCCATGCGCTGTGTCTCCGAGGACAAATCCGCGGCCACCCTCATGGGCATCAACGTGAACCACACCATCATTCTCACCTTTGCCATCGGCTCCGCGCTGGCCGCCGTGGCCGCGCTGATGTATATGGCCCAGTACCCCCGGATCTATACGACCCTGGGCTCTGACCTGGGCATCAAGGCTTTCGTCTCCGCCGTGCTGGGCGGCATCGGCATCATCCCCGGCGCGGTATTGGGGGGCTTCGTGGTGGGCCTGTTTGAGTCCTTTACCACCAGCTACATCTCCTCCAGTTTAGCCGACGCGGTGGTGTTTTTGATCCTGATCGTGGTGCTGTTGCTCAAGCCGGCCGGCATCATGGGAAAGAATGTGGGTGAGAAGGTATGAAGAACAACAAAACCGCCCGGGGTTACCTGGTCAACACCCTGGTCATTGCCGCGGCGTTCATCCTTTTCCAGATGCTCACCGGCATCTTCGGCGGCGAGGGCGACTTCAAGCTGGTGCTGGTGCCCA
Source organism: uncultured Oscillospiraceae bacterium (assembly GCA_947630375.1). Taxonomy (GTDB): domain Bacteria; phylum Bacillota; class Clostridia; order Oscillospirales; family Oscillospiraceae; genus Limivicinus. Next base: position 20,373 of record CANRHH010000020.1, on the reverse strand, counting down.
GCCTGTGGCAGTGCTGCTATCTGATCCTGCTGGCCGCCTCCCTGAACTTAGTGCTGGGCTTCCTGGGCCAGCTGAGCTTAGGGCACTGCGGCTTCATGGCCATCGGGGCCTACACCGCCGCCCTGATCAGCCTGGCCTGCGAACGGGCCGGCGTCTTTACCGACAAGGCCGGTCTGGTGTACATCCTCATCATCTTCGGCTGCATCATCGCCGCCGGGCTCCTGGCCGCGGTCACGGGCCTGCTGGTGGGCATCCCGGCCCTGCGGCTGAAGGGGGACTACCTGGCCATCATCACCCTGGGCTTTGGCATGATCATCGTCAACGTCATCAACAACCTGCCCTTCTGCGGGCAGGACGGCCTGAGCCAGGGCTCTGCCGCCGCCTCCCTGTATAAGACCGGGCTGGGCTTCGGCAGCAAGGCCAAGGTGACCTACCTGTGGATCGCCCTGGTGGTGACCATCGTGTGCCTGACGCTGATGTTCATGTTCGTCCGTTCCAAGTATGGCCGGGCCATCCGGGCCATCAAGGACGATGAGATCGCCGCCTCCGCCTCCGGCATCAACGTCTCCTCCTATAAGGTGCTGACCTTTACCTATTCCGCTTTCTTTGCCGGGGTGGCCGGGGCGCTGTACGCCTGCGCCAACTCCTCCCTGTCCACCTCCTCCTTTGCCTTCACCAACGCCGGCATCCTCAACTCCACCTTCGTGGTGGTCATGGTGGTGCTGGGCGGCATGGGCTCCCTCACCGGGTCCATCGTGGCGGCGGTGATCATGTTCTTTGTCAACTATCAGATCGCCAACGGCTCCTGGGTGGCCGCCCTTCCTCCCCTCATCAACGGCATTTTCAAGTATCCCATGCTGGTGTACGCGGTGGTGCTGGTAATTGTCATTATCTTCCGGCCCCGGGGCATTTTCGGCACCTATGAGTTCTCTCTTGTGAGGCTGCCGGAGGACATCAAAAAAGCCCGGGCCCGCCGGGCCGCCGCCAAGGCGGAGAGAAAGGAGGCCGCGAGCCATGGCTGAAAACAAGGTTCCCGTGCTGGAGACCAAAAAGCTGGGCATCAACTTCGGCGGCCTGAAGGCCGTGTCGGACTTCAATATCCAGATCTACGAAGGGGAGCTGCGGGGGCTCATCGGCCCCAACGGCGCCGGAAAGACCACGGTTTTCAACATGCTCACCGGCGTGTATGAGCCCACCGAGGGCACCGTCCTTTTAAACGGCGTGCCCCTCAACGGCAAAAAGACCCACCAGTTCGTGGCCGCCGGGATCGCCCGGACCTTCCAGAACATCCGGCTTTTCGGCCAGATGAGCGTCATTGAGAACGTAAAGGTGGCCTTCACCAAGGACGTGAAGTATAACCTGCTGGACGCCAGCCTCCGGACCAAAAAGTTCTGGAAGGCCGAGCGGGAGATGACCGACAAGGCCATGGAGCTGCTGAGCATCTTCGGCCTGGAGGACGCGGCGGACCTGCCCGCCTCCAGCCTGCCCTACGGCCGCCAGCGGAAGCTGGAGATCGCCCGGGCGCTGGCCACGGATATGAAGGTGCTGCTGCTGGACGAACCTGCCGCCGGCATGAACCCCACGGAGACCGCCGAGCTGCTGGAGTGCATCAACACCATCCGCAACCGCTTCGGCATCGCCATCCTGCTCATCGAGCACGACATGTCCCTGGTCATGAACGTGTGCGAGCGCATCAAGGTCATAGACTACGGCATTACCATCGCGGACGGCCTGCCGGAGGAGATCGCCTCCAACCCGCGGGTCATTGCGGCGTATCTGGGCGAATGAGGAGGGGAGAAGTATGCTGGAAATCAAAGATCTGAATGTGTTCTACGGGGCCATTCATGCCATCAAGGGCATCTCCCTGTCCGTGGACGAAGGGGAGCTGGTCTCCCTCATCGGCGCCAACGGCGCCGGGAAGACCACCACCCTCCACGCCATCTCCGGCCTGATCCCCTCCGCCTCCGGCTCCATCACCCTGGACGGGGCGGACCTGCGCAAGACCCCTGCCAACAAGATCATCTCCATGGGCCTGTCCCATGTGCCCGAAGGGCGGCATGTGTTCGCCCGGATGACCGTGGAGGAGAATCTGCGCATGGGGGCTTACATCATCCGGGACCAGAAGACCATCACCAAGAATCTGGACATGGTGTATTCCCACTTCCCCCGGCTCAAGGAGCGGCGCCGTCAGCTGGCCGGCACCCTCTCCGGCGGCGAGCAGCAGATGCTGGCCACCGGCCGGGCCCTGATGACCGACCCGAAGATCATCCTCATGGATGAGCCCTCTATGGGCCTTTCCCCCTTGCTTGTGAAGGAAATATTTGCTATAATAGAAGAGCTCCACAAGAGCGGCATCACCATCCTGCTGGTGGAGCAAAACGCCAAGATGGCGCTGGCCGTGGCCGACCGGGCCTATGTGCTGGAGACCGGGAAGATCTCCATGTCCGGCAAGGCGGCCCAACTGGCCCAGGATGACCGGGTGCGCAAGGCCTATCTGGGCGCATAAAAAAGGCAAGGACTCTGAAAAAAGCGGAACAAAGGAGGTTCAGGATGAACAAGTTTGTGATCACGGTAGCCCGCGAGACCGGCAGCGGCGGCTATAACATCACCAAGCGCCTTTCCCAGGCATTAGGTGTGGCCTATTACGACCGGGACCTGCTGCGCAAGGCTTCGGAAGTCAGCGGGATCCATGAAGAGCTTTTCGGCGCGGCGGATGAGCGCATCGGCCTGCGGGAAATGCTCTCTGCGGCGGAAAAGGTCTATACCGGCGAGATTCTCCCTCCCGACAGCGACGACTATATTTCTACCCGCAACCTGTTCAGCTTCCAGGCCAAGATCATCAAAGAGCTGGCCGAAAGCGAGAGCTGCATCATCCTGGGCCGGGCGGCCAACTTCCTGCTCCAGGGCCGGAAGGACCTGGTCCGTGTCTTTATCCACGCGCCCTTGGAGGACCGGATGAACCGGGTGGCCTCCTATTCCCAGGCCTGGACCCAGGGGGAGATCGCCCGCTACATCCGCACCGAGGATAAGCGCCGCGCCTCCTACTACCGGTATTATACCGGCGAGGAGTGGCGGGACGCCGCCGGGTACGATCTGTGCCTGGATTCCGGCGCCCTGGGCGAGGAGGGCTGTGTGCAGCGCATCATCCAGGCGCTGCCCGTCTTCGTCGGCAAGTAATTCCCAATTGAAAAAACGCATGACCGGGGCGGCCTGTTGCCGCCCCGGTTTCTTCTTTAGAAAATCTTAAGATAAATGTAGGTTGCGAAAAAAAAGCCGGTATGGTATACTTTGATTTGTACGAATTTGGCCGCCGCGGCGCGGCCCGGTTGGAGTAAGGCACATGATAAGCTGGCTGACGGGGACGACCTTTGGCAAGTTCATAAGCACCTTTTTCATCTCTATGGTCCCGGTGGTCGAGCTGCGCCTGGGTCTGCCTTACGGCATCGCCTTAGGGCTGGACTATCCCCTGGCCCTGGCCGCGGCCCTGCTGGGGAACATGGTCCCGGTGCCTTTTATCATTGTGTACATCCAGCGGATCTTCGCCTGGCTCCGGCGGCACTGGGGCGCGCTGGAAAACGTGATCACCCGCCTGGAGAAGAAGGCCCATCTGAAAGGGGAGACCGTGCGCAAATACGGGCCCCTGGGCCTGCTGATCTTTGTGGCCATCCCCCTGCCGGGGACCGGGGCCTGGACCGGCGCTCTGGTGGCCGCGCTGCTGAATATGCGCCTGAAGAGCGCGGTGCCCAGCATTCTGTTAGGGGTCTGCATCGCCGCTACCATCATGACGGCGCTGACCTTCGGCGCCATCCGCATTTTATAAGTGTTATCCTATTCGGCGCTTTCCCGCAGCTGCTCAAACAGATCCCCTTCCAGGTCGAACAGGCCCTCCAAGGGAATGGCGGTCCCGTCCGCCAGCAGCAGGCGGCGTTGAAGCTCGTCGATTTTTTTCAAAGGCCCGGTGGCGCGTATATACGCGCCGCCGGACTTTTTTTCGTCTGCCTTAAAATAGGTGACGGTCAGCACCGGGCGCTCCCGGATGTGGGCCAGGGCCAGGTTCAGCCGCCTGTTCAGCACCGCCTTGCGGCTCTCGTCCAGCTCAATCCGCTCCGCCGTCAGCCGGGCCGCCTCGGCAATGGCCGCGCCGTAGCCGGCCAGGGCGGCAAAGGGGGCAAACTGGGCCGCCCGGTCCCGCAGGGGCATCCGGGGGTGGACCGAGGAGACATGGTGGGGGAGAAGGAGCATGTCCTCGTAGGGATTGGATGCCTTTGTCATGCCTTGTGCCCTCCGATCTGCCCATTCCGGTCCCGGCCAGTGGCGCCCTCCTCATAGCTGGTGCCTTTTAAAATAGCATTTTTGCCGTACTTCTGCTTGATATGCAGCAGCGCCTGCTGCATCCGCTCCTCTTTGGCCTGCTCCAGCGTCTCCCGTTCCTGCTGCTCCCGGGCCAGGTCATAGTCGGTAAACAGGTCCAGCTGCTCATAGGTCTCAGACGGAGGGGCGGCCCCTTTTTCCACCACCCGGTTGGCCGCCAGGGTGATCCGGCGTACCAGCAGCGCCGGGTCTACCACCCGGTCATACAGAGCCAGCACCGCCTGGGTGATCTGCCGGGCGGAGGCGGTGGGCGCGTCCAGATTGGCGCTGCCGTGGGCGTGCTTGGGGATGCGGCGGCCGTACCGGTCCACGGTGACCGGGCCCGCGTAGCTCTTCTGCCGCTCCGGATCCGAGAGGTTTTCCGCATCGTAGCCCACGGTCAGCACGACCTGGTCCGTGATAAGCCCTTTCTCCAACAGCTCCAGGGCCAGGGCGTCCGCCATCTCCCGGACCACGATCCGGGCTTTGTCAAAGCGGTAGGGACTCTGGAGCACCTGGCCGGCGCTGAGGCTGTTGGTCTCGGGCCGGTAGGCCTTGATCTCCCGGAGGGTACAGGGCTCCCAGCCCCAGGCGTGGTCGATGAGCAGCTCCGCGTTGACCCCGAAGAGCCGGTACAGCAGCTCCTCGTTGTAGTGCTCGTTGGGCCCGCCTAAGGAGCAGCGGGCCACGTCTCCCATGGTGAACAGGCCGTTCTCCTCTAACTTTTTGGCGATGCCCCGGCCCACCCGCCAGAAATCCGTCAGGGGCCGGTGGTTCCAGAGCCGCTGCCGGTAGCTCAGCTCGTCCAGCTGGGCAATGCGCACCCCGTCCCGGTCCGCCGGCACGTGCTTGGCCCAGATATCCATGGCCACCTTGCACAGGTACAGATTGGTGCCGATGCCGGCGGTGGCGGTGATGCCCGTGGTCCGCAGCACGTCCTGGATGATCCGCCGGGCAAAGGCGTGGGCCGAGAGACCGGCGCTGGGGAGATAGTCCGTCACGTCCATGAACACCTCGTCCACCGAGTAGACATGGATGTCCTCCGGGGCCACATACCGGGTATAGATCCCGAAGATCTGGGTGCTGACGGCGATATACCGGGCCATCCGGGGCGGGGTGACGATATAGTCTACAGAGAGGGCCGGATCCCGCTCCAACAGCCGCGCGTCGGCGGAGGAGCCGGTGAAGGTCCGGCCCGGCGCGTTTTGCCGCCGCCGGGCGTTGACCTGGTCCAGCTTCTGGATCACCTCAAACAGCCGGGGCCGGCCGGGGATGCCATGCTGTTTCAACGAGGGGGAGACGGCCAGACAGATGGTCTTTTCCGTGCGGCTCAGGTCCGCCACCACTAAGTTGGTGTTCAGCGGGTCCAGCCCCCGGTCCACACACTCCACGGAGGCATAAAAAGATTTCAGATCGATCGCCAGATAGGTCCTGCCCTCCACGGCCGTGCCTCCTCTCGTCCATTCTGTATACAGTGTACCCCAAAACCGCGCAAAAAGCAACGCGCGGCAAGACCTTTCGGATCTTGCCGCGCAGAAATATCATCCGATCAAAAGGGCAGCAGCCTTGTCAGCAGCAGGGCCAGCAGGGCCCCCGCCGCCGGGAGCAGCAGCGGCATCAGGGGCAAACGCCGCCGGGCCGGCGGCAGGAGATTGTTTACATAATTTCCCGCCGCCTCCCTGGCCTGGAGCAGCAGCTCCTGCCGGTTCAGCTCCTCGCCGGTGAAGCAGTCCTCCCGGAGCACAAACAGCACCTCCCGGAACCGGGGATCCGGGGACTTGACGGAGATGACGCCCACCATCCGGCCCTTGACAGCCGGGCCGGCGGGCCGCCCGCGCCGCCGGAGCCGGGCTTTGGCGGCGGCCAGGAGGCGCCGGGATGTAAAACGCAGCCGGGGGATCATGCCCGTTCCTCCACCCGGACGGCGACCACGGTCATATCGTCCCCGACGCCGTAAAGGCTCTCCGCCTCTTTCAGCACCGCCTTGGCCAGGGCCTTCATGTCGGCCATGCCCTTGCCCAGCAGGGCCCGGAGCCAGCCGTCCTCGGTGCCGGCCAGCACCCCGTCCGAGGCCACCAGGGCCATAGAACCCGGGCGCAGCTTCATACGCACGATGTCCGGGGCGATCCCGTCGCCCAGGCTGAGCCCGGCGGCCAGGCTCTCGCCCTTGATGCGCTTGATGCTCCTGCCATTTTTCACATAGGAGGGCGCGGCGCCGTATTTATAAAAGCAGGTGTCCCCGGTGAACAGGTCCACGCACATCAGATCCACCGTGGCAAAGCCCCAGCTGTCCCCGCCCCGGAGGAGCATCACGGAGTTGAGGATCTTCATGGCCACCGCCGGGTCCACGCCGGAGCGGAGAAATTTCTCCAATATAGCCACCACCTGGCCGCTGTCCCGGGCCGCCTCGTCCCCGCAGCCCATGCCGTCGGAGAGCAGGACGCAGAGGACGCCGGAGTCGGTCTTGAAATAGCTGCCCTTGTCCCCGCTGACGGTCTCTCCCCGTTTTTTCATGGCCGCGATGCCCACGGACACGGCCAGGGGCTCCGACTCCAGCAGGGTCAGCCGGGAGCTGCCGTCCAGCGCTTCGGCAGGCTGACACAGCCGCACGCCCACCACGGTGGAGAGCTTTTCCAGGTAATTCTCGTCCCGGGTCAGGGGCGTGAGCCGGCCGCTCTCGATGACCACCCGCAGCCGGCCGCCGCCGTCCCGGTAGACGGCCGCCTCCCCGTCGATATCCAGGCTCCGGAGGTAGCGCATCAGGCGCCGCTCCGCCAGGGGGTCAGAGCCGTTGATGCTGCCCAGCTCATCGGCCACGCTGCCTAGAATGGTGGCGATATCCGCGTACTGGCCCCAGGCCACATGCCGGTTTTCGGACAGACGGGCCCGGAGCTGCTGCCGGTAGGACAGGCTGCGGAGCTCTCCGTTCACTGCGGTGACAAAGGCGGGCAGGCCGCTGCACTTCTCCCGGAAATGCCCCGGCAGATCCGCCGCGGAGAGGCTGCCTTTTTCCGCCATGGCCTGGGTGGCGTCGTTCATGGCGGAGAGCGTATCCACATAGTCGGTGTTCCAGCAGAGATTTTTGCTTTTGCAGCGGACGCAGACCTGATCCGCCGCCCGGTCAAAGACCTTGGCGATGTTTTCATCGTTGCAGGGCTCGGTGATGCTCCGGCGGACGATATCGAACAGTTCCCCGTAGGCCTCGCTGAGGTCCTTCACCCGGCGGGCCACGAAGCGCCGCAGGCCGGATTCCCCGGTGCCCCGCTCCATGTACTGGAGCATGAGTCCCACGTGGTTGAGCAGGGAGGAGGGCAGCAGCATGAACACCACCGAGGCGCAGAAGGTCTCAAACAGGGCGCTGATATACAGCTCCGCGTTCCAGGCGCAGACCACCGCCAGCGCGTCGGACAGGATGAAGGACAGCACAAAGATCACCCGCCCGTGCTTGCCGAAGACCCCGGACAGCAGGCCGCAGAAGGAATAGGCCATGGTGTAAAAGGGGACCCCCGCCTGGGCCACGTCCATGGCCAGGCCCAGCACCGTGCCCACCGCCGCGCCGGTGAGCATGCCCCCCTTCATGGCCGAGGTCATCACCAGCAGCAGGGCGAAAAAGCGGCCTATAGACACTGTGTCGAAGAGCACCAGCCGGGAGACGGCCATCAGGGCGCAGGCGGCCAGGATCATCCCGGAGACGCTGTGCTTGAGCTCCGCGGTCTCCGTGGTGCGGGCGCCGCCGGACAGGGCCTCCCGAAAGAAGTAGGTCCCGCCGAAGGCCAGGGTGGTCTCTAAAAACAGCTCCGCCGGCAGAGGCACCTGGCCCTCGGATACGGTGAAGCTGCTCAAAAACCCGGTCAGCGCCATGACCAGGCCCGCCGCGCAGGGCATGAAGAAGTCCTGCCGGTACAGGCGCAGCTCATGAAAAACAAAGGACACCGTGTACACCAGCACCGCCGCCGCGACGTACCGGATCCCCCAGTCGATGCCGCCGCTGAGCAGATAGCCCAGGCAGGCCCCCGCCAGGGCAAACACGCCCTCCAGCCCGGGCCCGGCGCAGGCGGTCATAGCCATGCCGAAAGGGGCCCCGGTCTCCAACACGCGGGCGCAGGACAGCACAAGGCCCAGCGCCAGGTAGATCCCGCACCGGGCGGAGATCAGCCATCTTCGATCCATCCTGCCGGCCGCCGCCGCGGCAGTCCATTTTCTCTGTCCTCCAAACTCCATATTGTCCCCTCCTGAGTTTACATAAGATAAAATTATTATAATTATGTAATTTCAAGAAGTGCGTCGCTCGGCGCTGTAGAAACAGGGAATTTCCTTATGGGAAATGGACGGAAAAGAGGCGGGGCCGGTCCGGCGGAAAATATGCGCAGGGCGCAAAAAATCCCCTGCGCGGAGTTCTCCGCGCAGGGGACAGCGCTGCAGGGGAAACTCAGTCTCCGAAGCAGATGCCGATCTCCCGGGCCACCCGGATCAGCGGGTGGTCGATGGGCAGGAACTTGGTGCGGCTGGCGGCCTCGTCCAGAGGAATGGAGACGATCTCCTCCGCCTGGATGGCTACCATCCGGTTATACTGCTTCTGAATGACCAGCTGGGCCGCCGCGGCCCCGAAGCGGGTGGCCAGCACCCGGTCATAGGGGCAGGGGGGACCCCCTCTCTGGTAGTGCCCCGGCACGGCTACCCGGGCCTCCTGGCCGGTGAGGGCCTCCAGCTCGGCGGCGATCGCATAGGACACGGTGGGGTAGAGGCTGTTTTCCTTCTTCCGGCGGCTGGCCTCCTCGTCCAGCTTGGCGTCGTGGACGGAGACCGCCCCCTCGGCGCAGGCCACGATGGAGAAGGTGCGGCCCGTCTTTTTCCGGGCCTCGATCAGCTCGGCCACCTTGTCCACGTCGTAGGGGATCTCCGGGATCAGCACCACATCCGCGCCGCTGGCGATGCCGGCGCTGAGGGTGAGCCAGCCCGCGTCCCGCCCCATCAGCTCCACCACGAAAATACGGCTGTGGGAGCTGGCGGTGGAGTGGATATAGTCGATCACATTGGTGGCGATGTCCACCGCGCTCTGGAAGCCAAAGGTGGTGTCGGTGCCCCAGATGTCGTTGTCGATGGTCTTGGGCAGGGTGATCACGTTCATCCCCGCGTCGGCCAGGAGCTTGGCGCTTTTCTGGGTGCCGTTGCCGCCCATGACGATCAGGCAGTCCAGCCCCAGGCGGTTGTAGGTGTCCAGCATGTCCGGGATCAGGCTCTGGCCGTTCTCGTCCACAATGTCCTTGCCGGGGATATAGTGCTGGCGGGAGGTGCCCAAAATGGTACCGCCGCTGGTGATGATGCCCGAGAAGTCCTTGGGCTCCATGAATTTATAGTCCCGCTCGATCAGGCCCCGGTACCCGTCGTACATACCGAAGATCTCAATGTTGTCCACCTGTTCAAACAGCGCCTTGCCCACGCCGCGGATGGCCGCGTTGAGGCCCTGGCAGTCGCCGCCGCTGGTGATGAGCGCGACGCGCGTTTTCCGTTTCATTGGATTTCCCTCCTGTTCGATTGATTCCCGTTTATTATGCAGCATTTCCATGAAAAAAGCAAGCCATACCGGGAAAATTATTGAACTATACGAAAGTTGGAAAGGGGGGTGCCCCAGCGCATTGTCAGGAGCCGTCCCCTGTGATATAATGGCCGCGTCAAACCGATGGAATGAAATTTTATGCCTTTCTGCCGCCCCGCCCGCCGGGGAGGGGGCAGGATGCCCATTCGATCAGAAGAGAAGGAGCGGTTTATTATGAGCAAGCCTGTCATCATCACTTCCGACAGCACCAGCGATCTGTCCCCGGAGCTGCTGGAGCGTTACCAGATCCAGATCATCCCCCTGACCATCACCCTGGGGAACGACAGCTTCCTGGACGGCCAGGGCTTCAGCCCGGAGGAAATGTACGCCCGTTACCGGGCCGACGGCACCCTGCCCAAGACCTCCGCCGTGGGCTACCAGGAGTTTCTGGATTTCTTCGGCAAGTTCACTTCCCAGGGCTATGAGGTGGTCCACCTGGATATCAGCAGCGAGCTCTCCGCCTCCTATAACAACGCCGTCCTGGCGGCCCGGGAGCTGGAGGGGGTCTACACGGTGGATTCCCGGATGCTCTCCACCGGCGTGGCCCTGCTGGCCATCGAAGGGGCGGAATGCCGGGATAAGGGCATGGGCGCGGCGGAGATCGCCGAGCATCTGCGCGCTCTCACCGAGAAGGTGGACACCAGCTTTGTGCTGGACACCTTAGAGTTCATGTGGAAGGGCGGCCGCTGCACCGGGTTCACGGCCCTGGGGGCCAACGTGCTCAAGCTCAAGCCGGCCCTGGAGATGAAGGACGGGAAGTTGGGCGTCTATAAAAAATACCGGGGCAATATCAACAGCGTCTATAAGCAGTATGTGCGGGAGCGCCTGGCGGGCAAGAAGGTCCGCCCCGGCCACGTGTTCGTCACCGAGTCCCGGGAGATCGAGCCCCAGGTGGTGCAGGAGGTCGTGGACCTGGTCCGGGAGCTGACCGGGGCCAAGGAGGTCCATCACACCGTCACAGGCTGCACCGTCACCACCCACTGCGGGCCCAAGACCTTGGGCGTGCTGTTCATGGTGGAGTAAAAAACAGGCCCTGCCGGAGCAAAAGCTCCGGCAGGGCCGTTTTTTTATTGCGGATATTCCATTTTCTCCGCTGTCCAGTCCGACAGGACGGACAGCATATTGGCCGCCACCAGCTTGGCCCCGGGCAGGTCGTGCTCCAAGTAATTGCCGCACTCCCAGCGCTGCCCGCCGGGGATGGGCCCCTCAAAGTCCCGGATAAAGGCGAAGCAGTCCTGCACCAGCCGGAGGGCCTGTTCCCGGCTGACGCTGTCACGCAGCAGCAGATAGAAACCCGTGCGGCAGCCCATGGGGCCCACATAGAGCACCTGATCGGCCAGGTCGCTGTTGCGGGCGCAGGTGGCAAAGAGATGCTCAAAGGTGTGCAGCGCCCCGTTGGAGAGATAGTCCCCCCAGTTGGGTTTCTTCATGCGGATGTCATAGGTCACCACGTCTCCGTCGATCCGGGAGACATACATCCCTTTTTCCAGAATATCGTGGTTGACGGTGAAGCTGGCGATGGTCTTCATAGCGGCGTCCTCCTTTTGCAATATTATGTTAATGATATTATGTTAACTTACGCATCCTGGCTAATGGGGCCCCCATAGAAGGGCAAAGCCCTTCTATGGGGAAAAGGCAGAAAGATGCCGCGCGCCGACCCGGCGGTCCTTGGGCCGCCGGGTGGCTTGGCGGCATTTTTCTGCCGTCAACCCCAGCTCGCGTAATAGTCCGTATAGTCTGCGCCCTGGCGGGCAGGCTGGTAGCTGCCGTCCAGCTTGCTGATCACCCGGTCATACTCCTCGGTGCCCTCCTCATAAGGGGTGGGGCAATAGTCGTTGTAATTGGTTTTGGCCACAAAGGGCTGGGAGCTGAGAGAGCAGGGGATGGTGTCAAAGCCGTCGTTGGAGACGGTGCCGTCCAGATCCCGCTTGACCCGAATCTGGACAATGGCGGTGTCCGGGTCGGTGGGCATGGTGCTGCCGCCGAAGGTCCAGTTGCCCATGCTGTAGAGGATGATGCCGCCGTTATACACCTCGATGGGCTGGAGACAGTGGGGGTGGCTGCCGTAGACCAGGTTGGCCCCGGCGTCGATACAGGCGTGGGCCAGGTCCATCTGGGCCTTGTTGGGGCTGTAGTACAGCTCCACGCCCCAGTGGAACATACAGATGATATACTCCGCCCCGTCGGCCTTGAGCTGTTCGATGGCCTCCACGCACTTGCTCTGCTGGGGGGCATAGCTGTTGTAGCCGCAGAGGATGCCCACCTTCAGGCCGTTGGGGGTGGTGAGGATTTGGCTCTGGCCGTCGGTCCCGTAGGGGATGCCGTGGCTGTCCAGGGCGGCATAGGTCTGCTCGGCGCCCTTTTCCATGAAGTCCATCATGTGGTTGTTGGCGGTGGTGACGAAGTCCACCCCGCCCTCCGTGAGGATGTTGGCGTAGTCCGTGGGGCAGAGGAAGGAGAACTGCTGGGCGGAATAGAGCTTCTCATCCGAGAGGGTACATTCCAGGTTGGCCAGGGTCAGCTCGTCGGACTCGAAATACTGGACCGTGTGGGAGAAGGGATAGCTGTAGTCCCCGTTCAGGTAGGCGTTAAAGCCGTAGGGGCTGTTGATGAAATTGGGGGAGGAGTTGAGGGTGCAGTCCCCCACGGCGGAGATGGTGAAGATCTCCGGCGTGGGCTCCGGCGTCGGCGTCGGGGAGGGACTGGGAGACGGCGTGGGAGAAGGGCTGGGCGAGGGGGACACGGCGGCCAGCGTCTCCACCGCCGCCGAAGGCACCACCAGCATGGCCGGCACCGCCAGCAGGACCCGGGCCCGGAGAAGCAGCCCCAGGGCCAGCACCAGCACCGCCAAAAGAACGCCCTCTATTACCATCAACAAGGTCTTTAAAAACTTCTTCATATCTGCCATGACCTCTATATACTAAGGAAACGCTGAATAAATCACCGCACACATCTGGACGGCATCTTTTCCGCCATATTTTGTCTCGAAATCTTGAAATACACAAAGTATTCCTGCGATTTCTCGCCTTCATCTGGCGAAAAATCTGCTCGCCCAGCTGCGCACTTCGATTTAATCAGCGCTTCCTTAAAATAAGTTATATAAATTATAATCAGATTTTGCCAATAAAGCAAGAAAGAAAGCGCCCGGCCGGGAACTTTTTTTGCGCGCCGGGCCCGTCCTATTTCTTAAGACAAATTTAAGGCGCTGCGGCCTTGACATTCCGCTTCGGACGCTGGTATGATAATGGTGCAAAGACGGAGACAAGCGGCCGCCCGAAAGCGGCAAAAGAAACAAACTGGAACAAGATCCCCCGGCACTGGTTACAAGGATGAAAAATTTTTTCAAAAAATTTTCTCAATTTGTCTTTTTGTGTCTTGCAATTGTAATCGGATTGTGATAAATTAGGAGCAGGCTATTAGGTTAGCCCAGTTTCAGCTTGTTTGCACTGTTTCAAGGTTTCAATATGGCAGACAAATGGAAAGAAGGAGAGACACTATGAAAGCAAGCGCCAAATTTTTGTCTGTGCTCCTGGTCGTGGTGATGTGCATCGGCTTTGTGCCGACGGCTTATGCCACGGGCAGCGAGTGGCAGGATCAGATCATTATTGGCTCCCCTGCATCGTCAACGGACCCGGAGGGCGAAGTCACCCCGACTGCCGCTCCTGCTCCGGGCGGCGCCGGCGGCACGGACGGTCCCGAGATGTTCGAGGAGACCGCGCCCTCGCCCTCGCCCTCGGCCGTACCCGAGGATGAACCCGAGGACGAGATCAGCGTGACGACCGCCGAGGGCCTGCGGGCCGCCGTGGACGAAGTCAAGGCTTTCGGCACGGTGTATGTGAAGGCCGATATCGACCTCTCCATGCCCCTGCAGATCAACAAGAGCCTGACGCTGGATATGGACGGCGTATACACGCTGACCTTCTCCGGTTCCGGAAAAGGGGCCATCATCATCGGCGAGGATGTGGATCAGCTGAGCATCGTCAATGGCGAGATCCTCGCGGGCGCGTACGGTGAGTACAGCGAAGAGGACGGCGGCGGATTCTACGGCTACGCCAGCGTGATCTACAGCGAGGGCGGCGGCCTGTATATGAACGGTGTGAACGTTGAAGGCGGCGGCGCCCTGATCGGCGGCGACACCAGCAACGTCGGCATCGACGAGGGCACCTTCGACCATGACCCCAGCGATTATATCGACCCGGATGGGTATGAGGTCAGCGAGGCGGACGGCGTCTGGACCGTGACCGAGAAGGCCGAAGAGACCGACCCCTCCCTGGAAGGCGACGGCGAAGAGCCTGAGAAGAAGGACGAGGGCCAGGAGGAGAACAAGGGCCAGGAGGGCCAGGTCGTGCCCGGAGAGCCCGAGGAAGGCGACGACGATCTGGGTATCGTCTCTCCCGACGGCAAGCTCGAGGGTAAACCCGGCGCCCAGTCCCCCGAGGACGGCGCGCTCAGCGGCTCTGTGGAAGTAGCGGACGCGGAAAGCTTCAAGGAAGCGCTCCAGAGCGAGCAGGTGACCGAGATCGTCCTGACAGGGGACGTTACCGTGGATGCCGACGGGGAGGCTCTGGAGATCGGGGTCGACCTGAACCTGGGCGACCGGACCCTGAAGGCCGCCGCGATCCTGATCAACACCGAGCAGGAGATCACCATCTCCGGCGGCAAGGTGGATGGCAAGATCACCAACACCGGCAAGCTGACCCTGGACCGGGTGAACGTCTCCGGCGTGGAGAACAGCGCGAACGGGACCCTGACGGTCTCCGGCTGCGGCGTCAGCAACGGGCTGACCGTCCTTGGCGGCAGCGTGTCTGTGGTCAACAGCGCGGTGGACGCGATCACCGTCTCCGGCGGTGACGTCACCGTCAGCGACGGCGCCGACGTCCGCGGCGATATCACGGTGCAGAACGACGGCGCGCTGACCCTGACCGGCAGCGCCCAGGTGAAGGACGTGGTCATGAACGGCGGCACGCTGACGGTGGCCGAGGGCAGCACGGTAAAGGGCGGCCTGATCTCCCTGAAGGCCAGCTGCGCCATCAATATCTACTCCGGCGATTTCGAGAACGTGCAGATAGGCGGCGCGGTCCAGTCCGTCATGTCCGAGGCGCTGGGGATCTCCAGCGGCATCGAAGTCAGCGGCGAGCTGCTCAAGGGCACGATCCAGCTGCACAAGAAAGTGAGCGAGAAGCTCTTAGCGCCGGGCTTTATGCAGACCAGAGACTTTATGGTCATGAACTTGAACGTTACTAAGGTTGACGGGGCGCCCAAGAAAACAGGCACAGACGGCAAAGAATATGTAATCGTCACCAAAGGCTCCACCGAAAACAAAACCGTATTTGACCTGACTTTTGAAGGAGATACATCCGCAGCATCCGTGGAAGTAACGGAGATCGAATACAAATCCGGTGGCGGCAGCACCACAGGAACTTTAAGGCCTACGGATGATTACACCTATGATAAGGCGAACAAAAAGGTCACGTTGAAATCTGATTCTGAAACGATAAAGAAGATCGAGCCGGGTGTTTATACCCTTACGTTCAAGCTCAATGGAGTAGACGCGAATCCTTGGATCGCTAACGTCATTGTCTGTCCGAAGGTCACGCCTGATACGGTCCAGCGGTATGTGCGCAATTCCGGTAAGTCCCTCGACTACACTTTCCAGAATACTGTCGATGAGCCCGAAAGTGTGGAATTCAGCACGGGGCAAGATGTTAAAGGCACCCCGCTCATGAGAGGAGCAGAAGGCTATGAATGGTCGAGTGGTGAGTTTAAACTGACCATTAAAGATACATTCCTGAACAAACTGTCCAGCAAGGACGAGGGCGTACGGTATTTCCGTTTCTGCTATGATGGGGTTACCGTGACTGTCCCGGTCAAGATCGTGCCCCCGCCCTCCGTGTCTCCTGACCGCGCTGACTGGTATTACAACGGGGACGATTTGGTGTTCAGAATCGGCGGGGGTGACAACGCCGTCGAAGATGTCAAAATGGGTGAGAGCTTGCTTACCAAGAACAGCGACTACACCCTCTCTGCGGACGGGCGGACCGTCACCATCAAGGCCAGCTATCTCAAGCACCTGATCAACACCGGCCTGGTCGACGATTACGGCGATAAGACCTTCACATTCGTCACTACGGATGGCGAAGTGAGTGCCAAAGTGACCCTGCTGCCCGCTCTGTGGCCGGTGGATGGAGACGCCCACCGGAGGGGCAGCAGCGCGGACCTGGTGTTTGAAGCCTCCGGTCCCATCAATACCGATGTCAAGCCCAAAGTGGGCGAGATTGATCTGACCTCCGATCAGTATTCCATCAGCGGCAACAAGATCACCCTGAAGGCCGCGTTCATGAACGAGAAGCTCCATGCGGGCAATACCTATAAGCTGACGGTGAAGGTTGGCACGATGGATACCATTACCCACTTCAAGATCACCGGCACCAATTCCGGCTCCGGCAACAACCCCCAGACCGGCGACCCCAACAACGCGCTGGTGTGGCTGGCTGTGCTGGCCCTCTCCGGCGGGGCGGCGGTAGCTCTGCTCCCCCGGAAGAAGAAAGAGCGGGAATAAGCAGATAAGGCCGGGCTGAGCCAGGCCGGTCCCGGGCGGGGCGCGAACCCGAAAAGGGCGAGTAAACCGCCGGCGCGAGGACCGGGCCCCGGCGGCCCGGGCGCGGAGGCGCAAGCCCGGAAGGGGCGAGTAAATCCGGCAAAGAACAAGAGAAAAACTCCCTGCCGCGTTTATGCGGCAGGGAGTTTTTGCGCCTATAGCTCGATGGTGAGTATCTGCAGGCCCCGGCGCCGGGCGTAGAGGATGGTGTTCATGGTGCCGCCGGGGCTGCCGTTGAAGCAGGCCAGCAGAAGGGAAGACCGGTCGGCCATGTATTCGTTCCGGCGGAGCATACAGGAGGGCGTATAAGTCTCCTGAAGAACGGTCACCCGGTCGCAGCGGTCCAGCAGGCCCCGGTACCGCTCCTGCTGCTCCCGGTTCCAGCGGTCCGCCTGGGTCCGGCAGGGGACCGCCGCCTCCAGGCGGATCTCCGGGCGGCTGTCCCGCAGGGCCAGCACCGCCTCGGCAAAATACGTGTCACAGCCCAGGGCCATGCCGCAGAGAAAGCGGGTGTACCCGGCCAGGCAGATGCCCTCCAGGCGCATGGCCAGCTCCTGCCGCAGGGCCAGACAGCGCGGGTCGCTCTCCCGGCTGCCCCAGGGCAGCTTCGCGGGCCGGTGCCCGGTAAAGCAACAGGTGACCGCCCGTTCATCCATGGCTGCCATCCCCTCCTTTAGTACAAATTGCTGAAATAAGTATAATACAAAAAAAGGGGCTTGTCAAAGCAAGAAGCAGGTGCTATACTGAAGCTGTCTTCAGGGCAGGGTGTAATTCCCGACCGGCGGTAAGGCAGAGGGCAGGACCCTCCGTCAAGTCCGCGAGCCGTAAGGCATGATCCGGTGAGATTCCGGGACCGACAGTAGAGTCTGGATGGAAGAAGACGGCGGGAAGTGTTTCCCGCCCCTTTGTGCCGTATTTGAACGCCCGAAGAAGCTTTCTTCGGGCGTATTTTTTATGGGAGGGAAAAATTATGGAAAAACAGAAAATGTCTACCCGGTATATGGCGGTCATCGCCATGTTCTCGGCCCTGTCCTTTGTGGCGGTGCTGCTGAGCAAGGTGATCCCGGACGTGATGGGCTTTTTGAGCTATGAGCCCAAGGACGCCATCATTGCCATCGCGGGCTTCATCTACGGGCCCGCCGCCTGCCTGCTGATCTCCGTGATCGTCTCCTTTGTGGAAATGATCACCATCAGCAGCACCGGCCCTTATGGCATGATCATGAACATCGTGTCCACCTGCGCGTTCACCATCCCCGCCGCCTGCGTGTATAAGCGCTTTCACACCCAGAAGGGCGCCGTGGCCGGGCTCACCGCCGGGGTGGCGGTGCTGGCGGCGGTGATGGTCCTCTGGAACTATATCATCACGCCCCTGTACATGGGACAGCCCCGGGAGGTGGTGGCCGGAATGCTGGCCACCGTGTTCCTGCCCTTCAACCTGATCAAGGGCGGCATCAACGCGGGACTGACCCTGCTGCTGTATAAGCCCGTGGTGGGCGCCCTGCGGAAGGCCAGGCTGGTGGAGCCCAGCAAGAGCGGCAAAAAGGGCGTGTTCAGCCCCGGCTTCACCATCTTCTCCGCGGCGGTGCTGATCACCTTTGTGCTGCTGTTTTTGGTGATGCTGGGCGTTATCTGAAAAAGTCCAGCCCCGTCACCTTTCGGAGCCGGCCCAGACTCAGGGCAAAGTTCAGAATCTCCGTGAAGTAGAGGATGCCAATGTAGGCCGCCAGGGCGTAGCGGGGCAGCAGGACCCAGACCAGGAGCAGGCCCAGCAGGGCGTCCAGAATGTTGATCCCCATACTCCAGACGTGCTGGCCCAGGCCCTTGAGGCAGCCGTCCACGGTCATATCCGTGTACATGACCGGCACCAGCGGGGCCAGGATGCGGATATAGGGGCCCGCGTCGGCGCTCCGGTAGACCGCCATGCCCAGCATATCCGCGAAGAGGAACAGAAAAGCTCCCACCGTCAGGGAGAACAGAAGGCTTAAACGGAAAAGCTTCAGGCTGGTCCGCCGGATGGCGCCGATGTCCTGCCGGACCTGGGCCTCCGTCAGCTCCGGGACGATCAACTCCGCCACCGCCCCCATGATGCAGGAGGGGAACAGCAGAATGGGCAGCACCATGCCCTGGATGGTGCCGTAGCCGGAGAGGGCTCCGTCCGCCGAGTAACCGGCGGACCGGAGCCCCCGGGGCACCAGCAGATGCTGGAAGGTGGTCAGGGCGCTGCGGGCATAGGCGGAGACGGCCAGGGGCAGGGCAATCTTCAGCATCCGGCCGGTGAGCCGGCCGGTGGACGCCGCCCCGTAGTGCCGGAGCCGGTCCTGCAGATAGAGCAGGAGCATCAAAAGAAGAGAGAGCACATCCGCCGCGAGCCGCCCTACGGTGACCGCGGCGCAGCTTTTTTCTATATCCGCCGCCGGGGCCAGAGCCAGACAGGCCGCCACCAGGGCGATGCCGGCCAGCTGCTCCGACAGGTGCACCAGCGTGGGCTTCCAGACCCGGCCGCAGGCGGTGAAGTAGCCGGAGAGGCAGGCGCACAGAGAGACACAGGGCATACTCAGGGAGGAGACGCGCAGAGACAGCACGGTCCGGGCGTCGCCGATCCAGAGAAAGCCGATGGGCTGGGCCAGGTACCAGAGGATGGCGGCCGCCGCCAAGCCGAAAAACGCGCCGTAGGCCAGGCAGCGGCGCATGGCGGCCCCGATGCCGGGGGCCTGGCCGGCGCCGATCTCCTCGGCCACCAGGCGGGTGGTGGCAAAGCGGATGCCGGAGATGGCAAAGGTGGCCAGCAGATTGGTCACCGACAGCACCAACTGGTACAGCCCGATCCCCGCCGAGCCGATCCGCCCCACCAGCCAGACCTGAAAAGCCATGCCGATGCAGCTCATCAGCAGCGAGGAGCAGGTGAGCAGAGCGGTGTTGACTATCAAGCGTCTGCGCTGCATGGTCCGCCTCCTTCCGATGGGACAATTCTATGCGCCGGAGGGGGCGTTTGAGAAGCCGGGACCGGTTTCTCCGCTTTTTCTGCTTCTCCCGCTTGCAACCGGGCGGCGGTTATGGTAAAATAATACTATACATATCCAAACCAACATACCGAGGCAGGAGGTTGCGCATATGATTATCACCCTGGGAAGACAGCACGGCAGCGGCGGACATGACATCGCCCGGGCCCTGGCGGCGGATCTGGGCTACGCCTGCTATGACAAGGAGATCGTGGACCACGCGGCGGAGAGCTCCGGCTTCAGCAAGGAGATCTTCCACTCCTATGACGAGCGCCGGGTGGCCACCTATGTGATGACCACGCCGGGGTATTTCGGCGTGCATGAGGGGTTCCGGCTGAATATGAAGGTGGCCTCCGCCCAGTTCGAGACCATCCGGGCCCTGGCGGACAAGGGCAACTGCATCTTTGTGGGCCGCTGCGCGGACTATGTGCTCCGCAAGCGGGAGGATCTGCTGCGGGTGTTTATCATGGCCGATGAGCCGTACCGGATCCAGACCATGATGAAGCGCCGGGATCTGACCCAGGAGCAGGCCAAAAAGCTGGTCCGCGAGGTGGACAAGGACCGGTCCAGCTACTACAAGTACTATACCGACCAGGCCTGGGGCGACGCGGAAAACTATGACCTCTGCATCAACAGCGCCCACATCGGCGTGCAGGGGGCGGTGCAGGTGATCAAGGCATATCTGAGCGCCTGCGGCGACTGAAAGACGAATACTGAGCGAAAACCGTGCCCCCGGCCAAAGGCCGGGGGCACGGTCAGCCTGTCAAAGAACCCGGTGTATGAGTTAAGCCATACACCGGGAATTGAAATATAAGGGGGCAAGAATGTGC
>CANRHH010000019.1 GCA_947630375.1 uncultured Oscillospiraceae bacterium | reverse complement strand
GCCGCAATGGCGCTGGCCTCGGAATTGATCTTGCTGCGGATCGTGGTGTCCGCTACCATCTTGCCGTTCTCGTCCAGGATCACCGCCTTGGTGTAAGTGGAGCCCACATCGCAGCCGCCATAGTATTTCATTTGGTTTTGCCTTCTTTCTTTTCTTTATAGTCTAAAAATCAGTACTCGTAGGAGGGATACTTGTCCACGTCGTAGGGCGCCTTCAGGGTATCCTTCCGGGGCATGTTGTCATAGTGCTTCTTCAGCATGGGCTCGCCCACATAGAACAGCAGCTTGCCGTCCAGGTCGAAGAAGAACACTAAGAACAGCGCCACATTGGCCACCAGCAGACCGCCCAGCAGCTTCAAAAGCAGCTTGCCCAGCTTGCATTTGCATTTTTTCATCGCTTTTCCTCCTTACCAGCCCATGGAATCGTCGAAGTCCAGCAGGGACGGATCCAAAGGCTCCTCGTGCATGACGGTGGTCATGTAATCGTTGACGATGCGGCGGATCTCCGCCCGGGTGACGGTGCGGCTGTCCGGCAGGGCGTGGGGCATCCAGATGGCGTGGATGTTCCGATCCCGGAACTCGTCCTCAAACAGGCCGTGCACCCCCTGCATTCCCTTGCACTGGAGCTGGTCATACATCATGACGAAGTCGCAGTTGAACTTCTCCATGTTCTCCCACAGCTCGAAGATGTGGTGCATGCCGCCCACGGCCATGCGCCGCATGGGGGCCCACATGTGATAGGTGGCCATGTCCTCCAGGGCGTGCTCATAGCTGTCGGTGCGGATGGTCATGTCGAACATCAGGGAGTCCATGTTGATAATGACGTTCAGGCCCCAGCAGTTATACGCCCAGGTGGGCCAGTTGGAGAAGAACAGCGGCGCGCAGGACCAGGCGATGACCCGGTGCCGGGTGTTGGGGAAGGTATTGGTCTTGTTGCGCACGCAGCGCTCCAGCACCTTGCGGACCTTCTTGTCGCAGTGGTGCCAGATCTCGTGGTCGCCGTCCTGGCTGTAGTAGATCCGGTACAGGGCCTGGGCCACGCCGTTGATGGGATAGGAGTTGGTCTTGGCGGACACTTCCCACTTCTCGTGCTCGAACTCCTGCAGCTCGTTCTGCTGCTCCAGGTGCTTCTTCAGCATCTCCCAGTTGAAGGGCACGCCGGTCTGCTCCTCGATGAACTTCCAGCACTCCTCGATCTCGTTCATGCAGTGCTTGTGGACCAGAGGATCGTCAAACTGCATGGGCTGGGGCATGGCGAACAGGGGCTTGTCCAGGAACCAGTCCTGCAGGATGGAGGTGGACACAGACGCGTCGCAGGCCTCGTTGGAGGTGATGACGAAGGGGGAATAATCGGGCATGTCGTCCAGCACGAACAGGCCGGCCTCCGCCTGGCACATGGGGCAGGGGTCACCGGGCAGGCCGATGGACTGGACCGCGTCGATGTAGTTCTGGACGGTGTGGGAGTTCACGTGGCAGGTGACGAAATAGGGGATCATCTCCATGGCCACGTTCTCGAACTTATCCCGCCAGGGGTAGAAGATGCCGCCCCAGACGGTCTCGTTGTGGGCCATGGTGTGGTGCCAGGCGTCGTTGTGCTTGCCGCCGTGGAGGTTGGCGTCGGCGGCAAACATGTGCTGGAACTGGCGGATGGTCTCGCTGACCATGCCGCGGTAGTGCCAGGGAGCGGCCCGCAGGACCTCGCCCCGCATACCTTCCATGCCCCGGTCGAACCAGTGCATAACGGTCAGGTAGGTCTGGCCCACCCAGCGGTAGCGCCACACGCCCTTGAGGAAGACGCCCAAGCCGCCGTAGCGGATCAGGTCATAGACCATCATCGCGTAGTTGTAGAGCCAGACGTTATAGAAATAATACATCGTGTCGCTGACGCCGCGCCACTCTCTGTGCTTGTACAGGCCGGTCTTTTCTATGTACAGTTCGCCCAGGTGGCGCTCGCCGTGGGGCTTGCCGTACCAGAAGTCCTTGGCCAGCTTTTTCAGCTCTTCCTTGTTTTTGATCTTCTTAGCCATTTATTTGCCCTCCTGGATCTTCTTGATCTCAACGCTTTCGACGAAGGCCTGGAAACGGGTACGCAGCTGGCCGGAGGCCGCGTTTATGTACTCCTTCTCGATGGAACACACGGGGATGTCAAAATCGCGCTTCATCACGATGGTGTCAATGACGCGCTCATAGCTCCAATACTCGCAGAACTTGTTGGAGGCCACGATCAGGCCATCGGCCTTGTACTCCTTCACCAGCCGGGCCAGCTCCTTTTTCCGGCCGCGCATCACGTCCTGAGGCATGAAGCGGGGACAGTTGCTGGCGTCCAGGTAATGGCGGGCGATGGCGTCCAGCGGGTCCTGGCCCTCGGCCACGTGGATGATCTGCCGGCTCTCCACCGCGCCGTAGCAGTACCGGTCGCAGACCACCCGGGCGCCGCAGCTCTCGATCAGCTTGGTGAAATCCGGGTCGTCGTTCTCGGAACCGGCCAGCACCACCTTGCAGCGGAAATCGGGCTTGGCGTCGGGCTCCCGGGTCTTCAGCTCCTCGGCGGTCTCCCGCAGATAGGGCAGGATCAGGTACTTGGGGCAGGTCAGCGACACCAGCTGGATCACGGCGAACTCATAGCCGGTGATGGTGGGGTTGTCCAGCTTCCGGTAGTCGCCGATCTCGTTGATCAGGCGGCTGACCTCGTTCTGCTGCTCGATGGCGGCCATCAGCGCCTCGTCGGACACGTCAACGCCCAGCTTCTCGTGGAGCTTGCCCAGCACATGGAAACGCAGCTGCTCCCGGTAGTGGACATAGCTGTTCTCGGTCTTCTTAAAGGGCACATCGATAAACTCACAGAAGAAGTTGGGGTTCTTGATCACGTCCATCCGCTGGAGATGCTCCTGGAAGCGGCAGGTGACGGTGCAGGTCTCGGTGGCCATCTGGGCGTCCAGGAAGTTGTACCCGCCTTCCAGAGCCCGTTCAAACAGGCTCCGGCCATAGTGGCAGACACGGGCCGACATGTAATAGGTGGCGATGTCCGGGGATGTGCAGCGAGGCGCTCTCAGGCGGACCGAGAAGCAGCCCGGCAGGTCAAGGAGCACTTCGGGCATAAAGAAGCACGTATATCCGATGGCGTACTTTCCCTCGCTCTTTGCCTGCTGGACAAGCTTGTTGTTGGCCTCCTGAAGCAGATCCTCAAAGTAGATCAAGTGTTTGAGATCTTTCACAGAATACCTCCCAAAATAGTTTCTTTCCGTCCAAAGAGATTACGAGGGCCCGGCGGGAGCTGCCCCGCCGGGCCCGGCAAACTCACTCTTGTGAGTCTATTTTATCAAGATGTTAACATATTGTCAACGGATTTTTCGTCAGATTAGCTGAATTTCTCCAGTTATTTTTGGATATTTATTATACACTTTCGTCATTTTTGTCTAAACGGAATGGAATATATAAATTTTTCGATCTCCTCCCGGCTTTTTTCCGCCCGGCCCTGGATCATGCTGGGCTGCCCGCCGCCCCGGCCGCCGATGCCCGCGTTGATCTCCCGGGTCAGCTTCCGCAGGTCCAGCTGCCTGCTGCCGATGATATAGCGCCAGCCCTCTCCGTCCGGGAAAAAAGCGGCGGCAAGGCCGCTGCATTTTTCCGAGAGCAGATTCACCAGCTCCCGCACCCCGTTTTCCTCCAGCAGCTCCTCAAAGACGCAGAAGTTCCCTTCCCGCTCCTCAAAGGCCGCTGCCGTCTGCTCCGCCAGCCGCTGGCTCAGGGCCGCGGCCCGCTCCTTCTGCCGGTCCCGCTCCTCCAGCAGCCGTTGGACAGCCTGGGGCGTCTCGTCCCGCTTGGCGCTGAGCAGCCGGGAGATCTCCGCCACCTGCTCCTGCCGGAGGCGGACCTCCTCGCAGGCGTCCATGCCGCACAGCAGCTCCACCCGGATCCCGCCCCGGTGCTTCTGGGCGTCCAGCAGCTTCACCAGCCCCACTTCCCCGGTCCGGGCCACATGGGGCGCGCAGCAGGCGCACAGGTCGATCCCCTGGATCTCCACCAGGCGCACATTTTCCGTCAGCTCCAACTTGCTGCGGTAGCAGAGCCCCGCCAGCTCCTCCGGGGCCGGGAACCGGGCGGTGACCGGCAGGTCGGCCCGGACGGTCTCGTTGGCCAGCCGCTCGATCTCCAACAGCTGCTCCCAGCTTAAAACCCCGTCAAAATCCACGGTCAGGCAGCGCTGGCCCATATGAAAGCCCACGTTGTTCAGGCCGTACAGCCGGTGCACATGGCCGGACACGATGTGCTCCCCCGTGTGGTTCTGCATCCGGCGCAGGCGCTGCTCCCAGTCCAGGGCGCAGGGGTATTCCGTCCCCGGCTCCAGGGGCGTGGCCGTATAGTGGAGGATCTCCCCTGCCCGCTCCTGCACATCCAGCACCCGGGCGGGTCCGACGGCCCCCGTGTCCGCCGCCTGGCCGCCGCCCTCGGGAAAGAAAGCGGTCCGGTCCAGGGTGACGGCCCAGCCCTTTTCGGTCTCCTCACAGCCGGTGACCCGGGCGGTAAATACATGCAGATGGCTGTCGGCATAATAGAGCTTCTCGGTCATGGCGGTTCTCCTTTACTCCGCGCTCTCCGGCACGTCCGGCAGGCGGACCACCGCCGTGTCCCCGATCACGCGCACGGAGCCCTCCAGGGGCCAGGCGGGCATGTCCGCCGTCTGGCCGGAGGCGATCAGCGCCTCCAGCTCCCCGTCGTCTAACGGGACATAGCCGCTGTCCAGCACATTGGTAAAGAGCAGGGAGGCATGGGTGTGGTCATACAGCAGCGTCATGCTCACCTGATGGGCCACGGCCATCAGCTTCTCCGCCCCCGGGACCCCCGCCGCGACGATAGACTGCTCCCCGCCGCCGACAAAAGCGATCCGGGTCACGGAGCCGTCGTCCTGCAGATGGATGCGGGTGAGCATCTCGGTGGCCTCCATCAGCGTCCGCCGGTTGCAGCGCTCCATCTCAAAATAGGCGGCGTTGGCCATCAGGGCGAATTTGAACACCAGCGCGGCCAGCAGCAGCCCGGAGGCCGACCGGGTCCAGGCCCGGGGCCAGCGCTCCGCCAGGGCCAGCAGCAGGATATACAGGATGCATAAACTCTGGAGCATCACCCCGTGGTAGCTGACCCCGGGGGAGACGAACAGCCAGATACAGGCAAAAAAGGGCAGAGAGAGGAGGCTCAGGGCCAGCAGGGCCAGCCGCTCCGGTTTTTTCAAAAGCCCGCTCTTGGCCGCGGCGTAGACCAGCGCCCCTGTCAGCAGCAGCAGAAACAGGGCGTTGAGCGCCGCGTACAGCGTCCAGCCGTATACAAACACATTCCCGCCCAGCAGGAAGGAGGCCAGGGTCTGGGCCATCTCCTTCACGGCGCCTAAAAGGCCGGCCGGGCCCAGGGCCCCGATCTGATCCATGCCCTGGTAGCTGGCGGCTCCCAACCCCAGCAGCGCCAGGCGCAGCTTCCACACGCCATAGTAGAGCAGCAGGCCGCCCCCGTAGATCAGGAACTGCCGGCCGATCCAGCGGCGGCAGTCCCGGATATCCCGCTCCGGGTCCAGCAGGACCAGGATAAAATGGCTCATGGACAGCAGCAGCGCAAAGGACACATAGGCCTGATAGATCCCGCAGGACAGGCACAGCAGCAGGGCCGAGACGGGAAAATGCCATTTGGTCCGGTCCCCCACTAAGTTCAGCCGCACGGACAGGGCCGCAAGCAGCATGGAGAGCATGAAGCCGTCCGACAGGTATTCATAGAAGATCGTGCTGGTCACCGCCGGAAAGGCCGCCAGCAGCCCGCCGCACAGGATCAGCGCGCCGGGGCGGCGAAGCCGGAAGATATCCGCCGCCACAGCGGCGGTCAGGGCGATGTACAGCAGCGTCAGCAGCCCGTTGAACCAGGGCAGATCGAACATGGAGCTGGGCGCGGTGGCCGCGGCAAGAAACCAGCGGCCGAACTCCACCATGTCGTTGCTGGCATAGACGCAGTAGAGCGCGTCGTGGTTATAGAGGGTGTTGGTGAACTTATAGAGGTGGGCAGCCAGGCCGATCAGAAACGCGGAGAGAAAGGCCGTTTTCCACTCCGGCCTGATCTGCTCCCGGCACCGGGTCAAAAGATCCCGCTCTTTTTCGCGCTGTCTCTCCATCTCTTTTCCCCCATTTCTCTCAGATTTCCCGGATGATCCGGTCTGTCAGGTCCAGGCACAAGCGGGAGCAGCGCTCCAGCTCCGCGTGGAACTCCGCCGCGCCGCCGTTGAGGCCGTCGGACACGGCCTTGATCAGCAGGAAGGGCGCTCCTGCCCGGCGGCAGGTCAGGGCGATCCCGGCAGACTCCATCTCGCAGATGTCCGCGCCGTAGAGCCGGTGCAGCTCCGCCTTTTTCTCCCGGCCGTCCACAAACTTGTCCGCCGAGGCGCACACGGCCTTCTTCAGCTCCGGGCACAGGGCTACAGCCTTGTCCACCAGCGACCGCGTGGCCGGGATATAGACGCTGTCCATGCCCTCGTACTGGCCGGGGACGGTGCCGTCGATATGGCTGGTGTCAAAATCATAGTGGACCAGCTTCTCCACCACGCAGCATTTGGTCTGGGCCATCTCCTCGGTCAGGCCGCCCACCACACCGAAATTGACGATCAGCTCCGCCTCATAGCGGTCGATCAGCAGGGCCGCGGCGGCGGCCGCCGCCAGCTCCCCCACCCCGGTGTGGACCACCACCAGGCGGTTTTCCCCCATGGCGTAGCACCGCACGGGGAAGCCGCAGCGCGTCTCCTCCCACAGGGGGCTGCCGTAACGGCCCAGCACCGCGTCGATCTCGCAGGCCACGATCATGCCGATGTTTTTCATAGTCTGCTCCCTCACAGGACCCGCACCCGGAGCACATCCCGCATCTGCCGGATGCTCTCGGCGGTCTCGGGGCCGATGGTCTCCCCCAAGTCCACGATGGTGCAGGCATAGGCCCCCCGGGGCTTGTTGATCATGTGCTCCACGTTGATGTTCAGCCTGCCGATAAAGTCCAGGATACTGGTGATCATCCGGGGCACGTTCCGGTGCAGCACCCACAGGCGGCACACGCCCATCCGGCTCAGGGACACGTCCGGCAGGTTCACGGAGTTCTTGATGTTGCCGTTTTTCAGGTAGTCATAGAGCTCCTCGGCGGCCATCGCCGCGCAGCGGTCCTCGCTCTCGGGGGTGCAGGCCCCTAAATGGGGCATGGCGATCACATGGGGCGCTTTCAAAATCACCTGGTTGGGAAAGTCCGTCACATACCGGGCCACCTTGCCGGACTCCAGCGCCCGGGTCATGGCCTCGTCGTCCACCACCTCGGCCCGGGACTCGTTGATGATCCGGACCCCGTCGCGCATCATGGCAAAGGCCTCGGCGTTGAGCATGTGGCGGGTAGCGTCGGTATAGGGCACATTGATGCTGATATAATCGCTGCTGCGATAGATCTCATCCACCGTCTCCGCGTGGATCACTTCCCGGCTCAGGCGCCAGGCCGCGTCCACGGACATAAAGGGGTCGTACCCGTGGACCTCCATGCCGAACTCCAAGGCGATATTGGCCACCAGAGCCCCCACGGCCCCCAGGCCGATGACGCCCAGGCTCTTGCCCAGCAGCTCCGGCCCGGTGAAAGCGGCCTTGCCCTTCTCCACCAGCCTGGGAATCTCCTCCCCCTTGTCCGCGATGGTCTTCACCCAGTCGATGGCCCCCAGCACGTCCCGGGAGGCCAGGATCATGGAGCAGATCTCCTGCTCCTTCACCGCCTCCGCGTTGGCCCCGGGGCTGTTAAAGACCACGATGCCCTTCTCGGCGCAGTCCTCTACGGGGATATTGTTGGTCCCGGCCCCGGCCCGGGCGATGGCCAGCAGCTCCGGCCCGAAGTCCAGCCCATGCAGATCGGCGCTGCGGATCAGCAGGCCCTGGGGCTTTTCCACCTCCGGCCCGACCCGGCAGCCTCTCTTCTCCAGGGCGGCGATCCCCGCCGGGGAGATGCTGTTCATGGTTTTGATGTCAAACATGGCGTTCCCTCTCAAAAAATCTCTTCTCTGTCTCAAAACGGACGCCCTAAATTATACCGCATCCGCTCCGCCCCGTCAAACAATTTCGCCCACCAATCCGCCGTTTTCCAGACTTTCGGCCCGCACGGGCAGGATCCGGCCCCGAAGCCCCGTGCCCGCCGCCCGGACAGGCAGATAGGTGTCGCTGTGGCCGGTACAGAAGCCGTCCTTCTCCGTCTCGAACAGCACCGGCAGCGTCTGGCCCAGGCTGCTCTCCAGGAAGGCCCGGCGCATGTCCTCCCCCACCGCCCGGGCCTCTCCGGCCCGCCGCTCCTTCACGGCCGCGGGCAGCTGGCCGGGCATCTTGTCCGCCGGGGTGCCGGGGCGGCGGGAGTAGGGGAAGACGTGCATGGCGGCAAAGCCGCACTGCCGGATAAAGGCCAGGGTCTGCCGGTGGTCCTCCTCCGTCTCCCCGGGGAAGCCGGTGATCAGGTCGCAGGTGAGGGCGCAGCCGGGGAACCAGGCCCGCAGCAGGTCCACCGCCCGGGCAAAGGCGGCGGTGTCATACTTCCGGTTCATGGCCTGCAGGATCCGGTCACAGCCGGACTGGAGGGACAGGTGAAAATGCCGGCAGAGCTTCCCGGTCCCGGCCAGGCGGCGGCAGAAGTCCTCGGTGATCACCGTGGGTTCCAGGGAGCTTAAGCGCAGGCGCATGGGGCCGGAGGCGGCCGCCACGGCCTCCACCAGCTGCCCCAGGCCCGGCCTGTCCGGCAGGTCCAGCCCATAGGAGGCCACCTCGATCCCCGTCAGCACCAGCTCCCGGAAGCCCTGGGCCGCCAGGCGCTCCGTCTCCGCCGCCGCGTCGGCCACCGGCAGGCTCCGGAGCCGGCCCCGGGTGTAGGGGATGATGCAGTAGGTGCAGAAATTCACGCAGCCGTCCTGGATCTTCAGCATGGCCCGGGTCCGGCCGTCCACCGCCCCGGCGGGCAGCTTCTCAAAGCCGAAGCGCCGGAAAGGCCGGTCGATCTCCCGCCGGCGCTGCCCCTCCAGCACTGCCTGCTCCACAGCTAAGACGAATTTCTCCCGGTCTCCGGAGCCAAAGACCACCTGGGCCCCGATCTTCTCCGCCTCTTCGGGGCTCAGCTGGGAATAGCAGCCGCAGACGGCCAGCACCGCCTCCGGGTGCTCGCTCAGCAGATGGCGGGCCGCCTGCCGGGATTTGCGCCCGCTCTCGGCGGTGACGGCACAGGTGTTCACAATGACGGCCTGGACCGGTTCCCCGGGCCCGGCGCTTCTGTGCCCCCGCTGCCGGAGCAGCGTCTCCATGGCCTGGGTCTCATACTGGTTGACCTTGCAGCCGAGAGTGGTTATAATATAATTCATACATCTATTTCCTTTAAATATGATTTGGAGAGACCATATGGAACACTATCTGGACAATTCGGCCACCACGAAGGTCTGCCCCGAGGCGGCCCAGGCGGCCCTGCGGGCCATGACCGAGGTCTATGGCAACCCCAGCTCCACCCATACCCTGGGCCGGGAGGCCAAAAAGCTGCTGGAGGCCTCCCGCCGGCAGGTGGCCGCCGCCCTGGGCTGCAAGAGCCAGGAGCTGGTCTTTACCTCCTGCGGCTCCGAGAGCGACAACTGGGCCCTTTTGAGCGGGGCCCGGGCGGCCCGCCGCCGGGGCGGGCATATCCTCAGCTCCCAGGCGGAGCATGACGCGGTCCGCAAGACCCTGGACCGGCTGGAGGCCGAGGGCTATGAGGTGACCCGGCTCCGCCCCGGGCCGGACGGGGCCATAGCGCCCCAGGCGGTGGCGGAGGCCCTGCGGGAGGACACGGTGCTGGTCTCCCTGATGCTGGTCAACAACGAGACCGGCGCCGTCACGGATATCGGGGCCGTTTCCCGGCTCCTCAGGCGCGCCGGCTCCGCCGCCCTGCTGCACACCGACGCGGTCCAGGCCCTGGGGAAGATCCCCTTCACCGCCAAAAGCCTGGGGGCGGACCTGATCAGCGTCAGCGGGCACAAGCTCCACGCCCCCAAGGGCGTCGGCGCGCTGTACATACGCGGCGGGCTCCGGCTCCGGCCCTATCTGACCGGCGGCAGCCAGGAGGAGGGCCGCCGGGCGGGCACCGAGGCCCTGCCCCAGATCGCCGCTTTCGGCACGGCCTGCCAGATCGCCATGGCCGGCCTGGAGGAAAACGGCCGCCGGATGGGAGCCCTGCGGCAGCGGGCCATAGACCGGCTCACGGTCTCTCTGCCGGAGCTGCGCGTGATCGGCGGCGGCGCGCCCCATATTTTAAGCCTCTCCCTGCCGGGCTACCGCAGCGAGGTCCTGATGAACGTCTTGGAGGCCCGGGAGGTCTATGTATCCAAAAGCTCCGCCTGCAAGAAGGGCGGGCGCAGCCACGTGCTGGAGGCCATGGGTCTGGATGAGCGCACCATCGACGGGGCCCTGCGCGTCAGCCTCTCCCGGTACAGTACGGCCGAGGATATCGACGCGCTGTGCCAGGGCCTGGAGGACGCGGCCCGGACCCTAAGGCATTGACGCCATAGCAGACTACGCGGCGCTCTTTGAGCGCCGCGCTGTTTCTGATTGGATGGCTTATTTGGGGAGCTGGCCCGGTTCTGTCTCCGGGGGCGGCTCCTTTTTCACGGCCCGGCGGGTGATGGGGTCGATATGGTCCAGATCCATATAGTCCTCGATCTCCCAGGGCAGGTCGCTGCGCTTGAGCTTTTTGACCACGTGGGAATTGATGGCGGTATAGATCACCACGAACACCGGCACACCCAGCAGCATCCCCCAGAAGCCGAAGAGCCCGGCCCCTAAGATGATGGAGAACATGACCCAGAAGCCGTTGATGCCCACGGAGCTGCCCAGGATCTTGGGGCCGATGATGTTCCCGTCCACCTGCTGCAGCACCACGACGAAGACGATAAAGATCAGGCACTTGACCGGGTCCACCAGCAGGATGATAAACGCGCAGGGGACCGCGCCGATAAAGGGGCCAAAGAAGGGGATCACATTGGTCACGCCCACAATGACGCTGACCAGCAGCGTGTAGGGCATTTTCAGCAGCGAGCAGACGATATAGCAGATGAGGCCGATAATGGCTGAATCCAGGATCTTGCCGTTGATAAAGCCCATAAAGGTCTTATCCACAAACGCCACCGCGTCCCGGATCTTTTCTGCGGCCTCCACGGTGAAGATGCAGTACAGGATCCGCTTGGCCGCCGCGCCGAAGCTCTCCATGTTGCTCATGATGTACACCGACACGATGATGCCGATGATGAGGTTATACACCGCCATCACCACATAGTACAGGCCGGAGGTCAGGTTGGTGAGCACGCTCCCCAGCTGGGGCAGGACGTTGTTCTGGACCCAGGCCACGATGTCCGACATGCTCTGGGTGGTGTCCGTCAGGAAGCCGGTGAGGAACTGGCCCAGGGCCGGGTACTTCTCCACCAGCCCAAAGGCCCACTCGGACAGGCGGGCGATATAGGTGCCGCTGTTGGCTACGATGGTGTCAATGCTGCTGTAGAGTTGAGGCAGGATGAGATAGAACAGGGCCGCGATCAGGGCCAGCAGGATCAGCTCCGAGGCCAGCACGGAAAAGCCCCGGGCAAAGCCGGCCGCCTTTTTCTCCCGTTTGGGGTACAGCTTTCTCCCCAGGGTCAGGAAGAGCCCCCGCTCCATGGACCGCATCAGCGGCGTGAGCAGATAGGCGATCACCAGGCCCCAGATAAAGGGGCTCAAAATGCCCAGCAACGTCCTCACCGCCGTACCCAGCAGAGAAAAATAATTGAGGGCCATATAGAACAAAATGGCCGCAGCTACGACGCAGAACGCGGTAACGCCCCAATACAGGTATTTTTTATCCCAGCGAAAAGGCCTTCTCATGGGCTTCCTCCTTTCATTCGGTTAAATTATATTTTACTATTGCGAGGAAAGTCCGTCAAGTTGAATTTATAAAATTCTTCTCCCGTTTTATGTTGACTCTTTTGCAAATAAGAGGATGGATATACAAAATCAGCTCTGTTGAAAACTCTGTGGAAAATGTCAAAAACTCCTTGATTTATCCCCATCCGGAGCTTTTTACAGGACTCATATTCATTTCCCCCCTGTCGAATTATACATAATTTTGTAAACCGGTTCATAGGCGCCTCCGCCGGGGCATAGACTGGCTCAAGACTAAGCTTGCCGCAGGCAGAATGGAGATCGCCATGAAAAGAATGCTCAGCTTCCTTCTTGTTTTCGTCCTGCTCCTCCCCCTTTCCGGTGCGCCGGCCCAGGCGCTGGAGCCTTTGCAGGACGGCGATATCGAGATCAGCGCCCCCTCGGCCATCCTGATGGAAAAGTCCACCGGGGAGATCCTCTATGAAAAAAACGCCCATGAGCGCATGCTGCCCGCCAGTGTCACCAAGGTCATGACGCTGCTGCTGCTCATGGAGGACATCGAGGCGGGCAAGATCCGCCTGGAGGACACCGTCACCGCCAGCGCCCGGGCCGCCTCCTTCGGGGGCAGCAACGTGTTTTTGGAGGAGGGCGAGCAGATGAGCGTCCACGAGATGCTCAAATGCATCGCCGTGGTCTCCGCCAACGACTGCGCCGTGGCCATGGCGGAGTTTGTCAGCGGCACGGAGCAGGTCTTTGTGGACCGGATGAACCGGCGGGCGGAGGAGCTGGGGCTGCGGGACACCCATTTTACCAACTGCACCGGCCTTTTTGACGACGCCAACCACTACACCTCCGCCTACGACGTGGCCGTGATGTCCCGGGAGCTGATCCGGCATGACCTGATCAAGAACTACTCCACCATCTGGCTGGACAGCATCCGGGGCGGCACCTTTGAGCTGAACAACACCAACAAGCTGGTGTACTGGTACGAGGGCTGCACCGGACTCAAAACCGGCTTTACCTCGGCGGCCATGTACTGTCTGTCCGCCACGGCGGAGCGGGACGGGGTGGAGTACATCGCCGTGCTCATGCACGCGGCCAGCATCGACGCGCGCAACGCCGACGCCACCGCCCTTTTAAATTACGGCTTTGCCAACTTCACCCTCTGTCCCCTCCGGGACGGCAGGGCCCTGCCGGAGCTGCCGGTGGAGATGGGGGCGGAAAAAACCGTTTCCTTGGCCTATTCCGGCGCGGAATCCGCCCTGGTATCCAAAACCAGCGCCCAGCCGGAATACAGCCTGGAGCTGCCGGAGAAGCTCAGCGCCCCGGTGAAGGCCGGGGAGCCGGTGGGGACGCTCACCGTCCAGCTGGGCGGGAACGTGGTGGCCCAGACCCCGGTCTGCGCGGAGCGGGATGTGCCCCGGGTGGGCTTTTTCGGAGTCCTGCGTATGCTGGCCGGCAGTCTCTTCGGATTAAATTATTGACCCGTCCCTGCCGCGGGTGTATAATAAAAACAGCGATTCCAAAGAAAAAACTTTCTTTTATAGGAGGCAACATGGTCAAAGTAGATTTATCCGGCGCGGCCGCGTTTTTTACCTCTGCGGGCCCCAACTATGCTCTGGCGGAGGTTGCCCACAAAATGCTCACCGAGCGCTCCGGTTTAGGCGCGGAGTTCACCGGCTGGCTGGAGCTGCCCCAGCGGGTCAAGGCCACGGAGCTGGATGACATTCTCGCCGCCGCACAGCTGATCCGCAGCCGCTCCAAGGCCCTGGTGGTCGTGGGCATCGGCGGCTCCTACCTGGGCGCCCGGGGCGCCATCGAGCTTCTGAAGCCCTATCCCGGCCCCGGCGATCCCCGCATCCTCTTTGTGGGCAACATGCTCTCGGCCGACGCGCTGGGCGGCACCCTGGAGCTGTTGGGAGACGCGGATTTCGACGTGAACGTGATCTCCAAATCCGGCACCACCCTGGAGCCGGCGGTCTCCTTCCGGATCTTCCGGGAGCTGCTGGAGAAGAAATACGGGGACAAAGCCGACGAGCACATTTTTGCCACCACCGACGCCCACCGGGGCGTGCTGAAATCCCTGGCGGATGCCCACGGCTGGAAGACCTTTGTGGTGCCCGACGATGTGGGCGGCCGTTTCAGCGTGCTGTCCGCGGTGGGCCTGCTGCCCATGGCCGTGGCGGGGATCGACGTGCGCCGGGTCATCGACGCGGCCCAGGCGGAGTTCCAGGCCCTGGACCTGCGCTCCCCGGAAAACCCGGCCTGGAAATATGCCGCCGCCCGGCAGCATCTCTACGGCAAGGGCTATAACATCGAGATCCTGGCCTGCTATGAGCCCAGCTTCCGCTTTATGGCCGAGTGGTGGAAGCAGCTCTACGGCGAGAGCGAGGGCAAGGACGGCAAGGGCATTTTCCCCGCCTCGGTGGAGTTCACCGCCGATTTGCATTCCATGGGGCAGTTTATCCAGTCCGGCCCCCGGACGCTGATGGAATCGGTGGTCCGCTTCAGCCACAGCCGCCGCTGCTATCCCTTCCCCTTTGAGGCGGAGGACACCGACGGGCTCAACTATCTGGCCGGGCGGGACATCGCCGAGGTGAGCCATGTGGCGGCGGACGCGGTGAAGGAGGCCCATGTGGCCGGCGGCGTGCCCAACATCGTCATTGAGGTGCCCATGCGCGACGAGGAGGGCTTTGCGGCCCTGGTCTGCTTCTTTGAGCTGGCCTGCGCCATCTCCGGATACATGTCCGGCGTCAATCCCTTTGACCAGCCGGGCGTGGAAGCCTATAAGAAAAACATGTTCCGTATGCTGGGCAAGCCCGGCGCGAAATAAAGCCATCAAAAAAGCGGCTCCCCCGCCTCTGCGGGGGAGCTGTTTTTTTGCGTTTTACCCTGCCAGGGCCCCGTTGATGGCGTCGATCGCTGTCTGGACCGTCTCCATATCCGGCACCATGGTATAGCGGATCACGTTGCCGCTGTAGGTCATCAGGTAGTCGCCTGTGCCGTCCACCGAGATGGACTGCACATCCCAGGAGCTCATATCCTCCAGCTGCATCCGGATGAGGGCGTTGATGTCGTCGGTGGAGACGTTGGTCATCACATTGTCCAGCACCGTATCCAGCACGGCGTTGAAGTTTTTGATGATGGCCGGCGAGGTCACCTTGTTGATCACGCCCGTAATGACCGCCTGCTGGTGCTTGCCGCGCACCCGGTCCCCGGCGGCAAAAGCCCGGCTCCGGGAGAAGGCCAGAGCCGCGTCGCCGCTGACTTCATTCTCCCCTTCGTAGAACTGGTATCCCTGGCCGTAGCGGGAAGCAGCGGAATAGAAAGTGTAATCCGAATAGATGGTGATGCCGCCCAGCGCGTCGATGATGCGGACCACCGAGTCAAAGTTGAAGCGCACATAATAGGGGATCTCCACCCCGAACAGGTTGCCCAAGGTGCTCATAGAGCAGTCCACCCCATAGAGCCCGGCGTGGGTCAGCTTGTCCATCTTGCTCTCATCCCCGTAAAGGGGCAGATAGTAGTCCCGGGGGGTATTCACCAGCAGGACCTTCTTGTCCTGGGGATTGACCACGGCCAGGATGTTCACATCGGACCGGCCTGTGTCATTCACCGTGCCGCCCCGGTTGTCGATTCCGGAGATGTAGACAATAAAATTGTCCTTGGTCACGTCTACGGCCGCGGTCTCGATCTCGTGCTCCAGCACGATGTTCACCGTCATGGGCAGCTTGACGGCCCAGCTCTCAAAGTCCTCGTCGATGCCGTCCTCAATGGCGTCGATCATGGCCTCGTTGATCACGATGGCGTTGACCGAGCCATCCTTCAGGGCCTGCACCTGCTCGGTGATCCCCGGATAGGTCAGGGTCTGCACATTCTCCCCCAACAGCTCCTGGATCTGGCTCAGCAGCTGCTGGGTCTTGTCCGGGCTCTCCTGCCCGATCCCTAAAACGCCGCCCTGGAGCGCGCTCAGGTCCGTATAGCCCGCGTCGGCGCGGACATAGACCGCCATCACGGTCTTCACCTGGCCGGAGGTCTCGTTGCTGGCGCTGTAGCTGGCGTAGATGTGCCGCAGATACAGGGTCCCCGTCAGGGACAGGGCCACCACCACCAGGCACAGGATCATGCTCAGGGTGCAGCGGAAAGCCCGGCCCTTCCCCCGCAGCAGCAGAAGCAGGCAGATCAGGCAGAACAGCCCGGAGACTGCGGCCAGGATCAGCTGGTATTTGGCGGGCAGGATGCCCAGCGAAGCGATATACAGATTCATCGCCAGAAGGGCCAGGACTGCCGCCGCCAGGGCGATCCCCCCGATCCAGACCAAAGCGGTCTGGGCGCCTTTTCCGGCCGGTTTTTTCTTCTCTTCAGAAGCACTCATGTAGGTTCCTCCCGTATGTTGTGAACATGCTTGCCTCTGTGGAGCCGGGGCCCCACAGAGACAGGGTCTTATTTCTCATGCTGCCCGTGCTTTTTTTCCCAATGCCGCCGCTGGCGGACACGGACGGCCTCCTGGGCGTTGTCTTTCAGCCGGGGCAGGACCTCCTCCCCCAGCTTCTCTTTCCCCCGCCGCAGCAGCCGCACCAGCAGCATCAGGGCGGTAAGGACCGGGCACAGGCAGGCCAGCAGCCCCAAGAGCAGCAGCAGGGCGCTCCAGTCCTCAATCATCCGGGCGGCGTTCTCCCAATAGGGGTACAGCACGCCCAGGCTCTGCATGGAGCGGGTGCCGAAGCCGCCGATCACCTTCATCAGCCCGGAGAAGGAGAAACGGCCGGAATTGTCCACGACCTCCCCCTGGCCCAGGGGGAATTTGTCCTCCACCATGGCCTTGGCAAAGCCGTCCACCGGCTCCGCCGCCACCAGCTCATAGCAGCTGATGCCCGCGGTCTCGTCCAGCTGGGAGAAGGCGTCGTAGGACATGTACAGCCCCATGCCAGAGGTATAGGCCCGGCGGCTGGCAAAGTCGTCCTCCCGCTCTATCACGCCGCCCACCAAAAAGGGATAGCCGTTGACGCGCAGCTCCATCCCCTGCAGGTCCGTGCCGCCGAAGAGCAGCCAGGCCAGCTCCGGATCCAGCAGGACCCGGTCCTTCATCAAGTCCCCCTCGTTGAGATAGCTGCCGCTGAGCAGCCGCAGCGGGTGGAAGTTGAAAAACTGGCCTCCCACGGCGATCACTGCCGCCTCGCCGCTGCCGAGGGCGGTGGAGACATCGACCTTGCCGGTGGCGCTCCAGGCGTCCTCGTAGAGCTGCTCCTCGTTGTCCACATCCAGAGCCGCCTCGTGGAACTTCGTCTGCATATCGCTGCGCCACTGGTAGATCTGGTCAAGGCTCAGCTTGGCGTCTATCGGGATATAGCAGCTCAGCTGGCCGAAATCCGTCTCACTGTCTCCCTGCCAGCGCTGGGCTGCCTGCTGGGCGGGCAGCAGCCGGGTCAGGACCGCCACCGCCGAAAAGCACGCCAGCGCCAGGACCACCAAGATCAGGTTCAGGCTGATAAACCGTATTTTCTTTTGATTCTTCTTGCTTCCTCGTCTCTTCATATCAGGTGTCGGCCATGCGGACCATGTCCCCGTTGTTCACCGGCGCGTTGCTGGTGGTGATCACATAGCTATAGGCGCTCAGATCCCCGGTCACCGCGGAGTTGATATCGTCCGCCGCCAGGACCTCCACATCCACCCGGCGGGCGATGTACCGGTTGCCCAGAGGGGAGCTCTTGGACTCCACGATCAGCACAAAGGACCCGTTGGAGTCGCTGCGGATGGCGCTGTTGGGCACGATGGTGTCGTAACCCGCGCTGCGCTGGCCCACAGACAGGGTGATCTCAGACCCGGCGCTCACGTCGCCGTCCAGGTCAAAGGTCAGCATCTTGTTGGTCTGGGGCTTTTCCGGGTCCACCCGGATGGTGCTGAGGGTGGCGTTGATCTGGCTGCCCCAGTAGTAGTTGGTGACAGAGGCCGTGTCTCCGGGGCTCAGGCGGCGGGCCTGGTCGTTGGTGACGGAGAAGCTGAGGGTGTAGCCCATGTCGGGCACCTCGATGGTACAGAGGACCCCGTCCTCCATCACTGTGTCCCCGGCGGTGCACTCGATGGACTCCACGGTGCCGGACACGTTGGCCAGCACCTGGTTCCCGTCGCCGCCGGCCAGTTCTTCGATGATCTTCTTCTGCCGCTCGATCTGGGCGGCGATATCGGCCATATCCAGTCCGGCCAGGGCCTGGCTCTTGTTGTCGCTCTCCTTCTGGGCATCCAGCTCGTCCTGCAGCTGCTGATAGGCGGCCAGGGCCTCGTCCGCCGCGGCTTGGGCCGCTCTGTAGGCCGCCACTTCAGGGCTGCTGGGGTTTTGGGTCAACCGTTCCCACTCCGCCTTGGCATCGTCCCGGATGTCGGTGGCGATCTTGATGGACGGGTCGGTGGTCTCATCCATCAGCTCCAGGGCCAGCTTGGCGTCAGCCAGCTCCTGCTCCGCTTTTTCCAGCTCGGTTGGTTCCTTTTCCACGTCGGGAGAGGGGGAAGGATCCCCGACCGTCAGAAGGCTGATCCGGTAATTCCCGTCGGAAGAGGCCGTCAGCGCGCTGGCAACAGGTTCGGGAGTTGAGGACGCGGGGTCGCCGGTCTCCTCCGGCGGAGGAGAGTTTGTCTCCTTCGGCGGATCCGTCGTAACCTCCGGGCTGGGCACAGACTCCGCAGTGTTCTGCGGGGGGCTGGCGGGAGGCTGCGTGTTCTCGCCCGCGCCGTTGCTTTCCGGCGCTGAGCTTGGATTGGCCTCTGCCGCGGCTCTGAGCTCATCCACCTTTTTCTGCGCTTCGGTGACTCGTTCCAGAGCCTTCTGCCGCCGCTCTTCAAAGGATGCCCTTTGCTGCTCCAACTGTTCTTCCGCCTGTTTCCATTTGGCTTTCGCCTGGTCTATTTCATCCTGGTCCCCCTGGGGGATCTCCGCTTTGGCGGCATTGGCCGCCGCCTGGGCCTCGTCATAGGCCTTTTTGGCCGCGTCGATCCTGCGCTGGGCCGCGGTATAGTTGAACGTGGGTGAGTTGATAGCCGCCCGCTGGTAGCTGATCTGCAGCTGGCGCAGCTGCTCCTGGGCCGCGTCCAGATCGTCCGCGTCTCCTTCGCCCAAGATGAACAGCACATCCCCGGCGTTTACCTCCTGCCCCACCCGGACCATGACGGAGCGGATCTCCCGGGTGGACTCCGCCTTGACCTGGTGGCTGCCGTTGGCCACCACGGTGCCCGTGCCCCGGACCCGGGCGGTCACGGTGCCGCTGGTCACATACTGGGTGGCCACTTCCGGCAGGGTCCGGTTCATAATGGTGTTGGAAAAGAAAGTCAGCACCAGGAGCACCGCCAGAAAGACGATGGCGGCGTTTTTCACCCATTCTCTGTTTATCGGTTTGAACTGCATCTTGAATCAGCGCTCCTTTCTTATCCCTTGACGCTGCCGGAATTGGCGATGCCCTCCACCAAATACTCCTCCCCGTGGAGGAACAGCAGCAGAGGCGGTATCATGTAGACGGTGGCCATGGCGAAGGCCAGGCCGATCTCGCCGGAATTGATGGAGGACAGGAACACGGACAGGGGCTGGGACTCCGCGTCCTGGAGCAGGATCAAAGGCTGCTCCACCATGTTCCAGTAGTCGATGAACACTAAGATGGTGATGGAATACAGGGCCGAGCGGCACTGGGGCAGGCAGATCTTTGTGAAGATATCCCACTCCCCCGCCCCGTCCACCTTGGCCGCCTCGATGAGGGAATAGGGGATGCGGCGCATGAATTTGGTCAGCAGGAAAACGGAGAAGGGAGCGAACATGCCCGGCAGGATGATGGACCAGCGGGTGTTCAGGATCCCCAGCCAGTCGCTGACCAGATAGTTGGGCACCAGGGTCACTTGGTAGGGCATGAGCATCAAAATCACGTAGAAAAAGAAGATGCCGCTGCGGAGCTTCCCCCGCCAGCGGGTGAAGCTGTAGGCCGCCACGGAGGCGATGGCTACCTGGCCGATCACGATGGGCAGCACCAGCAGGATGCTGTTCCAGAATTTCAGCAGGTACTCGGGGGATTTGATCAGCCCGGTGACGTACTGGGAGAAAGTCACCTTGTCGGGGATGAGCTTCAGGTTCACCGTCTCGGACACATAGCCCCCGGAGGTGGTGGAGAAGATCATGCCATAGTTGGAGTTGATCTCCGCCTCGGACATGAAGGAGTTGGTGATGGTCAGCACCGTGGGCAGCAGGAAGGCCACGGCGAAGAAGGCGCAGAGCAGGAACATGGCCCCCCGGCCGAAATAGTGTTTTTTCTTCATCCCTCCACATCCTTTCCGAACCAGTCCTCCGCCTTGAACAGCAGTGCGATCAGGACCACCATCACGATGGCCATCACCACCGCCGCAGCGGACAGCTTCTGATAATCCAGAGATTTGAAGGTGTTGTTCATAAAGTGCTGGAGCATGTACAGCTTCTCAAAGGGGTAGTCCCCTGTCAGCAGATACACCTCCCGGAACACCTTGAAGGAGTTGATGAGGGAGAGGATGGTGACAAAGAGCACCGTGGGGGACAGGTAGCGCAGCTTGATGGCGAAAAACTTATAGGTCTCCGAGGCGCCCTCCACGTCGGCCACCTCCAGCAGCTCCCGGGGGATGTTGGCCAGGCCCGCCATGAACAGGATCATATTGTAGCCCAGGTTCTTCCACAGGAACAGCAGGATCACCACCCACTGGCAGTAGTCCGACTGGAGCCAATCGATCCGGCCGCCGCCCAGGGCCAGCACCAGCTCGTTGATGGTGCCGTTGTAGTTGAACAACACCTGCCAGATCAGCACCACCGAAGCCACCGGCACCATCATGGGGCTCAGGAAAAAGGTCCTGAACTGGGATTTCAGCGGGATACGGCACTCCAGCATCAGCGCCAGCACCATCGCCAGCACCACCGCCAGGGGCACGGCCAGGGCGGAAAAGCTCAGGGTGTTGCCGGCGGCCATCAGAAAGGCGGAGTTTTTGAACAGGGCCAGGAAATTGTCCAGAAAGACGAAATTCCGGGAGCCCACCCCGTCGATCAGGGAGTAATACACCACCACGCCGAAGGGCACGATGAAAAACATGCCCACGCCCAGCAGGCTGGGGGACAGGAAGCACAGACTGCGCCCGAAGTCCCGTCGTTTTTCCCGGACGGCCTCCCGGCGCCGCAGCGCTTCTTCCTCGTTCAGCTCCCGCGCCGGCTCTTTTTTCTTTTTCAGACTGAATCGTTTCATTTCTTCAGAATTGTTTCCGTTTTGTAATATATTGTGCTGTTCTCCAGGAATTATACCATATAATGTACGCTCCCGCAAGTTTTTACCCCTTGTTTTATTCTTAAGTTTTCTTAATTTTTACCAAACGAACACCGGGGCCGCAAACGGCGTTTGCGGCCCCGGTGTTCGTTCGCTTCTTTTACTTGTCCCGCACGAAGCGGATCTTGCATACATCCCCACCCCGGGCGATGGTGTCCTGCAGGTCCAGGCGGCAGCCGAAGCTCTCGGCGATGCCCCGGTCCCCGCACATGGCAAAGTCGCACAGCTTTTCCAGCTCCTCGTCGGAGCAGCCCTGCTTCTGCCAGGCCTTGACCAGGGGACAGTAGTGGAAATCCAGATCCAGATGGTCGTCGGTGCAGCGCTTCACGTCCATCTCAAAGACCCATTGGGCGGGCTTGGTGAACAGGGTCTTTTTCAGGCCCTTCAGGGACGCGCCGCCTCCCGCCTTGGCCCGGAGATTGCCGCCCTGGTACAGGCCGCAGCGGCGAATGGCCGCCGGCACGTAATCCTCCGGGGGCAGGCCCTTTTTCGCCGCCTCGTCGCAGAGCAGATACATCCACAAAGCCCGGTGCTCCAGCTGGTCCCGGATGGCCACGATCAGGGGATTTTTGATCTTCGGTTCGTTTTTTACTTTGCTCACGCCGGTCTGTTCTCCTTTCGGCAAAGATCCCCTTGTCCTGCCGGGCAAGGGGATCTTGCGGATCTCTGATTTAGTGGGTCTTGCCCTCGGCAGCCACGATATCGGTATCGTTCTCGGCAATGGCGGCCAGCGCGGCCTCAATGCCCATGGCGATGTCCTTCATGTTCAGGCAGGGGGCGGGAGAGGCCCGGTTGACCACCTGGCTGGGCACAAAGGGCACATGCATAAAGCCGCCCTTCATGCCGGGGTACTTCTTGGCGATGGTATACAGCACGCCGTACATCAGGTGGTTGCAGACAAAGGTGCCCGCCGTGTTGGACACGCTGGCCGGGACACCCGCCTTGCGGATGGCCTGAACCATGGCCTTGATCGGCAGATTGGTGAAATACGCCGGGGCGCCGTCTTCAAAGATGGGCAGGTCGATGGGCTGGTTGCCCTCGTTGTCCTTGATGCGGGCGTCGTCCATGTTGATGGCCACCCGCTCCGGGGTCAGGTCATAGCGGCCGCCGGCCTGGCCGATGCAGAGCACCGCGTCGGGCTTTTCCTTCTCCATGGCCGCGGCCACCGTGGCGATGGATTTGCGGAACACCGTGGGGACTTCCAGCTTGACGACTTCCACGTCCCCCACCTTGTCGGCCACCAGCTTGACGGCCTCCAGCGCGGGGTTTACCGGCTCGCCGCCGAAGGGATCAAATGCAGTCAGCAGGATCTTCATAGTAGTAAACCATCCTTTCTTTCATTGTCAGTTAAATCTATACCGCCCGTCACAGGCGGGCGGTATAGGAAAAGTAGGGATCAGAACGCCAGGATGTACATCAGAATGATGTGGATCAGCAGCATGACCAGCGCCACCGGGACCTGTGAGAAGATAATGGCATATTTGCTCTTGGTCTCCAGCAAAGCGGCGGGCATGATGTTGAAGTTGGCGGCCATGGGGGTCATCAGGGTGCCGCAGTAGCCGGCGGTCAGGCCCATCGCGCCCACCACCACCGGGTTCGCGCCGTGGGCGATCAGGAAGGGGATGCCGACGCCCACGGTGATGACCGAGAAGGCGGCGAAGCCGTTGCCCATGATCATGGTGAACAGGGCCATAGCGATGCAGTACACGGCGGTGGCGATCAGCAGGTTGCCGTCAGGAATAATGACGCTGACGCCCTTGGCGATCACGTCGCCCACGCCGGCGGCGGTGAACAGGGAGCCCAGCGCGGCCAGCACCTGGGGCAGCATACCGACAGAGCCCACGTTGTCCATGAGCCGGGTGCCGTCCTTGACCGCATAGACCGGCTTGGGTTTAAACAGCAGGAAGGCGGCCGCCAGGGCGATGGCGCCGGAGATGCCGATGGCGTTGTTGGCGCCCAGGGCGGTCAGGAACGTGGCCACCAGCACGGCGCTGAGGGCCAGCACCAGCGGGGGAACAAACACGGAATAGCCGAACTTGTCGGCGGACTTGCGGGTCTCCTGCGCGGTGGGCACATCGCTCTTGCTCTGGACGACGCCCTTCATGGCGGTCAGAGCGGCCATGATGACCACGCACAGGCCGGTGACCCACTTGGGCAGATAGGGGCCCACGATGAAGGTGGCGGCCAGGATGAACCAGAACGCGGAGGTGGTGCCCTTCTTGGCGCAGCCGGGGTCCTTCAGGGCCTTGATGCCGGTGAGGATGAAGATGATGCCGATGATGCAGTAAAAGATCTCGGCCACAACGGTACTCAAATTCCAAGTCATGTTCAAGCGCCTCCTTTACTTCGCACGGCCGGCAAAGCGGCGTTTCATGATCTGGTCGCGGAGCAGCGCGTAGATCACGCCCACGACCACGGAGATCACGGCGATGGGCACGGACTGACCGGCGATCTGGAGCGCGGTGACCTCATAGCCCTGCTCGGTCAGGGTGGAGACGATCAGCAGCGTACCGGACGCGCCCATGAAGCAGTTCTGGGCGAAGAAGTTGCCGTAGTTCTCGGCGCCTGCCGCCATACCTTTGATCTCGTCTTCGGTCTTCTCATCAAGCTCGCCGTAACGGACAACGGCGGCAGCCTGAGCCATGGGGTTGATCAGGGGACGGACAAACTGCGGATGGCCGCCGATACGCAGCGAGAAAGCGGAGGCCACGGTACGGATCGCCTGGTAGACGGAGATCAACATACCTGTGGTGCACTTCTTTAGCTTCATGATCAGGTCCACAGCCTTATCCTTCAGGCCGTTGCGCTCACACAGGCCGATGACCGGCAGCGTCAGCACGAACAGGGTCGCGGTGCGGTTGGTGATGAAAGCGTTGCCCAGCGTATCCAG
This sequence comes from uncultured Oscillospiraceae bacterium, assembly GCA_947630375.1. Lineage (GTDB taxonomy): Bacteria > Bacillota > Clostridia > Oscillospirales > Oscillospiraceae > Limivicinus. The sequence continues at coordinate 23,195 of CANRHH010000019.1, read as the reverse complement.
GATGGCCAGCGGCGTCATGCCCGCCACCAGGCCCGTGGCCAGACCGGCCACCACGACCACCGCCAGCGTGTCCAGCTTCATGACAAAGCCGACGATGACGATCACTACGCCGATGAGCTTCAATACTTCCATACTCATTCCCTCCTCATAAAAAAGAATAAAATAGTAGGAAAAAGGCGTTCTTGCCGCACTATGATCAAGCCGCCGGTAAGAACGCCTTTTCTATACAATGAGTATACCATGCCGTACAAAGAATGTCAACAAAATATTCACAAAATTGTCATATTTTTTAAGTTCCCTCAGAACAGGCTGAAAAAGGGCTTTTTCGCCTGGCCCCGGGTCATGATCCGCTCGCCCCCGGCCTCGATATCCGGCTCGTGGACCACGATGTCAAAATGGCCGGCCGCGTCGTGCCCGCCGCCCAAGGCCAGGTTGCGCCCGAAGCCGATGTGAAACGTGCCGTAGGCGGACTCGTCCTCGATATAGGAGGCGCCCCGGCAGCGGGAGATCTGGTTCAGCCCGATGCCGAACTCCGCCGCACAGAACATCTCCGGATCCCCGAAGCTCTCTATGTACGCCCGCAGCCGCCGCCCGTCGGCGGTATCGGCGATCTCCACCAGCCGGCCCTTTTCAAAGCGCAGCTCCAGCGGCTCCTCCACCAGCCCGATATAGCCCATGGACCCGTCCAGCACCACCCGGCCCTCCGTCTCCGTCTCCTCCGGGGGGATGTACACCTCAAAGCTGGCCGAAGCGCAGACGCCGGGCCGGGCGGCCACGCCGTTGAAGAGCCCGGGCTTCCGGCCCCGGATCCGAAAACGCACGTCGGTCCCTAAAGCGGTGGTCACACGGATGCTGTCCGCCCGGCGCAGAGCCCGCAGCATGGGGCGGCCCAAAGCCGCCGCCTGCCGGGGGTCCATGTTCAAAAAGTCCTGCTCCAGCAGAGAGCTCCCGTCGTTGGTGGACAGGGGCAGAGAGAGGAACCGGGCCCCGTGCTTCAGGGCATAGGAGACCGCGTTGGTGGTGATGAACGAATAATTGGTGGCGCCTACAATGGCGTTGGCGTAGGACATGATCTGCCGCATCTCCTCGATGCTGTCCCCCGACTGGATGGATTCCGACGGCAGCACAGACACCTTCGGCACCGCGCCGAAGGCCTCCGCCGCCCGGGAAAAGGCCTCTGCCTCCCGCAGCTTGGTCTCGTCGGTAATAAAGTGGAGCACATCATCGGTCCTGGCCTGAAGCCAGCGCTCCACAATGATCCTCGCCCCCTGTTCCAGGTCCACCGGATGCCCCCCTCTTCTCTCTCTTTCCGGCCACAACAAAACGCCGTGCCGCAGGCCCTCACAAGGGCCATTATAGCACAGCGTTTCGCTAAAGTATACCTTTTTTTCTCTTTTCAGGCGGGATCCCGGCCGCTTTTCAGTCCACAGCCGTCTCGTATTCGCAGATATAGCCGATGCTTCCGCCGTAAATATCGGGATAGTCGGCCACCGGGTCGTTCCGGCTGTCGTTATAGGCCCAGCCCGTCCCGTCGTTGGTGAGCATCACATAGTCCTCCGTGGCGCCGTCATAGCCGTCGGTATAGGAGGGCTCGCCCTCGGCCCAGGGGATGTAGGACCCCTCATCCTCCCCGGTGACGGTGAGCAGGTCCCCCGCGTCCCGGTACAGGCCCACCCACAGGTGCTCGATGCCCCGCTCGGTAGCCAGGGGGATCAGCTCGTCCCACTCCTCCTGGCTGGAGATCACCGCCAGGTGCCCTCCGTCGGCCTCGCAGCGGTCCCGGGCCTCGGTCCAGCTCAGATTCGACCGGACGATCTCATAGGTAGAGACGGTCTTTGCCCCCTCTTCGGCCTCATCCGGCGCCTCGGAGGACGGGGCGGCGCTGACCGGCGGCAGCGTGGCCACCGGGCCGGTGGGGACCGGGGCCATCCCGCTGGGGCTGCCCCAGGCGAAGTCCCGCAGCATGGCGTTGATAAGCAGCGCCGCCACGATCAGGATGGCGCACAGCACCAGGATCAGCAGGCCGGGCCGGCGGCGGCGTTTTTTCACTTCCTCGGCGATCTTTTTCTCCCGCCGGGCGCTGACCCCGTACTGGACCGCCGGAGTCACCGGGCGGCTGCCGGGCACCACCGGCGCCAGCTCCGGGTTCTTCTCCTCGGTGAGAATGGGGATCGGCTGCCGGGCGGCAGGGCGGGGCGCCCCGGCGGGCGCCGACGCGGAGAAGGAGCTCTTGTGCTGGGGCTCATACACCCGGAGCACTTCCTCTTCCTCCGGCGCGGCGGGGGCCTGCTCCCCCTCGGAGACGGCGGCCTCTTCGGCCTCCGGCTCCTCCTCGGGCAGGGGCTCTTCCTCGCCGTTTTCGATGATCTCCACCATGATCCGCTCCAGGTCGCTCAGCTCGCCGCTGCTCTTTTTGAAGATGGCCTCGGCGCCGTTCTCCCCGTTGAGGTACTGGTTCTCCCCCAGCGCCTCCAGCATGATCTGCAGCTCCTCCACGTTTTTATACCGCTCCTCAGAGTTGAAGCGGGTGGCTTTCTCTATGATCTGCCCCAGACGGCGGCCCGCCGCTTTGGGGGCCGGGAAATCCTCTCCGCTCATGCGGCGCTGCTGGGGGTCCAGGCAGCTGCCCTCAAAGGGCAGGCGGCCCCTGCTGGTGCCGTAATACAGCAGCAGGCCCAGGGAATACACATCGGAGAACGAGCCCTTCACGCCGTTCCAGTACAGCTCCGGCGGCAGGAACTGGAGCTCCTGGCCGGACCAGTCGCTCTGCTTGGCCAGGCCCACGGAGACCTCGCCCCGGGCGTCCAGAAAAATATTGTCCGGATACAGGCCGCCCCGGTAGCTGCGGGTCCCGGCCTCGGTCTTGATCCGGGCGCAGAGCTTGGCCACCAGCTGGCACAGCTCCTGCCGGCTCATCCGGGCGATCCCGCTCCCCAGTGCCTTTCCGGCGTCAAATTCCAACTTGCTCATATGCTCATCCTCCCACTCAGCGGATGCTCTTACCCGTGTACTATCCTACCACAAACATCGGCATTATGTCAACGGAATGTTTTATGCACAGGGAAATTCCATAAAAATTTTTATAGAATCACATCTCAAAAAGGTTGATCTGGCTGGTCTCGGGCAGGTCGCCCAAGGCGCCCAGGGTCCGCAGCTGCTCCAGGTGGGCCTGGCTGACCTTGGGGCAGGCCTGGCCCAGCTCTTCCACGGAGATGAACTGCCGCCCGGAACTGCGGGCCCGGTCCAGGTCCAGGGCCGCGGACTCGCCCAGGCCGGAGATGGACACGAAGGGCGGGCGCAGCTGCCTGTCCCCCACAATCTTGAATTTCAGCGCGTCGGACTCGTACAGGTCGATGGGGGCGAAGGTGAAGCCCCGCATGTTGAACTCGTACACCGCCTCTAAAGTCACCAGCATGTCCTCCTCGTTGGCGGCCTTGTCCTGCTTGCGGAGCAGCTCGTTGATGCGCCGGCGCACATCGTCGGCGCCGCCGGTCATCATGGCCGCGTCAAAGCCGCCCTTCTGGCTGCGCCGGTAGAAATAGGCGCTGTAGAAGGCCAGGGGCCGGTGGACCTTGAACCAGGCGATCCGGAAGGCCATCATCACATAGGCCACCGCGTGGGCCTTGGGGAACAGGTAGGCGATCTTCCGGCAGGACTCGATGTACCAGTCCGGCACGCCCAGGGAGCGCATCTGCTGCTCCGCGTCGCCGGGGAACTCCCCGCTCTTTTTCACCTTGCCCTTGCGCACGGCCTCCATGGTTTTGAAGGCCAGGGAGGGCTCCATGCCCTTGGAGATCAGGTACAGCATGATATCGTCCCGGCAGCCCACCGTCTCCTTGACGCTGGCGATGCCGTTGACGATCAGGTCATGGATGTTTCCGGCCCACACGTCGGTGCCGTGGGAGAAGCCGGAGAGGCGGACCAGGGTGTCAAACTGGTCGGGCTGGGTGTCTACCAGCATCTGCCGGGTGAAGTTGGTGCCGAACTCAGGGACGCCGATGGTGCCGGTCTTGCCGATGATGGGGTCGTCGTCCGGCAGGCCCAGGGCGTCCGGGCTCTTGAAAATGCGCATGGTCTCCGGGTCCGAGAGGGAGATGGTCTTGGCGTCCTCCCCGGTCATGTCCTCCAGCATCCGGATCATGGTGGGGTCATCGTGGCCCAGCTCGTCTAACTTGAGGAGGTTGTCCTCCATGCAGTGATATTCAAAATGGGTGGTGATGATGTTGCTGTCCGGGTCGTCCGCCGGATGCTGGACGGGGCAGAAATCCGTCACGTCCATGTCCTGGGGAATGACCACCAGGCCCCCGGGGTGCTGGCCGGTGGTGCGCTTGATGCCCACCAGGCCCAGGGCCAGCCGGTTCTCCTCGGCCTTGGTGGCCTGGAGGCCCCGCTCCTCCAGATAGCGCTTCACATAGCCGTAGGCAGTCTTTTCCGCCAAAGTGCCGATGGTCCCGGCCCGGAACACGTGGTCCGAGCCGAAAAGGGTCTCGGTATATTTGTGGGCCTTGGCCTGGTACTCGCCGGAGAAATTCAGGTCGATATCCGGGGTCTTGGCGTTGCCCGGGAAGCCCAGGAAGGTCTCAAAGGGGATGTCGAACCCGTCCCGGCGCAGGGGCGCGCCGCAGCGGGGGCAGTTCTTCTCGGGCATGTCCGCCCCGCAGCCGTAGCTGCCGTCGGTGATAAATTCCGAGTACCGGCATTGGGGGCAGACATAGTGGGGCGGCAGGGAGTTGACCTCCGTGATGCCCGCCATATAGGCCACCAGGGACGAGCCCACGCTGCCCCGGCTGCCCACCAAGTAGCCGTTTTCCAGGGAGTTCTGCACCAACTTCTGGGCGCTCATGTAGATCACATCATAGTTGTGGCTCAAAATGGTGTCCAGCTCCACGTCCACCCGCTCCCGGACGATCTCCGGGGGCTCTTCCCCGTAGATGCGGTGCATCTTGTCGTAGACCAGGCGTTTGAGCTCCTGGGCGGAGTTCTCGATCTTGGGCGGGAACAGGCCCTTGGGCAGCAGCTCCAAAGGCTCCACCTGGTCGGCGATGGCCCGGGTGTTGGTGATGACCACCTCTCTGGCGGTCTCCTCCCCCAGGTAGGCAAATTCCGACAGCATCTCGTCGGTGGTGCGGAAATAGATGGGGCAGTCCCGGTCCGGGTCCGCGTATTTCTTGGCGGCCTGGAGGATCTTCCGGTACTGCTCATCCTCCGGGTCCAGAAAATGCACGTCGCTGGCGGCCACCACCGGCTTGCCCAGCTCCTTGCCGATGCGCAGGATGGTGCGGTTGTAGTCCTGGAGCACCGTCTCGTCCTTCACCCGGCCGTTCTCCACCAGAAAGCCGTTGTTGCAGATGGGCTGGATCTCCAGATAGTCATACAGGGAGGCAATCTTTTTCAGTTCCTCGTCCCCGGCCCCCCGCATGACGGCCCCGTAGAGCTCGCCCATGCCGCAGGCGGAGCCCACCAGAATCCCCTCCCGGTGCTGCTGGAGCAGACTCTTGGGCACCACCGGGTTCCGGTGGAAATACTTCAGATAGGACTGGGAGATCATCTCATAGAGGTTCTTGAGCCCCACCCGGTTTTTCACCAGCAGCACCATATGATAGGTCTTGCTCATGTCCGTGCGGCGGATGGAGTGGTACACCGTCTCGATGTCGTCCACGGTCCGGGCCCCCTGGCTCTGGAGCATGGGCAGAAACTTCTCCATGATCCGGGCCACCACCAGCGCGTCGTCCGAGGCCCGGTGGTGGTTGAACTGGGGCAGATTCAGGTGATTGGAGACGATATCCAGCTTAAAGCGCTTCAGCTCCGGCAGCAGGGCCTGGGACAGGGCCAGGGTGTCCATAAACACGGGGCTGAACCGGAGGCCCTGGCGACCGGCGGCGGCGGTCATGAAGCCCACGTCGAAATGGGCGTTGTGGGCGATCAAAGGCCGGTCCCCGGCGAAGGCCATGAAGCGCTCCATGGCCTCCTTCTCCCCCGGCGCCCCGGCCACGTCGCTGTCCCGGATGCCGGTGAGCTTGGTGATCTCCGGCGGGATATGCATCCCCGGGTCCACAAAGGTGTTGAAGGTCTGCCGGATCTCCCCGCCGGAGAAGATCACCGCGCCGATCTCCGTCATCCGGTCCGTGCTGGCGTTGAGGCCGGTGGTCTCGATATCGAAGGCCACAAACTCCGCGTCCAGCGGCAGCTTGCTTTTGCCAATGACGGCGCTGTTGCCGTCCATGTCGTTTTTGTAGTAGCACTCCAGGCCGTAGATGATCTTGACCCCGTGCTTTTTCCCCGCCTTCCACATGTCCGGGAAGGCCTGGGCCACTCCGTGGTCCGTGACGGCGATGGCGGGCATGCCCCAATAGGCCGCCCGTTTGACGATGGCCTCCGGGTCCGTCAGGGCGTCCAGGGCAGAGAAGCGGGTATGTACATGCAGCTCCACCCGCTTTTCCGGCGCATTGTCGGGCCGGATGAACCGCTTGCCCTTGACGATGCTCTTGGGGTCCAGGACCATGTCGTCGTCATACTTGCTGTAGATGATCTCCCCCTGGACCGCCACATGGTCCCCCACGGCCACCTTGTTCAGGACGGACTTGTCGTCGTCAGCCCGGAAAAAGTGGGTCACCCGGACGGAGTTGGTCCGGTCGGTGATGTCAAAGCAGAGCACCGCCCCGCCCCGCTTCTGCAGGGACCGGCTGGTGACGGCCACCACGTCCCCCTCCACGGTCACCCGGCCCGACTCCAGGCTCAGGGTGCTCATGGGCACCGGGTGCTGCTTGATGGCGCGGCCATAGAGCACGTTCCCGCTGGGGGCAGAGGGTCTGTCCCCGGGCTTTGCCGCCGGGGCGGCGGGGCTGGTGGCCAGCTTGGGCCGGGGATAGTCCGGGATCAGGCCCACGCCGTCCAGGCCATAGTCCTGCTTCAGCCGCTCGCTGAGGGCCGCCGCCTCCACCGGAGAGGGCATGGCGGAAAACCAGGCGCAGACGGACATGGTCCGCTCCGCCCGGTCGATCTGCACCTGGGTCACATAGGCTTTATCCAGCCCGCCCGCGAAGGCGCGCTGGTCCTCGCAGCCGGGAAATATGGTCAGAAATGGGGTATGGCTCATTTGCCCTCGTCCTTTGCTATCAGTTCCAGCAGCGCGTCGCACAGCCGCTCATAGGGATAGGTCCCTAAGACCTGGCCCTTTTTGAAGAGCAGGCCCTTGCCCTTGCCCCCGGCCACGCCGTAGTCCGCCTCCCGGGCCTCCCCGGGGCCGTTCACCGCACAGCCCATGACGGCCACGGTGATATCCCGGTCCAGGTCCTTGACCCGGCTCTCCACCTCCCGGGCCAGGCCGATCAGGTCGATCTCCGTGCGGCCGCAGGTGGGGCAGGACACAAAGCGCACCCCGCCGGGGCGCAGCCCCGCCGCCTTTAAAATGGCGATGCCGGCGGTGACCTCCTTCACCGGGTCCGCCGTCAGGGAGACCCGGATGGTGTCCCCGATGCCCTCGCACAAAAGGGTGCCGATGCCCACGGCGGACTGGACGGTGCCGAACCACTCGGTCCCCGTCTCGGTGACGCCTATGTGCAGCGGGTAAGGGAAGGTCTCCGCCGCCAGCCGGTAGGCGGCGATGGTCAGGGGCACGGAGGAGGCCTTTAAGGACAGGCAGATGTCCTCAAAGCCGAACTTCTCCAGCAGGGCCGCGTGGCCTTGGGCGCTGGCCACCATGGCCTCCGGGCAGGGGTGCCCGTATTTCTCCAGCAGGGGTTTTTCCAGGCTCCCGGCGTTGACGCCGATGCGGATGGGGATGTGCCTGGCCTTACAGGCCTCGGCCACCGCCCGCACCCGGTCCTCGCCGCCGATGTTGCCGGGATTGATGCGGATCTTGTCGATCCCCCGGGCGGCGCACTCCAGGGCCAGCTTATAGTCAAAGTGGATATCTGCCACCAGGGGCACATCCGTCTGCTCCTTGATGGCGGAGACGGCCCGGGCGGAGGCCATATCCGGCACCGCCAGGCGCACGATCTCGCACCCGGCGGCCCGCAGGGCCTTGATCTGGGCCACCGTGGCCTCCACGTCCCAGGTCTTGGTATTGCACATGGACTGGACCGGGATGGGCGCTCCGCCGCCGATCTTCCGCCCGGCGACAGAGATCTGTCTTGTATTTTCTCTCTTTGTCATGAGGTGATCACCTTTATAATGTCGTTGAACATCACCAGGGCCATGAGCCCCAGCAGCAGCACCATGCCGGCGGCATGGACATAGCCCTCGTATTTGGGATCGAGCTTTTTGTGGGTGGCGCTCTCGATCAGCCAGGTCACCAGCAGCAGGAAAATGCGGCCCCCGTCCAGAGCCGGGATGGGCAGCAGGTTCATGATGGCCAGGTTCACCGCGATAAAAGCCCCCAGATAGAAGATGCTGTACAGGGCGTCGGCGGTGCTCTCGGCCTGTTCGCCGGTCTCGGCCATCAGGTCCACGATCCCCACTGGGCCGGACAGGTCCTTGACGCCTACCTGGCCGGAGATCAGCTGCCCCAGGCCCACCCAGACCATGCGGCCAAACTCCATGGCCGTGTTCCAGGTGTAGGACAGCTTGTTGGAGAAGGTGGCCTCCTCATAGCCCATGATAAAGCCGAACATTTTCCCCTCGTAGCCCTCGTATTCCCGGCGGACCAGCTCAAAATCCTCCAGCCGGAGCTTTTTCCCGTCCCGGATCACCACTAAGTCGTATTCCCCGTCTCCCCGGGAGAGGAAGTCCGTCACGTTGTACTGGAGGTAGATCCGCCGGCCGTCGATGCTGTAAAACCGGTCCCCCACCTGCAGCCCCTCGGCGGACTCATAAGGGCAGCCCTCCATGAAGTCCGTCAGCACCGGGGCGGCAAAGGCCTCGGCGTTGGCATAGAGCAGCAGGATGATGACCAGGCCCAGCACGAAGTTCATAAAGGCCCCGGCGGCCAGGATCACGGCCCGCTTCCAGGGGGCCTGGTTGGTGAAGGCCCGGGGGTCCTCGGAGCTCTCGTCCTCCCCAGCCATGGCGCAAAAGCCCCCGATGGGGACCAGGCGCAGGGAATATTGGGTCTCCTCCCCCTTCTTTTTCCAAAGGACCGGACCCATGCCGATGGCGAACTCCTCCACCTTCACCCCGCAGGCCTTGGCGGCCATAAAATGCCCCAGCTCGTGGATGGCGATCAGCACGCCGAACAGAAGGATCGCCAGAATGATATACAAAATGGTCATAGCAACAGGTCTCCAAACAGCGCTGTGTTACTTTGCGTTCTCCCGCACATAGGCCCGGGCCGCGGCGTCGGCGGCCAGGATGCCGTCGATATCCGCCCCCTGGACCACGCCCACCTGCTCCACCGCCCCGGCGGCCAGGTCATAGATCCGGTTATAGCCCAGGCGGCCGTCCAGGAACAGATGCACCGCCTCCTCGTTGGCGGCGCTCATGACGCAGGCCGCCGTGCCGCCCTGCCGGGCGCAGTCCATGGCCAAAGCCAGACAGGGGAAATTGACCAGGTCCGGCGCCTCAAAGCTCAGGGCGGAGAGCTTGTAGAAATCCAGGTGCTCAAACAGGGAGGTCTTCCGCTCCGGATAGGTCAGAGCCAGCTGGATGGGCAGGCCCATATCCGGCACGCCCAGCTGGGCGATCACCGTCCCGTCCACCAGTTCCACCATAGAGTGTATGACGCTCTGGGGGTGGATCACCACCTGGATCTGCTCCGGCTTCACGGAAAACAGATGCATGGCCTCGATAAACTCCAGGCCCTTGTTCATCAGCGTGGAGCTGTCCACGCTGATCTTGGCGCCCATGTGCCAGTTGGGGTGCTTCACCGCCTGCTGGGGGGTGATGCCCTCCAGCTCTTCCCGCCGCATCCCCCGGAAGGGGCCGCCGGAGCCGGTGAGCAGGATCTTATGCAGCTCCCCGGGCTGCCGGCCCATGAGGCTCTGGAAAATGGCCGAGTGCTCCGAGTCCACGGGGACGATCTCCGCCCCCCGCTCTCTGGCCCGCTGCATGACGATCTCCCCGGCGCAGACCAGAGTCTCCTTGTTGGCCAGGGCGATGCGCTTCTTCTCGTCGATGGCGGCCAGGGTGGGCTTCAGCCCCACCGAGCCGGACACCGCCGTCACCACGCAGTCGGCCTCGGGCAGGGCCGCGGCCTCCATCAGGCCCTCCAGACCGGAGCCCACCCGGACGGGCAGGTCCGCCACCGCGGTCCGGAAGGCCCGGGCCGCCGCCTCGTCGTACACGGCCACAAAGGCCGGTTTAAATTTCCGCGTCTGCTCTTCCAGCCGGTCGATCTGCCGGTTGGCGGTCAGGGCGGCCACCCGGATCCCCGTGTGCTCCGCCACGGCCAGGGTCTGCCGGCCGATGGAGCCGGTGCAGCCTAAAACAGAAATGGATCGTACCATGGTTTTTTCCTCTTCTTTTTTCTTTTCCGGCCCCGGGCCGTCACGGATTTTTCACTCCGCCGTAGCGCCGGTCCCGGTCCCGGTAGGCCGCGATGGCCTTATCCAGCTCCTGGGACGTAAAGTCCGGCCACAGCACGTCGGTAAAATAGAACTCCGCGTAGGCGCACTGCCACAGCAGGAAGTTGGAGATCCGCTGCTCGCCGCCCGGGCGGATCAGCAGGTCCGGGTCCGGGATGCCGGCGGAGTAGAGATAGTCCCCGAAGCGCTCCTCGGTCAGTTCCCCGGCCTTCCCCTGGGCGTAGTCCTCCGCGTAGCGCCGGGCGGCCCGGACGATCTCGTCCCGCCCGCCGTAGTTCAGGCAGATGTTGGCCTGGAAGCCCTCATAGCGCCGGGAGATCTCGTTGGTCCTGGCCACCAGCGCCTGGAGCTCCGGGGACAGGCCCTCCACGTTGCCGAAGACCTTCATGCGGATCCTGTCCCGCTCCATGGTGTCGATGGCCTCATGGAGATACCGGTCCAGCAGGCGCATGATGGTCCTGACCTCCTCCGGAGGCCGCTTCCAGTTCTCGGTGGAAAAGGCATAGACCGTCAGATAGTCCACGCCGATGTTTTTACAGTAGGTGGCGATGCGGCGGAAATTCTCCGAGCCCGCCGCGTGTCCCGCCGTCCGGGGCAGGCCCCGTTTCTTGGCCCAGCGGCCGTTGCCGTCCAATATGATCGCAATATGACGGGGGAGGCCGGATGTCTCCCGCTCCCCCGCCGCGGCTTTTTTGTCCTTCAAGAGCTCCATCAGATCTCGGTCAGCTCTTTTTCTTTGCGTTCGGTGATCTTGTCGATCTCCTTGATGTAGTCGTCCGTCAGCTTCTGGATATCCTTCTCGGCGATCTTGTAGTCGTCCTCGGTGATATCAGAGGCCTTCTGCTGCTTTTTGAACTTGTCGATGGCGTCCCGCCGGATGTTGCGGATGGCCACCTTGCTCTCCTCGCCGTATTTCTTGGTCTGCTTGACCAGGTCCTTGCGGCGCTCCTCCGTCAGCGGGGGGAACACCAGGCGGATCATGCGCCCGTCGTTCTGGGGGTTGATGCCCAGGTCGGAGGCCAGAATGGCCTTCTCGATGCCCTTGAGGATGGAGCCGTCCCAGGGCTGGATGGTCAGGGACCGGGGGTCCGGCGTGGCGATGGAGGCCAGCTGCTGGATGGGGGTGGGCGCGCCGTAGTAGTCCACCTGGATCTGGTCCAGCACGGCGGCATTGGCCCGGCCGGCGCGGATGGTGGCCAGCTGGGTGGTGAGCGCCTCGCAGGTCTTCTTCATCTTGGTTTCAAATTCCTTGTAATCAGACATAGGATATCCCTCCTTGTACGTATTTTGTATTTTGAAAGCGCGTGCGCTTTAACTGACGATGGTCCCGATGTTCTCCCCGCTAAGGACCCGGCCGATGTTCTCCGGCTGGGCCAGGGCAAAGACGGCCACGGGGATGGCGTTATCCATGGCGAGACTGGTGGCGGTGCTGTCCATAACAGCCAGCTGCCGGGCCAGGACCTCGGCATAGGAGATGCGGTCAAACTTCACGGCCGCGGGGTCCTTCCGGGGGTCGGCGCTGTAGACCCCGTCGATGTTCTTGGCCAGCAGGATCGCCTCGGCGCCGATCTCCGCCGCCCGGAGCACCGCGGCGGTGTCCGTAGAGAAGAAGGGGGAGCCGGTGCCGCAGGCGAACAGCACGATGCTGCCCCGCCGCAGGTACTCGATGCTCTTGTCCCGGTCAAAGCGCTCGCCCACGCCCTGGATGTCCACGGCGGTCATGATCCGGGCGTCGGCCCCGTGCTTGCGGAACACGTCCGCCACCGCCAGGCAGTTCATGGCCGTAGCCAGCATCCCCATCCGGTCCGCGCTGACCCGCTCCACCTTGCCGGCGCCGTCCTTGACGCCCCGCCAGAAGTTGCCGCCGCCGATGACGATGCCCACCTGCACGCCGCTCTGGACGCAGTCGATCACCGTCTGGCAGACCCGGGACACAAAATCAAAATCAAAGCCGGTGCCCTTCCCGCCGGACAGGGCCTCGCCGCTGATCTTGATCAAAACCCGCTTGTAGATCGCTTCCATGGTCGCTCCTCCTCTATATATCCAATATACCCAATATGACGATGCCTATCACCACCAGCAAAATGGACAGGTAGTGCTTGGCGGACAGCTTCTCCTTCAGGAAGATCCGGCCCCAGATCACCGAGGCCACGCAGTAGGACGAGATGATGGGGGCCGCGAAGGCCACGTGCTCCGCGTCGGCCAGGGCGTAGATGTAAAAGAACTGGCCGATGGTCTCGAACACGGCGCCGGTGTATTTGGGCGCCTCCTGCCTGGGCAGCAGCTTCTGCTTCTTGACGCCCAGCACATACACGGCGCAGGCGAGGCCCACCACCAGGAAGGTCAGCTCATAGGCCACGTTGGCCGAGTCCTCGTCGATGATCTCCAGCACCCGGCTGTCGGCAAAGGTGCCCAGGGCGTCCAGCAGGCAGTAGATAACCGGGATGGCGATGGCGATCCAGCTCTTGGCGTAGTGGTGGTTGGAGGCGTCCTGCCGGGCCCGGCGGAGCCCCTCGTCCTCGTTGGCCTCGGTAAAGCCCAGGGCGATCACACCCACGCACACCAGGGCCACCGCCACCAGGGCCACGGGAGGCAGATCCTCGCTGATGCCCACGGTGGCGAAGGTGAGCACCGCCACGATGGCGCCGGAGCTGTTGCAGATGGGCGAGGAGATAGACAGCTCTATGTACCGCAGGCCCAGATAGCCGATGGCCATCGACAGGATATACAGCGCCGACACCGGCAGATAGGTCAGCAAAACGGAGGCGTTGATCTCCACGCCGCCGAAAAAGATCTCATAGGCCGCGTGCAGGCCCATGACCACGCCCACTGCGGTGACCATTTTCAGGTGCGAGTACCTGTCCGACCCGTCCTGACAGCCGATTTTCGAGAACAGATCAGACCCGCTCCAGCAGAGCAGCGCGATAAGGGCGAACCAAAACCACATAAAGACTTTTTTCCTCTCTGACAGTATTCCCTGTTGATTTTACCACAGCATATGGTTTTTGACAATTCCCAAATGACAAAATATGCAAAGCCGCCGGGTTTAAAATAGGCCCATGGAAATCATCTACCTGGACTCCCTGTTTTTTCTCAGCCTGCTGACGGACTATCTGCTGTGCCTGGCGGCGGGCCGCGTGTGCGGCCTGCGGCTGAGAAGAGGACGGTATTTTCTCGCCGCCCTCTTCGGCGCCCTCTACGCCGCGGCAGTTTTTCTGCCGGGGCTGGGCTTTCTGGCAGGCCCTCTGGTGAAGCTGGCCGCAGGGCTGGCGATGGGGCTCATCGCCTACGGGGGCGAGAGCCGGCCCCTGCGCTGCACGGGGGTATTCTTCGCCGTGTCCGCCGCCTTCGGCGGGGCCATCTGGGCCGTGTCCCTGGCGGCGGGGGATCCCGCCGGCGGCCGGGCGGTGCTGGAGCCCCGGACCCTGGTGCTGGCCTTCGCCCTGTGCTACGCCGCCGGGCGGCTGGTCCTGGGCTGCCGGGCGGCCTTAGCGGAGAAAAAGCGGGTGCGGGTGCGGGTGGTCTTTCTGGGCCGGACGGCGGAGTTCACCGCCCTGCTGGACACCGGCAACACCCTGTCCGACCCGGTCACCGGCGCGCCGGTGCTGCTGGCCTGCCCCCGGGCGTTGGATCCCATTTTCCGGGAGTACGCCGCCCTCTTTTCCGCGCCGCCGGTGGAGCTGCTGGAGCTGGCCGCCCGCGTCCCCCTGCTCCGGGGCCGGCTGCGCCTGGTGCCCTACAGCGCCGTCGGCGCCGCCGGCCTGCTGCCGGTTTTCCGGCCCGAGAGCCTGACCGTGGACGGCGCGGCGGACCGGGAACACCTGATCGCCGTCTCCCCCGACGCGGCCGGGGACGGCTTCGACGCTATCATCTAAGGAGGACTCCCATGCTCTGTAAACCCCAGATCTTTTTTCTCCGCAAGCAGCTTCTCTCTATTTTAGGCGTCAAGCCTCCCGCCGTTTTCTACATCGGCGGCAGCGACACTCTGCCCCCGCCCCTCTCCCGGGAGGAAGAGGACCGGGCCATTCTCGCCTTAGAGGCCGGGGACGACGCCGCCCGCCGCCGGCTCATCGAGCACAATCTGCGCCTGGTGGTGTATATCTCCAAGCGCTTTGAAAACACCGGCGTCAACATCGAGGACCTGATCTCCATCGGCACCATCGGCCTGATCAAGGCGGTCAACACCTTCAAGGCCGGCAAAAATATCAAGCTTGCCACCTATGCCTCCCGCTGCATTGAGAACGAGATCCTCATGTATCTGCGCAAGATCAGCTCCCAGCGCACGGAAGTCAGCTTTGACGAGCCTCTGAACACCGACTGGGACGGCAACGAGCTGCTGCTGTCGGACATCCTGGGCACCGAGGAGGACGAGGTCTGCCGCCCCCTGGAGGACGACGCGGAAAAGCAGATGCTCATGGAGGCCATCGGCCAGCTGTCGGAGCGGGAGCAGAGCATCATCCTCATGCGCTTCGGCCTGCCCTCGGGCCGGGAGTACACCCAAAAGGAGGTGGCCGACGCCATGGGCATCTCCCAGAGCTATATCAGCCGCCTGGAAAAGCGCATCATCGAGCGGCTGCGGCGGGAGATCCTGCGCAGGATGCAGGTGTGAGCGCCGGCGGAACGGATCCTTTCTCCGCAAAAAATAATACAAACCGTAACAGATTGTCTGTTGCCATGAAGGGTGACTTTGTGTTATAATGAATATATCCGGTATTTCTCCGGCAGGGCGCCGGAGAAAACAATAAAACAGAAGAAAGGATCATCACATGGACGAGAAATACAGCGCTTTGTTTACCCCCTGGAAAATAGGCAATGTGGAGATCAAAAACCGCATTGTCCAGTGTTCCATGGGCGGCACTTCCCTGTTCGGCTGGCTGGAGCCCAACCACTTTGACAAAGAGGCCGCCTACCACCTGCTGAACCGGGCCCAGAACAACGTGGGCCTGATCCTCCCCGGTATGCAGTGTGTCCGCGACACCCTGGGCATCCCCGGCCGCAAATGGCTCTGGCAGAACGACCGGATGTTCAAGGAACTCAAGCCCTTTATGGAAGAGTTCCACAAGACCGGCGCCAAACTCTTCATTCAGCTGGCCGCCGGCTTCGGCCGCTCCATGGCCATCAACAACTGGATGACCGTCCTGGCCAAGAACGACACCCTCAACAAGCTGGCCAGCCCCATCGTGGACGTGCAGTACAGCTGCGCCTCCGCTTCCGCCACCCCCAACCGCTGGTCTGAAGATGTGAAGTCCCGCCCCATGACCGTGGACGAGATCCACGAGATGGTGGAGGCCTTCGGCAAGACCGCCAAGAAGCTCCGGGAGGCCGGCGTAGACGGCGTGGAGATCCACGCGGTCCACGAGGGCTATCTGCTGGACCAGTTCACCATCGCCAACATGAACTACCGCACCGACCAGTACGGCGGCTCCTTCGAGAACCGGTACCGCTTCCCCGTGGAGATCGTGCAGGAGATCAAGAAGCAGGCCGGGGCGGACTTCCCCGTCTCCCTGCGGTATTCCGTGGTCTCCAAGACCAAGGGCTGGGGCAAGGGCGCGGTGCCCGGCGAGGAGTTCGTGGAGTTCGGCCGCGACATGGAAGAGTCCGAGAAGGCCATCAAGTACCTGACTGACGCCGGCTATGACATGTTCAACTGCGACAACGGCACCTATGACGCCTGGTACTGGGCGCATCCGCCTCAGTACATGCCCGACAACTGCAACCTGGAATATGTGGAGCACATCAAGAACTTCACCACCGCCCCCGTGGTCTGCGCCGGCCGTATGGACCCGGTGAAGGCCGCCGAGGAGATTGCCGCCGGCCGTCTGGACGCGGTGGCCATCGCCCGCCAGAACCTGGTGGACCCGGAGTGGGTCAACAAGATCATGGAGGGCCGGCAGGACGAGATCAAGCCCTGCATCCGCTGCCACAACGGCTGCTTCAACTTCGCCAAGTACAAGGGCACGCCCAACCTCCAGTCCCTGGACGACTCGCTGCACCTGGCCCGCTGCGCGCTGACCCCCAGCACCATGCAGCACAACCGCTATAAGATCGTCCCCACCAAGAATCCCAAGAAGGTGGCCATCATCGGCGCCGGCATCGGCGGCCTGGAGTGCGCCCTGGTGCTCAAGCAGCGGGGCCATCACCCGGTGGTCTTTGAAAAGACCAATGAGCTGGGCGGCCTGTTCATCACCGCCTCCGCCATGAGCTTCAAGGAGAACGACAAGGAGCTCATCGAGTGGTACAAGCGGGAGGTCAAAAAGCAGGGTATCGACATCCGCCTCAACAGCGAGATCACCGACCTGAACACCCTCAAGGGCTATGACGAGATCATCGTGGCCACCGGCTCCGTGCCCCGGACCATGCCCATCCCCGGCTTCGGCAAGTGCCTGACCTTTACCGAGCTTCTGAAGGATAAGGTCCCCGTGGGCGACAAGGTGCTGTTTTTCGGCGGCGGCCAGTCCTCCTGCGAGGCGGCCTATGAGCTGATCCTCCAGGGCAAGCACCCCATCATCGTGGAGTACGCGCCCGACCTGATCGCGGCCCAGGCCACCTGCCTGGCCAACACCTCCTTCCTGCGCGACATGCTGGAGTACAAGCAGGTGCCCGTGTACCTGAACTCCACCATCACCGAGTTCGGCGACGGCTATGTGATGGTCAAGGGCAAGGACGGCAAGGAGTTCAAGGTGGAGTGCGACAACGTGGTCAACGGCATCGGCTTCGTGCCCACCCCCGTGGGTGAGAAGAAAGCCCATGTCCACCGCGTGGGCGACTGCGTGGCCATCGGCAACCTGCGCACCGTCATCTGGCGGGCCTGGGACGTCTGCATGAAGATCTAAGCAATTCAAATGCGACCCGCTATCTCCGGCCTAAGAGCCGCCCTTCGGGCGGTTGGCCTCCGAAATGCGCCTGCGGGCGCGACGCTGGGCTCGCATTTGAGGAACTCGCGCTCATCGCCCTTCGGTTGGTCGGCGCGAGGGCTCGCTTGGCTCGCCTCAGGGTGTTTTTGAGGCGGCAAAGCTGCCTCAAAAACAGATGTAAAATTCTGTTTGCCGCTCTGCGGCAAACAAAGCAAAACTTTACCTTTCGTTTTAAGCGCCGGCGCGTTGAACGTGCCGGCGCTATTTTTTAACATTCTCTTTTATTTGTAACTTGCGGAAGGGGCGCAAATCTGGTAGTATAATGAATCATACAACTGATATAAAGAAGGCTTGAATATGGACAAACGGGAGATCAAAGAGCTGCTGGAGCGGGTAGCCGCCGGGGAGACGGCGGTGGACGAGGCGTTGCTGCAATTGAAGATGCAGCCCATCGCCGAATTGGGGGACTACGCCAAGGTGGATCTGCACCGGGGCCTCCGCCAGGGGGTGCCCGAGATCATCTACGGCGCGGGAAAGACCCCGGAGCAGATCTTAGGCATTGCCCGCGCCATGCGGGAAAACGGCCAGGAGACGGTGCTGGTCACCCGTATGAGTGAAGAGGCGGCCCGGCTCGTGGAGGGCCAGCTGCCTCTGCGATACGACCCCCTGTCCAAAACCGGGCTGATCGGCCCCCTGCCGGAGCCCACCGGGAAGGGCCTGGTGGTGGTGGCCACCGGCGGCACCAGCGACATGCCCGTGGCCGAGGAGGCCGCCGTCACGGCGGAGGTCCTGGGCAACCGGGTCAAGCGGCTGTACGATGTGGGCGTCTCCGGCATCCACCGGCTTCTGCGCCACATGGACGACATTATGAGCGCCCGGGTCATTGTGGCCGTGGCCGGGATGGAGGGGGCGCTGCCCAGCGTCATCGGCGGCTTGGCGGACTGCCCGGTGATCGCCGTGCCCACC
Source organism: uncultured Oscillospiraceae bacterium (assembly GCA_947630375.1). GTDB lineage: Bacteria > Bacillota > Clostridia > Oscillospirales > Oscillospiraceae > Limivicinus. Next base: position 4,915 of record CANRHH010000019.1, on the reverse strand, counting down.
AGCGTGGGCTACGGGGCCTCCTTGGGGGGCATCGCCGCGCTGCTGAGTATGCTCAACTCCTGCGCCAGCGGCGTGTCCGTGGTGAACATCGACAACGGCTTTGGCGCGGGCTATATGGCCAGCATGATCAACCATCTGGATTGAAGGAACTATGAAAACACTGTATTTTGACTGCTCCATGGGCGCCGCCGGGGACATGCTCATGGGAGCGCTGTACGAGCTGTGCCCGGACCGGGAAGGTTTTCTCCGGGAGCTGAACGCCGCCTTGGCGGGCCTGGCGGAGGTCGCCGCCCTGCCGGACGTGAAAAGGGGCATCCGGGCTACCCATATGCGCGTGACTGTGGGCGGCGTGGAGGAGGGGGCGGAGCCTCCGGCCCACCACGAGCACCATCACCATGCCCACATCGGCGTCCAGGAGCTGCTGGCGCGGATCGGCGCGCTGCCCCTGCCGGAGAAGGTGAAGGAGGACGCCCAGGCGGTCTACGGCCTGCTGGCCCAGGCGGAGAGCCAGGTCCACGGGGAGCCGGTGGAACAGATCCATTTTCACGAGGTGGGTTCTCTGGACGCCTTGGCGGACGTGTTGGGGGTCTGCCTGCTGATGGACAAGCTCCGGCCGGAACGGGTGCTCTGCTCCCCCATCCGGGTGGGCAGCGGGACCGTCCGCTGCGCCCACGGGCTGCTGCCTGTCCCCGCCCCGGCTACGGAGCTGCTGCTTCGGGGCCTGCCGGTCTACGCCGGGGAGATCTCCGGGGAGATGTGCACCCCCACCGGGGCGGCCCTGCTACGGCATTTTGCCGGGGACTTCGGCCCCCTGCCCCTAATGCGCGTCACGGCCCTGGGCCAGGGTTCCGGCACCCGGGATTTTGAGACCGCCAACCTGCTCCGGGCCTTTTTGGGTGAGACAGAGGACGGCGCCCAGGAGGAGATCTTAGAGCTCAAGTGCAACCTGGACGACAGCACCCCCGAGGCCCTGGGCTTTGCCACGGAGGCCCTGCTGGAGGCCGGGGCCCTGGACGTGTTCACCCTGCCCGCGGGCATGAAAAAAGGCCGGCCCGGCGTTCTGCTCACCTGCCTGTGCCGCCCTGCCCAGCGGCAGACGATGGTGGAAGCCCTGTTCCGGCATACGGGCACCTTAGGCGTCCGGGAGACGGTCTGCCGCCGGTACACCCTGAAGCGGCGCGTTGAGCCCCGGGAGACGCCCCTGGGCCCGGTCCGCTTCAAGACGGCCTCCGGCTGGGGGGTGGAGCGGGAAAAGCCCGAATATGAGGACCTGGCCCGCATCGCCCGGGAGCGGGGCCTCTCCCTGCGGGAGGTCCTGGACGCGATCGCTCCAAAAGCGTAACCATTATTATAGCAAAGGATCCTCTTCCGGCGCAGCCGGAAGAGGATCCTTTACTTTTTTACCTTTACTTTTTTTACTCTTTCACCGTTCCGTCGGGATTAAACAGGGGCAGCGGGGCCAGATAAATGATGTCGTCCCGCTTGGCGGCATCCCCTTCCGCTAAGATCGCCATCCGCCCGGCCACGATGCCGCCGGCCTTGGCGATCAGCTCCTCCATGGCCCGCAGAGACTCGCCGGTGGAGATCACATCGTCCAGGATCAGCATCCGCTTGCCGCGGATCAGCTCCGCGTCCGCCGTATCGATCACCAGGCGCTGCACAGCCGCAGTGGTGATGGACTTGACCGAGACCTCAAACACGCCGGACATGTAGGCCTTGGGGCCCTTGCGGGCCAGGAAGTACTTGGACGCGCCGCTCTGCCGCGCCATCTCGTACAGCAGGGGGATGGACTTGGCCTCCGGGGCGATGATGTAATCATATTCCGGGGCCCGCTTCAGCAGCTCCGCCGCACAGTGGACCGTCAGCTCCACGTCCCCAAAGATCACAAACGCGCCGATGTACAGGTCGTCCGATACCGGGCACAGGGTCAGCTTCCGCTTCATCCCCGCTATGTCTATCTCATATGTCATGCAATGGCTCCTCCTCAAACTTTGTGGTTTCCGCTGCTTCTATTTTACAATAGACGGTGAAAAAATCAAGAGGCAATTGGGGGCCGGCGCCAAAAAATTCAGCAGTTTCCGTCCCTGGCGGCCCTTTTTCGGGGCGGGCGCTTCTTTTCCGCTCCCCCGCCCAGGGAGCGCGCCCTCTGCCATTTCTCCCGCCAGAAGCTCCGGCCGTAGACCAGCGCCTCCGCCAGCAGGCAGACCGGCAATGCCGCCAGCACGTCCAGCGCCGAGTGCTGTTTCACGAAGCATACGGACAGGCAGATCATCACCACGTCCGCCACCAAGAACAGCTTCCAGCCCCGGGAGATCTCCCGGTCCTTCAAAAACACCGACAGGATCCCCATGGAGTAGGCCACATGGAGGGAGGGACAGACGCCGGTGCTGGTGTCGAAGGAATAGATAAAGGCGGTGAGCCGGGTCAGGACATTGTCCCGGGCAAAGACCTCCGGCCGCAGGTCCTGCCGGCTGGGCAGCAGGATGTAGATCGCCATAGCCACCACCTGGGTGATGATGATATAGGTCTGTAGGCGCTTGAAATTGGGCACGTTGTAGAAAAAGGTATAGGCCAGCGTGGCGATCACCAGCAGATACCAGCCCACATAGAAGATCAGAAAGAACTCGTTGAAGGGGATCAGATCGTCCAGCGCACAGTGGATCGGCGTGCAGCGCTCCCGGGGGATCAGATTCTCCGTCAGCAGATACAGGGTAAAGTATCCCACCCAGCCCAGCAGGAGCTTGACGTGGGAAAACTGCGGCTCATTGACACGGGAAAGGCGAAAGCCCCGGTAATCGACGGCGGGCTTTTTCATACAGACATACCTCGGTCGTTCTTGGGATAGTTTTTCTTGGGGATGTTCCGGTAAGGCACCACGGTGTGTTCCGGCAGGCCGTAGGCCAGGCCGCTGATCCGGTCCATGAGCCCGGCGCAAAGCCGCTCTCGCTCTTCCTGGATGGGTCTGGCGGGGTCAAAAAACAGCGGCTCGCCGATGACCATAGTTTTCAGCTTGGGGGCCAGATACAGGGGCACGAAGGGCAGCGCCTGGCCGGTTTTTTTGTAGTACATCCGGGCCGTGTCCACAAATTTGTCCTGAAACTCGTAGACAATGTTGTTGTGCTTTACGTTGTGCTCCGGGAAAATGATCACCTTGGCCCCCTCTTCCAGCCGGGCCAGGGTGAGCCGGAAGGTGCTCAGCAGCCGGGCGTCGTGATAGACGGGGATGGTGTGGGCATTGTTGAAGATGCACACGGCCAGGGGCGTGATCAGATAGGAGCAGAGCTTGTAATACCAGCGGCTGAACCAGGGCTTGAAGGACCAGAAATCCTCAAAGGCGTAGGCGTGGACTTCTTTCCAGTGCATCATCTGCCCGGCGCACCAGATCCAGTGGTCCCCCGGAAAATACAGCTCCCCGGCAATGGGGCCGTGCAGCTGGCTGTGATTGCCCACCACGAGGGCCGGCCCCTCGGGGAGATTTTCCGCGCCGGTCACCCGGATCTTAGGATACAGCAGCAGGACAAAAAACTTTAATATTTTATAGAAGAAAGCACTGATCTTTTTGCCCATAGATGTTCTGTCCCCTCCGGCCGGCGGCAAATTGCCCCGTCTCCCGGAGGAGGCGAAGCGATAAGTATTATACTCCGGCATTGCAAAAACTTCCAGTATTAAAAATGAACTTTTTATAAAAAGCGCGGGTAAAGATCCCCTAAAAGTTTTTAAAAAAGAAAAATTTCCGCTTGACATTTCCCCTGTCATCTGGTATTATAATTTTCGCTCATGGGGGTATAGCTCAGCTGGGAGAGCGCTTGAATGGCATTCAAGAGGTCAGCGGTTCGATCCCGCTTATCTCCACCAAAACGAAAGAGACGGCTTTTGGCCGTCTTTTTTGTTTTGCGGGAAAATGTCCGGGCGAACCGCTGACCTCTTGAAATTCAATCAAGGGCGGCGACGCGGGCGCACAGCGCCCGTCAGAGCTGGCATTCATTTTGCAGTAAAATTTGCGGTTGAATTTTACAGCAGATTGAAGTATACTATGTGATGAAGGGAGTTGAACGAAATGCCGAACATAAAACCCATCTCCGATCTGCGCAATTACAATGATGTGCTGCACGATGTAGCCGTCGGCGAACCGGTCTTTCTGACCAAAAACGGACGGGGCAAATATGCCATTCTGGACATGGCGGACTATGAGAAAACGCAGGCGACGCTCCGCCTTATGAGTGAGTTGGCAAAGGGCCGCAAATCCGGCGAAACAGAAGGCTGGTTGACATTGGAGGCCGTAGAGGAGCAGCTCGGAATTGCCGGTGAATAATCTGCACATTGCGAAAAAGGCTCAGGACGATCTGGCTGAAATCAAGCAGTATATCACGGAGGAACTGGGCAACCCGTCGGCGGCCATTTTGACGGTCAAAAAAATCACGGCTTCTATTCGTATTCTGCGGGACTATGCGCTGGCCGGTGCAGCTCTTGCTTCCGTCACCGATGTTCAAAGTGATTACCGATTTCTTGGATCCGGAAATTATATCATCTTTTATCGCGTCCATGGCAGGGACGTATTTGTTGACCGTATTCTCTATGGGCGCCGGGACTATCTGCGTATCCTGTTCGGTGATATTGCCGATGATGAGTAGAATCTGGTACTTCCTACTTGTCCATGAAAAATATTGTCCACTTCCAAGGCCGTTTTCACTCACCAAAGTGCAAACGGCCCTTTCTTGTTGCCCAGCAGCAGGAAATGTGTTTCACGGCAAAACAAATTAGCTCGTCAAACGGGAATTTAATAATCTAACAGTCTGCCGTAGTCATTCCATTCGCCAAACATTTTACCTTTTCTGGTCTCCTCGATTAAGTGCGCCAACATTTGGTCGTACATCTCTGGGTTTCGTTTCTTATAGAAGGCGATATTTCCCGCTCG
>CANRHH010000018.1 GCA_947630375.1 uncultured Oscillospiraceae bacterium | reverse complement strand
CGGACAGAGGCCAGGATGGGCAGGGCCCAGACGGTGCCGTCCAGCTCGTTGGCGTTCCAGAAGCTGGGGATGATCTTGGCCTTCAGCTCGGCAGAGGTGTACTCCTCGGCGGGCATCAGCAGATCGTCGGCCACGTAGTCGGCAAAGGTGTCGATGTTCAGGATGTCGGGCACGTTCTCGTTGGTGATGCGGTTGGACACCACGGTGTACAGATCGTTCCAGGAGACGATCTCCACCGTCAGGTCAATGTCGGGATGGGCGGCCTCAAAGCCGGGCACGAACACGCCGTCCCACCAGGCCTGGGTGTTGTTGCCGTACTGGGAGATGATGACGTTCAGGGGCACCTTGTCCGCAGCGGGCTCTTCCGCGGGCGCTTCGGCAGGGGCCTCAGCGGGCGCCTGCGTGGCGGCCGGGGCGGCGTTCCCGCCGCAGGCGGCCAGAGCGAACACCATGGCCAGAGCCAGCAGCATTGCTAAGAACTTTTTCATTGTGTTTCCTCCGTAAATTTTTGTTTATTATCAGGCGCTTCGGGCGCCGACAATACGATATGTAAAATGTTGCCCGCAAGATCATCATACATTCTGAAGGAATGTATGAAAAAGGGGAACCCCTTTTTCAGCGCCTTGCGGCATTATTCACAAAATCCTTTTTCCCAATACTTATTATACTTGTTGTGTTTTATAAATAATAGGAAAAATCTTTCACATTTAAAAAATATTATACCTAAACTTTAAATCTTCACCGGGATCGCTCAGGCAGAGAGGCTGGCGGCCCGGTTTTCCTTCCTGTAAGCGCTGGGCGTCATGCCTGTGACGGAGCGGAAGATCTTGGTGAAATAGTTATAGTCGCTGAAGCCCACCTTCTCGGCCACGGCGGCCACCGGCGCGTCGGTCTTGGTGAGCAGCTCCTTGGCCGCGGCCACCCGCCGCTCGGCGATGATCCGGGTGAGGGTGCTGCCGCCGGAGAGCTTCTTGGCCAGGGCGCAGAGCTTGGTGGTGCCCACATGCAGGTCGGAGGAGATGCGGCCCAGGGACAGCGGCTCCATATAGTGCTCGTCCAGGTACAGCTCCAACTTTTGCAGGTCCGTATACTCGGCGGAGCGGATCATGCCCTCCTGGCGGATATACAGGGCCAGGGCCTCCAGGATCTCCCCATAGGCGTTCATCTCCGGCCGGGACAGCTGCCGCATCTGGAAGAAAGCCTCCTTCAGCTGCTCCATGTCCCCCTCATACCAGCCGAGGCTGCGCTGGGCGGCTTCCCACTGCTGCTTCACCGGGGCGCTGTCCAGCAGCTGGCCGAAGGCCAGGTACGCGATGGGCACGCCGCTGTCATAGATGGGCAGCACCACCTCGTTGACCCCCGCGTGGCAGCGGTAGCTGTAGACGCTGCGCATGGCCGCGCAGCGGCGCACCGCCTGGGCGTCGCTGGCCTCGCAGCGGGCGTGGCCCTGGGCGCTGGCGTTCATCAGGCGGCAGAAGGCGCAGTGCTCCCCGCCCAGCTGGACGCCTTTCCCGCTGGCGTCGTAGACGCTGGTACTGATGCCGGTAAAGGTCTGCAGATTGGTGATCAGCCGCAGGAGCTTCTCGGAATTAAATAAAATATTCATACTCTTCTCCTAATATAAGTTCACAGCCGGCAGAGGATGTCCGTCATCCTGCCCCACTTTTTTTCCATGTCCGCCACCAATTTGATCTGGGTCCGGGCCCGGCGCAGATTGTGCTCCGGCTCGTCGATGTGAAAATACCGGTCCCCGTCCAGATAGTCCGTCAAAAACCGCAGGCCGCATTCCAGGGTCATGAGCTTGGCCCCTAAGGGGAGCGTCTCCCGCTCCGGCTCCGTCAGGGCCGGGCAGGCCTCCACGAAGCCCTTGGCGTAGATGGCGAAGAGCTCCAGGCTCATCTCCACCTTGCTCAGGTCTGCCTCGTCCTCGGCGCCGGTAGAGGCGCCGAACCGGATCGAGTCGCCGAAATCATAGGCGGCCAGGCCGGGCATCACCGTGTCCAAATCAATAACGCAGAGGGCTTTGCGGGTGACCGCGTCCAGCATGACGTTGTTGAGCTTGGTGTCGTTGTGGGTGACCCGCAGGGGCAGCGCCCCGCTCTGGCGCATCTGCTGGAGCGTGCCCGCCTCCGCCTCCCGCCGGAGGAAGAAGCCGAGCTCCTCCCGCACCGCCGCGGCCCGGCCCAGCGGGTCCCGCGCCAGGGCGGCGTGGAACTTCCGGTACCGGTCGGGGGTGTTGTGAAAGTCCGGGATGGTCTCATGGAGGGTGTGGGCCGGGAAATCCGCCATTTTGGCCTGGAAAGAGCCGAAGGCCACGGCGCTCTGGTAAAAGTCCTCCGCCGTCTCCGGCGCCTGGAGGCAGAGGCTGTCTTCAATAAAATCGTACAGCCGCCAGATCTCCCCCTCCGCGTCCGTCCAGTAATCCAGCCCCTCCAGGGTGGGCACCAGGGTCAGGTGCTCCCGGCTGTCCCGGCTCCGGGCCGCCAGATACCGGGTCACGGCGATGATGTTCTCCATCAGGGCCCGCCGGTCCGGAAAGACGGCGCCGTTCACTTTTTGGAGGATGTAGCGCCGGCCGGAGGCGGTCTGCACCAGGTAGGTGCTGTTGATATGCCCGCAGCCGTAGCGCTCACAGCTCAGCGCCGGCGCGTCCAGGCTGAAGCGAGTCGCGGCGTATTCCATATGCTCTCCTGTCCAGGGATCGGATCCCCCGGGCTCCGAGAAATCCTATCTGTCCGATAAGTAATATTATTTTTTGGCCGTTATTTGATTTATCCCAATTTTATCGGGATGCGTAATTTTTCACAATTACTCATTGTTATATTACCACGGTATGTAAATTTTTTCAAGTGTTTCTTTCTGGAAAAGGCCGGTATTTCTAAAAATAAAATATTTTTACTAATGACGCGCCCCCGGCGGCGTGGTAGAATAGAAGAAAAAAGCAATGGAGGCGCGCTATGGAATTTCTCGGCATACATTTTCCGGTGGAAAAGCTGCCCGAGCTGGACCCCGGTTTCCTTCCCCTGCACAAATTCAACCGGGCTTTTTTGGAGACGGCGAAAAAGCCCCTGGGCATCGCCGTAGAGCGGGCCGGGGGCGAGATGGCCGTCTGCCGGACCTTTATCCACGGGACGGAGGCGCTGGCCCGGGCGGACCGCTATTATATCGGCCGCCTGGTGAAGACGCTGCTGTGGATGAAGGGGGGCTTTCGCGTCTATGTCAGCGGAGACAAGGGGATCTATGAGGATCTGCGCGCCGCCTACAGCCCCGGCGGGGAGCGGGATTTTGACCAGGACTTTATGGCCCGGGTGTTTGAGCACCCCTTCGAGGTGCTGTATACGGACCGGCTGCCCGAGAACCGGGACACGCCCAAGGCCCTGGGCGGGCATTTGGAGGGCTGCCGCATCGGGTTTGACGCCGGCGGCAGCGACCGGAAGGTCTCCGCGGTCATAGACGGAGAGACGGTTTTCTCCGAGGAGGTGGTCTGGTCCCCCAAGCTCCACAGCGATCCGGCGTATCAGTATGAGGGCATCGTCTCGGCCCTGAAGGCCGCGGCGGCCCATCTGCCCCGGGTGGACGCGGTGGGCGTGTCCTCGGCGGGGATCTTCATCAACGACCGGACCATGTCCTCCTCTCTGTTCATCCGGGTCCCCCAGGACCTGTTCGACGCCCAGGTGCGGGATATCTACACCCGGGCCATCCGGGACTGCTTCGGGCCGGTGCCCTGCTGCGTGGTCAACGACGGGGACGTGACCGCCCTGGCCGGGGCCATGAGCTTGGGGGTGCACAACATCCTGGGCATCGCCATGGGCACCAGCGAGGCCGGCGGCTTTGTGGACGCCCAGGGCCGGATCACCGGCTGGCTCAACGAGCTGGCCTTTATCCCCGTGGACGCCAACCCCTCCGCCATGCGGGACGAATGGTCCCTGGACATCGGCTGCGGCGTCAAGTATTTCTCCCAGGACGCGGTCATCAAGCTGGCCCCCGCCGCGGGGATCCCTCTGGAGGAGGGGCTCTCCCCCGCTGAAAAGCTCAAGGCGGTGCAGGGGCTTATGGAGGCCGGGGACGGCCGGGCCGCCGCCGTCTACCGGAGCATCGGCGTCTATCTGGCCCACAGCCTGGCCCTGTACCACGCGCTGTACGGCTTTGAGCACGTGCTGCTGCTGGGGCGGGTCATGTCCGGCAAGGGGGGCGACGCGCTGCTGGCCGCCTGCCGGGACACGCTGGGCAGCGAGTATCCGGAGCTGCAGGGGCAGATCCGGCTGGCCCTGCCGGACGAGCGTTTCCGCCGGGTGGGGCAGTCCGCCGCCGCGGCGTCCCTGCCAAAAATTTTTTCTTGAAAATGAGAGGGAAATAAAAATTCGCGTCGTATAAGTAAGGATAGGGAGGTGGAGGAGATGGCGTGTCCCAGAGAAGAGAGAGAGCAGGCCGAGCGGAGCTTTATCGGGCCCCGGGGCGTGCTGTCGGCGGCGTCCGCGGGCCGGGCCCTGCCGGAACCCCCCTGCCGGATCCGCACCTGCTTTCAGCGGGATATCGACCGGATCACCCACTCCAAATCCTTCCGCCGGCTCAAGCACAAGACCCAGGTCTTTCTCCAGCCGGAGGGGGACCATTACCGCACCCGCCTGACCCACACGCTGGAGGTCAGCCGCCTGGCCAGGACCGTGGCCCGGGCGCTGAAGCTCAACGAGGACCTGGCCGAGGCCATCGCCCTGGGGCACGACCTGGGGCACACCCCTTTCGGGCACGCGGGGGAGCGGGCCCTGAACAGCATCTACCCCGGCGGCTTCAAGCACTATGAGCAGAGCCTGCGGGTGGTGGATATCCTGGAGCGGGACGGCCGGGGCCTGAACCTGTGCTATGAGACCCGCATGGGCATCCTGCACCACACCCACGGCGCCCCGGACGACACGCTGGAGGCGGTGGCCGTGCGCCTGTGCGACCGGATCGCCTACATAAACCACGACCTGGATGATTCGATCCGGGCCGGCATCCTCACCGAGGAGGAGGTGCCCGCCCTGATCCGGGAGCGCTGCGGCCGCCGCAACAGTGAGCGGATCAACGCCATTTTGACGGATCTGATCGAAAACAGCGCCGGGCAGGACACGCTGCGCATGTCCCCCGGGATGCAGGAGGTCTTTGACTTCTTCCACAGCTTCATGTATGCCGACGTGTACACCAACCCCCGGGCCAAGAGCGAGGAGGGCAAGGTGGAGGGTATCTTGGGCGGGCTCTACGGGCACTACGTCCAAAACCCGGACAAGCTCCCGGAGGATCTGCGCCCGGTGATCGAAAACGAGGGCGTGGAGCGGGCCGTGGTGGACTATATCTCCGGCATGACCGACGGCTACGCCATGGAAAAATATGGGGAACTCTTTATCCCCTTCGCCTGGACGGTAAAATAGCGGTGCCGGTCTTTGCGAGGAACGGCGGGAGGTGACAGGCCGGTGGCCTTTCCTGAAAATTTCATCACGGAGCTGGTGGAGCGCAGCGACATTGTGGACGTGGTGTCCGGCTATGTGCGCCTGAGCAAGCGCAGCGGCTCGAACCTGTTCGGCCTGTGCCCTTTTCACAGCGAAAAGACCCCCTCCTTTTCCGTCTCGCCGGACAAGCAGATCTATCACTGCTTCGGCTGCGGCAAGGGCGGCGGGGTCATCAACTTCATCATGGAGATCGAGAACCTGAGCTTCCCGGAGGCGGTGGAGCTGCTGGCCCGGCGGGCGGGGATGCCCCTGCCGGAACAGACCGACCGGGTCCAGGACCGGAAACGGGAGCGGATGCTGAGCCTGAACAAGGAGGCGGCCCGCTTTTTCTATGAGCAGCTGGCCGCCCCCTCCGGCCAGCCCGGGCGGGATTACCTGCTTCGGCGGCAGATCGGCCGGCGGACCGCCGTCAACTTCGGCATCGGCTTCGCCCCGGACAGCTGGGACAGCCTGAAAACGGCCATGGGGGCCAAGGGCTTCTCGGATTTTGAGCTGTTGGACGCGGGCCTGGTCCGCCGGGGCAAGAACGGCGGCTTTTACGACACCTTCCGCAACCGGCTCATGTTCCCGGTCATCGACGTGCGGGGCAACGTCATCGGTTTTTCCGGCCGCATTTTAGGGGATGGGGAGCCCAAGTACATGAACAGTCCCGAAACCCTTGTGTTCAACAAAAGCCGGAATCTTTTCGCCCTGAATCTGGCTAAAAAATCAAAAAGCGGATATATAATCCTATCAGAGGGCAATATAGACGTAGTCTCCCTCCATCAGGCCGGCTTCGACTCGGCGGTGGCCTCCCTGGGCACCTCCCTGACGCCGGAGCAGGCCCGGCTCCTCTCCCGGTATACCAGCCAGGTCATCATCGCCTACGACAACGACGGCGCCGGGCTCAAGGCCTCCCAGCGGGCCATCGGCATCCTGGAAAAGCTGGACCTGCGGGTGAAGGTGCTGCGCATGACCGGGGCCAAGGACCCGGATGAATTTATCAAAAACAAAGGGCCGGAGGCCTTTCGCAAGCTGCTGGAGGAATCGGAAAACCAGATCGATTACCGGCTCCGCGCGGTGACGGACAAATACGACCTGAGCCGGGACGAGGAGAAGGTGGAGTTTCTCCGGGAGGCCACGGACTTGGTGGCGAAGCTGCCGGGGCCGGTGGAGCGGCAGGTCTACGCGCTGCGGGTGTCCGCGCTGGCGGGCGTCTCGGGGGACGTGGTCTCCGCCGAGGTGGAGCGGCGGCGGAAGAAGCTTCTGAACCGGGCCCTGAAAAGCGACGAGCGGGAACAGAGCCGCCCGGAGCGGCAGCTTCAGCCCACGGAGCGGGAGCTGCGCTACGCGGACCCGGCCTCCGCCGCGGCGGAGGAGGGCCTGGTGCGGCTGCTGTATCTGGAGCCGGCCCTGGGCAAAACAGAGGATCTGCCCCAGGCGGAGGAATTTTCCTCCCCGGCTCTGGGCCGCATATACGCCGCCATTCGAGGGAAAATAGACCGGGACGCCGCGGTGAGCACCGCCGCCCTGGCGGAGGAGCTGAGCCAGAGCGAGATGTCGCTGTTGGTGAGTCTCCTGCAAAAGCCGGAGCTGCTCTCCTTAGGGGAGAAAACGCTGCGGGACTACATAAGGAAAATACGGGACCAGAAGGAGCTTGCCTCCGGCAGCGTGGATCTGCGGGCCCTGGCCGGCAAGCTCAGAGAAAGAAAGGGGTATGAAGGATAAATGATGGACGAGACGCGTCTGACCGAGGAAGAGCTGGAGAGCATGGCGGACCGGCTGCTGGAGGAGGCCTCCACGCCGGATATCAGCTCCCAGACGGAGACAGAGCTGCCCAAGCCCAAGAAGCGGAAGAAGAAGGACGCCGCCCCGGGCCCGGCCAAGAGCCCGGAGGAGCAGCTCAATGAGCTGCTGGAGAAAGGCAAGAAGGCGGGCCGGCTGTCGGTGAAGGAGTTGGAGTGCCTGGAGGAGCTGAACCTGGACCCGGACACCGTCGCCAAGTTCTATGACTCCCTGGAGGCCAACGGCATCGACGTGGACGTGGGTTCGGACGACGTGCTGCCCCCGGTGGACGAGCTGCTGCCCGAAGGGGAGGACCTGGCGGACATTGAGGAGATCTCCGAGGAGGAGATCAACAACACCGACGCCCTCATGGACTCCTTCTCCACCGACGACCCGGTGCGCATGTACCTCAAGGAGATCGGCAAGGTGCCTCTGCTGACGCCGGAGGAGGAGATCGCTCTGGCCATGCGCATGGCCGAGGGGGACGAAGAGGCCAAGCACCGCATGACCGAGGCCAACCTTCGGCTGGTGGTGTCCATCGCCAAGCGCTATGTGGGCCGGGGGATGCTGTTCCTGGACCTGATCCAGGAGGGCAATCTGGGCCTGATCAAGGCCGTAGAGAAGTTTGACTACACCAAGGGCTATAAGTTCTCCACCTACGCCACCTGGTGGATCCGCCAGGCCATCACCCGGGCCATCGCGGACCAGGCCCGGACCATCCGGATCCCCGTGCACATGGTGGAGACCATCAACAAGACCATCCGGGTCTCCCGGCAGTTGCTGCAGGAGCTGGGGCACGACCCCTCCGCCGAGGAGATCGCCGACGAGATGGACATGCCCGTGGAGAAGGTGCGGGACATCCTGAAGATCGCCCAGGAGCCGGTGTCTCTGGAGACGCCCATCGGTGAGGAGGAGGACTCCCATTTGGGGGACTTTATCCCGGATGAGGACGTGTCCGAGCCCTCGGAGGCGGCCAGCTTCTCCCTGCTGCGGGAGCAGCTGGAGGAGGTGCTGGACACCCTGGCCCCCCGGGAGAAGAAGGTGCTGGAGCTGCGTTTTGGCATTGTGGACGGCCGGACCCGGACCCTGGAAGAGGTGGGCAAGGAGTTCAACGTCACCCGGGAGCGGATCCGCCAGATCGAGGCCAAGGCCCTGCGGAAGCTCCGCCACCCCAGCCGCTCCAAAAAACTGCGGGACTTTCTGAACTGAAGATATGCGAAGGACAGCCCCTGCGGCGTTGCCGCAGGGGCTGTCCTTATGTACGATATGAATGGTCAGTCCGCCAGCGCCTGCAGCAGTTCCGCCGCGGCCCGGGGCCCGCCGGCCAGAATGGAGGTCTTGTCCGGCCCCAGGACCAGGGGCTCTCCCTCCAGGGTGGTGGCCTGTCCGCCGGCCTCCCGGACGATCAGCAGCCCGGCGGCGTAGTCCCAGGGGCTGACCTCCGGCTCAAAATAGGCCCCCGCCCGGCCCGCCGCGGCGCTGCACAGATCCAGGGCCGCGGAGCCCTCCCGGCGCAGGTCCAGGCTGGCCCGGTGGGCCCGCTCCGCCAGGCGGTAGACCTTCTCCGTCAGGGCCTGGTTGTAGGGGGCGGTGCCGAAGCAGACCACGCTCTCGGACAGTGGGCCTTCCCAGGCCCGGATGGGCCGGCCGTTGACCGCCGCGCCTCCGCCCCTGACGGCGGTGAACATCTCGTCCACATAGGGGTTATAGACCGCCGCGGCCATCAGCTCACCCCGGCAGGCGCAGGCAACTGAGATGCTGCTGTGGTGAAAGCCCCGGACGAAATTCATGGTCCCGTCGATGGGGTCGATGATAAAAAGCCGCGCCTCCGCCAGGCTGTCCCGCTGGTTATTCTCCTCACAGAAGAAGCGGGCCCCGGGGACGGAGGCGCTCAGCCGCTCCATCAGCAGGGCCTGGACCTTCCGGTCATACTCGGTGACCACGTCCCGGTGGCCGGTCTTGCACTCGGCCAGGATGCTGTGGGCGTGGAGCATGAGCACGGCGGCCTCCCGCTCGGCCCGGACGATCTCCTCACAGATCCTCTTTGCTTCCTTAAGATCCACGGAAAAACGCTCCTCTTTTGAAAAAAATTTTTTCTGAGTCCGGCGTTATTATAGCACGCCGGGCAGCCGGCGGCAAGCAAATTTCCCTCTGTACATTTTACTGGAAAAGAGTATAATATATTTTACTCAACCGAAAAAGCGAGGGATCAACATGAACTACGCCTACATAAACGCCGTCCTGCTGGATGGCCGGGAGAGCATGCAGCCCCGGCCGGGCATGACGGTGCTCACTGAGGGGGAGAAGATCACCGCCGTCTCCCAGGGCCCCGCGCCGACGGGCTATCAGGTGGTGGACCTGCAGGGGAAATATTTGATGCCGGGGCTCATCAACCTGCATGTGCATCTGCCCGCCAGCGGCAAGCCCAAGGACAAACCCACCGACGCCCGGAAGCTGGCCCGGATCATGCGCTCCACGGCCCTGACCCGATACATTCTCAAGAAGATGTGCGAGAGCTACGCCCGCATGGAGCTCTTCAGCGGCGTCACCACCATCCGCACCGTAGGCGGCCTGCTGACGGTGGACTCCACCCTCCGAAACGAGATCCGCGCCGGCAAGACCCTGGGTCCCCGGATCCTGGCGGCGGATATGGCCGTCTCGGTCCCCGGCGGGCACATGGCCGGTTCCCTGGCCTATGAGGCCACCAGCGCCCAGGAGGCCCGGGACTACGTGCGGAAGATCGCCCAGGGCAAGCCGGACCTGATCAAGCTGATGATCACCGGCGGCGTGCTGGACGCCCGGGTGAAAGGGGAGCCCGGGGAGCTGAAAATGCCGGCGGACTACGTGAAGGCCGCCTGCGAAGAGGCCCACAGCCTGGGGCTCAAGGTGGCGGCCCATGTGGAGAGCCCGGAGGGCGTCCGGGTGGCTCTGGAGAACGGGGTGGACACCATTGAGCACGGGGCCCAGCCGGATGAAGAGATCCTCCGCCTGTTCAAGGAGCGGGGCGCGGCCCATGTGGCCACCCTGTCCCCCGCCCTGCCCTATGCCTTCTTTGACCGGGAGATCAGCAAGGCCTCCGAGATGGAGCAGTATAACGGCCAAATCGTCTTTGACGGGATCGTCTCCTGCGCCAAAGCCTGCCTGGAAAACGGCATCCCCGTGGGCCTGGGGACCGATACCGGCTGCCCCTATGTGACCCATTACGACATGTGGCGGGAGCTCAACTACTTTACCAAGTTCTGCGGCGTCTCCCCTGCCTTCGCCCTGTACTCCGCCACCCTGGGCAACGCGAAGATCGCCGGCATCGACGGCGAGACCGGCTCTTTGGAGCCGGGCAAGTGCGCCGACATGGTGATCACCGAGCGCAGCCCCCTGGAGGATCCCGCCGCCCTGCGGGATATCGCCGCGGTGGTGGCCCGGGGCCGGTACATAGACGGGCCGAAGAACAAAAAATGCCCCCCTGCCGAGCGGGAGCTGGACAAATTCGTGTAATACCGGAGAATCGTTTTTCATGAGCCACATCGCCATCGCCACCGACAGCAACAGCGGCATCGGCCCCCAAGAGGCGCGGGACCTGGGGATCTCCGTCCTGCCTATGCCCTTTTTCATCGACGAAGAGCTCTTCTACGAGGGCCGGACCCTGAGCCGGGAGGAATTTTTCCGGCGTCAGGACGCCGGCGCGGAGATCAGCACCTCCCAGCCCGCCCCCTCTGAGCTGCTGGCCCTCTGGGACCGGCTCTTGGAGGACAGCGACGAGCTGGTGTATATCCCCATGTCTTCCGCCTTGAGCACCTCCTGCGAGACGGCGGAGGTCCTGGCCGGGGACTACGGCGAGCGGGTCCATGTAGTGGATGACCGGCGCATCTCCGTCACCCAGCGCCAGGCGGTGCTGGACGCGCTGCGGCTCCGGGAGCGGGGCCTGAATGCGGAGCAGATCGCCCGGCGGCTGACGGAGACCGGGCCGGACGCCAGCATCTATATCAGCGTGGACACGTTGAAATATCTGAAAAAAGGCGGGCGGATCACCGCCGCCGGCGCGGCCTTTGGGACCGTGCTGAGCATCAAACCGGTGCTGCAGATCCAGGGCGGCAAGCTGGACGCCTATGCCCGGGTCCGGGGGATGCGGGCCGCCCGGCGCTGTATGCTGGAAGCCCTGGACCGGGAGCTGACCGGCCGGTTCAAAGGCCGCGCCGTCACCCTCCTGGCCGCCCACACCTGCCCGGACGCGGAGGCGGAGGAGTGGCTCTCCCAGATCCGGGGCCGCTTCCCCGGCTACGCGTGCTACAGCGCGCCGCTGTCTTTGAGCATTGCCTGCCACATCGGCCGGGGCGCGCTGGGCATCGGCTGCGTGGCGCCGGTCCGTTAAGCAAAACAGAGCGATCCCCCGGCGAAAAGCCGGGGGATCGCTCTGTTTACAGTTGCTCTAAACTCGCCGCCTGAGCATAGCGTTTGGGGACCTTGGACACATAGCGGCTGCCGGCGATAAAAAAGCGCCAGAGCCGGTCCCGGTACAGGGGCGCGTAGTCGATGTTCACCCGGGGCGAGAGGGCCACTTGCCCCGCCGGGATCTCCTGATAGGGCCGGAGGAGCAGAGGCCCGGCGCACAGATCCAGCCCATACTGGGCCTTGGTGATGCCCAGGGCCTGGCACAGCCGGCCCGGACCGGCGCACAGGAGCTCCGTCTTGTCCGTTTTCCGGCGCAGGCGCATCAGCTCCAGCCCCTGCACCGGCTCTAAGGCGCGCACCAGCACCACTTCCGGTTTCCCCTCTGGGCCGCACACCACGTTGAAACAGCAGTGCATCCCGTAAATGCCGAACACATAGGCGCGGCCCTTGGGGCCGTACTGGACGGCGGTGCGGGCCGTGACCCGGCCGCCGTAGGAGTGGGCCGCGTCGTCCTCCGGGCCGGCGTAGGCCTCCGTCTCCGTGATCATCCCGGCGGCCAGGCCCTGCTCCGTCTCGTGGACCAGGAGCTTGCCCAACAGGGCCGGGGCCAGCTCCACCGCCGGCTGCCGGTAAAAGTCCCGGGGCAGCGCTTCGGCGGCCGTCACGGCGTCTTCCCGCCCCGGGCCGCGTGGCGGCGGATGGCCTCAAAGCTCTCCTGGCTCACGTCGTGCTCGATCTTGCAGGCATCCTCCCGGGCGGTCTTCTCATCGACGCCCAGGCGGATCAAAAACTCCGTCAGCAGCTTGTGGCGCTCATAGATCCGCGACGCGATCTCCATGCCGGACTCGGTCAGGCCGATGAGCCCGTCCTTGTCCATGGTGATGTATCCGTTTTCCCGCAGGCGCTTGGTAGCATAGCTGACGCTGGGCTTGGTGACCCCCAGCTGCTCGGCCACGTCGATGGAGCGGACAAAGCCCTTTTTCTCCTTGATCATCAACATGGCCTCCAGATAATCCTCCGAAGCCTTCTGAATTTTCACGCCGGACACACTCCTTTCCGCAGCAGGTATTTTTCCGGGCCGGATTTTACGATCCGTATTGTTTCCTGTCCATAAAGTACCATTTTTTAAGCGAAATTGCAAGAGCCAAACACGAAAAAGCCTGCCCGCGTTTAACGGGCAGGCTTTTTTTGGCGAGGCCGCTTCGCCGGCTCACTGGAGCTTCTCCAGATATTCCACGATGCGGCTCACGGTGGTGAGCTCGGCGGCGTCGTCATCGGAGATGGTGATGCCGAACTCATCCTCCAGGGACATGATGAGCTCCACCACGTCCAGAGAATCCGCGCCCAGATCGTCCACCACATTGGTGTCCATCCCGATGGTTTCCGGATCCAGTTCAAACTGTTTTGCGAGAGCATTTCTCACTTTTTCAAAGATCATCGTTTATCCCTCCTTATTGCTTTAGCAATCAACACGGACTTGAACTCATGCCCACTCGCGGCTCTGGGGCTTGTTGCCGGCGGGCTGCTCCGGCCGCACGTAGGATACCACCACCCGGCGGTTGGGCTCGGTGCCGGTGGAGCTGGTGGTGACGCCCTCATAGTTCTGCAGGGCGGTGTGGATCACATGGCGCTCATAGGAGTTCATGGGCTCCAGGGCCATGCTGCGTTTATACTTGATGGCCTTCTCCGCCATCTTCTCCGCCAGCCGGACCAGGGACTCTTCCCGCTTGCTGCGGTAGCTCTCCGCGTCCACGCTCACGTGGATGTGCTTCTCGCTGCCCTTGTTCACCACATAGTTGGTCAGATGCTGGATCGCGTCCAGGGTCTCGCCCCGGCGGCCGATGATGGCGCCCATGCCGCTGCCGGACAGCTCCACCCGGATGCCGCCGCCCTCCCGGGGGCCGATATCCATCTCAGCCTTGACGCCCATCCGCTCCAGCAGGCCGCCCAGGAACTCCCGCACCCGGGCATAGTCCTCCTCCCCCGCAGGGGCCTCGGGCTCTTTAGGGGCCTTGGGGGCTTTGGGGGGCTCGGCCGCCGCAGGCGCTTTGGGCGCCTTGGGGGCCTTCGGGGCTTTCGGCGGCTTGGGGGCCTTGGGAGGCCGCGGCGGCTCCGGGGCGGGGGCCGGCGCGGGGGCGGGCTCGTCCGGCACCTCATAGCTCACCCGGATCACCGCCGGGGAGGCGCCGATGCCCAAAAAGCCGGATTTTGCCCGCTCCAGGATCTCTACAGAAACATCATCCCGGTCCAGGCCCAGCTCCAGAAGCGCGGCGGCAATGGCCTCGTCCTCTGTCCGGGCAGATTTTTCCAAGTATTTTGTCATTTTCGTCTCCATTCTGCCGCAAAAGCGGCAGTTTATATCCTCTGTTGGGTTTATTTTTCGTCTTCGGCCGCTTCCACGGTCCCGGCGGCGGGAAGAGCCTCCTCTTCCACGCTGTCGTCTATGGCGTCTTCAAACTCGGAAGCAGCGGCGGCGGCCAGGGTGGCCTCCTCAGCCCCCTCCGGGTTGGTGAACCGGTCCGGCACATAGGCCCGGCCCCGGGCATAGCGCCGGTTGCCCACCTGCGAGGCGGGCTTCTCCGCCTCCTTGATGCCCAGGCGCTCCCGCCGGGCGGCTCGCTCGGCCTTCTCGGCGGCGGCTTTGCGCTCGTCGCTCTTCTGCTTCTCGTTGGCCTGGATCTTTTTCTTGCTGGTGTTGACGTTTTTCTCCGTCTTGCCCTCTGCCCGCAGGCGCTCGGTCTCCTGCCGCTTGGCTTCTATCTCCTTCTCCCGGGCGCTGCGCCGGGCGCGCCGCTCCTCGTCCTCCTTGTCCAGCTGCTTCTTGTAGATCTTGGTGAGGACAACGTCCCGGATCATGCCGAAAACGCTGTTCGCGATCCAGTAGATACCCATGGCGGCGGGCATGATAAAGCAGATCCAGATCGAGGTCAGGGGCATGACCAGGTTCATGCTCTTCATAGACGCCTGGGCCTGGGCATCCTGGGTGGGGTTGGCCGCGTTGCTGACCTTCATGCTCAGCCAGGACAGGAAAGCGGACAGGAAGGGGATCAGGAACAGGCCCAGAGCGGGCAGCCAGACGGAAGTGTCGCTCCAGTCGGTGTTCATGAAGAAGTTCCAGCGGGGCTGGTCGCCCAGGTTCAGGCCCAGGAAACTGAAGTCCACATCGATGAAATGGGGATCCAGGTCCGTCAGGCCGCTCTGGATCAGGCCCCAGTGCTCATGGGAGAGCTTGGCCAGCTCGATCTCAAAATAGGCGTTGACCCGCTCGGGGACCGTGTACAGGCCCTGGCTCACGAAGAAGTCCTGCAGGCGGGTGACAAAGTCGCTGGCTACGAACATCATCCGGGTCAGCGGCTGGCGCACCACGCTGTACAGCGCGATGAGGATGGGGAAGGAGATCAGGGACCAGAGGCAGCCGGACATGGGGTTGGCCCCCGCCTCCTGGTACAGCTTCTGCATCTCCTGATTGAGTTTCTGGGGGTTGCCCTCGTGCCGGCGCTGGATCTCCTGCATCTCCGGCTGGAGCCGGGTGGTGCGCATCATGGCCTTTTTGCTCTTGGCCATGAAGGGGGTCAGGATCAGGTTGACGACCAGGGCGAAGAAGATGACCGCCAGGCCATAGCTGCCGGTGAGCTCATAGAGCTGCACCATCAGCCAGGCAAAGGGTCTGGTAATTGTTGCCCACATAGTAAACTCCATTCTGCCGGGCGGCACAGAGCCCCGCGGCAGGCTTTTCTTTGTAGTCTTTTGTCAGGGTACGGGATCGTAAAAGCCGCGCCGTCCCTTGTAAAAGGGGTGACAGCAGCAGATGCGCCGCAAGGCCATCCAGCCGCCCTTGAGGGCGCCGTATTTTCCGATGGCCTGGAGGGCGTACTGCGAGCAGGTAGGCGTAAAGCGGCAGCAGGGGGGCCGGTGGGGCGAGATCTGCCTCTGGTAAAAGCGGATCAGCCAAAGCAGCAGCGCTTTCATTCCGCCGCCTCCCTTAAAAGGCCCAGCTCCCGGCAGGCCCCGAGAAAGGCCGCGTCCAGCTTCCGGTACTCCGCCTTGACGCTGCGCTGCCGGGCCACCAGCACGATGTCCCAGCCCTGCTTCATCTCCGGATCCCGCAGCCGGACGATCTCCCGAAAACGGCGGCGGACCCGGTTGCGGACCACGGCGCCACCCAACTTGGTGGACACCGTATAGCCCAGGCGGTTCTCCCCCCGCCGGTTCCGGCGGCAGTAGAGCACCAGATAGGGGTTGGCCGTGCTCTTTCCTTTGGCGTACAGCCGCCGGAAATCGCTGTTCTTCTTCAGGGTGCGTCTCTCGTTCAAAGCGTCGCTCCTTCGCTGCACGTAAACGCCTAAAGGGCGGATCGCTCCGCCCTGGAAATATTTGGGTTTTTCCTGCTCACAGGGGCGGGACTCAGACGCTCAGCTTGTCCCGGCCTTTGGCGCGGCGGCGGGCAAGGACCTTGCGGCCGTTGGCGGTCTTCATTCTCTTGCGGAAGCCGTGCTCTTTCTTGCGCTGGAGCTTCTTGGGCTGATAGGTACGAAGCATGGGTACAACTCCTTTCAGATGATAATACTCAACATCGGCCAAAGGCCGAAGTAGTTGACAGAGAAAATAGAACTGTCTGGCGGCAAATGCCGTCAGACAGTTATTATACCTTAGATTATGTCAAGCTGTCAATACGTTTTTTCCGACGTCTTTCACGGCGACTTTCAGGCCTTTTGCAGATCCTCGCCCCGGAAATACTTGCCCACGGGCTTCCACAGCAGCGCCCCCACCAGCAGGCACAGGATCATGTCGATCAGCATGTAGCTGCCGTTATACAGCGCGGAGTAGAACCAGGGGGTGGTCATGGTCATGCCGAAAAACTCCTCCGGCATGGAGGAGGCCCAGACGGTAGCCCCCACGATGTAAGCCACCAGGAACCGGGCCAGGCAGCCCACGACGGTGCCGATATAGAAGCCGTATTTCTGCTTGGAGAAGAGCCCCGCCAGACCCAGCACGGAGAAGGCCACCAGGTAGTCCCCGATGATGGACTGCCAGCCCCAGGCATAGGCCCCGTCCAGCAGCAGCTGCAGGATGCTGAAGCAGACGCTGGCCAGCATACCGGGCCCGAAGCCCCAGCGGGCGCAGTAGATAAAGATGGGCAGCATACTGAGGGTGATGGAGCCGCCGTTGGGCAGCTCGAAGAACTTCAGGTACCCCAGTACCTGGGCCAGAGCCACGAGGATGGCGCCCTCGCACAGGGCGCGGAGTTTGAGAATGGATGTGCGTTTCATGTTTTTGCCTCCCTATTTTTTTGTTTTTCGGAAGCGGACAGGTAAAAAGGCCGCAGGTCCATGCTGAACCTGCGGCCTGACTGCCTCTCTGTTTCCTACGCCGGCATTATCCGGATCAGGTTCAAAGGTCCGGAGGTTCCATTGCCTCCATCTCAGCCGGGAAAACCCAGCCCCCTCTTATGACGGGGACGCCTCCCCGTTTTTCGGACCTATTTTACACGCCGCAGGGCCGCTTGTCAAGACAGTTGCCGGGCCTTTTCTTTGATAAATTCCCGCAACCAGGCCCCGGCCTCCTCGTTTTGCAGGGCGAAGTCGATGATGGCCTCCAGGTAGCCTTTCAGGTTCCCGGTGTCATAGCGGCGGCCCTCGAAGTCCACCCCGCACATGGGCTCCACGTGGCACAGCTCCTTCATGCCGTCGGTGAGCTGGATCTCGTTGTTGCGGCCCGGAGCCGTGTGCTCCAGAATGTCAAAGATGGCGGGGGTCAGCACGTAGCGGCCCAAAATGGCGTAGTCGGAGAGCTTTTCCGACAGCAGGGGCTTCTCGTTCATGTCCTCGATCCGGAAGACCCGCTCGCCCAGGCGCTCCGTCAGCTTCACGGAGGAATACTTGACGATCAGCTCATCGGGCACCTGGTGGATGGCCACGGCGCTGCACTCGTTGGCCTCGGCGGCCTCCACCAGCTGCTTGAGCACCGGTTTCTCCCCCAGCATGATATCGTCCCCCAGCAGCACGGCAAAGGGCTCGTCCCCCACAAAGCTCTTGGCCCGCCATACCGCGTGGCCCAGGCCCTTGGTCTCCTTCTGGCGCAGGAAATACACATCCGCCATATCCGCCACGGCCCGGACGGTCTCCGCCTCTTTTTCCTTTCCGTCCTGGAGCAGGCGGGCCTCCAGATCGGGGGAGTAGTCAAAATAGTCCTCGATGGGGGATTTGCCCCGGTTGGTGATGATGAGGATCTCCTCCACGCCGGCGGACACAGCCTCCTCCACGATGTACTGAATGACCGGCTTGTCCACCAGCGGGATCATCTCTTTGGGGATGCTCTTGGTGTTGGGCAGAAGCCTGGTCCCCAGGCCCGCCGCGGGAATGATCGCTTTCCTGACTTTCACGGCAAATCTCCTTTCTTCAGTCGATCTCGGGTTTAATGAAGCTTTTCCAAAAACGCGCGGAAGAATGTCTGCTTGGGCAGGGCCCGCATCAGGGGCAGGCCCAGGATATAGAGCACCGCCGCCTCCCCCAGCCCCACCGTGAGGGCGTTGAAGGCGAAGACGCCGAAGTTCTGAAAAACCTGCAGGCCCATATAGGCCCCGGTGATCACCGCGCCCACGATGACGGCGTTGAAGAGCACCGGCATCAGGCAGGCCAGGGCACAGTTTTTCATGCTGTGCTCCCGCTTGCCCAGGGCGGCGGTGCAAAGCCCGGCCAGCAGAGTGGCCAGGGAGCCAAAGACGATGTCAAACACGTTGCCGGTGAAGAGGTTTGCCAGCACACAGCCCACAAAGAGCCCCCAGACGCTGCCGGGGAGGAAAAAGGGCAGGATGCACAGGACCTCGGAGACCCGGCACTGGACGGCCCCATAGCTGATGGGGGCCAGGAGAATGGTGGCGGCGGCGTAGGCCGCGCCGATCAGCGCGGAAAAGGCGATGAGACGGGCGTTTCCTTTCATGGGTCCGGGTGGTTTCCTTCCTTCTGTTGTTGCGGCCGCTCCGCGGCGGCCAGGGAAAAGGCGCAGCCGCAGTAATTCTGCCGGTAAAGGCCGTACTGCCGGCTCAGCTCCTGGGAGCGCAGCTCGCCGCCCTTCTTTTTGAAGTCTGAGGGCAGCCAGGCCACCCCCCAGGCGGCGGCCAGCTCCTCCCCCAGGCGGTTGATGAGCGGGGCGTTTTTGTGCCGGGAGAGACTGAGGGTGGTGCAGAAATAGGCAAAGCCCAGCTCCTTGGCGGTCTTCGCCGTCTCCTCTAAGCGCAGGCGGATGCAGACGGTGCAGCGGCGGCCGTGCTCCGGCTCGTTCTCCAGGCCCCGGATCCGCTCCGTATAGTCCTCGCTGCGCCAGGGGCGCAGGAGCACATGGACCTTCTCCTCCAGCCCCGCCTCCCGCAGGAGCCGCAGCTGGGTCTCCAGCCGCCGGTCATATTCCGCCTCCGGGTACAGGTTGGGGTTATACCACAGCAGCGTCACCTCAAAGGGCTCACAGAGCCGCTCCAGCACAGAGCTGGAGCAGGGGCCGCAGCAGCTGTGCAGCAGCAGCCGGGGCCGCTCCCCCTGAAGCCCGGCGATGAGCGCCTCCTGTTCCCGTTGGTAATTCCGCTCCACGAGGGACCTGGCCTCCTTCTGCGGGGCCTGCTGGAAGAGGATCCCGCCTGCCCCGGCAAAAATATCAAAATTTTGTAGGGCTATTATACCACAGCCTTTCAAAAAAAGCTATAGCTTCTTGACGGGACCGGGCAATTATTGTATATTTAATATAATTGTACCGATCCCCCGGAGCGAAAGGAGGCTTTTTCTATGGACAGCCGTACCAGTAAGCAAAACTATTATCTGGACATTGCCGACTCTGTGCTGGAGCGCTCCACCTGTCTGCGCCGGAAATACGGGGCCATCATCGTGCGCAACGACGAGATCATCTCCACCGGCTACAACGGCGCGCCCCGGGGCCGCCGCAACTGCTCGGACTTGGGCGTCTGCACCCGGGAGACCCTGAAGATCCCCTCCGGAGAGCGCTATGAGCTCTGCCGCAGCGTCCACGCGGAGGCCAACGCCATCATCTCCGCCTCCCGGCGGGACATGCTGGGGGCCACCATCTACCTGGTGGGCCGGGATGCGGCCACCAACCGGCTCTTGAACGACGCCATGTCCTGCTCCATGTGCAAGCGCCAGATCATCAACGCCGGGATCGACAAGATCGTCATCCGGGTCACCGAGACCGAGTACAAGACCATCCCCGTCAGCGACTGGATCGAAAACGACGACTCCATTTTCTCCCTCATCTGACGGCGGGCGCTGTGTAAGTCATTTTGTATTTTTAATAAGGAGGAACCGACTGTGAGCAAGAACGTCATATTCTGTTTTTCCGGCACAGGCAACTGCCTGGATATCGCCAAGAACATCGCCAAGGGCCTGGGAGACACGGACATTGTCCTGATGCGCAAGGCCCCGGCGGTCACCAACGTGCTGAACGCCGAGCGGGTGGGCTTCGTCTTCCCCTGCTACGCCGGGGGGCTGCCCGGCAAGGTGGAGGAGTATGTCCGCCGCATCGCCATCGGGCCGGACGCCTATAAGTTTGCCGTGTGCAGCTGCGCGGCCTACCCCGGCCTGGGCCTGAGCATCATCGACTCCATTGTGGATCTGGACTACTGGTCCGTCATCTCCCACCAGAGCGCCTGCATCTGGCTCATGCCCCACAGCATGATGATGCCGCCTCTGAAGGCGGACAAGGCCCAGAAGCGCTCCGAGGAGCTGGCCGCCCGGGTGACCAGCGACGTGCTGGCCGGCAAGAAGCTCTCCGGCAAGCCCGCCGCCCCGGCCTTCAACAAGATGGAAGCCGCCCTCTGGCCCAAGCTGTCCCTGAAGAAGGCCGCCAAGCTCCAGGTCTCTGACGCCTGTGTCAGCTGCGGCCAGTGCGCCAAGCTCTGCCCCCGGGGGAACATCCGGCTGGAGAACGGCAAGCCCGTCTTCGGCAAGGACTGTGTCCAGTGCCTGGGCTGCCTGCAGTTCTGTCCCGCCGGCGCCATCCACATGGGCGGCGCCACCGTCAAGCGGGAGCGGTATCACAACCCCCATGTGACCGCCGCGGAGCTGACCGAGACCGTGCTCCATATCGACTGAAACATACGCAGAAAAAACGGGGAGCCGTTCGTGATGAACGGCTCCCCGTTTTTTTCTCTATTCTTCCGCCGGACGCTTGCGGCGCTTCTGGCACACCGTCAGATACATGATATATACGATCAGGCACATCAGCAGGCAGCAGCCGGACATGGCGCCGTAGCATTTCAGGTACCAGTCCCCGTGCCGCTGGACCAGGTACTCCATATATCCCGCCACGCCCACCGAGGCCAGGAATCCGAGCCACAGGGGGAAGTGGTAAAAATGCAGGCCGTTGGCCCGGACGGAGTGCACACTGTAGAACACCAGCACGCCTAAAATGGACAGGGCGCTCAGGATCTGGACCAGGCTCACAAAGCCGTTGGACCGGAGAAAGCTGGAGTCATACCGGGTGCTGTCCAGCACGATCTCCGTGGCGCTGTAAAGCAGCAGGAACAGCAGCGCCGTGTGCCCGCAGCGGGGCCCGCTCTTCATGGGCCTCCGGCCGCGCTTGTAGTAGAAGCGCAGCAGCAGCCCCGCCAACAGCAGCAGCAGCAGGAAGTGCACAAAAAACGTGGCAAAGCGGTAGTCCGCCACGCCGGCGGCAGTCTTATAGGCCGCGGCGATGGGCAGGCGCTGATAGGCCGGGTCGGTGATGACGATCTTCCCCCGGCAGGAGTTGTTGAACAGGGCGCTGAGCCGGATGAGGGCAAAGCCCAGGGCCGCGCCGGGGGCCAGCGCGTCAAACATGCGCCCGGCGCTGTCCGAGAGATGCAGCAGCCGCACCAGCAGCACCGCCAGCGTGACCCCCAGCAGCACGCCGGGCAGGCAGTAGCTCCCCAGGGAGAAGTCCGTAAACGCGGCTTTCAGGCTCCCGTAATTCTCCGCATGGCAATACCAGTGGATCAGCCGGGACAGGAGCAGGGACAGGACCGTCCCGATGGGCAGGAACACCCACAAGGCCGAGGCCCGCCCCCGGGGGGCGTACACCGCCAGGCTCAGGAAGAACCAGGCGATCACCGCCAGGCAGATCAGGATAGAGCTCCAGTAAACGGAAAAATCTCCGGTGTAGATCGCAATATTCTCTGTCATTGGTCCGCCTCCTCCGGAAGAGCGGAGGCGAAATAGATGATGTCGCTGACCACCCGTTCGCTCTGCCCGTTGATCACGTCGATATGGTTGATGGCCTCCCCCTGGACCGCGATGACCGAGGTCTGCCCGCCGTCCAGGTTGTATGCCTTGACGCAGCCCTTGTCGTACATAAACTGGGCCAGCTGGGGCAGCGTGGCGGCCACCCGGTAGCCATCGTCGTAGTTGATGGTCATGCAGAAATAGTGCCGCTCTCCCAGCAGGCCGATGCCGGTGCGGGAATAGGTCCGGTTGATCTCCCCGATGGGATAGCTCACCAGGCTGCCCACATCGCGCAGCTCTCCGTTATCCACCAGCACGGGGCCGAAGGCCACGGCAAAGACCACGTCGTTGCTGTCCACAAAGGCCTGGGCCTCCTCCTTCTGCATCAGCTCCCCGGCGTAGGAGAAGAGCAGGTCCCCGGAGGCGGTGACAAAGCAGGAATCCACCTGGGCCGGGTTGCAGCGGTACACCTCCCGCTGGTAGACGGTGATGCCCAAATTCCGGAAGGCATAGAAGTCCCCGCTGAGGGTCACCACGGCGTTGGCCTGTTCGGACATGGCCGTGGCGTAGAGCTGAATGGCGGAACCGTAGGTGTCGTCCGCCAGCTTGCGGCGGATCTGGGACCCGTCGGCCACCTTGATCTCCGCGCAGGTGCAGCACTTGTCCTGGATGATCTCTTTCCAGACGATGGCCAGGATGGTCTCATCGTAGTAATAGTGGATGGGTTTGCCCTCCTGGAACTGGGCATTGGGGTCAAAGGCCACCTGCTGCCCGTCCAGCAGCCCGCCGGCGGCGGCGATCACATCCATGACTTCCTGGGGATTATCCGTGGTGTGAAAACAGGACGGATCCGGCACCGGCGCGGAGGTGGCGTTTTCCGGGATGGTATAGATCTTGGGGATATAAGTCAGGTCGCTCAAAGCGTCGCTGGCGGCGTTGTTGGAGAAGTTGTTCAGCTCCGCCATCAGGTCCATCCGGGAGCCGCTGATCCCGGGCGCCGCCGACCGGGCCCCGGCGTCCGGGTGCACGTTCAGCAGCATCCAGCCCAGCACCAGCAGGGCCAGCAGGCCGAATATGAGGCTCAGCACCGCCCGGCCCAGGCCGATAAAGAAGGCCATGGCCCGGGAGTGCTCCGGGGCGTCCTCCTCGTCGTCCTCCGGCACCGGCGGATAGACTTCCGGCTGCCCGGACCGGCCGTGGCCGGCGTAGGGCTCCTCCCGCCGCTCCGGCTCCTGGGGCCAGGCGGCCGGCGCCTGCTCCGGGAGCTCCGGCACCTGAAGCAGCGCCTCCCGGGCAGCCGGACGCTCCCGCCGCTCCGGCTGCGCTTCCCGGGGCCTTTTTTCGCCGCCGGCGCTCCGCCCGGCGGGGCGCTTTTCCTGCCGGGCAGGCGTGCCGCGGCGCACCGGCGCCGGTTCGGCGGCCGCTTCCGGCATGGGGGCCGGCCTTTCGGGCGCGGAGAAAGACGGCGCCGGCTCGGGAGGGGGCGCCTCCTGGGCGGACTGCTCCGCGTAGAACTCCGACAAAATGTCGTCTATATTAAATTCGTATTCTTTGCTGCTCATGGGCACTCTCCGGTTTCCTTTTGTGCTTCCCGCTCAGGCGGCCCCGCCGGTGACGGCCTTGAGAAGGGCCGCCTGGGGGGCCAGCAGCCACACGCCGTCCACATAGCGCAGATCCAGCTGGAGGCTGTCAGTCACATAGTAGTCCCCGGCCCGGGCCAGCACCTGGTCCACCGCCGCGGCGTAGGCCTCCTGGGCTACCTGGGGCAGATAATGATTGTCCTCATCGTACACCTGGGCGCGGGGCCGCTCCTTGACAAAGCCGTCCAGCACCTCCATGGTCGCCTCCTCCACATCCGGGGCGATGGCGGTCAGATCCAGATAGGTAAAGCGCACCTCCTGGCGGGCAGAGAGCTGATCCTGAGCGCAGCTGCCGCTGAGCTCGTAGGCATAACTCTCCCGGAGGGCGGCGAACATGGCCTGTCCCACCGGGTCCGACGGCTGGCCGCTCAGGCCCAGGTCCGTCACTCCGTCCAGATAGGCGCAGGACCCCTCATAGTCCCCGGCGCAGAGCGCGTCAAAGAAGCCGGTGACGGCCTCCTGCGGGTCTCCTGTAGGCTGGGCCACCACGGTCCCCAAAGAGCCGGCCACCAGGCACAGGCACATGGCCGCGCCGGCGGCCAGCACCGCCAGCAGGGCGTAGAACAGGTTCAGCCGGTGCCTCCGCCGCAGGCTGATCAGGAGGACCAGCGCGGCCAGAAGGAAGGCCAGGATGCCGATCCCCGCTAAGAACAGGCCAAGCCCTCCGTCCCTGCTCCGGGAGGCCGCCTCGGCGGTCAGCACCGGGGGCACACCGGCGGCTATGTTTTCGATCAATGCTTTCATGCATGACTCCCATTTTATATATATCTTCTTTATTTTACCATCCTGCGCCGGATTTGCAAGTGCCGAAGCGCAGAAACCGAAAAATTAATAAAGAAGTTCCCCTCAGCGGTCCGCCAATGCCAGGCAGCGGTCCACGATCTCCTCCACCAATCTCAACTCCTCCGACGGCAGGCGGGACAGCTTCTCCGCCAGCCGGCCGGCCTCCGCCCCGTCGGCCCGGCCGGTGAGCACATAGTCCGCGCTCACATCCAGCGCCGCGCAGAGCTTGATCAAATTCTCCGGCCGGATGGCCTTCCGGCCCTGCTCCGTGTACGAGATCATCTGGGGGGACACGTCCATCCGGTCCGCCAGCTCCTCCTGGGTCAGCCGCAGCTGCCGCCGCCGGAGGCTGATCCGCTCCCCCATGCTTCGGAGTATCTCCTCGTTTCCCATACGGTCTCCCTCTTTCGTATTCATCTATGGTATAGATGATAACAACTATAAGCGAAAGTTAGAACAAACTATGGTTGACATTGTATAAACTATAGTTTATAATTTCCCCAAACAGACCGAAAAGAAGGGGGAGAACCGGAGATGGGGACGGACCGGGGAGAGAAAGCGCTGCGCCGGGCGGTCTATACAGAGTACGCCAAGGCGGCGGCCTGTGCGGAGGCAGGGGACGAGCTGCTGGGCGAGGCGCTGCGCCGGGGCCGGGAGGCGCTGGCGCTCTGGGCGCGGATCGCCGCCCCCACGCCGGAGGACCGGCAGCTCCGGCAGGAGATCGCGGGCCTACTGGAGCGGCTGGATGCGCCGTCATGATCGCCCCGGGCCGGAAAACAGGCGGAAACCGGGAAAAAAGCCTTGACATTCCGGGAAAAACCGGTATAATAATAGGGCTTGCTTATTTTGGAAAAGAGCAAGCCCCGGCCTTTTTCCGGGGCCGGAGATCCTTGCTCCCGCCGTGAGCGGGGGCCATATGACCAAAAGGAGGTGCAACCATGGCAAAAGCAAGTGAAAAGTACGAGGCTATGTACATCATCAACCCGAACTTCACCGAAGAGCAGACCGCCGCAGTGGTGGAGAAGTTCAAGGCTCTTGTGGAGGCAAATGGTACGCTGGAAGAGTTGGAGGAGATGGGCAAGCGGAAGCTGGCCTATGAGATCAACTACATTTCCGAAGGCTACTATGTGCTGATGAAGTTCACCAGCGGGCCCGAGTTCCCCGCCGAGCTGGACCGTATCCTCGGCATCACCGACGGCATCCTTCGCCGTTTGATCACCCTGCGCGCGGAATAAGGGGTGGCGGCATGTTAAATCACATCGTCATCATGGGCCGCCTGACCCGGGACCCGGAGCTCAGGTACACCCAGAGCCAGACCCCGGTGGCCTCGTTCACCCTGGCGGTGGACCGGGACTTTGCCAACCGGGACAGCGGTGAACGGCAGACCGATTTCATCGACTGCGTGGCCTGGCGCCAGACCGCGGAATTTGTCAGCAAATATTTTCAGAAGGGCAGCATGGCCGTGGTCTCCGGCCGGCTCCAGATCCGGGATTGGACGGACCGGGAGGGCGGCAAGCGCCGCAGCGCGGAGATCGTGGTAGACAATGTCTACTTCGGCGAGAGCAAGCGCCGCGACGGGGAGCCCCGGAGCGACAGCCACAGCTCTTATGGCGGCTCTTACAGCAGCAATTCCTACGGCGGCAGTGACAGCGGCCGCGGCGCGGCCCCCGCTCCCTCCGCCTTTGCCGAGCTGGACGACGGGGACGGCGAGCTGCCGTTTTGATCCGGCCTGAATCCGGAGGCGGTCCGGTCCCCCGCCTTTTGTGACCGCTTCATCTCAATCTGAATAAGGAGGAATACGCGATATGCCTTTCGATAAGAACAATCCCAAGAACCGCCGGCGCAGAAAAGTCTGCCAGTTCTGCGTGGACAAGGCCACCTATATCGACTATAAGGACACGGCCAAGCTGCGCCGTTTCCTGTCCGAGCGGAGCAAGATCCTGCCCCGCCGCACCACCGGCACCTGCGCCATGCATCAGCGCCAGCTCACCGAGGCCATCAAGAGAGCCCGTCAGATCGCTCTCCTGCCCTACGTGACCGACTGAACCGCACAGCAAACGAGCCGCCCCCAAAAATGGGGGCGGCTCGTTGTTTTTCCGCGCGGCGCTTCGGCGGCCCGGTTCAGGGCTCCGCGCCGGCCAGTTCATAGAACCGGATATGCAGCCCGTCCGCTTCCCGCTGCCCCTCTCCCGTGAACCGGTTTTGGTGGAGATAGGGGGCCAGGACCGGCGAGTCCGTGAGAAAGGCGGGGACCGTCCTGAAGGGGACAGGCCGCGCCCCGTCGGTGAACCAGCCGTTGTTTTCTATATAAATATGGCAGGGCGCGCCGGTCCGGTCCCGGCCGGTGAGCATATACCGGGCGGACATATGGCGCACGTCGTTCTGGTTCGTGATCTGGGTGTCCACGCCGCAGGGCTCCACGATGCCGGTGAAAAGAGGGCCCTGGACGGTCCCTTTGAAGGGGATCATTTTCACGGTGCCCAGCTCCCCCGCCAGCGTGACGGTGCCGGCCGGGTCGGTCTGGACGCAGACATCCAAAATGGGTTCCGCTTTGTGTTTCACGGTGCGCTCCTTTCTTTACAGCCGCTGTAAAAAGCGGCCCGCCCGCCTGACGAGAAAGGCAGACGGACGGGCCTGAAAGAGAGAGGGGAGAAACTTTGTAAATTCAGCGGACCTCTTCGCCCATATAGAACAGCGTGCCGTCTTCGCTCTTGGAGAACTTGCAGAGAAATTCGTCGTAGGCGATCCAGCTCTCCCGGGGGTAGTTGGCGTGGGTCATATCATGCACGGTGCCGACCACCAGCAGGGGGACACGCCGGGCGTTCTGATACACATAGTAGCTGATCTCGCCGCAGGTATAGCGCCGGGGCGTCTCGTCCAGCTTATACAGGCGCATCAGGTTTTTGAGGAAGGCCGCGATGTCCTTGGCCACATGGTACTCTAACTCGCCCTCGTTCCGGTCCACGCAGAGCCAGTCTCTGTCGCCAAACAGGAACAGATAGGGCACCGGCGGGTCCATGGTCTCGGGCAGAGGGGGCTTGAAGTCCGGGTTGATGATAGCGGACCAGGGGGCCACGGCGGCGAACACCTCCGGGGCGGCCACCGCCAGGTCGGAGCTCATCATGCCGCCGCTGGACTGGCCGCAGGCATAGATGCGGGTGGAGTCTATGTTTCGGCGGGCCTTTACGTCCGCGATGGCCTTGAGGACAAAACCGGTATCGTCCACACGCTTATCCATGTACTGGCCGTTCCAAAGCAGGAGATTCCGCGGCGCGCCGGGCCGGATCTGGTACGGTCCCGCCTCGGGGAAGATCACCACGAAGCCCCGCTCCTCGGCCACCCGGTTCATACCGGACAGGTCCATGAAGCTCTCGGCGCTGCCGCCCCTGCCGTGCATACACACCACCAGCGGAACGGGGACGTCGCTGTGCTTTACGCTCTCCGGCACATATTCATACCAGACGCGGGTGAAGCCCTCATGCTCCAGGCTGTGCTTTTCCGCGCCGTACTCGGCCGGGTCCTCGAAGTTTCGCAGGACCTTGCCGCCGAAGCAGCGGTGCCGGCAGGCTTTGCTCACATAGGCCCACACCGCCTCGAACAGCTCCCGGGAGGGCTGCCCGGAAAAGCCGCCGGTCACACGGACCTGGGCGATCTTCTCCTCGTTGACCGAGCTCTTCTTGTATACGGTCCGGGGAAAATAGATCTCGCTGGCGTATTTACTGGAATAGGGCTCCGGGTCGGAGTCGTTCTCCTTCATCCAGTAGGCGCGGACGGCGGCGTTGGCGCCGCTGCTCTCGCCCCAGGCCATCCAGACCGGCAGCTGGGCCTTGGCCCCGCTGACCGCCAGCTCCGTGGCGCCGGTGGCCTGGCCGCCGCCAGCCGCTTCCGCGTTGAGCAGGGCGCTCCCGTCCATGTCGCCGAAGGTGGCAAGGCCGGACCACTCGCTGGTGCTCTTCATGACGGCCTGCTGGGCGATGATGGCGCCCAGCCCAATGCCGGCGGCGTAGATATTGTCCTGCATGGTCACATACCAGCGGCGGGACTGGGCCTGCATGTAGACCTTGTTCATGTAGTCCGCGTCGGAGCCGTCGGTCTGCCAGCCGCCGTCCCGGGGGACGAGCACATGGAGGAAGATCTGGTGCCGGTCCGCAAAGTCGGTCCAGAAGCCGTTTTCCAGCCAGGAGAGGACCGGCTGATCGTCCGGGGGCGCCACAATCAGGCAGCGCTGGTTGTAGGTCAGGCCCGGGGCCAGGTAGGTATAGAAGCTCCGCTTCTCGCCGTTACAATCCACCTCTTCCTCGAAGAGGCCGGAGATCAGGCAGCGCCGGAGCTCGCGCCGGTCCAGCTCCAGGCTGCCCATGTCCTGTGGGAAGGATCTGATTTCCATGATGGTCCTCCCTCGCTCCTCACGGATACATGGGGAACACGGTCATGATCCAGAACACGGAGACCACGCAGAGAATGGCGGCCGGCAGAACGGACTGCTTGATCAAAGACTTCAGGTCGTAGCCGCCCATGCCCATGCACATGGGCACTGCCGGGGTGGCCATGGGGGTCATGAAGGAGCTGAGGCAGGCGGACTGGACCAGGATCATGATGCCGATGGGGTTGGCGTTGAGGGACTTGCAGGCCAGGATGGCGATGGGGATAAAGACGATCATCACCGTCCGGTTCATCATCACCTGGGTCAGCAGGAAGGGCACGATGAAGAACACGAAGCCGATGAGATAGGGGTTGCTGAGCTTGTTGGCAAACGCGGCCAGGAGACCGCCCACCACTTCGCCCGCGCCGGTCTCGGTCAGGGCGCCGCCCATAGCGAAGGAGCCCACGATCAAAAACGCCATGGACCAGTTGATGGAGCCGATGGCCTCTTTCTCGGTCAGCACACCAAAGACTACCATAGCCAGGGCGCCGGTGAGGCAGATGACCCAGGTCTCGATCTTCAGCTGGGGCTGGAAGATCAGGGCGACGGTGGTGAGAATGAAGATGATGTAACCGGCCCGCTCTTTGAAGGGGGACAGGGCCTCCCGGTTGTCCTCGCGGGTCTTCACGTTCTCGATGGCCACGACGGGCTTATCCGGGGCAAACTTGGTGGCGAAGAAGATGCAGTAAATGATAACGCCGATGAGCATGGGGAGCCGGGCCTTCATGGGGTCGGTGAGGGCCACCACATAGGTGGTGTACTCGTTGGCCTCCAGGTAGCCGTTTAGCTCGGCAAACTGGGTGGCGCCGCTGCCCAGAGGCAGGGCGGAGACGGTGGCGATGCAGATGATGCACATGGGGAACAGGGCCTTGGAGGGGCTGATGCCCAGGTCGTCGCAGCTGGCCACCATCAGGGGAGCCATGATGCCGAAGACGATGACCGAACTCTGGATGAACTGGGACAGGAGCGCCGCGATGAGCACATAGCCCAGTATGACCCGGGTCAGGGAGCCTTTGGCGATCTTGTTGACGCTGGCGGCGCAGTTCTTCACGAACTGGGTCCGGTTAAAGCCGGCGGACACGACGAACATCGCCGCGATCATGATGCCGTTGGGGTTGCCGAAATAACCCGCCGCAGTGGCCGGCTTCAGGCAGCCGGTCAGGATAAAGGCGGCCATGCTGACCAGGGCCGTCAGGCCCATGGGGATCTTACCCCAGATGTAGCTTGCCATGGTGAGCACGCAGATGATCAGACAGATAACCAGGTGATTCATGGGGAGTCTCCTTTTCTTTCTTATTTTTCTCCGTTTTTTGGGTCAGACTGCCCGGGCGGACGCTCCGCCGCACTGTTCCGGCCGGCCGCGCCTCCTTCCCTCTCCCGCGGCGCCGGCGGTCTGGCGTGTTCCTCAGGCAGCTTTGCTGCTGATTTAACAATATCACAGGGACTATATTAAATCAATTTTATGTATTTTATGTTTATATAAGCGCAATTTATAAAAAGCCCACGGGCCGAGGGGAAGGGACCAGTGGACTTTTCCTGTTTTTTATACGTAACGGCAGACGTGGTCCACGGCGATATCGGAGAATCCGTATGCCTCGGCCTTGGTCAGCTTGCCGTTGCACACGTCATGGATGATGTCCACCAGTTCCGCACCCATCTCCTGATAGGTCTTGGTGCCGGCGATGATGGCGCTCAGGTCCACGTCCATGTTGTCCCCCATCTTCTGATAGGTGCGGGCGTTGGCCGTGACCTTCAGCACGGGGACGATGGCGTTGCCGGTGGGGGTGCCCCGGCCGGTGGTGAAGATGACCGCGTTGCAGCCGCCGGCCACCATGGAGGTGACGGAGGAGATGTCATACCCGGCGGTATCCATCAAAATGGCGCCGGTCTTGGTGGGCCGCTCGGCCTGCTCCAGGACCTCCACCACCGGGCGGGTGCCGCCCTTGCGGATGCAGCCCAGGCTCTTCTCGTCCAGGGTAGACAGGCCGCCGGCCTTATTGCCCGGCGTGGGCTGCCCGGCCCGGCAGTCCTGGCCCGCGGCCTCCAAGTGGGCCTCATAGTCCTTGCAGACCTGGATAATCCGGTTGTGGATCTCCGGGGTGGCGGCCCGCTTGGCCAGCACATGCTCCCCGCCGATCCACTCGATGGACTCGCTCATAATGGTGGAAGCGCCCATGTCCACCAACCGGTCGCTGAGCTCGCCTACAGCCGGGTTGGAGGCGATGCCGGAGGTGGCGTCGGAGCCGCCGCACTCGATGCCCAGCAGCAGCTCGGAGATATCGCACAGCTCCTTCTGCTGCATGGCGGCCTGGGCGGCCATCTCCCGGGCGGCCCGGACGGCCTTCTCGATGGTCTTCAAAGTGCCGCCCTCCTCCTGGATGCCGAAGGAGACCACGGGCTTGCTGGTCTGCGCCTGGATCTTCTCCCGCAGCTTGTCGTGGGGGACAGTCTCGCAGCCCAGGCCGATGATGACCACGCCATAGACATTGGGATTGCAGGCAAAGCCCGTGAGCACCTTCTGGCTCATGGCGGTGTTGGCGGCCACGTCGGAGCAGCCGGTGTTGAACACGATGTTCACCGCGCCCCGGACCTGGCTGGCCACGACCCGGCAGGTCTCACTGCCGCAGGCGCAGGTGGGGAGGATCAGCACATGGTTGCGGATGCCCGCCCGTCCTTCTTTCCGTTTATAACCCCAGAATTGCATGTCCTTCTCCTCCTTAAAGCTTGACCATTTCGCTGTCATAGTCCCGGGGGACGCTGAACAGGTTGTCGTGAGAGACCCAGTGCCCGGCGGGGATGTCCTCCGAGGTCTGGCCCAGGCTCTCGCCGTATTTGATCACTTCTCCGCCCTTGGGAATGGCCGTCAGGGCAATCTTGTGGCAGTAGGGGATGTCCTCCTCCGCCGTCAGGCAGCACAGCTCTCCCTGCTTTTTGTAGACCACCTGGGCGCCCTTGGGTACGTCCGCCACGCAGGTGACCACGTTGTCCCGCTCGTCCATCAGCAGCGCGTTTACGTTCATATCCGCTCTCCTTTCGATTTTGCCGTAAAAAACCGGTTTGGGTATCTTTACAATAGCACGGAACAGGTATATAATCAATTTTATAGATTTAATAAGAACATAAGGGAGAATTATATATGGAGCAGGAATGGCGGTATATTTACCGGGTCTATCAGGAGGGGAGCTTCTCCAAGGCGGCGGAAAAGCTCTATCTGACCCAGCCGGCCCTGAGCATCGCCATCAAACGGGTGGAGGACAGCGTGGGCGCCGCCCTGTTTGACCGCAGCCACCACCCCTTAGAGCTGACGGAGGCGGGCAGGGCCTACATCCGGGCCATCGAACAGATGCGCGGATTAGAGGAGGATCTGGAGCGGGAGCTGACCGACCTGCGGGAGCTGAACACCGGGCGGCTGGTGGTAGGCGGCACCCATTACATGAACGCTTACATCCTGGCTCCGATCCTGGCCGGCTTTTCCCGCCGGTACCCGGGGGTGGAGATCACGCTGGTGGAAAAGGGGGCCGACGAGCTGGCGGCGGATCTGGCCGAACGGAAGCTGGACCTGACCTTTAACTGCGACCCGGCGTTCATCGGCCGCTTTGAGCACCACCCCGCTTTCCGGGACACCATTCTTCTGGCGGTCCCCCGCCGCTTTCTCTCCGGCGGGGACTTAGAGCGGGAAGCCCTCTCCGCTGCCCAGATCATGGCCGGGGAGCATCTGCTGCCCGGCTGTCCCCAGCTGCCCCTGGAGCGGTTCCGGGACATGGAGTTCATCCTCTTAGGGCCGGGCAACAATCTCTACAGCCGGAACCTCCAGATGTTTGCCGACGCGGGCTTTACGCCCAAAATAAAAATGACCCTCTCCCAGCTGGTGACGGCCTACCGGCTTGCCGACAACGGGATGGGGATCACCTTCATCGCGGACCGGATGGTCCGGTCCGCCGTCTCCAACCTGGTGTTTTTCAAAATCGACTCCGAGCTGACGGAGCGGCATTTTCATCTGCTGCTGGCCAAGCGTAATTACACCGCCCAGGCGGTGCGCGTTTTCACGGACTATACCCTGGCGGAGCTGACAAAAGAAACGAAAAAATTTCTGGACCGGGCGCGCTGATCCGCCTGCGGAGCCGGGCCCGGCCTCCTATACCAGCAGGGGAGATTATACTATTTAAAAAAGAAAAACGGAGGACACAGCCATGCCAACTTTGGGATTTATCGGCACGGGAAACATGGGCGGCGCTCTGGCCCGGGCGGCCGCCGGCCGGGAGGAGAACCGCCTTCTGCTGGCCAACCGGACCCGGGAGAAAGCGGAGGCCCTGGCCGCGGCCATCGGGGGCCGGGTCGTGGACAACGGCGAGGCCGCCTGGGAGGCGGACTATCTGTTCTTAGGGGTGAAGCCCCATCTTCTCCCCGGCGTGCTGGCCGGGGTCCGGGAGACTTTGGCCGGGCGGAAGACGCCCTTTGTCCTGGTCTCCATGGCCGCCGGCACCGAAATGGCCCGGGTGCAGGCCCTCTCCGGCGGCGCCTGGCCGGTCATCCGCATCATGCCCAACACGCCCTGCGCCATCGGCCAGGGCATGATCCTGTACGATCGCAGCGAAAACGTGACGCCGGAGGCGGAGCGGGCGTTTCTTCAGGCGATGGCGGGCGCGGGGCGCTTTGCCCGGCTGGAGGAGCGGCTGATCGACGCGGGGTCCGCGGTCTCCGGCTGCGGCCCGGCCTTTGTGGACCTGTTTGTGGAGGCGCTGGCGGACGGAGGCGTGGCCTGCGGCCTGCCCCGGGCCCTGGCGCTGGAGCTGGCGGCCCAGATGACGGCGGGCTCCGCCCGGCTGATCTTAGAGAGCGGCCGCCACCCGGGCGTGCTGAAGGACGAGGTCTGTTCCCCCGGCGGCAGCACCATCCAGGGCGTCCGGGCGCTGGAAAACGGGGGTTTTCGCGCCGCGGTGATTGAGGCGGTCCACGCCGCCTATGAAAAGACCCTTCAGTTGGGAAAATAAAAAGACAGAGCCGGTCCCGCCTTCTGGCGGGACCGGCTCTGATTTTTTGCCGCTGCATAAAATTTCTTGTTCTGCAAACAATAGCACGGCAGAGAAAAACAGACAAAGGAGAAAGGAATATGAAAGCAACCGGAATCGTCCGCAGGATAGATGACCTTGGCAGAGTTGTGATCCCCAAAGAAATCCGCCGCACCATGCGCATCCGCGAAGGAGACCCCCTGGAGATCTTCACCGATAAGGACGGGGAGCTGATCTTCAAGAAATATTCCCCCATCGGGGAGCTGTCCGACTTTGCAGCCCAGATCTGCGACAGCCTGCGCAAATCCACCGACGGCATTGCCGCCGTCTGTGACCGGGACGCGGTGATCGCCATTGCCGGCGGCGCCAAAAAGGAGCTGCTGGACAAACCTGTCAGCCCTCAGCTCACCGAGATCATGGACGCCCGCAGCACCTACCGCCACGCCAACGGCGGCAGCAGTCTGCCCGTCTCCCCGGCGGACGAAAAATTCTGCCTGTCCGTGGCCGCGCCGGTCATCTCCGAGGGGGATGTAATGGGCTGCGTCCTGTTTATCACGCCCCGCAACAGCGCGCCCGCCACCGAGGTGGAATACAAGCTGGCCCAGACCGTGGCCATTTTCCTGGGCAAACAGATGGAGAGCTGATAGAGCAAACGAAAGAAAACACGCCGGTTACCCGGCGTGTTTTCTTACAGATTGTAGACAAAGGTTTGTCTCTTTCGCCGCAGAGCGGCGAAAGAGAATTTGATTTGTTTTTGAGGCAGCTTTGCCGCCTCAAAAACACCCTGAGGCGAACTAAGTGAGCCCTCGCGCCGACCAAGCGAAGCGCGATAAGCGCGAGTTCCTCAAATGCGAGCCCAGCAAAGCGGGTCGCATTTGAAGCGTGTCGACTTTGTCGACATGCTCAAAGAAAACACGCCGGTCTCCCGGCGTGCTTTCTTATAGATAAAGAGGACAAAATGAAAAAGATGAAAAAAACTTTCGCTTGCAGGATTTATATTACCGGGAAAATGTTTCGTAAAAAACACAAAATTTGTTAAATCTCTGTTACATAACCGGGAAATCGTACAAAAACGGGAAGGATCACAGGCTCTGCTTCGCCCAGGCGGCCACCCGGGTCTCGGCGCTCTCGGCCCCGGCCCCATGGACGGACAGGCCCGCCCCGAAGCGGGCGCCCTTGCAGGCCCTTTTCAGGTCCCGTTCGCTGTTGCCCAGACCACTGCCCTCGTTGGTGCAGAAGGGGACGATCTTCTTTCCGGTGAAGTCCAGCCGCTCCAGCAGGCTCAGCACCGGCATGGGGCAGGTGCCCCACCAGTTGGGGTAGCCCACAAAGAGCACGTCATACTTCGAGATGTCGCTGATGTACTGCATCAGCTCCGGCCGGGCGCCGTTCTGCTGCTCGGCCTTGGCCCGGGCGGCGCAGTCGTAATAGCCCTCGGGGTAAGCGACGGCCGGGCGGATCTCAAACAGGTCCCCGCCCACGGCCCGCTGGATATACTCCGCCACCCGCTGGGTGTTGCCCTTGGAGATGGCCTTCAGGCTGCCGTTCCAATAATTCTCGCCCGCCCGGGAAAAATACAAGATCAAGTTTGCCATTGGTTTTCCTCCTGTGTATATATTCAGGGCTCCGCGCGGGAACAAAGGCGCAGCCGCCCCGATTCTCTGTCTACCTGATAGATGCTCTCGCCCTCTATGCTGGCCGGATCCTCAAAGACGTCCGCATAGTCCGTTTTGAGCCGTTCATCCAGCTGATAAATCAGCACATAGTCGTAGCCATCCCGCAGCTGCTGCCGCCAGGCATCTGCCGGGAGGATCTCTCCCTTGAAGTCGGCCGGAAGGCCCGGCGAAGCCCATTTCTCCTCAGTTTGGGTGGCCTGGAGGATGTTGGTGCTGTTGGGGCGTATGAGATATCGCAGGGTAAACAAATCGAGCTTCCTATCGGACAGCAGCCAAATGCGGCTCTGCTGCCCGCCGGTGAGCTCCCGGACCGCGTCGAGCGTCTGCTCATATTCACCGCGAATCTGGCCGGTGAATTCGGCCAGCCCCCTGTCCATGTAATATACCAGGCCGTTCCAGGGCGTCAGCGCGATCTGGACACAGAGGACTATGGCAGCTGTCTTGCTCCCGTCCAGCAGCCCCGCATGGGCCAGGTCTATCGCTAAGAGCAGTGCCAGATAGAAGCCCGCCAGGAAAAGCGTCCCCGTATAGCGGGTATAGCAGTTCAGATTCAGCGCCTCCACCTGGATGAAGGAGAACATATAGGCCAGTCCTTCGGCGGCAAAGCAGACGATGAGAGAGAAGAAGGCTCCCCAGAAATACCGGAGGTAGACTTCGCGCCGGCCGCTGTCCCGGCGCAGGTACAGGCGCAGCAGCAGAAACAGGAACAGGGTCACCAGCGCAGTCAGGAAGAGCGGCGTGACCGGG
Organism: uncultured Oscillospiraceae bacterium; assembly: GCA_947630375.1. Lineage (GTDB taxonomy): Bacteria > Bacillota > Clostridia > Oscillospirales > Oscillospiraceae > Limivicinus. Next base: position 14,322 of record CANRHH010000018.1, on the reverse strand, counting down.
AAGTGTCCGGCCAGGACCTCGTTTGCCATATCCTTTTCAAAGAAGGCCCGGAAAAAGTCTTTCAGGGTCGTCAGCCTGTAGCGGTCGGGACCCAGCAGCCCCTCCGGGGAACGCAGGTTCAGAGAAAAGGCCCGCCGCGCACCGCTGAGGCGCACATGGAGCTCCCAGAGCAGCCGGGGGAGCACGGCGGCTCCGGCGATGGCCAGGCTGCGCTTCAGCCAGGGTCCGCGGCCCCGGCCGCCCGGTCCCTCCAGAGCCAGGAAGCCAAGCCCCACCAGGGCAAAGAGGATCCCAAAGCCTTTAAACAAACCTAAAAAGGCCAGAGACAGACCGATGCTCCCATAGTCAAAGGCCGTTTTTTCCCGCCGGGTGATAATCTGCGCCAGGGTACAGGCAAAGAGCAGCGCCATAAAGCTGTCCACCGACATCACCAGGTACCAGAGCTGGTGCTCGGTCAGCAGCATGGGGCACAGAAAAACGGCGCCTATAAACAGATAGGCCGAGGCCCGCCGGAAGTCCAGCAGCCCTGTAAAAGGCAGAAGAAAGGAAAAAAAGAGGAGCTGATGGGCATAGAACATCGCCCATTCACTGATCTGTCCGCCGAAAAGCAGCAGCAGCTTCTGGAAAAAATACTGAAAGAGTGAAATGCCCGGCGGGTACTCCGGGTACAGGGAGCCGGACAGCGGGTTGGTGGCAAAATCGTCCAGGGTGCTCATCACCCAGACCACATCGCCCCAGTGGGTAAATTCATCCCAGCGGCTGAGCATCCTGCCATAGTTGAAAAACAGCAGCGCCAGGGCTAAAAGCAGGAAGATCCCAAAGCCCAGAGAGAAAAAACGGCGAAGGAAAGGGCGAAGCTGCCCTTTTTTGACCAGCCGCCAGGCCGAGACCAGGGCCAAAACAGCAGCCAGGGCAAGCACCGCATAGAACCCGGCCAGCAGCGCCCCGGCCAGGCCGAAGAGCAGCAAAAGCAGCACCTCCGCGATGCAGCACAACGGTAAAGCTTCCTCAAAACGGCGGGAGGAAAAAGCGCAGCAGAGCGCACAGCCGGAAACCGGCGTCAGAAGAAAAAGCAGCAGGGCAAGGATCATCGTCGTTTCTCTCCTTCAGCGCCGCCGTTTTTCGGCGGCAAAGGTGTAGGCCTCCCGCAGGAAGGCCATCAGCTCCCCGTCCGCCTCCTCCGGGGAGGCGAGGAGCACGTGGTGGGTCCAGCGGCCCGGATAGGGCTCCGAGACCGCGTCGATCCGGGGGCTGTCCGCCCGGCGGCCCAGGCCGAAGGTCACGGTGATATAGTCCTTGGGCCGGTCCTTGGCCCGGCGCACCGGCAAAAAGGACACGAAGGCGAAGCCGCAGCGATTGGAAAAGCTGATCTGGGTCTTCTGGGTCCTGACGCTGTACGCCCCCAGCTCCCGCTCCATCCGCTCCGTCAGGGCGGTATAGATCTCCAGCGCGCCGGGATGCCCGTTAAAAAAGAAAAACTCTCCGTCAGTCATGGCCGATGCCTCCGGAGAGTTAGTATAAGCTAAGGCGCGGACCCTTGTCAAGAGCCGCCGGCGCCTGCCCGGCGGCGGACCGCCCGATACAGCAGGATCGAGGCCAGGCAGAAGCCCAGGTTCACGGCCACCGTCACCCAGAAGCCCAGGGAGCCGGCCCGGTCCATCTGCATCCCCAGGACGGTGGCGCAGATCAGGTCTGGCAGGAAGCCCAGCACCCCGCCGGCAATATAGTCCGGGTAGGGCAGGCGGGTGTTGCCCATATAGAGGCTCACCACGTCGCAGGGCAGCACGCCCACGGCCCGGACGATGAAGGCGAAGAACAGGCTGTTCCGGGAGGGCAGGTCCCGCAGCAGGGAGAGCCGGGGGTGTTTGACCATGAGCCGCTCCGTCAGGTCCGGGCCGGAAAAGCGGCCGATAAAATAGGGAATGGTCAGGGTGATGAAAATGCCTATTACGTTGATGAGCAGCGCCAGGGGCAGGGGGAAGAGCACCCCTGTCACGGCGAACAGCAGCATCACCGGCAGCGCCAGAGACAGGCTCTTGACCGCGAAGGCCAGCCACAGCACCGGCACGGCCAGAAAGCGGTCCTCTGGCATCATGCTCAGCAGGGTCTCCACGCTGATCTCCCGGCCGTTTACGAGCAGCCAGAGCATAAAGGCGGCCATGCACAGCAGCGGCAGCAGCCGCAGCAGCCGGGAACACAGGGCGGACAGGGATTTGAAAACGGCGTTCATACATGCCTCACAGCAAAGATCGGATGCCCATACTTTACCACGGCGGCGGCCGCCGCGCAATCAAAATCGGGCGAATTTAACAGTTTATATAAAAACCTAAAACAAATCCTAAAAATTTCGTACCCCCTTCAGCGCAGCAGCTCGGAGCTGTCCATGGTGGGATCAAAGCCGTCCTGGTCGGTAGCCAGGGAGCGGAGGTTCAGCACGAAATTGGCCGGGAGCTGGCTGGGCGCGCAGCCGGTGACCTCTTTAAAGACCCGGTTGAAATTGCGCAGGGTGTTAAAGCCGCACTCCGCCATCAGCGCCGCCATGGTGATGTCCGGCTCGGCCCGGAGGATCTCGATGGCCTTGCCGATGCGCACCGCGTTGAGATAGCGGGAAAAGGTCATGCCGGAGGCCCGCTTGAAAAAACGGGAAAAATACGCCTCGGACATGTTCATATAGGCCGCCGCGTCCCGGAAGCTGAGCTCGTCAAAGGACCGGTCTATGACGCCCAGCAGCTCCTTGTACCGGTCCATGGTCTTGAACTCCTCGCCCGGGACCCGCTCCAGCTCCTCGCCCCGGAACAGATCCACCACCAGCTCCGCCATGGCGGCGTTCATCTTCTCGGCGTAGAAGGGACGCCGGTCCTGCTCCTCCCGGAAAATCCCGTCCATCCGCTCATAGGCGCCGTACCGGTCGGCAAACAGCTGCGCCCGGGGCCGGAGCTGGGCCGTGCCGGGGCAGAGAGCCGCGTCATACTGGGCCACGATCAGCCGGCTGTCCGGGCTGCCGGTGACGCTGTGGATGCTCTCCCCGGGGCAGAACACGCAGTCTCCCCCGCCGGTGCGGACCTGTTCCCCGTCCAGAGTGATCAGGGCCTCTCCGGCCCGGCAGGCGATCAGCTCATTCTCAAAATGCCAGTGGGGGAGATTGCTCAGCCCCCGGTATTTGCCCACCCAGACCCGGCAGCCCTCGGCAAAGCTCCGGCGCTCAAATTTGGCCAGCATATCCCAAGTCCTCCTTTTTTCCAATATACGGAACGTATTATACTGTAAAAGTCAATAAATGTCCAGTACATGAGAGAAGACTTCTTTTTTATCGCTTCAATTTATTGTATATTATAGACAAGAAAGAATAAAAACTTGGATTTTCAGGCGGGGCCGTTTGTGCAGATTGCAAAAGCTTCGCCTTTTGTCAAAGCTCTCTGCCCGGCCAGCGGAGAGAAAAAGGATCGTGTCACGAGAGGAAAACGCAAAGGAGGGGATTTCAGAAAAAAGAGGGGATTCCGGCAGATGTGTTTCAGAGGCCGGACGGGGAACGCCCTGGCTCCGGAAACTGGGTATCAGGAATAACCAGCCGCAGATAAAAAATCTGCACGGCAAGAAAAAAGGAGAAAATATGAAAGAAAAGAAGTTTACTCTCAGCACCATGAAAGGCGCGTGGCGGGTGCTGACTCTGATGACGGCGCTGATGCTGCTGTTCACCTTCCTGGCCAGCGCGATCACCACAGGTTTTTATAAAATACAGTGCACGGACGTCTCCATCGACGTGCGCGGAAACGACAGGACCTTTGAGATCTGGCGGCCCGTCAACGTGAACAACGATACCCGGCTGCCCTGCGTGATCCTCAGTCACGGCGGTTCAGAAAGTATGGGCTGCGCCAGCCTGTACGCCTGGGAATTTGCCCGCCGCGGCTTCGTGGTCATCAACGAGAACATGGACGGCGCGGCCATGTCCGGGCAGCCCAACCAGGACGAGCAGGGCAACGGCTACGGCGCCTATTCCCGTGCCGGTACCGCCGGGCACCTGGACGTGCTGAACTACGTCCGGTCCATGGTCTATGTGGATCCTACCCGCATCGCCATGTGGGGCCACTCCCAGGGCAACGGCACCATGGGGACCGCGATCCGGATGGACGGCGAGTATCTGACGCTGAATGACCGGATGCTGAACGTCCTCTGCGACCGGTACGGCATGGAGATCACCGAAGAGCAGCTCACCCAGAACGCCGACGACATCGCCAAGGCCGCCCTCTCCGAGGAGCAGTTCGGCGAGTACCTGATCCTCAAGGAGGAGCAGGCGGAGATCGTGAACGGCTATCTGAAGGTGGCCCGGGCCGCCAATGCCAACACGACCGTGACCGTCGCCGGGCATGAGGTAGTCCGTGACTGCCAGGTCAACATGATGCCCAGCATCGGCTCCCACGAGAGCAGCGGCACCTGGGCCCCCGAGACCCTGGAGAAATACCGGGGCACCGTGAGAAGCGACCCCATCATCAACGGCATTTACAGCGTCCCCGATACCTCCCTGGATCCGGACGCGGAGGGGACCTATCTGGGCCAGATCTTTGAGATCAACGTCAACAACTGCCCCGCGCTGAAGGAAGCCATCGACAACAACTCCGCCCGCTTCCTCAACATCCCCCAGACCATCCACAACGGCTGGCTCTGGAGTCCCAAGGCCGTCTCCACCTCCATCGAGTGGTACACCCAGTGCCTGGGCTACAACAACGGTGATTTGAGCGACCCCGCCACCCAGCCTATCAGCTGCCGGAACCTGGCGGTGGGCTACTCCGCTCTGGTCTGCACGACCCTCGCCTTCTTCTGCATGATCGGCATGCTGATGGCTTTGACGGGCATCCTGGTAAAGGCCCCGTTCTTTGCCAATGTGGCCTCCCCCCGGTACGCCCCCAAAATGGAGAAGAAGGGCAAGGATATCTGGATCTGGGTCGTCGTCACCGCGTTTGTGGGCTTTGTGGGCACCTGGTGCTGCTCGCAAAACGACCTGAGCTTCTCTGTTTGCATCGCCACTATGATCAAGTTCCTGCCTTGGGAGCCCGCCCAGCTGCGCATGCTGTTCAATGTGGCCGGCACGTCTATCACCGGCGTGGTCATGTTCTTCATCCTCTCTAAGGTGCTCAAGAAGAAGGACGGCGGAGAGGGCAGCCTGGCCAGCCTGAAGGAGCTGAACCTGAAGGCGGGCTGGAACCGGGTGTGGAAGACCCTGCTGGTGGGGATCATCCTGTTCGCCGCCGCTTATATCAGCGCCGCGTTCATCAACCGCTTCTTCGACCAGCGTTTCCTCCACGTGGACGGCGCTTACGAGATCATGCCCGGCTATAACTTCGGCAGAATGGCCCGGTACTTCATCCTCTTTGTCCCCTTCTGCCTGGTGATCAGCACGCTCAACAACATGGTGACCATCAAGGGCATCAGCGACACGGCCGACACCATTGTCAACGTAGCCGTTACCTCCCTCGGCATGGTGATCTTCATGCTGGTCGGCTACTTTGTCACCTACCGCTCTCCCGGCGCGGCAGAGATCTTCTCTCTGCACGCCATGCTTTCCATCATCTTTATCACTCCTTATTGCAACTATATCTACCGCAAGATGTACAAGATCACCGGCAGCGTGTGGGCAGGCGCGATCCTGGTCGCCCTGTTCCTGGCCTGGAGATCCGCCGGCTATATCTCCATGCGCTTCATGTGGACCGGCAACAACGAGGTCTCGCAGTTCTGGGGCATCCCCATGATTTAAATCAAAACACCATATACTGAAAAGGAGAGATCATCATGAAAAAATTCATTGCCGTTCTTCTCGCTCTGTCCATGCTGGCGCTTTCCACCGCCTGCGAAAATCCCAACGCTTCCAAGACCGACAAAGTGGGCAGCTATGCCAGCGGCCCCATCTACCACCGCTAAAACACCGGCCGCCCGGCGGGCCCATTCGGGCCCGCCGGATTTGGGAAAGACACATACCAGTTAGAGGACAGGGTTTCGCGTTCCGCAAATCCTGTCCATTTGTAAAATATTAGGGAAACGCTGAATAAATCACAGCACGCATCTGGACGGCTGATTTTCCGCCATATTTAGTCTCAAAATCTTGCTATACACAAAGTATAGCTGCGATTTCTCGCCGTCATCTGGCGAAAAATCATTTCGCCCATCTGCGCACTTCAATTTAATCAGCGCTTCCTTAGAAATCCTGATATGGATATCATCTTACGTAAAGGAGACCGGATGAAGAAAAACTACGAATTTTGGTTCATCGTCGGCTCCCAGTTCCTGTACGGGCCGGAGGTGCTGGAGACCGTCGAGGCGAGAGCCCGGGAGATGGCGGCGGAGCTGAGCAAGGCGCTGCCCTATCCCCTGGTGTTCAAGACCACGGGCGTCACCTGTGAAGGGATCGCCCAGGCCGTCCGGGAGGCCAACTACGCGGACGACTGCGCCGGGATCGTTACCTGGTGCCACACCTTCTCCCCCAGCAAGATGTGGATCAACGGCCTGTCCGCCCTGCAGAAGCCCTGGTGCCACCTGGCCACCCAGTATAACCGGGAGATCCCCAATGACGAGATCGACATGGACTTTATGAACCTGAATCAGGCCGCCCACGGGGACCGGGAGCACGGCTTCATCGGCGCCCGGCTCCGCGCGCCCCGGAAGATCATCGCCGGGCACTGGCAGGATGAGCGGGTCCGGCAGCGTCTGGCCGGCTGGATGAAGGCCGCTGTCGGCGCGGCGGTGTCCCGGAGCATGAAGGTGATGCGCTTCGGGGACAACATGCGGGAAGTGGCCGTTACCGAGGGCGACAAGGTCCAGGCCCAGATCCAGCTGGGCTGGCAGGTGAACACCTGGGCCGTGGGCGACCTGGTGCAGGAGATGAGCGCCGTCACCGAGGCGGAGATCGACGCGCTGATGGCCGAATACCTGGCCCGCTACGACGTGCATACGGACAACACCGCCGCCATCCGCTACCAGGCCCGGGAGGAGATCGCCATCCGGAAGATGCTGGACCGGGAGGGCTGTCTGGCCTTCTCCAACACCTTCCAGGATCTCTACGGCATGGAGCAGCTGCCGGGCCTGGCCAGCCAGCACCTGATGGCCCAGGGCTACGGCTACGGCGGCGAGGGCGACTGGAAGGTAGCGGCCCTGACGGCGATCTTAAAGGCCATGGGCGAGGGCGGCAACGGCGCCTCCGCCTTTATGGAGGACTACACCTATCATCTGGTGGAGGGCCAGGAGTACAGCCTGGGCGCCCACATGCTGGAGGTCTGCCCCAGCCTGGCGGCCGAGGGCGTCCGTCCCCGGATCGAGACCCACCATCTGGGCATCGGCATGAACGAGAAAGACCCGGCCCGTCTGGTGTTCGAAGGCAAGGCGGGGCCGGCGCTGGTGGCCAGCCTGGTGGATATGGGGGCCCGCTTCCGGCTGATCGTCCAGGATATCGAGGCGGTCAAGCCCATCCTTCCCATGCCCAATCTGCCGGTGGCCCGGGTCATGTGGCGGGCCCTGCCGGACCTGACCACGGGCCTGGAGTGCTGGATCACCGCCGGCGGCGCCCACCACACGGTGCTCTCTTACGACGTGCGTCCGGAGCAGCTGCGGGATTGGGCCCGGATGATGGATATCGAGTTCGTCCACATCACCGCGGAGACCCGGCCTGAAAAGTTAGAGGAGGAGCTGCTGGTGAAGGACCTGATCTGGAAGCTGAAAAAATGATGAAATTGAACTTGAAAGAAACCTCCCTGGGCATCGAGTTCGGCTCCACCCGCATCAAGGCGGTGCTTATCGACAGGGCCCACCGGCCGGTGGCCTCCGGGGCCCACGAGTGGGAAAACCAGCTGGTGGACGGGGTCTGGACCTACTCCTTGGAGGAGGTCCGGACCGGGCTGCAGGACTGCTTTGCCGCCCTGAAAGCGGAGGTCCTGGAGAAATACGGCCAGGAGCTGCGCACCGTGGGGGCCATCGGCGTGTCCGCCATGATGCACGGCTATCTGCCCTTTGACAAGGACGGGCGGCAGCTGGCAGAGTTTCGCACCTGGCGCAACACCATGACCGGCCCGGCGGCGGAAAAGCTGACGGAGCTGTTCTCCTTCGCCATCCCCCAGCGCTGGACCATCGCCCACCTGTACCAGGCGATCTTAAACGGAGAGCTCCATGTGAAGGACATCGCCACCCTGACCACGCTGGCGGGCTATGTCCACTGGCAGCTCACCGGGGAGAAGCTGGTGGGCCTGGGGGAGGCCTCGGGGATCTTCCCCATCGACCCGGCCACCCTGGACTATGACGAGGCCCGGCTGAAGCAGTTTGACGCCCTGCACAGCTTCCCCTGGCATGTGCGGGAGCTGCTGCCCCGGGGCCTGCCCGCCGGGGAGCCGGGCGGCGCCCTGACGGAGCGCGGTGCCCGGTTCCTGGACCCCAGCGGGACCCTGGAGCCGGGGATCCCCGTGGCCCCCTGCGAGGGGGACGCGGGCACCGGCATGGTGGCCACCAACGCCGTCCGGCCCGGCACGGGGAACGTCTCCGCCGGGACCTCTGCCTTCGCCATGATCGTGTCGGACCACCCCCTGGGCGTCCACAAGGAGATCAACGTGGTCACCACCCCCGCCGGGGAGCCGGTGGCCATGGTCCACTGCAGCAACTGCACCTCGGACCTGAACGACTGGGCGGGCCTCTTCGCGGATTTCGCCGGGGCCATCGGCGCGCCGGTAGACAAAGGGGCGCTGTTCACCCTGCTGTTCAACAAGGCCCTGGAGGGGGAGGCCGACGGCGGCGGGCTGCTGAGCTATAACTATTTCTCCGGGGAGGGCGTCACCGGCCTGGACCGGGGCCGGCCCCTCTTTACCCGCGCCCCCGGGGCCCGGCTCAGCCTGGCCAACTTCATGCGCGTGCATCTGATGTCCGCCCTGGCCACGCTGAAGATCGGCCTGGACATTCTCCGGCAGGAGGAGGATCTGCGTATCGACCGGCTCTGCGGCCACGGGGGTTTTTTCAAGACCCCGGGCGTGGGACAGCGGCTGCTGTCCGCGGCCGCCGGCGCGCCGGTGACAGTGCTGGAGACGGCGGGCGAGGGCGGCCCCTACGGCATGGCCCTGCTCTGCGCCTATATGCTCTGGCGTGCGCCGGGGGAGAGCCTGGAGGACTATCTGGACCAAAAGGTCTTTGCCGGGGCCAAGGCTGTCACCGTCACCGCCGGGGAAGAGGATGCGGCGGGCTTCAATGCCTTTTTGGCCCGCTATCAGGCCGCTTTCGGCCTGGAACGGCTGGCGTCGGAGCTGCTGTAAGCGTTTCGGCTCTTGACGGGAGCGGGATTTCCGATTAAAATAGGATCATACAAAATTTTTGGAGGAAATCCCGCCCCGGCGACCGCCGGGCGGATCGGACCGGGAAAAGCATGGACATTACGGAACTGCGTTTGACGGCTGCCAGCAACATCATCAAGCTGCGCACCGGCGCGGGGCTCACTCAGGCGGATCTGGGCGCGGCCCTGAACTATTCGGACAAGTCCATATCCAAGTGGGAGCGGGGCGAGGCCATCCCCGACGCCTATGTGCTCAAGCAGATGGCGGAGATCTTCGGCGTGACGGTGGATTACATCCTCTCTCCCCACGACAAGTGGGAGGCGCAGGAGAGCGGCCCCGTGGTCGCGGAGCGGAGCTACAGCGCCAATGTGATCATTGCCATCGCCATGGTGGGCATCTGGACCGCCGCCCTCACCGGGTTCGTGACCCTGTGGCTGTTCGATATCATCTGGTGGCGGATCTTCATCGTGGCGCTGCCCATCTCGTCGCTGACCTATCTGGTGCTGATCTGTGTGTTTAAAAAGACGGCGCGTTTGCAGTATGTCATCGGCTTTTTCGTGCTGACGGTGTTTGTGTTCGTGTATTTCATGCTCCCGATGGAAAACCCCTGGCAGCTGTTTTTGATGGCCCTGCCGGCGGAGATCATCGTTTTCCTCAGCTGCAACATCCGCCACAGGCCGAAAATCTTTCAAAAAAAGAAATAGAAGCGGGTTCTACGATTTGTAGAACCCGTCTTTTTTTCCGGTAGAGCCGTAGAGTGGGCAATAGCTTGCCAATCCGGGGCGCGTCCTTTATCTTATATTCATTCAGTTTTACAGAAAGGACTGCGCCAATATGAGCGATTATGTTTTAAGCTGCTGCTCCACCGCCGATCTGAGCCGGGAGCATTTTGAAGAACGGGACATCCACTATATCTGCTTCCACTACCGGCTGGACGGCCGGGAGTACGCCGACGACCTGGGGCAGAGCATCTCCTTTGCGGACTTTTACGCCCGGATGGCCCAGGGGGCCGACACCTCCACCTCGCAGGTGAACATCACCGAGTATGTGGATTATTTCTCCGGCTTTGCCGCCCAGGGGAAGGACGTGGTCCACGTGACCCTGTCCTCCGGCATCTCCGGCACGGTCAACTCCGCCCGGAACGCCGCCCTGGTGGTGCAGGAGCGGTACCCGGGCCGGAAGATCTACGTGGTGGACTCCCTGGGCGCCTCCTCCGGCTACGGCCTGCTGATGGACGCGGCGGCGGACAGGCGGGATGAGGGGCTGTCTGCGGAGGAGCTGGCGGCCTGGGTGGAGGAAAACCGGCTGAAGCTGCACCACTGGTTTTTCTCCACGGATCTGTCCAGCTATGTGCGGGGCGGCCGGATCTCCAAGACGGCGGCGGTCTTCGGCGGCCTGCTGGAGATCTGCCCCCTGCTGAATATGGACGATCTGGGCCGCCTGATCCCCCGGTACAAGATCCGCACCAAGAAAAAGGTCATCCGGGCCATTGTGGACAAGATGGCCGAGTGCGCCGAGAACGGCACGGATTACGCCGGCAAATGCTATATCTCCCAGTCCGCCTGCTATGAGGACGCCCGGCAGGTGGCGGACTTGGTGGAGGCCCGCTTCCCGAAGCTCAACGGGAAGGTGGAGATCAACCACATCGGCACCACCATCGGCGCCCACACCGGCCCCGGCACCGTGGCCCTGTTCTTCTGGGGCGCGGAGCGGAAAGACTAAAGCGCGGAAAATACGCCCGGCGGGGGTAAGACCTGCCGGGCGTAAGCTTTTTATGCGGCTGTTTTTCTGTTGACTCTTTTCTCCGGAAAGTGTACTATTAGAGTAAAATCACAGAGGGGAAAGAGATATTTCATGAAGATCCTTACCTATATCAGCGCCCGGGGCGGCGCGCCCCGGGCGGGCGTGTCCTTTGACGGGGAGACGGTCTTTTCTTTAGAGGAGCTGGGCTGGCCCCAGGGGATGGGCGTTCTGGACCTGATCCGGGCTTTGGACGGCCGTTTTGACCGCCTGCGCGCCCCCGCTTCGGGGGGCGAGGCCCTGGACGGAGTGCGGCTTCTGGCCCCGATCCCCCAGCCGGCCAACAACGTGATCTGTGTGGGGCTCAACTACAAGTCCCACGTGGCGGAGTCGGACAGCGCGGGGATCTTGGAGCCCGCCAAGGAGGACGCGGTCTACTTCACCAAGAACGTGAACCGGGCCACGGACCCCGGCGGCCTGATCGACGGCCATTTTGACATCTGCGACTCTCTGGATTACGAGAGCGAGCTGGCGGTCGTTCTGGGCCGGGACGCGTACCGGGTGCCCAAGGAGCGGGCCGGGGACTATATTTTCGGCTTCACCGTGGCCAACGACGTGACCGCCCGGAGCATCCAGAAGGGCCGGGGCCAGTGGTTTTTGGGCAAGAGCCTGGACAGCTTTTTCCCCTTAGGCCCCTGGATCGTCACGGCCGACGAGCTGGGAACGGCCCCGGCGCTGCCCATCCGCTCCTACGTCAACGGCGAGCTGCGGCAGAACGGCCATACCGGCGACCTGATCCACAGCGTGGCGGAGATCATCGAGGACCTGAGCCGGGGCATCACCCTCCGGGCCGGGACGATCCTCTCCACCGGCACCCCCGCGGGCGTGGGCATGGGCTTCCGGCCGCCCCGGTATCTGAAGAGCGGGGACCTGGTGCGCTGTGAGATCGAGGGCATCGGCGTCCTGGAAAACCGGGTAAAGTGAGGGCAGCGGATTGGCAAAACAGACATTGACGGTAGAGCAGCAGCGGGAGCGGGCCCTGAAACGGATCCAGTCCCAGGGCTTTGGAAATTTTGTGGGGCTGGAGTTAGGGCACATAGAGCCCAACTCCTGCGGCATTTGCTGCCAGCTGGACCAGCGGCACGTAAACCCCAACGGGGTCGCCCACGGCGGCATCATCTTCACCATGATGGACGCCGCGGCGGGCCTGTCGGCGCTGTATTACTGCGACGACAACAAGATCGTGGTCACCCAGTGCGCGGACGTGCACTTTATCCGGTCCCTCCGGCTGGGCCGGGCCACGGCCGACGCCAGGATCGTCAAGCTGGGGCGGCACACGGTCCTGACCGAGGTGGACGTGACGGACGAGGCGGGAACGCTCTGTGCCCGGGGCCAGTTTGAGATCTTTTATGTTTTAAAGCCCTGAGGCCCGGCGGCTTTTCGGGCGGAATGGGACGGTACGATGTTCACAGGTTTTACAAAAGAGGCCAGCGATTTCCTCTGGGAGCTGGCCTTCAACAACGAGCGGCCCTGGTTCCGGGCGCACAAAGAGCAGTATGAGCGCTGCCTGGGCACGCCCTTTAAAGAGCTGGCCCTGGAGACGGCGCGGCTGGTGGAGGCCCGGATCCGCGGCCGGGACTGGCAGCTGCACATCTCCCGCATTTACCGGGACGCCCGGCGGCTTTTCGGCCGGGGCCCCTTCAAGGACCATCTCTGGTTTTCCCTGCATCAGGCCGGCGGGCCGGAGCCGGGCCCCGGCTTCTGGTTTGAGGTAAACGCCGCCGCCTTTCTCTGGGGCGGCGGGACCTTCGACCCGGAACCCCGGCAGATGGAGAACTACCGGCGGCGCATCGCCGCCCACCCCGCCGCCTTTGAACGCATGGCGCGTTCGCTGGAGGCGCTGGAGGGCTTTGCCCTCATCGGCGACGAATACAAGCGGCCCAAGGGCAGTTTGAGCCCGGAGATCGACCGGTGGTACAACCGGAAATGGGTGGGCCTGGAGCAGCGGCAGGATTTCGGCGGCGCCCTGCTGACGCCGGAGCTGCCGGCGCTGCTGGCCCGGGATTTCGAGGCGCTGCTGCCGCTGCACGATTTTCTGCTGGAGGCCATGAAGCAGGAGGGATGAGCATGGAGGAGACAAAAACCGCCCCCAAGGTGGCGGTCATCATGCCGGCCTACAACGCCCGGGCCACCGTGGAGGCGGCGGCGGAGAGCGTACTGGGCCAGAGCTTCCGGGATTTGGAGCTGCTGGTGGTCGATGACGGCTCCACCGACGGCACCGGGGCCCTGCTGGACCGGCTGGCGGAAAAGGACGGGCGGCTGCGCCCTCTGCGGGTGGAAAACGGCGGCCCGGCCCTGGCCCGGAACCGGGGCCTGGAGGCCCTGAAGCCGGGGACGGAGTACGTCCTTTTCATTGACGCGGACGACGCCCTGGCCCCGGACGCGGTGGCCTACGCCCTGGCCGGCGCGGAGGGGGCGGATCTGGTGTTCTTCGGCTATACGATCCTCGACGCCCGGGGCGGCCGGCGGGACTATGGCGAGCCGGAACAGAGCCTGGGCCCGGCGGATTTAGGGGAGGCGTTTCCCCGGCTGTATAAGGCCAATCTCCTCAACCAGGTCTGGGCCAAGCTGTTCCGGGCGGAGCTGCTGCGGGGCGCGGACGGTATCCGTTTTCAGGACTACCGCTGGGGCGAGGACCGGCTTTTCATCTTCGACTGCCTGGAGCGCTCGGCGAAGGTGCGGGTCCTGCCGGAGAGCAAGTATTGCTATGTGATGCGCCCCGGGGAGAGCCTCATCACCAAATATTACGGCAAAAAATTTCAGGTCTGTCTGGAGGCGGACCGGCGGGCGGAGGCCCTGGCGGAGCGCTTCGGCGCCGGAGAGGCGCCGGCGCTGCGGTATATGTTCGCTAAAAGCGTGTTCTCCTGCCTGACCACCCTGTACAGCCCCTCCTGCCCTCTGACCGGGCGGGAGAAACGGGCTTTTGCCCGGCAGGTCATGCGTGAGGAGCGGGTCCGCCGCCGCTGCCGGGAGGCCGGCAGCGGCCTGCCCACGGCGGTCCTGTGCGCGGTCCTGCGCGCCGGCAGCCCGGGCCTGACGCTGGCGGCTTTCCGTCTGGTAGCTCTGGCGGGGGAGCTGAGTCCCCGTCTGTTCATGGCCTTAAAGCACCGAAAATAAGCGAAAAACCCGCCGGATGGCGGGTTTTTCGATCCAAGGGGCTGTAGCGAAACGTCAAGTTTCACTACAGCTCCATTTCTATACCTATGAGAGGGAAAGTTAGGGAAAAGGC
>CANRHH010000017.1 GCA_947630375.1 uncultured Oscillospiraceae bacterium | reverse complement strand
TGCCGGCACCAGCGCATCTATGTCTACCATCACTACATCCCGCCGTGCGTCTTTCTTCCATTCATCCATCTTTTCTATCCCCCCTCCTCCATTATACCAAAAAGCCCGCCTTTCGGCGAGCTTTTTTGACAGGCTGAAACACGCTCCACGTCTCAAAAGACGTGGAGCATGTTTCTTATAGCGAGGTGTCAGCTCTGCTCGCTGATATACAAACTCGCCTTGCTCTGGATCAGTTTAGCTGCCTCCTGGGCAGTCTTCTGCCCGGCGAAATAGGCCTGGGCATCCTCCGCCACAATGTTCCGGATGCTCTCCGCCGCCGGACGGACCGCCTTGGTGCAGTTTTCCACCAGGGCGGTCAGCCGGTTCGCCTGGTCCTGGGTGGTGCAGTAAAGCGGGATCCCGTCCATGTAGACGATGGGCTCCTGGATCCGCTGGCCGTTTTCGTCCAGAATGTAGTTTCCGTTCTCGTCCAGCTCATAGGTGGGGATCATGGCCTGGGCCAGAGTCTTTTCAAATCGACCCCGGTTGCTGGGGAACCGATAGGCGTTGGTCTGGTACTCCGCCGTCATAAAGGTCCGCAAAAAGGCCCAGGCAGCCTCTTTATCGGCGCAGGCGGCGCTCATGGCGTAGCCCGCGTCCAGGTCGATGGCGCTGCCGCAGCTGCCGTCAAAGGTGGGATAGCCGATGTACACCGTGCTCCCCTCGCCGCCGAAGTACAGCTCATCAAAGGCCATGCTCCGAAATTCGTTGACCGTGGTGTCCCGCAGCAGCTGTACGCCGCCGCTCTCCACGTCCTCAGGCGCCTCCGCCGGAAAACGGTTGGCAAATTCCAGCAGGGCCAGAAAGTCCTCGCTGTCAAAGCGGCAGGTACCGGAGGCCCAGTCCACCAGACTGTCCATGCTCACGTTCAGGCAGTTGGTCAGCGCGTCGAGCTTGGTGGTTTTAGGAGAAAAGATGGTACTGCTCTCCGGCAGGGTGTCCAGCGCCGCGTACAGGTCCTCATAGGTCCAGCCGTTCCGGTCCCCTACCAGGTCCCGGGCCCCGATGGCAGTGCGGACGGAGAAGTATGGGCAGACCTGATACAGGCCCCCGCCTACCTCCATGGCGCTGAGCACCGAGGGAAAGAAATCGCTCCGGTCCAGCCCCGCGTCCCCGTCCAGCCAGGGGTACAGGTCCTCCAGCAGGCCCTTGGCGGCCAACTGGTCATAGGGCAGGCCGCTGAGAGCCAGCAGGTCCGGCATCGCGCCCGAGAGGATCTCTGTGGTCAGCTTGGTAAGCCCGGCGGTGTCCTCCGGATCGGTGTTATACTGGGAATAATCCAGCACCTGGATGCGGGTGTCCTCGCTTTTCCGATTAAAAGCAATGACGGCGGACTGCAGATCATAGTCCTGGTTGACCACCGCCAGGGTCAGGACCCGCTTCTCCCCGGCCGTATTGGCCGGCACCGGGCGCAAGATGACCAGGGAGGCCGTGACCGTATCCCCCACCCAGTCGTTTTCCACGGCGAGGACTGTTCCATCCTCCCGGACACAGGGGCCGTTTAAGTCGTTGCTATTCACGTCGCAGTCCAGCCAGTTGAGGATCTCCGGCGTCTCGCCCTCCTCCAGCCGGCAGCCGTAGAGTCTGGAGCCGCTGCTGTAATAAAAATCGCATTGTTCGTCCCCGGGGAGCAGTTCTGATGCGCCGGAAGGCAGCGGGTAGCTCTCTCCCAGGCTCTTTGTCTGGGGCTCGATCACCTGCACGCCCCATCCTATGGGTAGATCGCCTGTCACCGCCGGCTGCCCGTTCCCCAGGCGCACAAGGCCGCTGACATAGCCGTCCACCCGCAGCCGGTAGGCCACGGAGCCGTCCTCCGCCAAAGCCGCCACGCAGCTGTCCCCGGTGTCCGCCATATAGGACAGCAGGATATTTCCCGCCTCATCCCGGACGCAGCCCTCGTTGGCATACAGGCAGTCGCTCAAATCCGGTTCCGCCCGGCTCAGCTCTCCCCCGTTTTCATCCAGGTAGCGGAGAAAATAGCGGTTTTCCGTCTGGAAGTATTGCCAATATTCCTCGTCGTTCTCGGTCAGATCTGCCGGGCCTGTATAGTAGGAGACCAGGCTGTTCTCCAGGAGCAGCAGTTCCCCCGCAGCGTTGAGAAAGAGGCCACAGATGTCGCTGCTGGCGGAAAAGGAGGCATAGCCCTCGGTATTTTCCGGCAGATAGGCGGGGCTGTAGTCCTCTAACAGGCGGAGACCGCCGTCATAGCCGGCAAAATAGAGCCGGTACTGATAGAGGTCGTACTGGCCCTCATAGGCCGGCTGCACACCCTCCCCCAGCACACGCTGGCCCACTTTATCGTAGCCCTTGGCATAAAAGCCCTCTTCGGTATACAGCAGCGGCATAAGCGAGCTTCTGATGCCGCTGCGAAGCTCCGTAAACGCGGCCTCATACCGGGATCCGGGCTCCCCGGTCTCCGCTGCGGCAGGACCTGAGGGCCGGGCCACTTCCTCCGCCTTTTTGCCGCAGCCGGCCAGGCCCGGAAGCAGCACCAAAGCCAGCAGCCCGGCGGCGATTCTTTGGATGCTTTTCATGAAAACACCTCCTGTAAAGGTTTTACAGGAGGCATTTTAAGGGGGAAATAAGGCCGGAATATGAATAGAATCTGGAGATTTCCTCAAAAAGACATTAAGATTTCTTAATCTTTCCTTTTCCTCGGCGCAAATAGGGCAGCAGCAGGATCCCGGTGACGAGCACTGCGGCCCCCACCAGCAGGCAGGGGATCAGAGCCCGCAGAGGCAGCGTAGGCGCCTGGGCCGGCACGCCCGGCTCCTGTTCCACCTGCCGGAGAGGGAAATCGGTCCCGTCCGGCTCCTCCAGGCAGAACCAGCCGTCGATATGGCCGTGCAGATAGCCGATATAGCCCCAGGTCCGGCCCTGCTCATCTATAAACAGGTCGCTGGTATAGTCGTTCTCCTGCACCTCGGCCAGCGTCCGGCTGTCCTTGACCTGTTTCGCGCCCGGGTATTCGAAGAAGTTGACCTGCTCCGCTGCCCCATGGTACGAGGCAAATTCCCCGTTGTAGGGCTTGAACCGGTCGCCGTACTCCTCCTCAAAGGAGATATGGTCGTAGACCAAAAGCAGCTGCTCCATTGGCACCCAGCCGGAGATCTCCTTCCCTCCGTCCTCCCAGATACTGGCACAGCCCCAGTCCTTATACAGCCAATAGATCCGGAGCTCTGTGCCGTTTTCGTACTGGCGGACGTCCTCCAGCCCGTTGGGCGCGTCCCATAGGGTGACGAAGCCCTCCGGACCGTTGGCGGTGTAACTCCGGTCCTCATAGGTGCATGCGTCATAATGGTCCTCATAAAAGCTGTTCCGGGGCTCCCAGAGTACATCTGCCCGGGCGGCCGGCGCCCCGGCTGCCAGCAGCAGGCAGAAGGCCGTCAGGCACAGAAGAAAGCGCGGCGCTTTTCTCATTTCCTTTTCCTCCCGTACACATGGTACATATCACAAAACACTTTTTAAAACCAGCCCCATTCCGAAGGAAAAAGCGTTGCACAGCAGCGCGAACAGGAAAGGGCGGCAGAGTTTTTCGGAACCTCGCCGAAAAAGGAGCCACTCTGTCCCGACCACGGCGGCCTCCAGCGCCAGAGCAGTCAGGGGCGCGGGCACGGCCAGCCGGTGGACCACAGTTCGGTAAAGAAGCACCGCCGCCGGATTGGTCAGGCAATTGACCAGAGCCACCAAAGTCAGCTCCCGGCGGCCCCGAAGCCCCCAGGCCAGGGCAAACAGCTCCTCCAGCAGCAGCGTCAGGGCCAGGGACACGATCAAGCTTTTCAGCATGGATCTCCGCCCTTTCTGCACCACAGGATCCCCAGCCACAACAGCCCCAGGGACAGCAGCGCCCCGGCGGCAGGACCCAGGGGCCCGGTCAACAGCCCCGGCCAATCCAGCCAGGTAGGCAGAAAGCCCAAAAACAGCCCAAAGGTCAGCAGCCCGAAGGCAAAGCCCTTCGCCCCGGGCAGGATCCGGGCCGCGGCCCAGAGAGTGATGGGCATGGTCATATTAAAAAGGAACACCGCCAGCAGACCCGGCAAAGGCAGGGCAGAGAGCAGATACAGCCCGGCGGCCAACCCCAGGGAGCCCACAGCGGCCCGGCGCGGGCCGGCCGTATCCATCAAAAAGCCGCCCGCCGCCTTTCCCAACGCCAGCGCCGGCACCAAAAGCATCCCCCAGCCGCCGCTGCCCCAGGGGAACGCCTGGTTCATCCCCATATAGGAGCGCAGGACCACCACCAAAAACAGGGGCAGCAGGGGCCAGAGGCCAAAGGGGGTCTCCAGGGACACCGGCCTGTTGCCGGAGGAAAGGCCCCCTTGCCGCCCGGGCAAGAGCAGCATCGCTCCCGCCAACAGCAAGCCTGCCGGGACCGGCCAGACAGGCAGGCCCTGCGCCCGTCCCCAGAGCTTGCCCAGGGCCAGGCCCAGTGCTCCGGGAGAGACAAAAATGCCCAGCGCGGCAGCCTTTTCCCGGCTTTGGTTCAAAACATCTATCCCGCCGCCCAGGTGGAACAGGGCGTTTCCCACCCCGGCCGCAACAGCGGTGAGCAGCGGCAGGGGCGACAGCCAGGCCAAGGCTGTCAGCCAGCAGCCGGCGACAGCCAGGAGGCGGTTCTTGTTCAGCCGGTCCACCAGCAGGCCCAGGGGCATTTGCAGCGCAAAAGCGCAGAAGTTATACACCAGCAGACACACAGAAAACGCCGGGGAAGCGTACAGGCGATGGAAAAACAGCGCCGCGCAGCTCAGATCCACCCAGAAATGGGCCGCGCTGTAAAGCCCCAGGCTTAGGACGCCGGGCGTTCTTTTCTGCTCCATACCTTCCTCCTTAAAGCAGCCGCAAAAAAGCGACTGCCGGGCCTTCCGCCGGGGCCTGACATATTTTGTCAAGCCCTGGCTGTAAGACGCCGGCAGCTGCGCTTTGTTCCTTATTTTAAGAGGACTTTGTTGTAATTTTTCTTGCCCCGGCGCAGGAGCAGGCCGGCTTTCAGGGCCGAAGCGTCGTAGACCTTGTTAAAGTCCGTCAGCTTCTCCCCGTCCACCGCGACGCCGCCCTGCTGGATGTTCCGCCGGGCCTCGGACTTGGTGGCGCAGAGCCCGGAGCGGACCAGCAGCGTCAAAATGTCCAGCGCGCCGTTTACCAGCTCGCTCTCGGTCAGCTCCGTGGTGGGCATGTGCTGGCTGTCCCCGCCGCCGGCAAAGAGGGCCCTGGCGGAGGCCTCGGCCTTTCTGGCTTCCTCCTCGCCGTGGACTATGCTGGTCAGCTCAAAGGCCAGGATCTCCTTGGCCCGGTTCAGCTGGCTGCCCTCCCAGGCCGCCATCTCGTCGATCTGCTCCAGAGGCAGGAAGGTCAACATCCGGATGAACTTGAGCACATCCGCGTCGCCCACATTGCGCCAGTACTGGTAGAACTCATAGGGGCTGGTCTTGTTGGCGTCCAGCCAGACCGCGTTGCCGGCGGTCTTGCCCATTTTGTTGCCCTGAGAGTCGGTCAGCAGGGTGATGGTCATGGCGTGGGCGTCCTTGCCCAGCTTGCGGCGGATCAGTTCCGTGCCGCCCAGCATGTTGCTCCACTGGTCGTCCCCGCCGAACTGCATGTTGCAGCCGTAGTGCTGGAACAGATAGTAGAAGTCATAGCTCTGCATGATCATGTAGTTGAACTCCAGGAAGCTGAGCCCCTTCTCCATCCGCTGCTTGTAGCACTCGGCCCGGAGCATGTTGTTCACAGAGAAGCAGGCGCCCACCTCCCGCAGCAGCTCCACATAGTTCAGCTTCAGCAGCCAGTCAGCGTTGTTGATCATCAGGGCCTTGCCCTCGCCAAAGTCGATGAACCGCTCCATCTGCCGCTTGAAGCAGGCGGCGTTGTGGTCGATATCCTCCTTAGTGAGCATCTTGCGCATGTCGCTGCGGCCGGAGGGGTCGCCGATCATGGTGGTGCCGCCGCCGATAAGGGCGATGGGCCGGTTGCCGGCCATCTGGAGCCGCTTCATCAGCGCCAGCGCCATGAAATGCCCGGCGGTCAGACTGTCTGCCGTGCAGTCAAAGCCGATATAGAAGGTGGCCTTGCCGTTGTTGATCATTTGGCGGATCTCATCCTCATTGGTCACCTGGGCGATCAGGCCCCGGGCCACCAGCTCCTCATAAATTCCCATGTTTGTCCTCTCCTTATTCCTGAGTGATCGTGTCCTCTGCCAGCTGCGCCGCATAGGCGATCAGCTCCGGGCAGGGATGGCCGTTCCTTTTCAGATCCGCGCAGCGGATGCAGCCGAACTGCTCCTGGAAAGCCTGTGTGCACTGCCCGGTCAGCCGGGCGATCTTGGCCTTGGCGTCCTGGTCTCCGGCGTCGTTATATGGGTTTGCCATGCCGATGGCCATGACCGCGCCGCTGACCGCGCCGCAGATCTCCCCGCAGCGGACCCCGCCGCCAAATCCGCCGGATATGGCCAGGGCCGTGGCGTCGTCCAGGCCGGTATGGCCCCGCAGCGCGGCCAGCACGCTCTGGGCACAGTTGAATCCCTCACCGTGGAGCCGGTTGGCCTCTTCCTTTACTCCCATTTTGTTCTCCTCTCCTGTTTCTATCTTCCCGAGCGTTTGAACGCTTCGGCCGCCTTGAGCTGCTCTTCCGCGCTCAGGAGGGTCAGCTCGGTCACGTGCTCGCCCCCGTGGAGCCGGGCCAGCTCCCGGCGCCGCCCCTGCCGGTCCAGCCGGTCCACCTGGGTATAGGTCCGGCCCTGCCGCTCCTCTTTGGAGATCAGATAGTGGTTGTCGGCCATGGCGGCGATCTGGGGCAAATGGGTCACGCACAGCACCTGCTTGCCTTTGGAGACGCTGAACAGCTTCTCCCCTACCCGCTGGGCCGCGATACCGGAGACGCCGGTATCGATCTCGTCAAAAATCAGCGTGGAGACCGGGTCCTTCTCCGCGAAAACATTCTTCATCGCCAGCATGATCCGGCTCAGCTCGCCGCCGGAGGCGATGCGGCTGATCCGCCCCAGCTCCTCCCCAGCGTTGGCGGACATCAGAAAACGCAGCTTTTCGCCGCCCTGGGCGTCAAAGCCCGGTTCCGCCTCCACCGGCTCAAATTCCACCGCGAAGCGCACCGAGGGCATGTTCAGCTCCCGCAGCTCCCGAACGATCCGCCTCTCCAGCTCCGCCGCCGCCTTTTGCCGGGCCTGCCCCAGGGCCTCCGCCGCCTTCCGGCAGCGCAGGACCTGGGCCTGCAGCTCCTTCTGAAGCTTTTCCAGCCGGTCGTCGGCGTATTGAAGCTCCTCCAGCCGGGCGCGGCAGGCGTCCAAATATCCGGGCAGCGCCTCCTCATCCCGGCCGTATTTGCGCTCCAGCCGGTTGATCTGGGCGATCCGGCTCTCCAGCCGGTCGTATTCCTCCGGGGAAAAATCCAGCCCGGCGCGAAAATCCCGCAGCAGCTCCGCCGCGTCGGTCAGGCCGAATACCGCCTCGTCGATCCCCTTGGCCGCCGCCTCTAACTCCGGCGCCAGGGCAGCGGCTCGGTTTACATAATATGAAGCGTTTTGGGACAGGGTCACGGCGTTTTCCTCTCCGCCGTACAGGGCCTCATAAGCCGTATCCAGGGCCTCGGTCAGCTTTTCGGCGTTGCGCAGCAGGTCCCGCCGGGCGCTGAGGCTCTCCTTCTCCCCAGCCTTCAGATCGGCAACCTCCAGCTCCTGGATCTGGGCCTGAAGGCTGTCGCTCAATCGCTCCTTTTCGATCTCATCCATGCTCAGGCCGCGGATCTCTTTCCTGAGCGCGGTATATTTCCCGTATTCCCCCTGAAACCGGCCCAGCTCCCCTTCCAGGGCGCCGAATCGGTCCAGATAGCCCTGGTGCAGCCGCTCGTCCATCAGCAGCCGGCCGTCGTTCTGCCCGTGGATATCCACCAGCAGCGCCCCTAAGTCTTTCATCTGGGCGGCAGTGACCGGAGTCCCGCAGACCCGGCAGGCGCTCTTTCCGTCCGAGCCGATGCGCCGCTGGAGGATCAGCTCCCCATCGTCGGCCTCGATGTCGTTCTCCTCCAGCCAGGCCTGGGCAGGGGCGCTGTCAAACACGGCGGAGACCAGGCCCTTTTCGGCCCCCTGTCGTACCAGCTCCCGGCTCACCCGGCCGCCTAATACGGCCCCGATGGCGTCAATGACGATGGATTTGCCGGCGCCGGTCTCGCCGGTGAGCACGTTCAGGCCCCCGGTAAAGCGGATCTCCGCCCGTTCGATGACCGCTATATTTTCGATATGCAGCTCGTTCAGCATCTTCCCGCCCCCGCTGTTTCAATTAAAACAGCATCTCAATCTCATGAAACAGGGCCTGGGCCGCCTCGTTGTCTTTCATAGCCAAAAAGGCGGTGTCATCCCCGGCCAAGGTCCCCACAAGCCCCTTGACCTCCATCCCGTCGATGGCGGAGCAGGCGGCGGGGGCCAGACCCGGCAAAGTCCGGATCACAAACAGATTTTGGGCCACATCGTAGGACACAACGCTCTCCTTGAAGATTTTCCGCAGGCGCTGAGTAAAGTCGTCCGCCACCGGCTGGGCCGGCGCGGCGGTGTATCTGTATTTGCCGTTCTGCCCCAGCTCCTTCACCAGACGCATATCCTTGATATCTCTGGAGAGAGTGGCCTGGGTGCTTTTGATGCCCCTGGCCTCCAGGGCCCGCAGAAGCTGATTCTGCGTCTCTATATCCTGCTGGGAAATGATCTCCAGTATAACGCTCTGTCTCCCCGGCTTCATGATCCGTTCTCCTTCCTTTCAGTTCAGTTTTTCATAAGCAATGTCAAAAAAGCTTTTCAGGCCCAGATCGGCCATCAAGGTGCAGTGCTCCGAACGGGAGATCTCCAGCACGTCCTCGTTGGCCAGGTCCACCCCGGCGGTCCCGTCCACCGACAGATAGGCCGGGCGCCCGTGCAGCCGCTCCGCCACCACGGAAATTTTCCGCTGGGGGTCCAGCACGAAGGAGCGGGCCCCCATCATATGGGCACAGATCGGGCTGACGATGATGCAGGCGCCGGTGGGCTCCACGATGGGCCCTCCGGCGGACATGGAATACCCGGTGGAGCCGGTAGGGCTGGCAAGCACGATCCCGTCCCCGCTGAAGCGGATGATCCGGGCATCACCGCAAAAAGCGGTCATGCGGATGCAGTCCCGGTAGCCGTGCAGCACCGCGTCGTTGAGGGCACAGTCGCTGTAGACCGTCTCCCCGGCCCGTTTGAGCTTCACGTCCAGCATCATCCTGCGGCTGAGCTGGTATTCGCCCCTGGCCGCCCGGGCCACTAAATCCAGCTCCCCAGGCTCCAGGGCGCACATGAAGCCCTTGGTCCCTAAGTTGATGCCCAGAACAGGGATGGGCAGGTCGTACAGCTCTCTGGCCACAGCCAGCAGCGTCCCGTCCCCGCCGATGACCACCGCCAGATCGCAGCCGGCGGCGGCGCTCTTCAGGCTCCGGATCTCCAGGCCGCCCGGCAGTTCTCCCGGAGCCTGGTCGGCAAACACCGGGCAGACCACCGTCTCCGACCCTTCCCGGCGCAGGATCTCTGTCACCCGCTTTGTTATTTCCAGCCCGCTGTCCCGAAACGGATTGGGGCATACCGCGATCATAGTGTTTCCTCCGGCTGTTTACAGCGCTTCATGCGAGGCGTCCACCACCGCAGCAGCATCCAGAGCCGCCGCTTCGTACACGCCGTTTTTCAAATGGCAGATATATTCGATGTTGCCCTCCGGGCCCTTGATGGGCGAGAAGTCCAGCCCCACCGGCATCAGGCCGATGCCGGGGGCAAAAGCTAAGATCTCCTCGATCACCCGCCGGTGGACCTGCCGGTCCCGAACGACGCCTTTTTTGCCCACCTCTTCCCGGCCGGCCTCAAACTGAGGTTTGATCAGGCAGACCAGATCGGCCCCCGGTTTCAGCAGGGCCTTCACCGCCGGCAGCACCAGCCGCAGGGAGATGAAGGAGAGATCCATCACCGCCAGATCCAGCGGTTCCGGGATCTGCTCCCGGGTGATATAGCGGAGGTTGGTCCGCTCTAAATTGACGACCCGCTCATCGGTGCGCAGCTTCCAGGCCAGCTGCCCGTAGCCCACGTCCACCGCGTAGACCCGCGCGGCGCCGTGCTGAAGCAGCACATCCGTGAAGCCACCGGTGGAGGCGCCGCAGTCGATACAGACCTTGCCCTCCGCCTCCACGGGAAAGACCTTCAGCGCCTTGTCCAGCTTATAGCCGCCCCGGCTCACAAAAGGCAGGGCCGCGCCCCGGACCTCGATCTTGGCCGCCGGGTCCACCGCCGTGCCGGGCTTGTCTGCCCGCTGGCCGTTGACAAACACCAGACCGCTCATCACCGTGGTCTTGGCCCGCTCCCGGCTCTCGGCATACCCCAGGTCGTAGATCAGCTGGTCAAGTCTGACTTTCTTCATCTTCCCGCCTGTCCCGGCAGCAGCATGCCGCCGCGTCCACAATAGCCCGGGCGTCGATCCCATAGTCCCGCATCAGCAGGGCCCGGTCCCCGTGGGGCACCAGCCCCTCGCCCAGGTTCAAAAGCCGGGCGCAACGGATCTCCGTGCCGGCGGAGGCCGCCTCCGCCAGGACCCGCTGGCCTACGCAGCCCGCCGCGCAGACCTCCTCGGCCATGACAAAGCGGCCAGTCTTTGCGACGGACACCACCGTCTGCGGGAAACCCGCCGGACCCAGCACGCCTATTTTGATCACTTCGGCTGAAATCCCCTGCTTTTCCAGCGCATCCGCGGCGCTCAGGGCCTCGTTGACCATGGTACCGTAGCAGGCCAGGGTCAGGTCCCGGCCAGGGCGCAGAAGCGTCTCCGCCTCCGGGTGGGACGCGGTATAGCGCCCTTCCCCGCCCCGGGGATAGCGCACGGCAGCCGGTCCGGTGCAGGCAAACAGCGCCTGCTCCAGCATATCCTCTAATTCCCGGAAGCTGGCGGGGCAAAACACCGTCATCCCGGGCACAGAGTTCAGATAGTCTACGTCAAAAATTCCGTGGTGGGTCTCCCCGTCGCTGCCGACGATCCCGGCCCGGTCCACACAGAAGACCACATGCAGCTTTTGCAGCGCCACATCGTGGATCAGCATATCGTAGCTGCGCTGGAAAAAGCTGGAGTACACGGCAAAGACAGGTAGAGCGCCCTGTTTGGCCATTCCGGCGGCCATGGCCGCTGCGTGGCCCTCGGCAATGCCCGCGTCGATAAAGCGGTCGGGGAATTTTTTCGCAAAGCCGTCCAGCCCCGTCCCCAAGGCCATTGCAGCGGTGACGGCGGCCACCCGCTTATCCCGCTCCGCCAGGCGGCACAGGGTCCGGCCAAACACATCAGAAAAGCTCTCCCCCACCGGCTGGATCTCCCCGGTCTCCGGGTCGAAGGGCCCTACCCCGTGGTAGAGCTCCGGGTGCTCTTCCGCATAGGGGCAGCCCTTGCCCTTCTTGGTGAGCACATGGACGATCACCGGCTTTTCCATCTCCTCCGCCCAGCGGATGACGGTCTCCAGCGCCCGCACATCGTGTCCGTTGACCGGGCCTATATACTCCAGGCCCATGGCGCTGAACATGTTGCCGGGCAGCAGCTTGCCTTTCAGCCACTCCTTGGCGGTATGGGTCATATGATAGACCCCGGGCAGACCGGAGAGCAGGCCCCGGTACCAGCGCTTAAAGCTGATATACCCGGGCCGCACCCGGAGCTTTTGCAGAAGCTTTGCGATGCCGCCTACATTGTGGTCAATGGACATCTCATTGTCGTTGAGGATAATGACCAGCGGCTCCCCGCTGGCGGCGGCCCCGGCCAGGCCCTCATAGGCCAGGCCCCCGGTCAGGGCCCCGTCTCCGATAACGGCGGCCACCCGGTAGTCCTCCCCGGCCAGGGTCCTGGCCTTGGCCATTCCAAGCGCCACCGAGATGGAGTCGGACGCGTGGCCGGCCACAAAGGGGTCGTCCACGCTCTCATAGGGCTTGGGGAAGCCGGAGAGTCCCCCATACTGCCGGAGCGTGTCAAACCGGTCCCGCCGGCCGGTGATGATCTTATGGGTATAGCTCTGATGCCCCACGTCGAACAGCAGCCGGTCCCGGGTGCTGTCATAGACCCGGTGCAGGGCGACGGTCAGTTCAACCGTGCCCAGGTTGGAGGCCAGATGCCCCCCGGTCCGGGAGACCTTCTCCACCAGAAATGCCCGGATCTCCGCGCAGAGCGGCTCCAGCTCGTTGTCGGAGAGTTTTTTTATATCCTCCGATGAATGGATTCTTTCTAATATAGCCAAAATATCCCTCTATCCAACCGCCCTGCGGCGCTTAATTGCTTCTGACAGCCAGCGAATCTGCCAGAGCGCAGAGAAATGCCGTATCCTCAAAATGCTCTTTGAGGACCTGCTTGGCGTGCTCGGTAAGCCTGGCGATCATGTCCTGGCACTTTTCCAGGCCGAACATGGCCATATAAGTGGACTTGCCCTCCTGGGCATCCGAGCCCACGGGCTTGCCAAGCTCTTCATCGGTGCTGAGCACGTCCAGCACATCGTCCCGGATCTGGAAGGCCATGCCTAAGGCGGCGCCGTAACGCGCGGCCGCCTCATCCAGGGCCTCCCCACCGCCGGCGGCTGCCACGCCCATGCGGCAGGCGGCCGTCAGCAGCGCGCCGGTCTTGCGGCCGTTTATCTCGGTCAGCTCCTCCTCACTGAGGGGCTTGCCCTCCCAGAGCATGTCCAGGTACTGGCCGCCGCACATGCCGTCGATCCCCACCGCGTCGGCCAGCGCCTCCGCGCACTTTGCCCGGCGCTCCGCCGGGAGCGGGCTGCGCAGAATGGCCCCGAAAGCCTCCGCCTGCAGGGCATCCCCCGCCAGCACGGCGGTGCACTCGCCGTACACCACATGGTTGGTGGGCCGGCCCCGGCGCAGATCGTCGTTATCCATACAGGGCAGATCGTCGTGGATCAGGCTGTAGGTGTGCAGCATCTCGATGGCGCAGGCCACCGGCAGCGCGGCCTGGACATCCCCGCCGGAAATCCGGCAAAATTCCAGCACCAGCATGGGCCGGATCCGCTTGCCGCCCGCCAGCAGGCTGTATCTCATCGCCTCGGCCAGCCCGGCCAGGGGCAACTCCGCCGCCCCCTGAAAGCAGCCGGCCAGGGCCTCATCGATTCTCTTTTTATACTCTTGCGCGGTCATACCCATGGTCATTCCTCAAAGGGCAGCTCGACCGGGGCCCGGTCCGGCCCCTTTTTCAGCTTGACCACCTTCTGCTCCGCCTCTTCCAGCATAGTCCCGCAGCGGTTGAGAAGGCCGGTCCCCTCTTCAAACAGGGTCATGGACTCGTTCAGCGGCAGATCGCCCTTTTCCAGGTGTTTGATGATCTCCTCCAGCCGGCCCAGCGCCTGCTCAAAACTCAGTTCATTTTCCGCCATTGAGAAACCTCCTTTCCTGTTCCGCGGCTGTGCTCTCCACCAGGCAGCGGGCCCGGCCGTCGGCAAAGCGCAGCTCCAGCCGGTCCCCCGGGGTGAGGGCCCCGGCCCTGCGCACCGTCTGCCCCCGGCTGTCACTGGCAATGGCATAGCCCCGGGCGAGCACCCGCAGCGGGCTCATCGCGTCCAAAGATGCGGCCAGGCGCACATACCGCTGCTTTCCGGCGGCCAGCCGGGTCTCCTGGGCAGCGGTGAGCCGGTCCCGCATCCGGTCCAGCTCCAGCCTCCGGTTGTCCAGATGGGCGGAGGGATCGGTCATCACCCGCTGGGAACGGATGGCCTCCAGCCGCTGGGCATAGCCCTTCAGGCGGCCGGTCATGGCCTGGCCCGCCCGGATCTGCAGGCTTTGCAGAAGCTCGCTCATCTCCCGCCAGTCCGGCACGGCGATCTCCGCCGCGTTGGAGGGCGTGGAGGCCCGCCGGTCGGCCACATAGTCGGCAATGGTCACGTCCGGCTCATGGCCCACAGCGGAGATGACCGGGATCTCAGAGGCATAGATGGCCCGGGCCACCCGCTCGTCGTTGAAGGCCCACAGGTCCTCGATAGAGCCGCCGCCCCGGCCGGTGATGATCACATCGGCCACCTTGAACTCGTTGGCGTAGCGGATAGCGCCCACGATCTCCGGCGGCGCCTCCACGCCCTGGACCCGCACCGGCAGCAGCAGCACCTTGCAGCGGGGCCAGCGGCGGCCTAAAATACGGATCATATCATGCACCGCCGCCCCCGCTGAGGAGGTGATGATGGCGATGCGCCCCGGGAAGCGGGGCAGGGGCTTTTTGTGCCCCTCATCAAAAAGGCCCTCCTGGGAGAGCTTGACTTTGAGCTGTTCAAAAGCGATCTGCAGATCCCCGGTCCCCTCCGGGACGAGGGAGCTGCAATACAGCTGATAGGCCCCGTCTCTGGGAAAGACGGAGACACGGCCAAAAGCGGTCACCCCCATGCCGCTCTCCGGACGGAAGCGGAGCTTGGAGGCGCTGCTGCGAAACATCACGCAGCGCAGGCTGCTCTCGCTGTCCTTCAGCGTAAAATAGTGGTGGCCGGAGGGATAGATCTTATAATTGGACAGCTCACCCTGGACGCACACGTCCGCTAAGGCCGGGTCCATCTCCAGCAGGCCCTTGATCCGCTCATTCAGTTCCGTGACGGTAAACGTCTGCCTCTCCATCCCTACTCCCGGCTCTCCTCCGGCGGCGCGGCAAATTCACCGCGCATGATCCCGCCCAGCACGCCGTTGACAAAGGCCACCGTCTCCGCCGTATCATAACCCTTGTCCAGCTCCACCGCCTCATCGATGGCGGAAGAGGCGGGCACGTCCTCTAAGTACAGGATCTCGCACACCGCGCAGCGCAAAACCGCCAGGGCGGTCCTGGAGATTCGCTCCAGCCGCCAGCCCTTGGCGTATTTGCTGATCAGCGCATCGATCTCCGGCCGCTTCTCCTCGGTCAGCTGGCAGAGGCGGCGGATATAGGCCATCTGTTTTTTGCCGGGCATCTCCGCGTACAGCTTGTCCACCCCGCCTAAGCTGGGGTAGTGCTCCGCATCAAAGAAGCGGTCCGCCATCTCCCCGGCAGGGACGCCAGAGGAAGCGGAGGCAAAGCACAGCTGAACGGCCAGTTCCCGGGCCGTGGTTCTCTTCATGTTCCGTGTCCCCCGGCGCTTATTTATCAAAGGCGATGCCGGAGACGTGCACGTTTACGGCGGCGTTTTCCAGCCCGGTGGCAGCCTGGACCGCGTTCATCACCTTTTCCTGCACCGCTTTCGCCACGGCCACCACGTTGCAGCCGTAGGTGACGGTGATAATGGTGTCCACAATGATTTTCCCGTCCGTAAACTGGACCTTGACCCCCTTGGACAGGGACTTGAGCCCGATCAGCTCTGCGATCTCGGCCCCGTAGGTGTTGGACAGGCCGGCCACGCCCTCCACCTCGGAGATGGCGGCGCGCACCATACTGGAGATCACTTCTTCGGATATGTTGATACTGCCGTTTTCTTCCTGGCAGGTAATATAATTTTCGCCCATTGCATATTCCTCCTAAATCAGCTCTGTGTATTGTAACATGCCTTTTGCAAAAAATAAAGCCTTATTCGAAAATCTTCTGGCTTTTTTCTATAAATATCGAATCTTTTGTCCCGTCGTTTATGCAAAAAATTCCCGAAGCGGTGCATATTCTTGCCGCTTCGGGTCTTCCCTATTCAAGCCTTTACTTCGATGATGCTCATCTGCTCGGCGGTGTACTGGGTCTCGTTGCAGATGATATCGGTGATGCGGGCCACCGCCTCCTCGCTCAGCCCTTCCGCAGGCGCCGGCACCGCCACCGTCACGGAGTCGTTGCCTATGTAGACCACACAGTCCTCGAAGTCCTTGGCGATGAGCAGATTTTCGATCTGAGACTCCTGCATGGAGCAGGTGGCCATTGCTGAGATGGCGTTCATGGCGCTGTCGATGGTCTCCTGGGAGGCCGTCTCTGCCGTGGCCGCCGTCTGCAGCAGCTCCAGCGCCTCATCCCGGGACACCTGCCGGGTCAGCCGCGCCTCGGCAAAATAGGCAGAAGCCGTGCCGCTGGCGCTCTGGAGGAACTTGGCGTCGGCATCCATCATAGCCTCGTCCTCTGCGGCCACCATCTCCGAGTCCGGAGTCCCCCAGCGGTTGTTGTAGGACCAGTTCAGCGCCACCGCCGCGCACACGAACAGGAGCACGGCCACCATGGTGATATTCCTTTTCCGATTTTTCATTTCGCTTCTCCTCCCATACTTTTAAGGTTGTTCCGCCATTTTCAGGATCGTAATCCTGTCCGAGCCGGTTCCGGTGTAGGCGCTCACCGCCTTCAGGATATGCAGGCGTACCCGGGCGTCCTCAGCGCCGCTGCAAACCACCACCACGCCCTGTTCCGATACCAGGACCCGGACCTCCCCCACGCCCTCCGCGCAGGCGAGCAGCTGCTGGAGCCGCTCGCTGTCCTCGCCGGCCGGTTCCTCCCGGCTGCCGCCGGGGAGCAGCATCAACACCACCCCCAGGACCAGGATCAGCAGCGGATATTTGAATTTTTCCAGCTTCGCCAGGTCAATCCTTCGTTTTTCCATTGCAGCTCCATTGCTGTCTCTCCACCGGGATACCCAGCTCCGCCTCCAAAACGCCGCTGAGGATCTTCTGTCCGCTCTCGCTGCGGCAGTTCAGCTGCGCCGCGTAGGGCACCCAGAAGCCCTCCATGTTCCACTCCACCGTCACTTGGGCGCTGTCAAGCCCGGCGTCCAGTTCTTCGGCTTTGTCCATAATATATGTCTCATATTTCTCTTCTATGACCAGCCTGTTGAGCCTGTCGTTCAAACCGGCGCTTTGGTCCAGAAATTCCGCCTCCTTCTCCTCGAATTTTGCCAGCTGTAAAGCGTATGCGGCAAAATCCATTCCTATGAGCGGCCGGACCACCGCCGTCAGGAGCACCACAGAGCAGACGATCTCCAGCACCCGCTTCACCGTTCCTTCCGGGGTGATGCTGATGGCCGCGCCGCAGAACAGGGACAGGGCGCAAAGCTGCCGGATGACCCCGGCCATCACGGCGTCACCACCTTGATGCCGGACATAATGGAGATAAACAGCATGATCCCGCAGCAGCCCACCAGGCCCAGCAGCATACTCAGAGCGGTTCCCACATCGTTGATCAGCGCCGACAGGCGCGCCCCCGGCAGCATGTCCGCCGCCGCGGCCGCCGCCCGAAACACCAGCATCTTCACCGACAGCACTGCGAATGGCCCCACGCACAGAGCGCATACGGCGATCAGGCTGAACGCGCCGGCGGAGTTTTTGATGACGGAGGCCGCGGACAGGACCACCGAGGCCGCGTCTGAGACGATGCCGCCCACCACCGGGAGCGTGCTGGAGATCACGGTCCGGGCCGTCTTGACAGCGACTGCATCGCTGCTGCCGGCGATCACACCGGTGACCGTGATATAGCCGCTGAAAGCAATGGTCAGCACGGTCATGGCGGTGGTGGCACACCATTTGGTCATGCGTCCCGCCGCTTTCAGCAGAGGATTGGAAAAGAGGCTGTCGCTGACGGAGATGGCCACATAGGCATAGATCAGCGGGATGATGAAGCGCTGGGCCGCGCTCATCAGCACATCCATCGTCAGGCACACCGCCGCGTATTTCGCGGAGGCGGAGACCACCGCCCCGCTGGCGGCCGCCGCGGCGAAAAGCGCCGGCATGGCCGCCTTGGAGTAATCCGAAAGCTGGGCCAGGGCCGAAGAGGCCTGGGCGATGATGCTGTCTATGTTTCCGGCAATGCTTACGGCCGCGGCGCAGCAGCCTGCCAGGCCGATATATTGGGGGGTGCTTCTGCCGGAGCACAGCGTCCCCGCCATGGCGCACAGCACCGCGATGGAAACCAGGCCGCCCGCCACCTTCAGATCCTTCCGCAGCTGCTCCGTCGCCGTCTCCAGGAAGGAATGCCACAGCCTTTTCAGCGCCCTTTGGGCGTCATATCCGCCGTCATAGACCAGCGCGCCGCTGATTTCCCGGGCCTCCTCCGGCAGGGCCTCCTCCACGGCCTCTATGCCCGTCTCCGCCGCTGTCTGCCCGTATATGCCCTCCGCGTAAGCCGTGGCATGAAAGAGGGGGCAGAGAAGCAGCAGGCACAAAAGGATCTTCATATCATCCTCCCTATCATTTGCAGCATACTCATGACCAGCGGCAGCGCCGTACCCAGGGCGCAGACTGTCCCCGCCAGCTCCACCGCCGCGGCCGCCGCGTTTTGCGAGGCGTCTTTACACAGCTCACAGGCCAGCCGTGTGACGATGGCGATGGCCACGCATTTCAGCACTGGACCCGTCAGGGTCTCGTTGCTGCCGGCAATGGTCTTCACCGCGGCCGCCAACTCCTTCAGTCCGCCTAAGAATCCGGAAGAGGCCAGCAGGATCAGCGCAGCCGTACACGCGCTGAGCAGCAGGGTCAGCTCCGGATTGCTGCGCTTTATGATCAGCCCCACCGCCGCCGCGGCCAGGGCGGCGGCCGCAGCCTTGACGATCAGCTCCATCGGCTACAGGCCGAACAGGGTCTTGATCATGGAAAACAGCTCGCTGATCTTCTGCACCACGATCATGAGCACCACCACCAGGGCCGTGATGGTAGTCATCAGCGCCTGCTCCTCCCGGCCGGAGCGCTGAAGCAGGATGTTCAGCACCGCTACTAAGATCCCCACCGCCGCTATTTTGAAAATCAAATCAATATCCATTTTGTCTCCTAAAGTAAGACGATGATCAGCAGGGCCCCCGCGGCCCCGCCAAGGCCCAGGCTCAGCCGGCGCTGGCCGGGATACGCGCCTTCGGCCTCGCGCAGGTTTGTCCGCAGGACGGCTGTGCAGGAATCAAGAGCGGCCAGCTGTCTGCCCAGTTCACAGCGCCCTAAGATCAGCCCCAGTCCGGAGATCTCCTCGATCTCCTCCAAGTTCAGGCATCCAAGCGCCGCCTCTGCCGCCCGGCTCCACAGCCGGGAAAAGCTCTCCTGCCCCAGCTGCTCCAGAGAGGCGGAGAGCAGCGTGAAAAAGGTCCCGGCCTGTCCCCCGGCCCGCTCTGACAGGAGCCGGGCCAACTCCGGCAGAGGCGGCGCCCTGGTCTCCAGCTCCCCCGCCAGCAGCTCCAGGGCGGCGCAGAGCTGCCGGAGCGTTCGGATGCGCCGGCTCTTTGTCCGGGTCCAGAGCGTCCCTGCAAGCAGGCAGCCCGCCAAGATCAGCGCCGCGCCCAAGTATTTCATGGCTCCAACCTCTCCGCCGTATAGCGGCGCGCGTTTCCGGCGCCGCTTATGACTACCAGATTTGTAAAGATCCCCCGCCGCAGCAGTGCCCGGTACAGGGGCCTCCTCTGCAGCTCGTCCAGACCGGAGGCATGGGCGCTGGCCAGGATCCCCGCCCCGCAGCCGGCGGCCTGGGCCATGGCCTCCGTATCCTCCGGGCGGGTGATCTCGTCCACGGCGATGATCTGCGGGTTCATGGCCCTCAGCAGCATCAACGCCCCCTCCGCTTTTGGCACACCGATGAGAACGTCCGTGTGGGCCCCTAAATCGAACTGCGCTTCCCCACCGTCCGAAGCGGCCAGCTCGTTGCGCTCGTCCACCACGGCCACGCGCATCCCCCGGTCGGAAAGGCGGCGGATCATCTCCCGCAGGGCGGTGGTCTTACCGCCGCCGGGCCCGGAGATGAGCAGGGTGTTTTCAAAGCCGCCCTCAAACAGCTGCCGTATAACCCCGTCGCACACGCCCCGGACCTCCCGGGGGATGCGGATCGCGGCGGAGGAGAAGCTGCGAAACCCCTTCCACTCCCCCCTTTGCACCATCACCTCGCCGCAGAGGCCTATACGGAGCCCCCGGTAGCTGAGGTAGCCCTCGGCCAGGGCCGCCGCCGCCGTGTGCAGTGAGGCGCCGGTGGCCTTTTCCAGCAGCCGCTGCAGGTCCTCTCCCGTCACCGGCTCCCGGGCAAAAGGGGTCTCGGTCCCCTCCCGGAGCACCGTAGGCGGTCGCCCGGTCCGAAGCCGGATCTCCTCCACCGGCAGTCCCTGAAAGGCCCGCGTTTTCCGGCGCAGCCCCTCCGGGAGCAGGGTCAGAGCCTTTTCGAATCCATCCATAGCGTCACTTCCTGTGAAAAATCTATGCCGCCCCTCCTGAAATATTCTTGAATCTTTTCGCGCTCTATGGTATGATACAGACAAGCTTTGCAGCGAGCCGGCCGCGAAAGGCGGGACCGGCCAAGGCTTTATCGGATAACGGAGGCATGGCAATGGATGTCAAGATCATGTACGGCGCCGGCTTGTTTTTCCTGGGCTGGCTCTGGTTTTATCTGTTTTTGCGTCAGTTCCTTTTTAATATCCTCACGGCGTTCCCGCTGATCAAAAAAATGCAGTCCCTGCAAAAGGACCTGATTGCGGTAGGAGCCGTCCGGTATACGGTGATCTCTGTGGTGGTGTGCGTTGTCGTCTCGGCGGTCATCCTGGCTTTGATCCTTTGGCTCTGCCCGCTGTACATGCAGATCGGCTTTGCCGTGGGCGCGCTGCTGGGCCTGGCGATGTTCCTGAATAAGCTCACGCCGAACAACCGCCCCATGTTTGATATCTTTTGCAGCGGATATTACCGCTTTGTGCCGGACGATGAGCTGCGCACGGCCATGTATAACAAAAAGACCGGGCAGATCAAAAACCGTCTGCGGGCCATGGGGATCCAGGGCAGCTTTATCCCGGCGTTTAAAAAAGAAAAAGCATAAAAATTTTGAAAAAGTCCCCGGTTTTCGTGTTTTGCACACGGACCGGGGGCTTTTTTGCGCGCATTTTCCCGAAAAAGGTCTTGCCATGGCGGAGAAAAAAGGCTATAGTGTTTCCGTCAACCGGGCGGGGCCCTGCTCTCTCAACGCGCCGCCCCGGGAAGAATAAAGAAATAGGATACGTGAGACCATGGATAAAAAAGAGATGATGCGGATCTTTGAGGAGACTGCCTATGTGCACACCGGCGGCAGCCCGGAGGAGCTGCGCTGTGCGGAGTTTCTGATCGGCCGCTGCCGGGCGATGGGCCTGGAGGCCCGGCTGGAGAGCTTTCCTGTCCAGACGGCGGAGATCCGCCGGGCCGCCCTCCGGGCGGACGGGGAGGAGATCCCCTGTACCGGTTACCGCTGCGCGGGCAGCGCCCGGATCGAGGCGCCGCTGTATTATCTTTCCGGGGATGACCCGGTCTCTCTGGCCGCCTGCCGGGGGAAAATCGTCCTGGTGGACGGGCATGTGGGCTACTGGAAGTATCAGGACCTGCTCTCCAACGGCGCTCTGGCCTTCATCACCTGCGACGGGGACGTGAACGCCCCTCATTTTGACGTGGAGCAGCGGGAACTGCGGGCCCATTTTGGCCGGGACGGCAAGCTGCCCGGCGTGAATATCAACGTGAAATCCGCCTTTGACCTGGTGCGGAAAGCGCCCGGCTCCGTGGAGCTCCTGCTGGAGCAGGAGGAGGGCGAGGGCCAGTCCCGCAACGTGGTGCTGGAGATGCCCGGCGAGATCCCGGAGGCTCTCGTCTTCACCGCCCATTATGACTCCTCTCCCCTGTCCATCGGCGCTTACGACAACATGTCCGGCAGCGTGGGTCTGCTGGCCTTGGCCGGGCACTTTGCCGCCCGCCCCCACCGGCACAGCCTGCGTTTTGTCTGGTGCGGCAGCGAGGAGCGGGGCCTGCTGGGCTCCAAGGCCTATGCCGCCGCCCATGAGGCGGAGCTGGAGCGCTTTGTGCTGAATATCAACCTGGACATGATCGGCAGCGTTCTGGGCCGGTTTATCGCCTGCTGCACCAGCGAAGAGGGTCTGGTCCATTATATCCGTTATTTAGGCGCGGAACTTGGCTTTGGCGTCTCCGCCCGGCAAGGGGTCTATTCCAGCGACTCCACTTCCTTTGCCGACCGGGGTGTGCCCGCCGTATCCTTTGCCCGCAACGCCCCGAAGGGCGCCGGGACCATCCACAACCGCTACGATACCGCCGCTCTCCTGCTGGCCGAGCATTTGGAGCAGGATATCGCCTTTATCACCGCCTTTGCCGAGCGCATGGCCGATGCCCGGCAGTGCCCGGTGAGCCGGGAGATCCCCGAGAACATGCGGCAGGAGCTGGATTACTATCTGGTCCGCAAGCGCCGGAAATAAACGGCGGGAGCCAAACCTGTGTTTGGCCCCCGTTCCTTTTATTATTCCGTTTTTCTCTCGGCCAGGGCCAGCAGCCGGTCCGCCCCTAAGGCCAGCGCCGCCGACAGGAGGCTGCCCCAGAGGATCTTGGCCGTGTTCATGGTCCGCAGTCCGTCAAAGAGCACGGTGCCCAGGCCGCCGGCGTTGATGGCGGCGGCGATGGTGGCGATGCTGACGGTGGACACCAGGGCGATCCGCAGCCCGGCTATCACGGCTTTCCTTGCCAGGGGGAGCTTGATCTGCCGCAGCAGCTGCCAGCGGGTCATGCCCATGCCGGTGGCCGCCTCCACCACGCCCGGGTCCACCTGGTCCAGCCCGGCCAGGATATTTCGCAGCAGCAAATACTGGTTATAGAGCACCAGCACGATCACCGCCGTGGTCTTTCCCAGGCCGGTGAGGGGGATCAGCAGGGCCAGCAGCGCCAGGCTGGGCACCGAGTACAGCACCGACAGGCCGTGCACCAGCAGCCGGGCAAAGCGCCGGGAGAACTGGCACAGCAGCGTCAGCCCCGCCGCTAAGATCACAGAAAAGACCATGGCCAGCAGCACGATCTCCAGATGCTCCAGCAGCGCCGTCAACAGCCGGTCATAGTAACGCACAAGGTAGTTGATCACAGGTACGCCTCCCAGAACCGGCCCCTCTCCTTGGCCGCGTCCACCAGGGACCGGACGAAGCCCTGGGCTGGGCAGCGGATGATGGCCTCCGGCGTGTCAAACTGGACGATCTTCCCCCCGTCCAGGATCAGTACCCGGCTCCCTAAGAGAAAGGCCTCGTCGATATCGTGGGTCACAAAGAGAAAGGTCTTGCCCGTCTCCCGGTGCAGGGTAAGCAGCTCCCGCTGGAGCTTGCCCCGGGTGATGGAGTCCAGGGCCCCGAAAGGCTCGTCCATGAGCATGATCTTCGGGTCCACCGCCAAAGCCCTGGCCAGTCCCACCCGCTGCTGCTGCCCGCCGGAGAGCTGGGAGGGGTATCGTTTCTTATACTCTTCAGGCTCCAGGCCCACCAAACGCAGCAGCTCGTCGGTCCGCGCCTCTATGCGTGCCTTGTCCCATTTCAGGAGCTTCGGCACCGTGGCCACGTTCTCTCCGATGGTCCAGTGGGGAAAAAGCCCGATCTGCTGGATCACATAGCCGGTCCGCCGCCGGACCTGCACCAGATCCGCGGTCCGGATATCCTCCCCGAACAGCAGGACCCGGCCGCTGTCCGGCTCATAGAGCCGGTTGATCAGCTTCAGCAGGGTGGTCTTGCCGCAGCCGGAGGGGCCCAGGACCGTGACAAACTCCCCCTCGGAGACGGCAAAGCTGAGGTCCTCCAGCGCATTGCGCCCGGCGCCCGGAAAGCGCTTGGAGACGTTTTGAAACTCGATGGCGGTCATAGTGCGTCACGAAAGGGAGTCGTAAAACTCTTTGGCCACTTCGTCCACTTCCCGCTTGTCCAGGTCCACCTTGGCGTTGAGGGAGATGGCCGTCGGGGTGTCCAGGGCGGCGCTGACCTTGTTCAGCACCTCCGCGATATCCGGGTGGGCCTCCAACAGCTCACTGCGCACCACCGGGGCCAGATAGTAAGGCGGGAAGAAATGCAGATCGTCCTCCAGATAGGCAAATTTGTCCGTCTGGGCCAGCTGGGCGTCGGTGGAATAGCCAAAGCAGAGATCCGCTTCATCGTTCTCCAGCACCTGGTACTTGATGCCGCTGTCATACACGTTGATGGACTGGAAGTCAAAAGGCCCGTAGAGCTTTTCCAGGCCCGGCAGCCCGTCTTCCCGGTACTCGAACTCTCCCTGGGAGCAGACGCGGATCTTATCCGCGTTTTTTTGCAGATCGGAGATGGTCCGGATGCCATACTCATCCGCCACTTCCCGGCGGATGGCAAAGCCGTTGGTGTTGTTGAGCTGGGAGGCGTCCAGCCAGGTCAGGGCAAACTGCTTGGCATACTCCTCCTTCACCACCCGGTACACCTCGTCCGGGTCGCTGATCATGTCCATTTGCAGCACTGTCATCAGCCCCGTTCCGGTGTACTCCGGGTACAGGTCGATGTCCCCCTGGGTGATGGCGGTGTGGACCAGGGAGCCGGCGATATCCATCTTCCGCTCCACGGTGTACCCCGCATCCTCCAGGGCCAGGGCATAGATCTCCCCGATGATCAGGCTCTCGGTAAAGTCCTTGGAGCCCACCTTGATGACCGCGCTCTCCGTTTTCCCGGCGCCGCAGGCGGCCAGGGGCAGGACCAGAGCCGCCAGAAGCAGCAGCGCGCAAAGTTTTTTCCCGTTCATTTTCTGTCTCCTCTCACACATTTTTATATTTCAGCAGCAGCTTGTCCAACAGCTCAAACAGCACGCCCGTCAGCAGCGACAGCAGCGCCACCGAGCCGCCGCCGATGAGCAGCAGATCCGTGCGAAACAGGCCGATCCCGGTGAAGATCAGCTCCCCCAGGCCCCCGGCGCCGATCTTAGCCGCCAGCGCCGCGCTGGCCACGATCTCCACCGCCGCGGTTTTCAGTCCGGCCAGGATCATGGGCATGGCCAGAGGCAGGCGCACCTTCTGCCAGATCTGCCTCTCTTCCATCCCCATGGCGGCCGCCGTCTCCAGCACCGGGGCCGGTACGCTCTCCAGCCCCGCCACCGTGTTCATCAGGACCGGCGGCACCGCCAGCAGCACCAGGGCCACCGCCGCCGGGGCGGTACCGGTGCCCAAAACGGGCAGCATCAGCAGCAGGATCGCCAGGCTGGGCACCACCCGCAGGGCGCCGAACAGGCCGGTGAGAGGCCCCTTCAGCCTCTCATACCGGGCGCAGAGAATGCCGGCGGGCACCGCCAGGGCGGCGGCGATCGCCAGAGCCAGAAGGCTCACCTCCACATGGGCCGCCAGCATCCCCGTCCAGCGGTCCAAACTGGTGCGGAAATATTCTTCAATTTGCCCGAACATGGTCTCTCTGCCTCCTTCCGCACCTGCGCCGGGGCCGTCTCTGCCGCCCCCGGTTACTTTCTTGTATGTAAGTATAGCAAAGCTTTGAAAGAAGCGCAAGCAGGCACTTTTTTGTAACCCGTCCCCTTATTGCTTTTTCATAAAAAGCATCGTATAATCTTGCTGCCTTTTCTATATATTTTCATGTCTTGGGAGGGGCGCCTATGAAAACCAAGGCCGAGTTGCTGCCGGAGTGCCCGGTAGCCACCACCGTCATGCTCATCGGCAGCAAATGGAAGCTGCTCATTATACGCAATCTGATGCAGCATCCCTGGCGCTTTAACGAGCTGATGCGGGGCCTGCCCGGGATCAGTCAGAAGGTGCTCACCGACAGTCTGCGCTCCATGGAGGCGGACGGCCTGGTGATCCGCAGGGTTTATGAGGAGGTACCGCCCCGGGTGGAGTATTCCCTCTCGGAGCTTGGCCGGTCCATGCGCCCAATCATGGACGCCATGGAGCACTGGGGCCTGGCCTACCAGGCGGCCCAGCAGGCCGCCCCCGGCGGAGAACCGGGCGCGGATTGACAGCAGGGGCGTTTTTTGCTATACTGGCAGTACGTCCGCTTTTGGGCGAAATTTCCGGGAAAAACAGAATACATTCCAACCAAGGGGCAGGCGTTTATTCAGGAAAGCCGGGTGCAAATCCCGCACGGTCCCGCCACTGTGATACACCCGCCGGGTGTTCAGCCAGAATGCTGAGTCTGTCCTGCACATGCCCACGATGAATGGGCCTGTGCCTGTTTTT
Source organism: uncultured Oscillospiraceae bacterium (assembly GCA_947630375.1). GTDB lineage: Bacteria > Bacillota > Clostridia > Oscillospirales > Oscillospiraceae > Limivicinus. The sequence goes on along the minus strand of CANRHH010000017.1, from coordinate 25,572 downwards.
GTATCCGCCGCAGGGTCTCCTGGGGCCGGTTTTTGATGGCAAAAACACCCCTTTGTTTGGAAGGGGTGTTCTTTTTTGCCGGCAGAAAGGATGGAAAGAACATGAAAAAAAGCACAAAAGCACTTTCCCTGGTCCTGGCCCTGACTTTGGTCCTGGGCCTTGCCGCCTGCGGGGGCACGAGCGCGTCAGACTCCGCCCCCCGCACGCTGACCGACCCCAGCGGCGCTGAGATCGCTGTCCCGGCGCAGATCCGGACCGTGGCCGTCCTGGCCCCCTCCCTGGCGGAGATGGTGGCCGCATTAGGGCACGGCGAGGAGATCGTGGCCTGCGATACCTCCAGCGCGGGGCTGGAGGGTCTCCCCACCGGCGCTCTGGTGCTGGACCTGTCAAACCCGGATATGGAGCAGCTGACGGCCCTGAAACCCGATCTGCTGCTGGTGACGAATATGTCCCTCTACGATCAGGAGAACCCCTACCGGCCGCTGATCGACTTGGGGGTCTGCGTGGCCTGTGTGCCCACCAGCGACAGCCTTGCCGACATAGAGAGCGATATCGCCTTTGTGGCCTCGGTCCTGGGGGAAGAGGACAAAGGCCAGGAGATCATAGACAGTATGCAGGCGGAGGTGGACCGGATCGCCGCCATCGGCGAGACCATCTCCGAGAAAAAGTCCGTCTATTTTGAGATCTCCGCCGCCCCCTATCTGTACAGCTTCGGCTCCGGCGTGTTCCTGGACGAGATGCTCAGCCTGATCGGCGCGAAGAATATCCTGGGCGCCGAGGAGGGCTGGCTGAGCGTCACAGAGGAGGCTGTGGTGGCCGCCGACCCGGATGTGATCCTCACCAATGTCAACTACATCGAAGACCCCGTTAGCGAGATCATGAGCCGCCCGGGCTGGGACGCCGTGACCGCCGTAAAGGACGGCGCAGTCTATTTCATCGACAACATGGCCTCCTCCGTGCCCGATCAGAATGTAGTAAAGGCCATGCTGGAGATGGCCCAGGCCATTTACCCGGAGGCATACGGTGCGTAAGGCCGGGGGAAAATGCCTGGCCCTGGGGCTTTTTGCCGCCGGTTCGCTCCTGCTGGGCGTGGGGCTGGGGAGCGTCTCCATCTCCCCGGCCGGGATCTTCTCCGCCCTCCTCGGCGGCGGGGACGAGGGCATCCGTGCTCTCGTCCTGGGCCTGCGGCTGCCCCGGGTGGTCCTGGCCTTTCTCACCGGCGCCGCCCTCTCCGTGGGCGGCACCGTGATGCAGTCGGCCCTGGAAAACCCGCTGGCCTCCCCCTTCGGTCTGGGTGTCTCCGCCGGGGCGGGGCTGGGAGCCAGCGCTGTCATGGTGCTGGGCGTCACCGGCGCTGTGGGGGCCTTTGCCCTCCCGGCGGCGGGCTTTGCCGGAGGCTTAGCGGCGGTGCTGCTGGCCCTGGCCTTGGCCCGTGCCTTTGACTCCCGGCTCTCCAGCGTCACGGTGGTGCTGACCGGCATGGTGCTGTCCCTGTTTTTCTCCGCCATTTTGGACCTGATGTCCGCCATGAACCCGGACTATGCCCAGCGTATCGGTCTTTGGCAGATGGGGAGCTTCGCGGCCAGGGGCTGGCAGGGCGTATGGGTGCTGCTGCCGGTGCTGCTGCTGTGCCTGGGCGTCTTTTTGGGCCGGGCTAGAGAGCTGGATCTGCTCACCTTTGGGGATGAGCAGGCCCAGGCCATCGGCATGGACCCCCGGCGTTCCCGGCGCTTTTTGATTGCTTTGGTGGCGGTGCTGACGGGCACGGCGGTGGCCTTCGCCGGCATCATCGGCTTTGTGGATTTGGTGGCGCCCCATGTGGCCCGGCGGCTCTTCGGCGCCGCTCACCGGAGGACGCTCCCCGCCGCGGCTCTGCTGGGCGGGAGCTTTATGGTGCTGTGCGATCTGGCCGCCCGGACCCTGGCCTCCCCCCGGGAGATCCCGGTGGGTGCCGTGACGGCGCTGCTGGGTGCCCCCTTCTTCCTGCTGATCTTCTTTAAAAAAAGGGGGGCGGCAAGATGCTGAAGGTGGAAAAGCTCTCCTGCGGCTACGGCGGCAAGCCGGTGGTCCGGGAACTCTCCTTTACGCTCTCCCCGGGCCAGCGCCTGGTGATCCTGGGCCCCAACGGCTGCGGAAAAACCACGCTCCTGCGCGCCGTCACAGGGATCCTGCCCTCCACCGGCCTGCTGGAGCTGGACGGGCGGGATCTGCGGAGCCTGTCCGCCCGGGAGCGGGGAAAGAAGATCGCCCTGCTCCCCCAGATGAGCCCGCCCGGCTTCTCCTTTACCGTGTGGGAGACAGTCCTCATGGGCCGGTATCCCCATCTGGGCCGGGGCATCTTCGCCGCCCCCTCTGCCGGGGACCGGCAGGTGGCGGAAGACTGCCTGAAAAAGCTGGAGCTCTGGCCGGAGCGGGACCGGCCCATTACAGAGCTCTCCGGCGGCCAGCTCCAGCGGGTGCTTCTGGCCCGGACCTTTGCCCAGACGCCGGAGATCATTCTTTTGGACGAGCCCTCCAGCCATCTGGACCTGAAGTACCAGGCGGAGCTGGTGGAGGCGCTGAAAAGCTGGACCGCCGGGTCCGGCCGGGCCGCGGCAGGTGTCTTTCACGACCTGGACCTGGCCCTGTCCTTTGCCGACACCGTGCTGCTGATGGACCGGGGCCAGGCCGTGTATTTAGGCGATGTGAAGGGCCTGGATCCGGCCCTTTTGAGCCGGGTGTTTGAGATGGACGTGCCCGCCTATATGCGCGCTTCCCGGGAGAGATGGGAACAGTTAGGAGGCTGAACATGGAGTTGTACAGAAGCCCTTACGAGGCGTATCCCTTTTTGAGCGACGCGCCGGAGGATCTGCGCTGTGACTTTGAGCTGCTGACCGACGGCATGGCCAGTCTCACGGGCCTGCTGCGGGCCAAGGCGGCGGAACCGGAGCTGCGGGAGGAGCTGCTCTGGATCTGTGAGCTGATCTACCACATGAATCCCGCCCTGCGCACCTCCTTAAAAGTGACGGAGGCGGAGACGGCGCGGCTTCTCGCCGCCACGGAGCATCTGCGGGCCCGCTGCGGCAGCCGTTGCCGCCGCTTTGTCCTCACTCAGGGCTGTGAGAGCGCCTGCCTGGCCCATATTCTGCGGGTGCGGGCCAAGGAACTGGTCCGGCTCCTCTACCGCCACCTTTGGCAGAGCCATGAGGCGGATCCCCGGCTCCTGGACCTGGCCAATCTTCTCTCCGGGTACTTTTTCTACCTGGCCCTCTCCCTCAACGACGCCGCAGGCGTGGACGAGGTCGATTTCATCAGCCGGAATTATTAATATACAGTCAAAACCTCCGGCTAAGCCGGAGGTTTTGACTCAGCCGAACTGCTCCGAAAGATAGATGCTCACTTTGGACTGGATGTTCTCCGCCGCCTGCCGGGCGCTGATCCCGCCCTGGAAAAAGGGCGTCGCCTCCCGCAGGACCAGGTCATACAGGTCCGGACTGTAGAAACTCACACAGTCGATGCGGCCGATGAGCTCCAGCGCCCGGTCCTTGACCTCCGGTGTCAGCGCCGGGAAAGGAATACTGTATAGTTGGTTGTCCGCGAAGCCCGCCAGGCTGACCATCTCTGCCTGTCTGTCCAACTGTTTGTCCAGCAGGGTCTCCAGGGCGTCGTTTCGGATGGGGAGGATATTTTTGCGTTCCAGGTTGTTTTGGACGCTGTCACTGAGCAGATACGCAAAGAAGCTCCATACCCCCTCCTTGCAGGCGCTGGAGGAGGACATGCCCAGATGGAGGAACGGGTCCAGGCTCACGCCGTTTCCCCCGGAGGGAAAGCCCAAAACCGCCATGTTGCCGCTGTAAGCGGTGCCGGCGCTGCACAGGGCGTCTATCAGGTTCCCGGAGCCCACCAGGAGAAACAGCTGCTGGCCGCAGAAGACCCGGCCCCAATCGTCGGACGCATAGCCGGCGCTGTCATCGTCGGGCAGCCTGGCCGCCAGAGCCAGCATGGCGGGGAAAGAGGAGTTGACGAAATCACAGCGGGCGTTTTCCAAATCCACATAGGTGTCCCCCGTGAGCGTCAGCAGGTGCCGGAGATACGCCGCTTTTGTCTCATAGGGGCCGAATATGTACTGGGCCGAGGAATTGGCCGTCTCCAAAAAAGCGTCCGGCCCCCAGGTGTCGGGGCTGGCCAGGGCAGACGGGCCGTACACGGTCACGACGGAATAGGACGGGACCAGGCTGTACAGAGCCCCTTTATACGTCAGGGCCCGGACCGCGCTTTCCGTCAGATCCTCTATGCGGACCTCTTCGGAGCTCTCGAACCAGGGCAGCAGGTCCTCCAACAGGCCCTTGTCCATCAGGGACAGGGCGTTGAGGCAGGAAAGGTCGTAGATATCCGGGGTCTTGCCGGAGATAATATCGGCATTGAGCCGCTGGAGCCCGGTCTGGGCCCCGCCTTTTTCGTCCTCCGCGCCATAGTTGACCACCTCAATACGATAGGCCCGGCTTGTGGAATTAAACTGCCGCACCCGGTCCAGCAGCTCGCTGGCGTCCGCTTCATCCGGCGCGTAGACCGCCAGGCTCAGGGCCCGGATCTCCCGGGCCTCCTCCCCGGCCAGGGTATAGAGGGCAGCCTGACCATCGGCAGTTTCGAAATACAGGTCGTCCGCCAGGTAGAGGAAGCGGCCCGTCCCGCCGCTGGCCTGCTCGTTGGCGTAGGCCGCCCGCTCTCCGGTGGTAAAGTCCAGGTCGTAGAGGATGCCTGCGTCCGCGTAGAACACATGGCCGTCCCGGCTCCCGGCAGACAGGCCGTTGACCTGCTGCGGCACCTTATAGCTGGCGGTCCCTTCATAGTCCGGCCCCAGCACCTGAAACTCCGTGCCCTCCGCCTGCCCGATGGCCAGCACCAGCTCAGAGGGATTTTTGATCAGCCAGCAAGCCCCGGTAAAGGGGCCCAGCTCCGCTTGCAGATCTCCGTCCGGATCGTAACACAGGATGCTCCCGGCGGTCTGCACCAGATAGCCCTCCTCCGTCACCGTCAGCCCCAAAATGTCCTCCGCCCGGTCCGCCAGGAAGCCCATCGGGAAGATGGTCGTATCTCCCGCGTCTGTGAGGCGGTCCAGAATAGGGGTCCCGTTTTTATCCGTGAACAGGACATAGGCGCTCCCGTCCGGGCCGCCGTCTATGGCGAGCACCCGGCCCGGCTGGATCTCCGCTTTCGTCACCGTCCCGTTCGCGCCAAGAAAATAAAAGCAGGTCTCGCCCTGGTCCATATACAGCGGGTCGCCGGTTTTGGCATAGAGGAACACGCCGTCCCCCGCTTTCACCGCCTGCCGGACCTGGGCGCCGGTGTCCGGAAGCTCCACCGGCTGGGCCGAAAACAGCCGGGCCCCGCCGCTGCCGCGCAGGTCGCTGCCCACGACCTGGCCGCCGGTATAATCAGGCAGGCCGGTTTCGCCCCTGTCCTTTCTCCCGGCGCAGGCCGTCAGAGACAGGACCAGGCACAACATACAAAATACCGCTGTGATCTTCTTCATAGGCTCCTCCATTTTTTTCTGTTTTTCTTTCGCATCCGTCTTACAGGGGATGCGCTGCTCCCCCTACGCGTTTTCCGCGCGGAGGAGCTCTCACTGTTATAAGACCCCGAAAACGCGCCGCGGTATACACCGCGGTTTTAAATTTAAGAAATTTTAATAAATCGGCAAAAAACACCGTGGAAGCCGTCTTTTGCGGTTTCCACGGTGTTATTATATTGGATATTTTGCTTTTCAGTCCTGTTCCGGCCAAGGGACGATCCCGTTTTTCTTCACCAGATAAGCCCTTTCGGCCAGGCGGGCCATGGGGCTATCCGACAGAGAATCGGAATAAAAGGCCTCCACCCGCTCCTCCGGGTATGCCTCCCGAAACCGGCGGACTTTTTCCTCATCGTGGCAGTTGGCGCCGGTAATGCGGCCCGTGCGCTTATCCATCCGGGTGGCCAGCAGACGCACGCCCAGCTCTTCGGCGATGGGCCGCAGCAGGAACTCCGGCGAGGCGGAAATGATCAGATCATCCGGCCGCTTTTGCTCCAGATACCAGGAGGCCAAATTTTCCCGGTGCTCCTCCCAAAAGGCCCGGACCGCCTCATCCACATCCGGCAGCTCCCGCAGAAAGGCGAAGGTCTTCTCCTTGAGTTCCTTGACCTCTACCCTCTTGCGCAGCACTTTTATGCCCGCCAGCGCCGCCCCGGGCATCGCCCGCAGCACCGCCCGGGTATGGTGCTTCAGACAATACATCACAAAGCAGTAGGAGCTGTCCGGGAAAAAAACGGTCTGGTCAAAATCATACGCGTTCACAGTCTGCTTCCGTCCTCCCGTCCGGCCCGGAACCCGCCCTGGGCCCGCAGGGCGTTTACGCCGGAGAACAGCGCCGCGCCTGCCGACAGGGCCACAGCCCCCCACAGGGGGACCAGGCCGAAGGGCGCCAGCGCGATGCCGCCTAAGCGCGCGCAAAAAGAGACCAAAATGCTGAGCCGGGCGGTCAGATCCGACTGCTTGGCGATCCGCATCAGCTCCGCCGCAGTCCGGATATCCTCGCCCATGACGATCACATCCGCGCCGTCCAGGGCCTGAGGCGTATCCAGCGCGTCCAGCACGACGCCCGCGTCCGCCCGTTCAAAGAGCTCCGCGTCGTTTCTGCCGCTGCCAACATAGACTAAGGTGGCGTTATCCCCTTTCGCGGCCATCAGATACTCCACCGCCGCCATCTTTCCGGCGGGGCTGAGCTCCGTCTTGACCATGTCAAAGCTCAGGGAGGAGGCGATCTGCCGGGCGACCGAGTGCAGATCCCCTGTCAGCATCACCAGGTTCTTCACGCCCCAGCGGCGCATAGACTCCAGCGCGTCAAAAGCGCCGTCCCGCACCTTGTTCTCCAGAACAAGATAGCCCAAATACCGGTTGTCCGCCGCCACATGGATGGCAACTCCCTTCCGGCGGGGCACGGCGCAGGAGATATTATGCTCGGCCATCAGGCCGGCGTTGCCCACATAGACGTGTTTCCCCTCCGTAAAGGCGCTGACCCCCCGGCACGGCAGCTCGTCCACCTGTATGCTCTCTTCTTCCTGCATGCCGCTGGCCGCCCGCAGAGCCTGGGCAATGGGATGGTCGGAATGAGACTCGGCCAGGGCCGCCGTGCGCAGCAGGACCTGGGCGTCCCCGTTGGCGGGCACAGCCTCCAGGATATGATAGCTTTTTTCGGTGATGACGCCGGTCTTTTCAAAGATCATCGTCCGGGCTTTGGCCAGGGTCTCCAGGAACCGGGTCCCTTTCAGGAACACGCCTAAGCGCGCCGCGCTGGCAATGCCGCCGAAATAGGTCTCCGGCACAGAGGCCAGCAGGCCGCAGGGAGAGGCCAGCAGCCAGACCGCCACGGCCCGGCGAAGCCAGTCCAGCCAGCCCCCGCCCTGAAACAGCGGCGGGAGCAGCGCGATCAGCAGCCCGGCGGCGGCCGCGACCGGCGGGAAAACGGCGGTAAAGCGGGCCATGAATTTCTCCCGGCCGCTGCGGTTGGTGTTGGAGATCTCCACCATCTCGATCAGCCGCTGGGCGGCCGACTCCTCGGCGCCGCGCTGCACCTGCACCCGGAGCATATTGGTCAGATTCACGCACCCGGACAAGACCCGGCTCCCCGGGGCCACGGTCAGAGGCGCGCCGTTCCCGGTCAGCAGCGTGGGGTCCAGAGAGCTCATGCCCTCCACCACGATCCCGTCCGCCGGGACAGCCTCCCCGGGCATGACCACCACGGTCTCCCCCACGGTCAGCTCCTGGGGAGACACCTGGCTGACTCCCTCCGGGGTCTCCACCCCGGCCCGCTTCGGCAGGGCCTCCCGGAGCCGGCGCAGGGTCTTTTCCCGCCTGGAGAGCAGAAATGCCTCCAGCAGCTCCACCACCCGGTACAGGACCACCGCGGCGGCCGCCGTGGCGTACTCCCCCAGGCAGAAGGCCGCAGCGGCCGCTGTAAGGAGCAGCAGATTCCCCTCGGCAAACTCTTTTTTCAAGGCGCCCAGCACCGTCCGGAACAGGACCGGCGCCCCGGCGATCAGCGCCGGGAGCAGGAAGGAGATCAGCCGCTTCAATCCCTCCGCCTTGAGGGCCAGGGCCAGGACATATACGACCAGCGCCGCCATGACCGGCAGCGCGGAACGCAGAGAGAACGCGGTCTCCGGCATTTTCCGCACGGATTTGACGCGCTCCGCCGCGTCCGCCGCCTCGGCCACCGTTTTCAGGGCGGGCTGCGCCTGCTTCACATGTTTATTTTTAGGCGGGGGAAGATGTTTTGACATGGGACGGTCTCTCCTTTATGTGCGCCCAAACCGCGGCAGTAAAAAACATTTCATATTATCATTTCACATTTTCAAGTTTTTGTCAACCATATCTTGTGTTTCCCACAAATTTCCCACAAATTTCTTCTCAACTTTTGCAGGTCCGGGCCGGGAAAGCGAAAAAATTTTTCTTTTTTTCGCAACCTGTCCCCGGTTTTGTCGTATAGTAGGATGAGAGCGCTCAAACAGCAGAGGAGGTGCCCTATGGAAGATTCCGCCATTGTGGAGCTGTATTGGCAGCGGTCCGACCGGGCCATTCCGGAGACAGACCGGAAATACGGCCGGTATTGCCAGGCCATTGCCCGCAACATCTGCGCCAGCCCGGAGGACGCGGAGGAGTGCGTCAATGACACCTGGTTTCGGGCCTGGAACTTAATGCCGGACAAGCGTCCGGCCGTCCTGCCGCCCTTTTTGGGAGGGATCACCCGGCACTTTGCCCTGGACAAGGTGAAAACTTACCAGCGGCAGAAGCGGGGCGGCGGCCAGGTCCCTCTGGCTTTAGAGGAGCTGAGCGACTGCCTCCCCGGCGGGACCGACCCGGCCCGGCACTGTGAATTGGAGGAGCTGAAGCGGGCCATCGGGGACTTTGCCGCCTCCTTGAACGAGACGGAGCAGAAGCTTTTTGTCTCCCGGTACTGGTACTTGGCCTCCATCGAGGAGATCTCCCGCCGGTTGGGCTGGAGCCGAAGCAGGACCAAAAGCGCCCTGTTCCGCCTCCGTGGACGGCTGCGCGACAGGCTGCAGGAGGAAGGGCTATGGTAAACGAGATGCTTTTATTGGAGGCCATGGAGGGCATCCGGCCCGAACAGCTGCTTCTGGCCGGGGATTTCCTGGGGTATGGGGCGGCGGAAGCGGCCGCGCCCCGGCGGCACAGCGTCCGGCGGCTGGTGAGCTATGGGCTGCTGGCGGCGGTGCTCCTCTCCCTGCTGACGGTCACCGCCTACGCCTTGGGCTGGTTCGGCCTCCGGGAGCGGAGCTTTGAGAGGCCGCGCCCCCAGTCCGCCCAGACTGCCTCCCAGCCGGAGAAAAAGAGGGTCTATCTGTCCCTCAACGGCTATCGGGATTCCCCGGAGTACCTGGCCAACGCCGAGTGGACCGCCTTCTATGACGAGTATATGGCGAGCACGGAGATCGACTTCGACTCTGGCTTTCTGGACGGCCAGAGCGCCGACTTTGTGGAGACCTGCCACTACTACGGCTGCTGCGACCAGGCCATGGCGGACAAGCTCTATGAGATCGCCGGGCGCTATGGCCTGGAGCTCCACACTCTGCGCCTGACGCCGGTCACGCTGGAAGATTTCTACCGGGGCGCGGGCACCGGGGCTTTCCTGGCCCCCGGCCTCACCGGCAACGGCTATATCTACGAGGACGGCTCCTTTAAAATGGAGGGAGAAGCTTCCTCAGAGGACGGCGGACCCGACTACGGCTTTACCTTCCACCGGCACCTGGCGGGGACGGTCATGCCCTACGCCGGCATTGCTTTTGATCCGGAGGCCTATACCGAATGGGAGTACACCAACGTCTGGGGGGATACGGTGCTCATCTGCTTCAACGAGCAGGAGCAGGCCGGGGAGATCTTCTTTGACCGGGACGGCGTGTACATGAACGTGACCGGCGGCCCCTGGGAGGGCAGAGACAGCCCGGAGACCATGGAGCGGCTGGCGGATCTGTTCCTGTTCCACGAGGCGCTGCCCCATGAGGCGGACGTGGCCTGGCTCTCCCACGGCCCCACAGTCTGCAAGAACCCAGGCAGCGCGGCCGTGTGGGAGGACTTTCTGGCCTCTCCGGAGGGGAAGGCCGCGGCGGAATACGCGGCCTTTGCCGCCGGGCAGTTGGGCGAGGCGGCGTACCAGGAATATAACCCCTGGGCGGCACCCCAAGAGGCGCTGCTGGAAAAGATGGGGCAGCTCTCGGAGGCATACGGCCTGACGGCCCCCAGCCGCTTCGGTGCCCTGGTGCTGTCCGAAAAGGAGGAGGCCCCCGCCGAGTGGCCGGGCCGGGTGGTGACCCTAGACGAGTTAGAGCACCGGGGCTACCGCCGGGCCCTGCTGGAGCAGCTCTCCCCCATGGACCTGTTCTTTGACAACGGAGTCCTGGACAGCTCCCTCTGGCAGATCATCCCCAAAGGGGCCCTGTGCATCGACCTGGGTCCCCTGCCCGGGGAGGACGGCTGGGAGAGCTGGTTTTACCGGACGGAGACAGGCGCGGTGGTGACCATCCGGGCCAATCTGGCGAATCCTCACGGGCCGGACCGGGGCGCGATGATCCTCTATGAGGGGGAGAACGCCTGGGTGATCGGCCGCCCTGCCTGGTACAACACGGCCTATGAAATCGAGGCCACGGCGAACATGCTGGACTTTTCGCTTTTGGATTGAAAGGATAAATTTTTTGATATGAACAAATCGATACGGTTTTTCAGGGGCCTGCCGACGCTTTTTCTGGCGCTGTGCCTGACCCTGGGCGGCTGCATGCCCATTTTTCAGAAAAAAACGCCGGAGGATAGCGGCGGACAGACTGTCCCGGCCAGCCAGGCCGCTTCCATCGGGACGGTCTACGCGGCGGACATCTTCAGCTTTGACCGGCCGGTGAGCCCCGCCGCTCAGGTGCTGCCCTCTCCCGGCGGCGTCTATGTGCTGGACCCTCTGGACCAGGACGGCACGCTCCGGGAGTTTGACGCTGATGGCCGCTGCCTGCGGGAGCTGGGGGATACCCGGCCCGAGTGGATCGGGCCGGACGGCTCCGCCTGGCGGCTGGAGTACACCGAGGACCACAACGACCGGCACACAGACTATGCCGTCTACCGGCAGGGGGAGGCGGAGCCGGTCTTGCGTTTCACCACCGAACAGGGCACGGCGGAGCTGACAGTGGGAGACGGCTTTCTGCTGATCACCAGACAGTGGTGGGACGAGAGCAACACAGGGCACTACTCCTTGGCGGCCTACGATCCTGCCGGTCAGCTGCTGCATGAGCAGGACCTGAGCGAGTGGTTCCAGCTCTACCGGGACGGCAGGGAGCTCTATTTCTTCGGCCGGGAGAGCTATGAGTTCTTCCGGCTGGACGGGCAGAACTTCTCCCTCAACAAGGTGGACAGCCTGAAAGAGGACGAGAGCCTGAACGGCATTTCCGGCGGCCTGCTCTTCAGCAACGACGGGACCTGCGTCTACCGGCGGCCTGTGGGCGGAGCGGAGCGGGAGGCCCTGTTTCGCTACGACGCCCTGTACCTGACGCCGGGGCTGGCGCCCATCCCCATAGGGGACAGCGGCTGCTTTTTGTTCCATGAGTTCACCAACGAGGTCAGCCCCTATAAGATCGCCCGGCCGGTGGACAAAAGCACCCTCCCCGCCGCCCGGCAGACAGTGACCCTGGCCTGCAATGACCCGGAGGCGGCCAACTTCAACCGGCCCTATCCCTCCTCCTTTTGGGAGGCCATCGCGGACTTCAACACCGTCAGCCGGGACTATGAAGTGGTGGTGAAAAATTATGCGGACTGCCCGGATCCCCAGACAGCCCTGAACGCGGATATCGCCGCCGGAGACGTGCCGGATCTGATCGACTTGGAGGGCTTTTCCTCCGGCCTGGCCACAGCTGCCAATGCCGAGGATCTGCTGCCCTATGTGGAGCGGGACTATGATAAAGACGCCCTCCTGCCCGGGCCGCTGAAAGCCATGGAGACAGACGGGAAGCTCTTCAGCCTGATGCCCAGCTTCACCGTCCAGGCGCTGCTGGCCCCCGCCGCCTTGGTAAATGGGCAGGACACCGGCAGCTGGGCCGCCCTTTCCGCCCTGGCCGGGAGCGCGGAGCAGGTGTTTTACAGCAGCGTATCCAGAGAAGATCTCCTGAAGGCCGTCTTTGCCGGCGGACAGCGGGACTACACAGAGGAGCAGGTGGCGGACATCCTGGCCTTTGCCGCCGCGCTGCCGGAACAGGCCCTGCAAAATCCCTATGACCTGCCCCAGGAGGAGCTGGAGCAGATGGCGGAAGAGGGCATATTTTTCGAGCTGGATCACCGTCCCATCCTGGCTGGGCTGCAGTGCTTTGAGCTGGCCGTGGTCTCAGGGCCGGTCATCCCCCAGAGCAACGGCGAAGACTATACCGCCGTGGGCTTGGGCTACGAGGAGGGCGTCTTTGGGCAGAAGCTCACGGCCCTGCCTCTGCCGGGCCGGAGCGGCTTTGCCCTCTGCCCCGCCCAGGAGATGATGATGCCTTTGAAGGCCGTAAACAAGGACGGGGCCTGGGCCTTTCTCCGCTTCGCGCTCCAGGACCGGTATCTGACGGATATGAGCTACGGCATGGGCTTTCGCCACGGGATCCCCCTGACCCGCTCCGCCTATGAGCAGGGGGCCAGGGCTTGGGAGAAATTAAACGGCGTGATCTCCGGCTCGGCCGACGGGGCGGACTATAGCCTGAGCTACGATCCGGCCAACTGCGACGCTCTTTTCCGGCAGCTTTTAGACGGGGCGGAGGGTGTGCAGCGGGGCCCGGATGAGCTCTATACGGCGGTAAACAGCCTGGCCCGGAGCTTTTTCGCCGGGGACAAGCCGTTGGACCAGGCCGCGGCGGATATCGCCTCCCGACTCCGGGTGTACCGGGCGGAACACAGCTGAGCATTTACCTGCCCCAGTGTTGTATATAGCAAAGGGCCGCCTGCGCGAAACAGCGCAGGCGGCCCTCTTATGCATTGATAAAATCAGGGGCTTGTGGTACAATGCCGGTGTTGTTACAGAACAGACCGGCAACGGGGACTTGGAGGCAGATCGTATGTGGATGATTTTGGCGCTCTTGTCCGCTGTCTTTGCGGCGCTCACCTCTATCCTGGCCAAAGTCGGGATCGAAGGGGTAAACTCTCATCTGGCTACAGCCATCAGGACCATGGTAGTCATCGTCATGGCCTGGGGCATGGTGTTTTTGACAGACGCCCAAAACGGGATTCCGGATATCAGCAGGAAAAGCTGGCTGTTTTTGATCCTGTCCGGCTTGGCCACCGGGGCTTCATGGTTGTGCTATTATAAAGCGCTGCAGATCGGGGAGGCGTCAAAAGTCGTGCCGATCGACAAACTGAGCGTTGTGATCACGCTGGTGCTGGCTTTTGTGTTCCTGCACGAAAAAGTCACCCCGAAGTCTCTGGCAGGCTGCATCCTCATCGGCGCGGGGACTCTGCTGATGGTTTTATAAGGCGTGAACGGTAAAAGATCCTCCTCACACGCTCTGCCAGAGCAGCCGGCTGCTGTCAAACAGGGCGGTCATTTTTCCCGTATCCTTCAGCCAGGAGAGATAGGAGCGGACCGTGCTGCCCACCAGAACATACTGCTCAAAATCCATCCGCAGGCTGTAGAACTCAAACAGCTTTTGCAGCAGCGCCTCAAACCCTATGGGCTCCCGGCAGAGCTCCAGGATCTTCTCCGCGATCTCCAGCACCGTGTCGATGTTATATTGGGCCAGGCCGGCGATCTCCTCCGAGGCTGCCGCGTGGGCCGGGACAAACAGACGGGCGGTCATGGTCTTTACCTTTTCCAGGGTGTTCAGATACGCCGCCACATCGTAGAGAAAACCGATTCGATACTTCTCCAGGGTCTCCCGGCTGGACAGGCAGTCGGCCAGATAGACCACGTCATCCGGCGTGCGAAAGCCCACCATATCAAAGAAATGCCCGGGAAGCGGGAGCAGCGAGAACCCCTCCGGCAGGACCTGCTCCGTCAGCTCCTCCGCCTCGCTGTCCTGGGCCAGCAGGAACTTGTGCCGCAGATCCCCGCAGGGATAGCCCCCGTATAAAAAGGCCGGCTCCAAAAGCGGATATTTGGTAAACGCGCACTCGATCCCCGGGGCATAGATCCTGCATCCGGTCTGCCGCTGGAGATAGAGATTGCCGCCTATGTGGTCGGCGTTGGAATGGGTATTGTAAATCGCCCGAAGCTTCCACCCCCGGGCATCCAAAACCTGCCGGACCTTGCGCCCGGCATCCTTGTCGTTGCCGCTGTCGATCAGGCAGACATCTTCTCCGCCTAAACGCACCAGCCCGATCTTGGCAGGACTCTGGATATAGTAGCTCCTGTCCGTTATCTGAACCAATTCATACATGGCGCTCCCCTCCTTTTCATTTATTATAACAGAAAAATCCGCTCCCGGCAACCTGTCAGACGATCCTTAAAGGCAATGGGCAGGGTCCGGCTTTTTCAACTGCCCCCTTCTGCTCTGTTTTTTGTGAAAAACGCAAAAAAATACTTGAGCTTTGTTCCAGATTATGGTAAAATAAATAAGAATGTATATTACCGGCTTTGAGCCGGCTCGCTGGAGGTTCTTATGAATGACAGCAGATATGAAACGCTGAAACTGGAAAATCAGATTTGCTTTCCCCTCTATGCCTGTTCCCGGGAGGTCATCAAGCTGTACAAGCCTTTTCTGGACGAGCTGGATCTGACCTATACCCAATATATCGCCATGATGGTCCTGTGGGAGCAGGGCCGTGTCACTGTCAAGGAGCTGGGCGAGCGCCTGCTTTTGGATTCCGGCACCCTGACGCCGATGCTGAAAAAGATGGAAGCCAAGGGCTATCTGACCAGGACCCGCTCCGCCAAGGATGAGCGCAATCTGATCGTCACCATCAGCCCCCAGGGCGAGGCCCTGAAAGAGCGGGCCCTCTCCATTCCGGAGAAAATGGCCGGCTGCTCCAAACTCTCGCCGGAGGACGCGCGCACCCTCTACGGCCTGCTCTACAAAGTGCTGGACCGCACCCCTGGCCGGCTGGGCTGATCCGGCGAGATCCCTCTTGTCAAAGCGCGGCATGTGGTATATGATAGGAGCAAATGAAACAGGAGGGATCGAATATGTCTGTTTTTGATAAAGTAGAGAAAAGCCTGAAGGAGCGGGGATATACCGTCAAAACCTTCGCCACCGGCGCCGAGGCCGCGGCCTATCTGGACCGGGAGCTGGACGGCGTGAGCATCGGCATCGGCGGCAGCGCCACCGTCCGGGATCTGGGACTCTATGAACTGCTGGAGAAGCACAACACCGTCTATTGGCACTGGCAGCAAGACGCCAACACCGCCCGGGCCCAGGCCATGACGGCAGACGTCTATCTTTCCTCTGCCAACGCCCTGGCCGAGACCGGCGAGATTGTCAACATGGACGGCAACTGCAACCGGGTCGCCGGTACGCTGTTCGGGCACAAAAAAGTCTGTTTCCTGATTGGCCGCAATAAGCTTGTCCCCAGCTACGAGGAGGCGGTCTGGCGTGTGCGGAACGTGGCTTCCCCCAAGCGGGCCCAACAGATGAACGCCAAAACGCCCTGCGCCGCGAAGGCTGACCGATGCTACGACTGCAAGAGTCCCGGCCGTATTTGCCGCGGCCTGGTGACCTTGCTGGGGCCCTCCATGGCCATGGAAAACGAAGTCCTCCTCATAGACGAGGATCTGGGTCTTTAAAAAATTCCCTCCGCGCTTCACGTCGCGGAGGGAATTTTTTATGGCAGCGCTTTGATCAGCTCGGGCAGGGCCAGCTCGAATTTCACCCCGTACCAGTGCTCCAGGTCGTCCAGACTGTACCGGATGGCGGAAACCGTGAAATCCGCGGCGATCCGGGCCGCCCGGAAAAGCTCCACGCCTTTGAGCCAGGCCCCGGTAAAAGCCGAGGCGTACACATCCCCGGTGCCGTGGAACATGCGCGGGATGCGCGGGTGCCGGTAATAGCAGCTCTCCCCTTCGCTCCAGGCGATCACGCCGGTGCTCTCCGGCTCAAAGCTCACCCCGGTCAGGACCACGCTCTTCGCCCCCAGGGCCAGCAGCGCCTGGAGGAGATCGTCTATATAGCTTTGCTCATAGCTCTCCCGGTACTCTGTCCCCGTCATAAAGCAGGCCTCCGTAATATTGGGCAGGATCACATCGGCCCCCCGGCACAGCCTCGCGATGGCGGCGGCATAGGCCCCGTCAAAGCCCGCGTAGAGCGCGCCGTTATCCCCCATGGCCGGGTCCACGATGATCTTGCCTCCCGGGCGCAGGAGCGTGTCAAAAAGCTCCCGCACATAGGCCGCCTGCTTCACGCTGCCCAAATATCCCGCGTACACCGCATCGAACCGGATGCCCTGGCTCTGCCAGTGCCGCCGGATGGCGGGGATATCCTCTGTCAGATCCCGAAAGGTATAGCCGGAAAAGCTGCCCCCCGTGTGGGTAGAGAGGACCGCGGAGGGGATGATGCAGGTCTCATGGCCGCAGGCGGAGAGGATCGGCAGCGCGGCGGTGATGGAGCATTGGCCCAGGCAGGAGATATCCTGCACGGTGAGAATCCTTTGATACGGCATAGTTGCCTCCAAGAGCAAACATTTGAACATAATCATAGCCGCCCCGCCGCCGCTTGTCAAGCCGTTTCTCCCGCCCCGTCCTTTCCGGCGCTGTTTTCCGGATATTTTGTAAAGAAAACTCTTGAATTGCCCAAAATCCTGTGCTATAATCCAACTGTTTAGAAATGCAACAGGAAAGGAATCCCGCTATATGTCTGTCCTTACCATTATTCTCGCTGTGCTTCAGGCCCTCTCCGGGATCGCCGTCACCGTCGTCGTCCTTGCCCAGAGCGGCAAGAGCGCCGGCCTCTCCGGCGCTATCGCCGGCGGCGCGGAGACCTTTATGTCCAAGGGCAAGGCCAAGAGTCTGGACGCGAAGCTCGCCAAGGCTACCAAGTGGTTTGCGCTGGCTTTCGCTCTGCTGACCCTGATCCTCAACCTGATCTGAACACGGAACGCCGCCCTGCCTCTGATAAGGCAGGGCGGCGTGCATTTTTCCGCGTTAAATCGCGGCCTAAGCTAAGTTTAGGCCGCGGTTTTTCAGTTTCCTACGTTTATGATCTCCCGCATGATCTCCGGGGCCACCTTGACCACCCGCCGGTCATAGGTCAGCAGGCCGTTGATCTCGTCCTCCACATCGCTGAGCTGGGTATAGACCGCCGCGGCCAGGCCCTGGAGCTTGGCCGGCCCGATCTCCTTCTGGTACAGATCCTCCAGGCCGATCTGGAGCTGGGCGGGCGTGGCAAACTTTTTGTACCCAAAGGCCTTTCGGTTATAGCAGTGGCCCTGCACCTGCTGGGCATAGCCGCCGAACTCACTGAGCAGGACTGCCCTTCCCTTTTTGTCCGGCTTATAGTCATAGACCCGGAAATACACGTGCTCGCTCTTCACCTGGCCGATCCCCTGATCATGCCAGCCGGAAGCGTGGTCAACGGTGCGGGTCTTATCGATACTGCGGATCAGCTCATACATTTTCCGGGCGTCAAACTGCCCCCAGCCCTCGTTAAAGGGCACCCACATGGCGATGCAGGGACAGTTGTACAGATGGCGGATCATCCCGGCCAGCTCCGCCTTGAACTCCTCCCGGGCCTTCTGATCACCCCGGCCAAAGAGCGCGTAAGCGCTGTCCTTCAGGTGGATACCCGTGACCAGCGGTGCCTGCACGATGGGGGCGCTGTAGCTTCCGCCCCCGTTGGGCATATCCTGCCACACCAGCATCCCGATCCGGTCACAGTGGTAATACCAGCGCAGCGGCTCCACCTTGATGTGCTTGCGGAGCATATTGTAGCCCATGGACTTAGCCATGCGGATGTCATAGACCATCGCCTCGTCCGTCGGCGCGGTATACAGCCCGTCCGGCCAGTAGCCCTGATCCAGAAGGCCGTTGTGAAAATAGGGCCGGTTGTTCAAAAGCAGCCGCGGCACACCCTTCTCGTCTTTGCCCACAGAGAACTTCCGCATGGCAAAATAGCTTTGGACCTTGTCCTCCCCGCAGCTGACTGTAAAGCCGTAGAGCCGGGGATTTTCCGGAGTCCAGGGCTCAAAGCCGGGCACAGGGATCCGCGCCGGCAGGGCATAGCTCTGCCCGTCCAGCGTCGCCATGGCCTCTTCCTCGCCCGATACCTCCGCCTCGATCTCCACCTCTCCGTCGTCAAACAGGGGCGTGACGCGCAGAGACTTTATGTAGCACGCGGGCACGGCCTCCATCCAGACACTCTGCCAGATCCCGCTTTGGGGCGTATACCAAATGCCGCCCCGGCGGGTCTTCTGCTTGCCCCGGGTGTGCCCCCCTTTGTCCGTGTCGTCCGTGACCCGGACCGTAATGGTCATTTGGCCGTCCTCCACCGCCTCGGTCACATCCGCCTCAAAGGGCAGATAGCCGCCCACGTGGGAGGCCACCTGCATGGAGTTGACCCAGACCACCGCCGCCTGATCCACCGCGCCGAAGTGCAGCAGGATCCGCTTGCCGGAAAAGGCGGGCGGCACCGCCACCGTGCGCCGGTACCAGAGATACTCCCCGCTTTTCAGGCTCCTGCCCACGCCGGAGAGCTCCGTCTCCGGAGAAAAGGGCACCAAGATCTCCCCCTCGAACGCTTTCGGGAACCGGGTAGACCGGTTGATGGCGTATTCCCAGGGGCCGTTCAGGCTCATCCACCCCGCCCGGGCCATCTGGGGCCTGGGATATTCGGGCAGAGGGTTGTTTCTATCCACTTTATCCGTCCAGGGTGTATTCATACTGCCTCCATCGGCCGCCGCGGAAGCGGGGCGCATCCTCTTCTGTACCTGCGATCCTGGCGATATTTTAGCACACAAGAAAGGAGAGATCCGTCGAAAGAAGGACCGTTTTTCAAAAAACGCGCGTTCGGCCCCGAAAGAACGCTTTCGGGGCCGGAGCTCTTAGAACAGGCCCGGCATCCCCATGCCGCCCTGAAGCTTTGCCATCGCCTTGCCGGTGCTGTCGTCGGCTTCCTTCAACGCGCCGTTGACCGCCGCCAAGATCAGGTCCTGCAACATCTCCACATCGTCCGGATCCACGACCTCCGGGTCGATCTCAATGGACTGGAACTCCCGGGTCCCCACGATCGTGGCCTTGACCGCGCCGCCGCCGGCCGTGAACTCGAACTTCGTGCTCTCCAACTGCTGCTGCATTTTCAGGAACTCCTGCTGCATCTTCTGGGCCTGCCGCATCATGTTCATCTGATTGCCACCGCCGGGATAGCCCCCCCGAAAACCGCCTTTTGCCATTTTTTCTTCCTCCGTTATGATCAGAATTGACTTGATACTTTATTATACTATATAAATCTTACTTCGTCAAACTTTGCCAGCTCCTCCAGGCTGCGGACCTGCCGCTCCTGGGGCTTCAACTCGCTCAGCTGGGCATGGACCGGCTTCCCGGCGATCTCCCCGGCGGCGGCGGAGAACTTCTCCAGCACCTCCGGCCGGTTAAAGCGGCCGTATACAAAGCCCGGCGCCGCCTCCAAGCGGAGCACATTTCCATCCAGACGGCCCCGGATCCGGCCCTCGTCCCCCAGGCTGATCTGCAGATCCATGGGCAGAGCGCCCTTCACCCGGGCGCAGAGTTCCTCCCAGCTGAACGCAGGCGGGGCAGGCCGGACCTCTTCCGCCGGTGCCTTTGCAGCGGCGGGCGGGAGATAGACGTCCTCCGGCTGCTCCTCATAGAAGTCCGCCGGGTCCAGCTCGTCCTCATCCTCCCAGGCCGGGCTCTCCGGCGGGGGCGGTGCCTCCTCCCAGTCCTCCCGGGCCGCGGCAGGCGCCGGCCGGGCCGCAAAGGCCCCCGCTTCCGCCCGCTCCTCCAGCCGGGACAGCCGGGCACGCAGCTGGGCCACGCTCTCCCCTGCCGTGTCGTCACACAGGGAGATCAGGCACAGCTCCGCCGCCGTCCGGGGATTTTTGGCGTCCTTCATGCCGCCCAGGGCGTTTTGCACCGTCCCCATCGCGCAGAGCAGCTCCTCCGTGGTCATGCGCTTGGCGAAGCCCTCCAAGGTCGCCAGATCGTAGCCGCCGGAGAGCAGCTCCCGCCCTCCCCGGAGGGCTACCCGCACCATCAGCACATCCCGCAGCAGGCCGCTGAGCTCGTTCAAAAAGCCGGCCGGGTCCTTCCCATCCATCCACATGGCAGAAAAGCCGCTTAAAGCGGCGGCCGCATCGTGCCGCAGGATATGTTCCAGCAGCGCTGAAATGCGCTGGTTCCCGGCCAGGCCCATGGCGGAGTACACCGCCTCCAGGTCGATGACCTGGGCCCCGGAGCACTGGTCCAGCAGGCTCAGCGCATCCCGCACGCCGCCCTCGGCCAACCGGGCAATAAGCTCCGCCGCCTCCGGGCGCAAATCCAGCCCCTCTTTTTGGGCGATCTCCCCCAAGTAGGCCGCGATCCGGGCCGAGTCGATCCGCCGGAAGCTGTGCCTCTGGCAACGGGAGAGGATGGTAGCCGGGACCTTTTGCAGCTCCGTGGTGGCCAGGATAAACATCAGATGCTCCGGCGGCTCCTCCAGGATCTTCAGCAGCGCGTTGAAGGCCGGCGTGGAGAGCATGTGCACCTCGTCGATGATGTACACCCGTTTTTTTACCGTGGCCGGGGAAAAAAGCGCCTCCTCCCGGAGGGCACGCACATTGTCCACTCCGTTGTTGGAAGCCGCGTCCAGCTCCACTACGTCCAGCACAGACCCGTCGCTGATCCCCCGGCAGGCCGGGCAGACGCCGCAGGGGTTGCCGTCCACCGGATGCTCACAGTTGACCGCCCGGGCCAGGATCCGGGCGCAGGTGGTCTTCCCGGTGCCCCGGGTGCCGATAAATATATAGGCGTGGGACAAGCGGCCGGACCGGACCTGGTTTTTCAGGGTCTCGGTAATATGCTCCTGGCCGATCACCTGGTCAAAGGTCTGGGGCCGCCATTTGCGATATAGAGCCTGGTACACGCCTTCACCCCCCCGCGCGCAAAAGAATAGAATGGTGGCTCTTGACAAGACTGCACACCCGGCTTCGAATGAGATCCTATACCCGCTGCTCCGGCAGCTGGCTCGGACCCGGCGATCCCACGGCACACGAAAAGCACCGCTTAATGCTGCTCGGTTCCCCGCCTGACATGGTTCACGGGTTTCCGTTGCGCGGGACCGGGTCTTCAACGCTGCTCACCGGAGTCGGACAGCACAGAACACACCCTCGGCGCGGGAATTCATCCCTGCTGTAGCGGATTGCAGGCTACAGGGCACCGCTGGCTCCCCGATTAGTGCAGCCTTGTCAAAAGCCACGGTGCTATTCTACACCATTCTTTCCATATAATCAATGAAATTTTTCTTTACAAACGAAAATTTTGTGTTATAATGTTAAAGCTACCAGGTGAAAGAGCGGCGGCAGCCTGTAAAAATTTTATATTTGGGCCTGTAGCTCAGCTGGGAGAGCGTTCGGTTCGCATCCGAGAGGTCGAGAGTTCGAGTCTCTTCAGGTCCACCAAAACCGGCAGGCTTCGCAAGAAGCCTGCCGGTTTTTACTTTTTCACTATCAATTTTCTTTAAAAAACCACCGAGCCTGTTTTTTGGAAGTAGCAGGTAATCGTGTAGAGTAAAAACGGCCCTGAAAGTGGGGCAATATGAAAAATTGATAAAGCTGAATGCTTATGATACAATGCCTGTGTAAGATGTCAATAGGCCCTCAACCTCACGTTACGTGAGGTTGAGGGCCAACAAAATGAAAATGGATGGAGAAGAGAAAATGCAAGAAATAATAGTTGATGAAGGTAAGATTAAGTGCCTTATAACTGGGAAGATGCGTAAAGAAACACCTGAAGAATATGTCAGGCAAGAATACTGTCGTGTCCTTCTTGACGTATATAAATATCCAAGAAGCCAGATCGAAGTAGAATACCCTATTAAAGTTGGCTCAACGGATAAGCGATGCGATATAGTTGTTTTCTGTGATGATAATAAATCACAGGATAATATTCTTTGGATAATTGAGACAAAAAAGAAAGATAAAAAGGAAGGCGTTGAGCAGCTTTGGAGCTACATGTCTGCGACAACGGCTAAATTTGGTACATGGACAAACGGGGATGGAATTCTTTACTATTATAAAGACGGAAAGCGTTCAAACAGATATGATGAATTACCGGATGTTCCCAAATACAAAGAAAGCGTTGACTCTATTGGAAAATATCAGAAAAGTGATCTTGTTCGGTGTACAGACTTAAAAGGAGTTTTTAAAAGATGCAATAATTATTTCTTCAGCAACCAGGGACTTACACAAGATAAACGGTTTTCTGAAATTATTAAGATACTGTTCTGTAAAATCGAAGACGAAAAAGATTTGTTTACAGAGAAGTGTGTTTTCTATATAACACCAGATGAACAACATGATGCAGAAGGAACAAAAAATGCACGAGATAGAATATCTTCTCTCTTCAATAAAGTAAAGCAAAGATTTCAAGAGGACAATATTTTTGAAGCAAATGACGACATACAATTGAACGATCGCTGCTTATGCTATGCTATTGCAGAACTTCAAAAGTATTCTCTCCTTGATACAAATGTTGATGTAAAAGGAATGGCTTTTGAAACTTTCGTCGGTGCAAATTTGAGAGGAGAACATGGAGAATTCTTTACCCCAAGAGAAATAGTTACTATGGCCACTGAAGTATTAATGCCCAGAATTGACGAGACTGTATGTGACCCGGCATGTGGTTCTGGTGGTTTTCTGGTTATGGCCCTTAAATATATTAGAAATCAGTATGAAGAACTCGAAAAGAAACGCCCAGGGCTAAATGTAGTGGGTCTTTTTAGAGAGTATGCAGACAAGTATATTAGAGGGATAGATTTCAACCCCGATCTCTCACGAGTCGCAAAAATGAACATGGTTTTAAATGATGATGGCCATACAGGAATTTTTCACTATGACTCTCTAACTCCATTTAAAGAATGGCCGAATAAAATAACCGCAAAAATAAAGAAAGGAAACGTAGATATTATTATGACCAATCCGCCTTTCGGAAAGAAATGTGTGATTGACGACAAAAAGATTCTTGAACATTACCATCTTGGTCATAAGTGGGAGCAAAATGGTAACGGAACTTGGGTAGAAACTAAGAAAGTTGATGAAAGCCGTACTCCTGATATTTTATTCATAGAGAGATGTCTTGATCTTTTAAAACCTGGCGGACGAATGGCAATTGTGTTACCTGATGGAATATTAGGAAATAATGGGTTGGAGTATGTCCGTCATTATATCCTTGAAAATGCAGACGTAGTTGCAATTATAGATTGCCCCGTGGAATCATTTTTGCCTTCTACAGACACGAAAACATCATTATTGATACTTAAAAAGAAAAAAGCTGCTGGATTGCCTCAAACTTTTGACGCTTTTATGGCTATAGCAAAAACATGTGGACATGACAGAAGAGGAAAGGAAATTTATCAGAGAGACGAGAATGGTAATCCGATATTGAAAGACGGTGCTCCTATTATTGATAACGATTTCGAGGAAATAACAAAAAGGTTGGTTGATCATGTCAAATCACGAAATATTTATAACTAACCCCATAAAAAATATCGGCCAAATCATTTTATCCCAGAAATTATAGCCCCAACTTTTTAATGGTTAAGGATGGAATGAAAGAAAATCCCACAGTTGCTGACTATATCAGCGGTGATATTAATGGAGGTTCTACGCCACCGGCTTTTCTTTTTTGCAGTGAAAATGAAGGAATACCTTTTATAAAAACATCTGCTATCACAAGGCACTTTATAAATGTAAACGACTTGCAATCAATCAATGAGTCTTTCCACAGAAAAAATATTAAACGGTCAATTACTACGCCGTATGACATAATTTACACCATGACAGGCAAGTTTATGGGAAAAGCTGCTATGTGTCCATGCACAATAAGTGAGATGAACATGAGTCAGAACAGTGTTGTTTTTCATACGAATAGTAAAGAAGAAGCTGCGTTTTTGACAATATTTCTAAATTCTGAAATAAACCGAATTCAGGTAAGAGGTACATACTCAATTACTAAGCAAAAGTTTATGAATCAATCTAAAATTGCAGGCCTGAAAGTTTTCCCTTATGCATCTAAGTACAATTATCTCATGAAACAGTATTTGGATGCTTTTGATACATATTATATAGCAGTTAAGCAAATTAAAGATTTGGTTGCTTTATTTAACAAGGACTATCAGTTGGCTTTTTCTGATACTGCACAGTATGGGTTTACAGTAAAACCAAATGTTTTTGAAAGAAAGATGCTATCTCCTAACTTTTATAGAAATGACGTGTCGGCCACGATAAGCTCGGTATTGCAGACGAGAAAATATAATTTACTGGATAGAGAACGACTAAGCAAAGGAGATGAGGTTGGGAGCGTAAACTATACTGATGAGGGAACACCTTTTATAAAAACAAGCGATATAATAAATTTTGATGTGGATTATGAACCTGATTGTTATTGTCCGGATTATTTTGTTAATCAATTAGGTCAAAATATAAGAAAAGGAGATATCATTTTTGCAAAAGATGGAAAGCCTGGAGAAGTTGCTATTATTGAAGAGGATAATAAAGTTGTAATTTCAAGTGGATTAGTAAAATATCATCCTCTAAACGATGAAGAACGATTCTGGGTGTTCCTACTATTAGTCAGCAAGTATGGCGAAGCCTACTTCAAAAAATGGTTTGTGATCGCATCTACCATGCTACATCTAAGAAACGATTTTTTCAGTGACTTTAAGATTCCACAAGTAACACAAGATATAAGGGAGAAATATATTATTCCATTAGGGTCATTATTTGAAAGGAAAGGTGACTCTTATAAGATAATAAAAAAGGTCAAAGAAAAAGTTGAGAAATCGTTTACTGATGCGACGGTAAATCTTAACGAAATATGAGTTATAAATATAGATTTTAATAAAAATGCCTCCCTCTTGTTTTTACAAGTGAGTGGCATTTTCATTTTTGTAAAGTTTAAATCGCAAGGACCGCAATTTTTTGAGAGTCTCGGTTGGAAATTATCTGGCTATCACGTCTTAGCTGTGCCTTCTGCATGCAAATCAGAGAGTACATCCATCATGACTTAAAAAATCCCGTTGCTGCCAGAAAGTTTGTCCAAAACATGAAAAATGATCTGCGTATTTTAGAGGGGCACGCAGAGGCGGGACCATCCCTTGAGGCTTTGACAAGGTCCCCCACGTCCTTGCGCACTCTTGTCTGCGGCAAGTATATCTCCATTTATGACACAAAAGGGCACACGGTGCGTATCGCAAGAATTTTAGACGAGCGGCAGGACTATCTGCGCCTCGGCAAAGGAATTGTACAAATTTATATATTTGTCTAAACGATATATTGAAAAAGTCGTAGTCTGGGTGTATACTCTCTGATAGTTTCCAAAAGAAAGTCTGCAAATAAAAAGTCAAGAGGAAAATGAAAGAAGACAGCGAAAAATAACGACGGAAGAATAGGCATGACAA
>CANRHH010000016.1 GCA_947630375.1 uncultured Oscillospiraceae bacterium | reverse complement strand
CTCCTACATTATACCATAACAAAGCACCCATGAATAGTGCCTTCCACTCTATCCATGGGTACTTTGTCTACAGTCTGAAACGCCCGCCTTTCGGCGGGCGTTTTGCTGCACATCTATTCTATTTTTCAGGCGCGGTCACCGTGAAGTTCACGTCCAGCTCCACAGTCTCCCCGCTGTCCAGCGTGAGCGTCAGCAGCGCGGTATAGGTCCCCGCTTTGAGCCCGTTTACCGGGCGCAGGGTCCAGTAATTGTCCACCGTCGCCCCGGCAGGAATGCTCCGGCCCGAGCTGTGCCCCAAAATGAACTGCTTCGCGTCGGCCCCGGACAGCGCCGCCTTGGAGACCTTGGCCTCCGTCGAGCCGCTGTTTTTCACGGTAACGCCCTGGGTGACCGGGGTGTAGCCCTCCTCCACCGGATCAAAGACCGGCCCGGTGACGCTGACCACCGCATAGCTCCCCCGGATCTCCGCGCTGGGGAGGGTCCCTTCCGCCTGGGCCAGGGCCCGGATCTCCACCCCGCCCCGGATGGCAATGGGGCCGGTATAGCGGCCGCGGCCCGGCTCCGGCGCACTGCCGTCATCGGTGAAGTAGAAGGCGGCGCCCTCCGGCCCGGTCAGCTCCAGGTACTGGTTTTCCGCGTAAGTCCCCGGCTGGAGGGAAAAAACCGGCGTGTCCGTGGCGATGTGGAGGGTGAGCAGTGCTTCCTCTTCGCCGGGGGTGAAGGTATAGCTCCCATCCTCTTCGGGGAGGATCTCCCCGGCGCTGGCCTCCGCGCCCTGGATGCGGTATCCCTCCAAGGGGCGAAGCACACAGCGGGGCCCCTGCAGGGACCAGCTCTCGCCATCCGCGGCCTCCTCCAGGCCCTCCGGATCCACGAAGGAGCTGTAATCCTCCGCAAAGGTGACGCGCCGGGACGCGCCGGCGGCGCTCTCCTCCGGTTCAGGCTCCGCGGAGGGGGCCGGCGTCTCAGTCGGTTCAGGCTCGGCGGAGGGGACGGGCGTCTCAGTCGGTTCAGGCCCGGCGGAGGGAGCGGGCGTCTCCTCCGGGGCGCCGCTGCCGTTCACCGCGGCGCTATTGTTGTATACGGTGCCGTTGTTGTTATAGACGGTGCCGCCGTTGGCGTAGACCGTACCGGCATTGTTGTACACCGTCCCGGCATTGTTGTACACGGTGCCGGCATTGTTATAGACGGTGCCGCCGTTATTGTACACGGTGCCGCCGTTGTTGTACACCCGGCTGCCGCTTTCGGCATACAGAGACTCCTCCGGCCCGTTTATCAGAGCCTCCTCTTCTCCGGCCTCCAGGGCCAGGGCGGTCACAGGCAGCAGGCCCAGGATCAGCACCAGGGCCAGCAGCACGGCGGCCCCTTTTCTTTTCTTGCTCATAGGCTCCTCCTTATCGGTCGTCCACAGAGAGCTTCAGCACGCCCGGCCGGGCGTAATGCCCGCAGGGGTCAAACTCCATCCGGCTGGCCGGGACCTGCTCCAGATTTAGCTGGGCATAGAGGATTGTCTCCTCATCCCAGACCGGCCCGGCCACCAGATGCCCGTAGGGGTCCACCACGCAGCTGCCGCCCCGGCAGACCCTCTCCGGCAGGGCAGCCAGTTCCCCGGGGCAGTGGAGGCCCTGGGGATAGCTGCTTTTGGGGATCACCATATCGCAGTTGACAAAATAGCAGCGGCCCTCGATGGCGATGTGCCGCACAGTGGCCTGCCACTCCTCGTTGTCGTTGGTGTTGGGGGCCAGGTAGACCGTCACGCCCTTTTGGTACAGGGCGGCCCGGGCCAGGGGCATATAGCTCTCCCAGCAGATCAGCGCTCCCATAGGGCCCCAGGGCGTATCCGCCACGGGGAAATAGCTCCGGTCCCCGTCGCCCCAGACCAGGCGCTCGGCCCCGGTGGGCTTCAGCTTCCGGTGGACGCAGACCAACTCCCCCTCCGGAGAGAAGATCAGGTTGGCGTTATACAGGGTGGCCGTATTCTCCTCCCGCTCCGAGACCCCGATGCTGAGCCAGGCGCCGGCCGCCCGAGCCGCCTGCCCCAGGCGGCGGGTCTCCTCCCCGGGGACCAGGATGGAGCTGTCATAATAGCGCTTCCAGTCCAGCCGGCCGGGCTCCGCCCGGGCGCCCACCGTAAAGCCGAAGGTCATGCCGTAGGGATAGCCGGGGATGAAGAGCTCGGGAAAGACGATCAGCTCCGCCCCCTGCTCCCCGGCCCGGCAGATCAGGTCCAGGGCCTTGGCGGTACAGGCGGCGCTGTCAAACAACACGGGCGCGGCCTGCACCACGGCCAGGCGGCAGCCGCTTTTCAGATCTTTCATGGCGTTTTCCCCCTTGGGAAGAGAAATCATTACTGTTATTATATGCCTGTTTAAACGGGCTGTAAAGGAACAAAGAAGTTACAAAGGGCCCTTCCCGCCGTTTTGCCCTTGACTTTTTTCCGCAAAAGGGTCATATTAAAGTATGAAAAAATAAAAGCTTTTCCGCCGAACAAGGCGGAACGGAAAGAGGGGAGCGGCGTGGCCGATTTTACCCATATCGACGACAGGGGAAACGCCTGGATGGTGGACGTGAGCGGAAAAGCCGTCACCAGCCGGACGGCGGTGGCCCTGGGCCGGATCGCCATGAGCGGGGCCTGCTTCGCGGCGGTGCGGGACAAGACCGCCAAAAAGGGAGATGTGCTGGGCGTGGCCCAGGTGGCGGGCATCATGGCCGCCAAGCGCACCGCCGAGCTGATCCCCCTGTGCCATCTGCTGAATCTGACCAAGTGCGCGGTGGAGTTCAGCCTGTACCCGGAGAGCCGGGAGGTGGAGGCAGTGTGCACCGTGCGCTGCCAGGGGCAGACCGGCGTGGAGATGGAGGCCCTGACAGGGGTCAGTGTGGCGCTGCTGACGGTGTACGACATGTGCAAGGCCATCGACAAGCGCATGGAGATCCGAAACATCCACTTGGTGGAAAAGCACGGCGGCAAGAGCGGAGATTTTTATTACGACGGGGAGGCGGACCGGTGATCGACCAATACGGGCGGAAAATAGACTACATGCGCATTTCCGTCACGGACCGCTGCAACCTCCGCTGCCGCTACTGTATGCCCGAGGACATGGCCCCGGCGAAGCAGCAGGAGATCCTGGAATATGAGGAGCTGCTGCGCGTCTGCGCCGCGGCGGTGGAATTGGGGATCTGCAAGTTCAAGATCACCGGCGGGGAGCCCCTGGTCCGCAAGGGCTGCGGGGCCTTCATCTGCCGTCTGAAAGAGCTGCCCGGGGTGGAACAGGTGACGCTGACCACCAACGGCCTGCTGCTGGAGGAAAATCTGGACCTGATCTGCCGGGCCGGGCTGGACGGGGTGAATGTGAGCCTGGACAGCCTGGACGAGGCGCTGTTTCGCGCCCTCAGCGGGGGCCGGGGCTCCGCCGCCGCGGTGCTCTCCGCCGTCCGGCACAGCGCGGAGCGGGGGCTGAAAACCAAGATCAACACCGTGCTGTTGGAGGAAAACCGGGACCAGGTGGAGAGCTTAGCGGCCCTGGCGGCGGAGCTGCCGGTGGATGTGCGCTTTATCGAGCTGATGCCCATCGGCTTTGGCCGGGCCATGCGCCGGGTGGGCCCGGAGGAGGTGCTGGAAAAGCTCCGGGGCCGCTGGCCGGACTTGGAACCCACGGAGGAAAAGCGGGGCAACGGGCCCGCCCACTATTATAAAAGCGCCGGGCTCCAGGGGCGCATCGGCCTGATCGACGCGGTGAGCCACAAGTTCTGCGCCAGCTGCAACCGGATCCGCCTGACCGGCACGGGCCAGCTCAAGCCCTGCCTGTGCTATGACACCGCCGCCGATCTGCGGACCCTGCTGCGGGAGGGCGGCTCGGATGAGGAGCTGAAAAAGGCGATCGCCTGCTGCGTCGCGGCGAAACCCCGGGCCCACAGCTTTGACAGCCCCCGGGACATTACGGAGAAGAAGGCCATGAGCCAGATCGGAGGGTAAGAGATGGGAAAAGTGATCGCCGTCTGCACAAGCGACCGGAAGGGCATCCAGAAGACGGATGTGCAGAGCGGCTTTTTCGAGACAGATTGGGGCATCCAGGGGGACTCCCACGCCGGGAAGTGGCACCGGCAGATCAGCCTCCTGAGCGCCGATAAGATCGCGGCCTTCAACGAGAAGGGGGCCGGGGTCGTCCCCGGCGCTTTCGGGGAGAACTTAGTGGTGGAGGGCTTCGACTTCCGCTCTCTGCCGGTGGGGACGCTCCTGCGCTGCGGGGACGTTCTGCTGGAGATGACCCAGATCGGCAAGGACTGCCACAGCCACTGCGAGATCTACAAGAAGATGGGGGACTGCATCATGCCCCGGGAGGGGGTCTTTGCCCGGGTGCTGGAGCCGGGGACCATCTCCGTGGGCGACGAGATGTGCATCGAGGAGCGCAAAACGCCCCGGCCCTGGCAGGCGGCGGTGATCACCGTCAGCGACAAGGCTTTTGAAAAAACGGAAGAGGATACGACCGGCCCGGCCATCGTCCGGCGGCTGACGGAGGCGGGCTACGAGGTGGTGGAGCAGCTGCTGCTCCCCCGGGAGGCCGCCCAGCTGAAGCGGCATCTGATGCGCCTGGCGGACCAGCGGCAGCTGGACCTGATCCTCACCGCCGGCGGCACCGGCTTCGGGCCCCGGGACATCGCCCCCGAGGCCAGCTTGGCGGTGGCGGAGCGGCAGGTGCCGGGCATCGCGGAGGCCATGCGGGCCGAGAGCCTGAAGATCACCAGGCGGGCCATGTTCTCCCGGGGCGTATCGGTCCTCCGGGGCAAGAGCCTGATCATCAACCTGCCCGGCAGCCCCAAGGCCAGCATGGAGAGTCTGGACGCCTTTCTGGATGTGCTCCCCCACGGCCTGCAGATGCTGCGGGGCTAAAAGACTGACACCCCTGCCCGTCGGGCAGGGGTGTCAGTCTTTCTTGCGTAAAAAGGGCAGGTACATCGGCAGCCAGAGGGCGGCGGCCAGGGGGAGATAGCCCAGCACGAACAGCCGCCCCCAGGGGGCAAACCAGGCCAGCGGCGTGTCCGCCGGGGGCCAGTTAAGGAACATGTAATTGGAGCCGGTGAGCCGGTCGAACAGATACACCGGCGCGGCCAGGGCCAGCATCAGGGCCAGGCAGGCCGGGAGGCGGGCCGCCTCCGGCCGCAGCTCTCCGCCCGGCAGCTGGGCCAGCACATAGGCCACAGTCAGGGCGTGGAGGGTGAAGCCGCACAGGGGCATAAAGTGGAACAGGGGGTAATACCGCCAGTCCGGCAGCAGCAGGGCCGCCGCGGCCCCGGGCAGGCAGAAGGCATAGAGAAACTGGCCGGTGAGCCGCCCCCGCTTTCCCGCGTGCAGCGGCAGCAGGAAAACGGCCAGGGAGCACAGATGCAGCGGCAGATGGTCCGGGTATTCCCCGGCCAAAGCCAGCACCAGAGCCCGCAGCAGCTCCAGACTCAGGGCGGACCAGGCGATCCCCAGGGACAGCCTCCGGCGCCCGGCCGCGCCCAGCCGCCGGGCGGCCAGGCAAGCGGCGGCGATCCCGGCGGCGCACAGCAGCAGCGCCGCCAGATGCGCCGGCGAGAACAGGCCGAAGCCCCGCCCGTCCCCGGGCCGGATGGAAAAATCAAAGAAGCTCATAAAAGATTACCATACGCAAAATAGGGGAAAATATGCGGGCCGGGGATTTTCCCCGGCCCGCATATTTTTTACTCCACGGTCACGGATTTGGCCAGGTTGCGGGGCTTGTCGATGTCGCAGCCCCGCTGGAGGGCCACATAGTAGGCGAAGATCTGCAGGGGCAGCACGCCCAAAGAGGGCTGGAGGATCACATGGGTGTCCGGCACGGTGAGGACGTTTTCCGCCGTCTTGCTCAGCTCCTCCCCCAGGCTCTCGCCGGTCAGGGCCACGATATCCGCCCCCCGGGCCTTGACCTCCACGATGTTGGACACGCTCTTGTCGAACAAAGGCGCGTAGCTGCACAGGGCCACCACCAGGGTCCCGTCCTCGATGAGGGAGATGGTGCCGTGCTTCAGCTCCCCGGCGGCGTAGGCCTCGCTGTGTATGTAGGAGATCTCCTTCAGCTTCAAACTCCCCTCCAGGCCCAGGGCATAGTCCAGATTCCGGCCGATGAAGAAGATGGAGCTGTGGTTGAAATACTGGGAGGCCAGGTATTTGATCTGCTCCGTGTCCGCCAGCACGGTCTCCATCTTGGCGGGCAGGGTCTGGAGCTCGGAGACGATCCGGGCGCTCTCCTCCTCCGTCACGCTGCCCAGGACCTGGGCAAAGTACAGCCCCAGCATATCCAGCAGGACCAGCTGAGTGCTGTAGGCCTTGGTGGTGGCCACGGCGATCTCCGGCCCGGCCCAGGTGTAGAGGACCCCATCCGCCTCCCGGGCGATGGAGCTGCCCACCACGTTTACGATGGCCAGCGTCCGGGCCCCCAGGGCCTTGGCCTGCCGCAGGGCGGCCATGGTGTCCAGCGTCTCGCCGGACTGGCTGATCACGATCACCAGGCTGCTCTCGTCCACCAGCGGGTCGGCATAGCGAAACTCCGAGGCCAGCATCACGTCCACCGGCCGGCGCAGCAGCCGCTCCAGATTGTATTTGCCCACCATGCCCACATGGTAGGAGGAGCCGCAGGCCACGATGCAGATCCGGTTCAGGGCCCGGATCTCCTCCGGCGTGAGCTTCAGCTCGTCAAAGCAGAGCCTGCCCCCCTTCAGCCGGGGGGAGATGGTCTTGCGCACCGCCTCCGGCTGCTCCATGATCTCTTTGAACATGAAGTGGGCATAGCCGCCCTTCTCGGCGGCGCTCACGTCCCAGTCCACATGGTGGTGCTCTTTCTCCACCGGCTGGGCCAGAGCGTCAAAGACCTGGATGCCGTCCGCGCGGACCAGAGCCACCTCGCCGTCCTCCATGTAGGCCACGTCCCGGGTGTGCTTGATGATGGCGGTCACGTCCGAGGCGATGAAGCAGCAGCCCTGGCCGTAACCCAGCAGCAGCGGCGCGTCCTTCCGGGCGGCGATGAACGCGTCGGGCAGATCCCGGCACATGATGCCCAGGGCATAGGCCCCCTCAATCCGGTGCAGCACCCGGTAGACCGAGTCCATCACGTCCCCGGACCGGTCGTAGTAATACTCCAGCAGCTGGGCCACCACCTCCGTGTCCGTCTCGGACTGGAAGCAGACCCCCTGGGCCAGGAGGAACTCTTTGATCTCCACATAGTTCTCGATGATCCCGTTGTGGACCACGGCGATGCGGCGGCCGGAGCTGAGATGGGGGTGAGAGTTCACGTCGCTGGGTTCCCCGTGGGTGGCCCAGCGGGTATGCCCCACGCCCAAGGTCCCCTCCACGGCCCGGCCCCCGTCGGTCAGGGCGCTGAGCACCTTCAGCCGGCCCTTGGACTTCTTCACCTGGAGCTCCTTTTCCTCGGACAGCACCGCGATCCCCGCGGAGTCATAGCCCCGGTACTCCAATTTCTCCAGCCCCTCCAGAAGGATGGGGGCCGCCTGTTCCTTTCCCACATAGCCGACGATCCCGCACATAATGGTAACTCTCCCTATAAAGCGAAAGATTTTGCTAATAAACAAAAATATTTGCATATCATTATACAATATCCCCACCCGGAATGCAAGGGAAATTTCCCCGGCGGCCTTTTGGCGGAGAGGCTGGAAAAGTTTACAATTTCCTGCAGGATCTGCCGGAAGAAGGCCCTTGTAAAGCAGGCCGGTTTATGTTATTATGTGAACACAGAATGGATCCCTATAGGCTTCCCCTCGAGCCTTGTTCATGCGAAAAAGGAGGAAAACGGAATGAAGAAACGGTTTTTATCGCTGCTTCTGGTCTTCGTTATGCTGGCGTCGATGGCGCCGGTGACGGCGCTGGCCCAGGGCGCGGAGGAGACGCTCCCGCCGGCGGCCGATGCCCAGGAGACCCAGAGCGTGCCGGACGCCCAGGACGCCCAGGAGGAGCAGTCTGCCCGGGAGCCCCAGGACACCCCGGACGTGACAGAGCCCACGGACCCGGCGGACGCGCCGGACGCGCCGGACACCTCCGATACGCCGGATACCCCGGACACGCCGGATACGCCGGAGACCCCGGAGGGCGGAGACGCGCCCCAGGGTGAGGAGCCCCCGGCGGAGCCGGAGGCCGTGGCCGCCGCGCTGGATGAGCCCGTCCCCGTGGCCTCTACGCTGAACGGATACCTCAGCGCCACTTATTTGCAGCGGAACGCGTCCAGCGGGGCCGCTGAGAACAAGGTGCAGCTTACTTTGAATGACTGCACCTGGCAGACGGGCTTCAAGGTCACGCTCAGTGGTCCCGGAATCGTTTCTGATATGGACATCACGCAGAATCTGAAGTCCTATTCTGCCAATACCCGTTACTATACCCTCGCCGATCCCCAGGCGGGCCGGTATACCGTGAAGATCACCGACACAGACGGCAAGTCTATTCAGAACACCTTTGATGTATACAAGGTCATCCTCCACGCGGGCAACGACGGCAGCTTTGGCGGTGAAAATAAAACGTACATAGCCTACGGCGGGAAGTACACCTTGGACACGCAGCTTGTCTACCCCGAAATCACCGTGACCGCAGAGGGGAGATCCTTCTTAGGCTGGAGCACCGATGTAAACGGCGAAACAGTCAACTTCTCCAGAATGAATCTCATCTCCGTACCGGAGGATCATATACTGAACCTGTACGCCGTCTACGGCACGCCCAAAAAGACCTCCTTCACGCTCACCGTCGGCGGGGAACTGCTTGCGCCGAACGGGATCTATACTTTTCCCCAAAAAGACATAGGCTACACGCCTGAGCAGGTGGAATTTACCATTACAAATACCGGCAACCAGGCCATCACCATTACCCGGTACACGACCCTTAACAATTTTGTGACCGATATGGGTTCCTCTGTCACCATCGACGTCGGGGGAAACAAAATCGTGCACTTCTCCCCCAAGAGCGGGCTGAGAGCCGGGACCTATCAGGAGAGCTTCCAACTCGGCTATGACCGCAATTTCAGTTGGTATAACCTGTCGTTCACCGTCAACAGCCGGGACGTGATCGTCACCCCGCCCGAAGGAGCCGAAAAACCCTACGGCGAGAGCTGGACCCAGGCCAATCTGACGGGCATCACCGCCAGGCTGGACAGCGTGGAAGGGACCACGGTGAACTACGGCGATTTTGGCCTGACCTTGCAGAGTGAGGGCTTTGCCGCCACCGCGCCCGTCAAAGAGGGCGGCTATCCCTATACCCTCCAGGTGCCCAACGACGTGAACATCACGGCCAGGCTCGAAGCGGGAAACACCACGCTGACCGTAGTCCCGGTGGCGCCCTCGGGCTCCGCCACCGCCGGCCCGGTGGTGGAGGGAGCTGCCTTGAACACCGCCAGTCTCAGCGGGACCTTCACCCACCCGTCCCACCCGGACTGGACCGTTGACGGCACCCTGACCTGGAAGGACGGCGCGGAAGTAATGAACGAGACCGGCGATTTTACCAGGACCTGGGTCTTCACCCCCAGCAGCGGCAACTATACGGAAATCACCGGCACGGCTGTGGTGGTGGTCACCGACAAGCAGCCGACCACGGTGACCGCCCCCAGCGAGACCGTCTTTGCGTACAACGGCCAGCCCCACCCGCTCCGGTTCACCTGCGACCGGGAGGGCGCCGTCCAGGTCTGGTACCGGCCCAGCGGCTCTCAGGAAGGCTGGACCCAGGACGCTCCGGTGAATGCCGGCACCTATGAGGTCATGGCTCAGGTGGAGGCCAGCGGCGTCTATGCCGAGGGCTTTGCCCAAACGACCCTGACCATCACCCGGCTGCCCGTCACGCTTAACTGCGAGGCCTCCGGCAAGATCTATGACGGCACCACTTCGGTCCCGAGCAAAAAAGTTACCGTGTGGGGCGCGGTCGGAAGCGACCAGCTGAGCGCGGAATTTGACGCCGTGCTGGACAGCGCGGATGCCGGCGACCGGATCGCCACCTTCACGATTACCGGCCTGAAAGGGGCGAACGCCGGAAACTATACGCTTCCGGAAAAGACCAGCTATCTTTGCAACGTCCGGGTGGAAAAGAAGTCCGTCCGGATCACAGGCAACGCTTCCAAGGTCTACGGCCAGGCTATTCCCCTGTCCGCCGGCGACTTTTCCGTCGATGGCCTGCTCGAAACGGACAGCCTGGCTGACCTGGGGGCCACGTTCAGCAGCGCCGGCCTCCCCGGCGCGGCGGATGTGGGCGAATACCCCATCACCGCCACCCTCAACAGCGTCAACTACCAGCTCCCCCTTCTCCTCGGCGGTGTCCGGGACAACAGCGTGGGCACCCTCAAGGTGACCAAAGCCGTGCCCAGTCTGCACAGCAACGTTGTTGCGGACCTGGCCAAGAAGGGTTCTCTGCTGGGCAAAGTGTCTGTGAGCGGCGAATTTGTCAATCCCTATGATGAGACCATGGTGGTGGGCGGCACCTTCCGCTGGGCCGACGGCTCTGTCAAATTGCCCGAAGATAAGGACAGCTGTGAAGCCGAGTGGGTCTTTGATCTGGCCCCGGACTACGCGAAGAATTATGAGCCCCCCGCGGGCGGCAAGGTCACCATCACACTGGTGGATAGGGAGCCTCTGCCCATGACCGCCAGCGCCCAGACCGTGGTCTACAACGGCAAGCCCCAGGTTTTCACCAATTATAAATTCACCGTGGAGGATCCCGCCTCTGTCAGCCTGCTCTACCGCAGGCATACGGACCTGGTCCATACCATCGCGCTGATCTCCGTGGGCAACGAGTGGACCGAGGAGCAGCCCGTGGACGCCGGCACCTATGACGTGCGGATCTCCGGCGTTGCCAAGGCTAACAGCGAATATGCCTCCAATTCCATGGAGGCAGTCCACCTGACCATCACCCCGGCCCCGCCTGCCTTCAAGACGCCCCAGAGCATCACCGTGCCAGAAGGTACGCTCCTGTCCGATCCCTCTGTGGCAGCGAAGCTGGCCAAGCCCACCGGCATAGACGGCAAGGCCCTCGACGGCAGCTTTAACTGGACCACGCCCAACGTAACCATTACCGAGGACGGAGAGACCTTCCAGTGGGCCTTCACCCCCACCAGCGGCAACTACAGCTCTGTGACAGGCAAGGTCACCGTCACGCTGTCGGCAGATCCCCGGGTCATCCAGGCGACGGTTTACAACCTGCCCGGCGATCACCCGGACTATGCGGTGGTGGATGTGAGCGGGAGCGGCCTGAAGCTGGGCGACAAGGTCACTTTCTATAAGGATGCCGCCTGCACCGTCCCGGTGAGCGAGCCCACCGTGGTCGCCCAGGCGGACGTGAAAAACGATACCCTCACCGTCAATCTGAACACGGGCGCCCTGGACGCGGCGGGCGGCACTGTTTACGCCCGCATCACCAGCGTCAAGAAAAACGACCCCAGCCCCCTGTCCTACGGGCCGGAGCCCCGGCTGATCCTGCTGGAGAACAACTTGCCCTGTGACGATGGGGAGATCAACCTGCCCGCCGGCGGCGGCAGCTGCCAGGTCAACGTGGACCTGCAGGGCAAGAACGATGAGAACTATGAAATTCAAAACGTTGCATACGGCCTGCAGCCGAGCAGCAGTATCTTTTCCGTGACGGAGAACGGCCTTTTGACGGCCAGCCTTGGCGGCGAGGCCGTGCTCACCGCCACTGTGACGCTGACACACCCCGACCCGGCCAAGGCCAACGAGACCCTCGTGCTGACGGTCCAGGCCAAGGTGGTCTGCAAGGGCGTGGTCAAGGACAAGATCCAGTCTGACCCGAGCCTCTCCGTCGCCCTGGACGGCGGCTCCCTGCAGGATTCCGTGATGACCCCGGAGGAGATCGCCGAGGCGGAGAAATCCGGCAAGGTGGTGGACGTGGTCCTGTCCGTGCAGGCGATTTCTCCGGCCGCCGCTGGCAGCGAAGCCGACGTTGTCCGGCAGGCTTGCGGCAACGAGTATACCGAGAGCCAGTACATGGATATCGAACTGACCCAGTACACCTATACCGCCGGTTCCTCCGACCCTTCTCACAATGAGATCCACAATACCAAGTCGCCCTTGACCATCCGGGTGAGCGTCCCCGAGGCCCTGGCCGGAAAGGTGAATC
This sequence comes from uncultured Oscillospiraceae bacterium, assembly GCA_947630375.1. GTDB lineage: Bacteria > Bacillota > Clostridia > Oscillospirales > Oscillospiraceae > Limivicinus. Next base: position 40,140 of record CANRHH010000016.1, on the reverse strand, counting down.
TGTTTGAGCAGGACTTCGCCGTGATCCGGGTCCATGCCGGCAGGGCCGATCTGCTGCAGGACCTGGACAGCGACCCCCGCACCGTCACCTTCTCCACCGATAAATTCTCCACCTATGCGCTGGTCTATAAGGAGAGCGAGAACCGGGGCAGCCTGACCGTCTCCAACACGGTCACCGGCAACGAGGGCGACCCGGAGAAGCCTTTCAACTACACGCTGACCATCAAATATCCGGAGGCCGAGGCCTACGGCGGCTATGTGCTCAACGGAGAGATCGACGATCTGGAGTTTACCGACGGATCCGCCAGCTTCACGCTGAAAGGCGGCGAAAGCAAAACCGTGAAGGTGATGGCCGGCGGTGTGTTCACCGTGGTCCAGCAGGAGGAGAAGGACTACTACACCACCAAGACCGGCACGGAAGGCACCGTGCAGAAGGACGTGGAGGCCAAGGCGGCCTTCACCAACAAGCGGGATATCCTCACCGTCACCTTTGACGGCAACGGCGGCAAGATGGGCGGCAGCGGACTGACCACCGCCCAGACCAAGCCCGACGGGACCCTGAGCTCCCTGCCCGAACCCAAGAAGGAAGGGGTCTATTTCGCCGGCTGGTATACCTCCCGCCGGGGCGGCACCCGGGTGAATGTGCGCACCGTCTATACCGCGGACACCACCCTCTATGCCCACTGGTCCAAAGTCCCCCTGACCGGGGATGTGAACGATCCCGCCCTGTGGGCGGCGCTGCTGGGCGTCTCCGCGCTGGCCATATGCGCCGGAGCGGTGGTCCTGCTGCGCAGAAAGAAAAAGAAATAAGAAAGATCCGGGCCGGGGCGCAAGTCCCGGCCTGGTGACTGTTTAAGGAGACAGGAACATGGAACAGGTCCCCGTGGGGCGCTTTGCCCCCAGTCCCTCCGGCTATCTGCATATGGGCAATCTCCTGGCCATGCTGCTGGCCTGGCTGGATATCCGGTCCCGGGGCGGCCGTCTGATTTTCCGCCTGGAGGATCTGGACCCAGCGCGCTCCAAACCGGCGTACATCCGGGCTTTAGCGGAGGATCTGCGCTGGCTGGGGCTGGACTGGGACGAGGGCTGGCCGGACCCGGCCTATGCCCAGAGCCGCCGGACGGAGCTCTATGCGGAGGCTTTTGCCCGGCTGGAGGAGCAGGGGCTGGTCTACCCCTGCTGGTGCAGCCGGGCCCAGCGCCTGGCGGCGGCCTCCGCCCCGGCCCCCGGGGAGCCGGCCCACGACCCCGCCTGCCCCTGCGCCCGGCTCAGCCGGAAGGAGCGGCAGGCCCTGGAGGCCGCCGGCCGGCGCCCCGCCTGGAAGCTCCGGGCCCCGGACCGGGTCCTGAGCCTGACCGACGAACACTATGGCCTGCTCTGCCAGAACCAGGCCCGGGAGCTGGGAGACTGCATCGTCCGCCGGGCCGACGGGGTCTACGCCTATCAGCTGGCCGTCAGTGTGGACGATCTGGACATGGGCGTGACCCGGGTGGTCCGGGGCCGGGATCTTTTAAACAGCGCCCCGCTGCAGAGCTGGCTGATCCGGACCCTGGGCGGCACGCCGCCCGCCTACTGCCACGCGCCCCTGCTCACCGCCGGGCCGGGGGAGGGCAAGCTCTCCAAGCGCCTGGGCAGCCTCAGTACCCAGGTCCTCCGGCGGGAGACGCGCCCCGAGGCCCTGGTGGGCCGGCTGGCCTGGCTGTGCGGCCTGCGGGAGACGGAGGAGCCGGCGACGCCCCGGGAGCTGCTGGACGGATTTACCTGGGAAAAGGTCCGGCGGGAGGACATCTCCCTGCCCGGTCAGGTCAGCAGCGGCTGAAGCTGGCGGCCCTGGAGGGCCGCCTCCACCGTCTCGCTCAGGAGGCGGAAGTCCGCCTGGAGGGAGCAGGGCTTTTTCACCGGGTCGTCCTGGCCGAAGGGCACAAAGTAGATGTGCTTCCGGTTCAGGAGCCGGGCGATGTTTTCCGCCGAGCCGGAGAGCCCGTCGTTGGTGGACAGGGCCAGGATCACCGGCCGGCCGTTGCGCAGATGGGCTTTCGCCGCCATGGTCACGGCGCTGTCGGTGATGCCGTGGCTGAGCTTTGCCAGGGTGTTGCCCGTGCAGGGGGCAATCAGCAGCGCCGCCATAGGTTGGGCGGGGCCCAGAGGCTCCGCCTCGGCAATGGTGGTGACCACCTTTTTCCCGGTCAGCAGCATGAGCCGCTTGATATGCTCCGAGGCTTTGCCGAAACGGGTGTCCGTCTCGGCGGCGGTGTCGCTCAGGATGGGCACCAGGTCGTAGCGCTCCGCCAGGGGCCCGGCGGCCTGAAACAGCTTTTCATATGTACAGTAGGATCCGCAGAGAGCCAGACCCAGTCTTTGCTTTTCGCTCATGGATTCCCCCGTTCTGCCGCTCCTGCCGCCGCGGGCGGCGGGCGGCCTTTTTTATGGGCGGGCTATTCCTCCTGCTGCCGCAGGATGGCATAGATCGTGTCCCGCATCAGCAGCGCCGCCGAATAGGGGGCGCTTTTTCCCGGCAGGCCCGGGGCGGCCAGGGCTTTCAGGCCGATGTTCTCCGCCAGGGACCGGTCAAAGCCCCCCGGCGGCGAAGCCAGCTCCAGCAGCACCGCCTCCGGGCTCACGCAGCAGAGTATGGCCTCGGTGATCACCCGGGCGGGGACGGTATTGACGAGAAAGTCAAAGTCCCCGATCTCTCCCTCCAGGGCGGCGTACTCCAGGGCCCGGCAGCCGGCCGCCCGGGCCAGGGCCCGGTCCCCGGGGTGCCGGGCGGCCACGGTCACCTCTGCCCCTAAGCCCTTCAGCCGCAGGGCCAGCAGCTTGCCGATCCGGCCGAAGCCGGTGACCAGCGCCCGGCCGCCCCAAAGGCTCCGCTCGCTGTTGGCCAGCAGCAGCTCCAAGGCCCCCTCGGCGGTCAGGGCCGCGTTGCCGGTGACGAAGTCCGCCCGGCCCATCAAATCCTCCAGCAGCAGCTTGCCCCGGATGGCCGTCCGGCAGCTGGCCTCGCTGAATTTCCCGCCGATGACCAGCTGTCCCTTCCAGAGGGCGTTCATCACCTCCGCCATGGGCAGGGTCTCCGCACTGAGGGGCGCGTTCAGCAGGCCCCCTTTCTCCGCCGGGGTGGGCAGCACTACGCAGTCCGCTCCGTAAATACAGCCCTGGAGGCAGTCCGCCCGGGGGATCTCCTCCGGCAGCGCCGCCTGCTCCAGGGCGAAGGACAGGACCTTGTGCCCGTCCCGGCACAGCAACCGGCAGAGCAGGGCCGAGCGCCTGTCTCCGCCTACCACCGCGAATCTCACATCTGCATCACCTCCGCGCCATTCTATTCGGATGGACAAAGGGCGGTTCATATGGTACAATGGGGGAGAAAAAACAGAAGGCCGCCGGAGGGCGGCCCTATAGGGAGGCGCTGTATGAGCAGAGCGGACGAGATCTTTATTCAAAACTGCAAGGATATTCTGGAAAACGGCATCTGGGACACGGACCGGGAAGTGCGCCCCCGCTGGGAGGACGGGACCCCCGCCCACACCGTGAAGAAATTCGGCATCGTGAACCGCTATGACCTGGGGCAGGAGTTCCCCATCCTCACCATCCGGCGGACCTACTGGAAATCCGCCGTCGACGAGCTGCTGTGGATCTGGCAGGCCAAGAGCAACAATGTCCACGACCTGCGCACCCGGGTCTGGGACGCCTGGGCCGACGAGAACGGCTCCATCGGCAAGGCCTACGGGTACCAGCTGGGCGTGAAGCACCACTACCCGGAGGGGGATATGGACCAGGTGGACAAGATGCTCTGGGACCTGAAGCACAACCCGGCCTCCCGGCGCATCATGACCAATATCTACAATTTTGCGGACCTGTCCGAGATGGCCCTGTACCCCTGCGCCTATTCCATGACCTTCAACGTCACCGGCAACAAGCTCAACGCCATTTTGAACCAGCGCTCCCAGGACATGCTGGCCGCCAACAACTGGAATGTGGTCCAGTACGCGGTGCTGACCATGATGGTGGCCCAGGTCAGCGGTTTTGAGCCCGGGGAGTTTGTCCACGTGATCGCCGACGCCCATATCTACGACCGGCATGTGCCCGCCATCCGGGAGATCATCCAGAACGAGCCCAAGCCCGCCCCCACCTTCAGGCTGGACCCCACGGTGGATGATTTTTACAAGTTCACCCGGGACAGCTTCACCATCGAAAATTACCAGTATGCCGAGTTCACCGGGAAGATCCCGGTGGCTCTGTGAGGGCCGGGCCATGGAGGCGGTCGTGGCGGTCTATGCCGACTGGGGCATCGGCCGGGACGGGACCCAGCCGGTGGCCCTCAGCGCCGACCGGCGGCATTTCCGGGAGCTGACCGAGGGGGCGGCGGTGATCGTAGGCCGCCGGACCCTGGAGGACTTCCCCGGGGGCCGGCCTTTGAAGGGGCGGCACAACATCGTCATCACCCGCCAGGCCCTGGAGATCCCGGGGGCCCGGGTGGTGAACAGCACCCAGGCGGCGTTGGAGGCCGCCGGGGCCTATGAGCGCTGCCTGGTCATCGGCGGGGCCAGCGTCTACCGGCAGTTTTTCCCCTGGCTGGATACCGTCCATGTGACGCAGATCGACCTGCGCCCGGTGTCCGACAGCTTCTTTCCCGATTTGGACCAAGACCCGGCCTGGCGCCTGGCCGAGGCCGGGCCCTGGGCGGAGGAAAACGGCGTCCGTTACCGGTTCTGCACCTACCGAAGAGGTTAAGCCAAGGTGGTCCCCGGGTAATAATGGGCCAGGATCTGCGTATAGTCCGCGCCGTTGGCCGCCATCACCTGGGCCCCGTACTGGCTCATGCCCACCCCATGGCCGCTTCCTGTCACCGTGAACAGGAAGCGGCCTTCGCTGTAGCTGAGGGTGAAGGCGGTGGAGCGCAGGGAGAAGAGGCTGCGCAGCCGGGCGCCGGGGATGTCCACCCCGCCCAGACAGGCGGTCCGCACCCGGCCGCTGGCGTCCAGGGTCACCGGGCCGATCCACTCTGCCTCCGGCCCGGTGAAATCCGCCTCCGGATAGGCCGAGAGGAGCACGTCCCGGAAATCCAGGGCCGCGCAGTCCAGGGTGCTCACGAAATTGGGCACGTCCGCCTCCGTCTCCGGGCTCTCCACGCTCACCAGATAGGGCACCGGGCTCCACAGCTCCCCGCTAGCCTCGGTGGCCCCGGCGGAGGAGGCGTGAAAGGCGGCAAAGACCGGCTGCCCCTCGTAGAGCAGGACCCGGCCCGCCGTGGCGTCCACGGCGGCGCGGAGCTTTTCCGCATAGGCGGCGTAGTCCCCGCCCCATGTCTCCTGCTGCCGCTCCCGGCTCTGCCAGGCCTGACAGCAGGCGGAGTCGGTGCAGACGTCGGCCTCGCCGTGCTTGTGCCCGGCGGCGCAGTACATGGCGTAGGTCCGGGCGGCCACCGCCTGGGCCTTCAGGGCCTCCGGCCGGAAGGAGGCGGGCATCTCCGCCGCCAGCACCCCGGTCAGATAGTCCTGCATGTCCATCTCCGCGGCGGAGCCGTCCTCCAGCAGCACCAGCAGGCGCTCCGGCGCCGCCGGCGCCCCGGCCAGAGGCGCCGGGACAGGGGAGGGCGTGCCGGGCATGTCCTCCGGGCCGGAGGAGGGCTCCGGCGGGGCGGAGGGCCCCGGCAAAGACGCACTGGCTTCGGGCGGGGCCGTCTCTTCTTCCGGGCCTGTCCCGGCCGCCGCCAAGTAGTCCCAGAGGGGGACCCGGGCCCGGACGGCGGGCAGCAGCAGGCTGAACAGCAGGGCGAGATAGGCCAGAAGCAGGGTCTTTTTCACGTCGGTTCCTCCCTTTGTCTCCGTTTGTGCTTGACGCAAAGTGCAAATCAGTATAAAATAAAGTTTAATCATTTATATGGAAACGAGACTTCGATTATGCAGCATAGAACTTTGGAAGTGACCTGTTATGTGGCCGGGGCCGGGGCTTTCGGCGTTTTTATCCGCTGGCTCCAGGATCAGCTGGCCTTTAACGACGCGGGCCTGGCTGAGCGCAGCTGGTTCCATCTGATCGTGGTTTTGTATATTCTGGCCATGGCTTTTTTATTCCTCCGCTTTGTGGACCGGGAGCGCAACCGGCGCCGCAGCCTGCCGGAGGACTTCTGCCAGGCTCTGGCCAATCCCGGCCGGCTGTACGCCGCGCTGCGCTGGGCCGCCGGCGGCATCGTGTGCCTGGGGGCCCTGCTGCTCTTTTCCGCCAGTGAGCTGGATGAGGACGTGGTGCTGCTGCGGGTGCTGGCCGCGCTGGCCCTGGTCTTTGGCCTGAGCTATCCCTGGCTGCTCTCCCTGGCCAACAAGCCCCCGGTGCAGCGCCGGAACCTCCTGTGCCTGGTGAGTATGCTGCCGGTGCTGCTGTTCGCCCTGTGGCTCGTCGTCTGCTACAAGGAAAACGCCATCAACAGCGTGGCCTGGTCCTACGCCATCGAGTTCGTGACTATCGTGGCGGCCATGGCGGCTTTTTTCCGGCTGGCCGGCTTCTGCTTTGACGCGGCCCGGCCCTGGCGCTGCATGTTTGCCTGTATGTTCGGCTGCGCCATGTGCGTCATGTCCCTGGCGGACGAGCGCTATATCGGGATGCACCTGATCTTCTTAGGCTGCGCCGGTTTCCTCCTTTTGTGCAACTGGCTGATGTTCTCCCATCTGCAGAAAGGCCCGCCGGTCCCCAAAAAGCAGCCGGATGACGGCTTTGAGCGGCTGGACGGGATCTATGTGCCCCCGGAAGACCCCACGGCAGAGGATTGAGTTTCCCATTCACCCGGCGGGAGGTATGAAAAATGTATAAACCCCTGGCGGACGAGATACGGCCCCGGAGCTTAGAGGACGTGGTGGGCCAGAAGCACATTCTGGGCCCCAACGGCCTGCTGCGGCGGATCGTGGAGAGCGGGCAGATCCCCAACATGATCTTCTACGGCCCCTCCGGCACGGGCAAGACCACCGTGGCCCGCATCATCGCCGAGCGGACCAACCGGAGCCTGCGCAAATTAAACGCCACCACCGCCGGCATCGCCGACATCAAGCGCATCATCGACGAGCTGGACACCCTTTTGGCCCCCGGCGGCGTGCTGCTGTATCTGGACGAGATCCAGTATTTCAACAAAAAGCAGCAGCAGTCCCTGCTGGAATTTATCGAGGACGGGCGCATCACCCTGATCGCCTCCACCACGGAAAACCCCTATTTCTGCGTGTTCAACGCTATTTTGAGCCGGTCCACGGTCTTCGAGTTCAAGCCGGTCTCCGCCCGGGAGGCGGAGAGGGCGGCGCTGCGGGCCGTGGAGATCATGAACAGCCGCCGGGAGCAGCCCCTGACCTTGGAGGATGGGGTCTCGGCCCGGATCGCCGCCGCCTGCGGCGGGGACGTGCGCAAGGCGGTCAACGCGGTGGAGCTGCTCTTCTCCGCCGCCGGGGACCGGCAGGTCCTCACCTTGGAGGACGCCGTCGCCGTCTCCCAGCGCAGCGCCATGCGCTATGACCGGGACGGGGACGAGCATTTCGACGTGCTCTCGGCGCTGATGAAATCCCTCCGGGGCTCGGACCCGGACGCGGCCATGCACTACCTGGCCCGGCTGCTGGAGGCCGGGGATCTGATCGGGGCCTGCCGCCGGATCCTCTGCTCCGCCAGCGAGGACATCGGCCTGGCCTATCCCCAGGCGGTGCCGATCGTGAAGGCCTGCGTGGATTCGGCCCTGCAGCTGGGCCTGCCGGAGGCCCGTCTGCCCCTGGCCGAGGCCTGCCTGCTGCTGGCCACGGCCCCCAAGTCCAACACCGGCTGCGTGGCCATCGACCGGGCCATTGCCGATATCCGCGCCGGGCACTCGGGGCCCATCCCCCGGGAGCTGCAAAATGTCCACGCCGACGGCACCGGCTTCGAGCGGGAGCAGGGGTACAAATACCCCCACAGCTACCCCCACCGCTGGGTGCGCCAGCAGTATCTGCCGGACGAGCTGAAGGACGCCCGCTATTATGAGTACGGCGACAACAAGACCGAGCAGGCCGCCCGCCGGTACTGGGAAGAGATCAAGAAATAAGCATGGATATTCAAGTGGGAGATGTGCTCAGCATGAAAAAGCCCCACCCCTGCGGCAGCCGGGAGTGGCAGGTGCTGCGCATCGGGGCGGATTTTCGCCTGCGCTGCCTGGGCTGCGGCCGGGAGGTCCTGGGCCCCCGGGCCAAGTTTGAAAAGAACGTCCGGCAGGTGCGCCGGTGAGCTGCTACACGTATATGCTCCGCTGCGGCGACGGCAGCCTTTACACCGGCTGGACCACGGATCTGCAGCGGCGGCTGGAGACCCACCGGGCCGGGAAGGGCGGGAAATACACCCGCTCCCATCTGCCGGTGGAGCTGGTGTATTATGAGGAGTACGCCACCGCCCGGGAGGCCCGGAGCCGGGAGGCGCGCATCAAGTGCCTGCCCCGGAAGGAAAAGTTAAAGCTGATCGGGCAAAAAAAGGACTGACCTTTATTGGGTCAGTCCTTTTTTGTAGACCGTTGCGCCGCGCGGGACGGGATCACGGCTGCGGGGCCGGGACGGAGATCTCGCTCCCGCCGGCGGAGAAGCGGTAAGAGACGCCTGCCTCCAATTTCGGGCTGGAGAGCAGGATCACGTGATAGGGGTAGGCGGCGGAGACGGACAGCAGCTCCTCTCCGTTCTCGGTCAGCAGGGCCGCCGTCTGGCCGGCCGCGCCGGCCTGGCCCACGTGGATGCACAGCTGCCCGCCGGGGGCAGGCACGGTCACCTTGTCCGAGCCGCCCAGGGCGATGAGGGAGCCGCCGCTGACGAACAGCTGACCCCGGGCGTTGATGGCCCGGCCCTTGGCGGAAAGGCCCAGCTCCCCGCCGCTGACGGTCACGTCCCCTTTGCCGGTGTTGGCCTCGCCGGACTGGAGGGCGTCATCCCCGGCGGCCACGGTGACCGTGCCGCCGCTGACGGTGATGTTCCCCGGGGTCTCGATGCCGTCCCCCAGGGCGGTCAGCGCCAGGCTGCCGCCGGAGATCTGAATGTCCCCGTGGGCGGCTATGGCCTTCCCGGCGCTGGAGGCGGCGCTGAGTTCCCCGCCGCTGACCGCCAGGTCCCCGCCGCTGTGCAGCGCATGGTCGCCGCTGACAGCGGACACATGGCCGCCGCTGACTGTCAGGACCGTGCCGGCCTTGAGGGCCTTGCTGCTGACCTGGACCGGGTCCCCGGTGGCGGTGACGGTCAGGTCCCCGTCCTCGACGGTCAGGGCCGTCTCGGCGGCGATGCCGTCCCCGGCGGCGGTGACAGTCAGGCTGCCGCCGCTGACGGTGATATAGCCCTTGCCCTCTTTATCGGCGGCGGTGGATTTGACGCCGTCGTTGCCGGCCTCCACCGTCAGCACGCCGCCCTTGAGCTCCACGGACTCGGAGCCTCGGACGCCGTTGTTCACCGCGTACACGGAGAGGCTGCCGCCGTTGATATCCAGATCGTCCTTGCAGGCGATGCCGTTGTTGATATAGCCCAGAACCTCCAGGCTGCCCGGGCCGTCGATATCCAGGTCGTCCTCCGCGTAAAGGGCGGCGCCGCTGGCGTTCGGATTGATGGCGGCGCCCTCCGTGCCGGAGCACAGCCGGTTGGAGCTGCCCTCGGCCAGCTGGAGGCGGGCGTTCTTGGCCTGGCGGATGTGCAGCGCCGGGCCGTTGAGGCAGGTGATGTCCGCGCCGTTGAGAAGCAGGGTCACGTCCACCGCCTCGTCCCCGGTGTCCACGATCAGCTGCCCGTCGCTGAGGCTGCCGGAGACGGTATAGGTCCCCACGGCGCTGATGACGACGGTGCTGCCGTCGGCCTTGGCGCCGCCGCCTTTGATCTGGATCTCCGAGTCACTCAGCAGGATCTGGGTGCTGCCGCCGTCCCCGCCGGAGGCGCCGCCTCCGGCACAGCCGGCCAGCAGCGCCAGCGTGAGCAGCAAAAGAAGCGCGGCTGAGAATTTTTTCATGGTTTTCATCCCTCTTTTTACATCAGCTCCAGGTCCGCTTCCCGGCCGCAGATGATGTTCAGGTTGCCGTTGCGGCAGCGGAGCTCGTCGATAAACGCCTTGCTGACCTGGGTATCCTTGAGCCGGATGTCATAGGTCAGCTCGTAGAGCGTGCCCATGTTGGTGGTGCGGACCTTGACCAGCTCATGGGTGACGGTGTATTTCTCAAAGAGATCGTCAAAGATCCCTTCATAGTCCAGATTTTCCGGAATGACGATCTTCAGCTGCCGGTGGGCCTTGCCCGCTTCCCCAAAGCGGAACTTGCCCAGAAGGAGCGCCAGCGCCGCCATGATCAGAAAGAAGATCCCCGCATAGGCCACATAGCCCATGCCGCAGGCCAGACCGATGGCCACGGTCATGAACAGGCCCGCGATCTCCTTGGCGCTGCCGGGCACGCTCCGGAACCGGACCAGGGCAAAAGTGCCGGCCACAGCCAGGCCCGCGCCGATGTTGCCGTTGACCATCATGATCACCAGGGTGATGATGGGGGGCAGCAGGGCCAGGGACTGGGCCCAGGAGCCGCTGTGGCGGCCGGTGGTTATGAACACCAGGGCGGTCAGCACGCCCAGGACGATGGCGGTGAACATACAGATGAAGAAAGAGGTGAGGGTCATCACAGGGGGGATGATACTGTTAAGCACTAAAAATCACTCCGTTTATAGTTTCTGGAAGAATGTGTTCTTTGTAGCAGACGCCGTATTTGGAAAACCCGGTGGGGAACAGAGCCTCCTCACTGAGGAGCCGGGACAGCCACAGGGGCGCCGCGCCCGGGATCTTCAGCTCCATGAGCACCTCCCCCGGCGCCGTCAGCACCTGGCCCTGGTCCCCGGCGATGAGGCTCAGCCGGTCGCTGCGCCAGCGGATGTCCCGGTCAAAGGTGACGCGCAGCTCCGGCTCGTCCTTGGCCCGGTAAGCCTCCCGGTCGCAGGCGATAAAGACTTTCGGGACAGGGGCGTTGAACTGCCGGAACCAGTCGATCTCCCGGGTCATCTGGTCGTCCACCGGGGCGGCGGCGCGCCCGGCCAGATAGTCCTCCGCCTGGCGGGCCGTCATGCCCAGGCGCCGCTTGTAGACCACGCCCTTGAACTTCTTTTTCAGCTCCACAAAGACCTGATCCTCCGGCCCCGGCACATTGTAGCTGCGCAGGCGCAGCTTCTCCTTGTAGACAGGACCCTCGATGGAGCGGCGGATCAGCTCATAGTCCGGGCTGTCGTAATACACGCTGCACACGGTACTTTTAAAATACTCGTCCGGCTCGATGTACGCGTCCAGCCGCTCCCGCAGCCGCCGGTACCGCTCCGGAGAGAGCAGATATTTGCTTTCAAAGCGCTTGAACACAAGCTTTGTCTTGCCCATGCCCGGTCCTCCGTCATTGGCCGAAATATTGTTCCACTTCCGCGTCGGAGAGGCGGAAAAGGTCGTCCAGCACCCGGACGCTGGTCTCCCGCCAGCCCTGCTGGGTAAAGAGATTCTTTAGGTTCTGGATATGCCGCTCCCAACTGGCGGGGTCCATCCCGAAGCGGCTGTAATCCCGCTCCACCTCCGGCCGGACCTGGTCCGCCAGCCGGTCGATCTCGGAGACGATGTTCTCCTCGGTGAATACCGTGTTCAGGGCCTCTCCGGCCCGGGTCAGGAACCGGTCCACAAACGCGTCGTTTTTCAGCAGGGGGCGGACGATCAGCCCTAACTGCCGGGTATCCAGCCAGAAATCGGAGAACATGTTGTAATACAGCTCATCCCACTTGAAGGTGGCGTCCAGATCGTAGAACATCAGCCGCCATTTGCCGTCGTTCTCGGTGGAGCGGCAGTAGCGCAGGTTGCCGGAGGTCAGGTCACTGTTGCCCATGAAGCCCTCCATCACCAGCCAGTCGATCAGGCTGTCCACGTCCATCAGCTGGCAGAAACGCTCGTAATTCTCCGGCCGGGACAGGTCGTTCTCCATACAGAACAGGAACACATCCCGCCACAGGTCGGTGTCCTGGCGGACGTTGGCCTCCAGCACGGTGACGCTGTCCCGGCTGACCCCCGCCTGGGAGGCGTAGTGCTGCTCGTTGGATTTCTCCATCAGCACATAGATGCCGCTGTACCGGCCGTCCACATACAGCACGCAGTATTTGCTGCGCAGGGACATGAGGTTGTCCGTAAACTGCAGGGCCAGGTTCAGGCACAGCTCGTTGCGGATGATGGTGTTGTAAAAATCCTGGCCGGAGCGGAGCACCAGATTGGTAAACTCCGTGACGCCGCCGCCATAGAGGTCGTAATCCAGCGCGGCCTGGCCGTAAGAGCCCCGGAAACGGACGCTCATGTTCTTCTTGGGCAGGATCAGGCTGGTCTCCCCGTACATGCGGATGCCGCAGGGGATGTTGAAGGCACCGCCCTCCTCGTACAGGGCCAGGTTCCCCGGCGTCTCCTGGTACTTGATGCCGTTGTTATAGATGGCGTTAAATTCGTCCTCGTTGTTGCTCACCAAGCTCAGCACCGGCAGGCTGTGCCCCTCGTTGATGATATAGCTCAAGGTCAGCGGCCGGCTGGGCATCGCGCCCTCCTCCACGGCCACCGCCCGCAGCACACAGGTGCTGTTCAGGCTGAGGGGGCCCTGGTAGGGCGCGCTCCAGACCGTGGGGAGGGAGCAGTCGGTGGTGTAATACACGGCGCCGGGGCTTTGCAGCGTCACCGTCACCGCGTCCACCCCATCAAAGACCCCGTCCGGCTCCAGAGCCGTCGGTGCGGCGGATACCCGCCGGTAGCCGCTGCCGTTTTCCGCCCCGGGGCTGGGACTGTCAAAGAAAAACCAGCCGTTTTCCCCGCTCACCCGGCCGTAGCTGCACCGGTAGGGGATGTCCCGCAGGGAGACGTAGTCTATCAGCGTATAGTCCGGCCCGGACAGATACAGACTCTCGGCGCTGGAATTTAAGGAGAAATCCGCCCGGACGCTGGCAGGATCGGCGGCCAGGTCCCCGTCGTCACAGCAGACCAGCAGCAGCTCCCCCGGGGCCAGCATGCGCTCCGGGAAGCGCCAGCTATGGTAATCCTGTCCGCTGTCGGACAGGTAGTAATCCGCCAGGTTTACGCTCTGGGAGGAGATGTTTTTGATCTCCACCCAGTCGCAGGTCCCCAGGCGGCTGTCCAGGACGGTGCTGAAATTGGCCACGGCCGCCTCGTTGATTACCAGCGGCCCGGCGGCCGCCAGGGACTGCTGCCACTGGTCATAGCCGGCGGCGGTGTTGGGCAGGCCCGGGGTGGGGTACAGGCTCTGGCGGTAGCTCCCGTCCGGCTCCCGGCAGAGGGACACGTCCCCCTCCGTTTCCGGGCAGAGCAGGCTCTGGGCCAGATAGCCGTTTTTGTTGTACAGGCGCAGGGTCTCCCCGGCGGAGAGAGAAAAATCCGTGTGCAGGGCGGCGCCCGCCCGGTCCTTCCCCGAGGCAAAGACCAGCAGCCGCTCTCCGCCGCCCAGCGTCACCGCCGGGAAGCGCCAGCCGGCCCCGTCTTTGTCCGCTAAACTCCAGCCCTCCAGCTCTACCGGCGCGGCGGAGAGATTTTCCAGCTCGATCCAGTCGGAAAAGTCCCCGTCCTCATCCCGGAGAGCGGCCCGGTTTTCCACCGTCAGCTCGGAGAGAACGATCTTCTCCGCGTCCTGCTTCAGCTCCGCCGGCGAGAGGCTGGGCTCCGGCGTGGGCGCCGGCTCCATCTCCTTGGCGCAGGCCGGCAGCAGCAGAAGCAGAGCCAGGCCCGCCGCGGCCGCCAGGAGACCCATGGCTTTTTTTCTATGTCTGTTCTCGCGCATATGTGCCTTTCGGCCGCCGGAAAAGGCGGCATGGGTGGTCAGAAAAATACATATTATTATACTTCATAAATCGCCCCAGTGTCAATGCCGGAAAAGCTTAAATCCTTCCCGATGCGCAAGGGGCCGCCTGCCCCCTTGCGCATCGGGAAGGAAATTGTTATAATGATTATATTAAAGAGAAGGAACAAGTTCTGATACAGTTTCTGATACAGAGGACTTTTTTATGAGCAATGTGATCGTCATAGGCGGCGGGGCCTCCGGGATGATGGCGGCCATCACCGCCGCGGTGGACAAGAACAACCATGTGATCCTGCTGGAGCGGCAGCAGCGCTTAGGGCGCAAGCTCCTGGCCACCGGCAACGGCCGCTGCAACCTGACCAATATGAACGCCTCCCCCGCCCACTACCACGGGGAGGACGCCGCCTTTACGGCCCCGGCCCTGAAGCGGCTGCCGGCGGAGGACACCGTCAGCTTTTTCCGGTCCTTGGGGCTGGTGACGGTGGCGGAGCCGGACGGCCGTGTCTATCCCCTGTCGGACGCCGCCAACAGCGTGCTGGATGTACTGCGCTTCACGTTACAGCAGCGGGAGGTGGAGGTGCTCACCTCCTGCCCGGCCCGGGGGATCAAGCAGAAGGGGCAGGGCTATCTGGTCACCACCGACCAGGCGGTGATCCCCGCCTCCCAGGTGATCGTGGCCTGCGGCGGGGCCGCCGGGGCCCGGCTGGGGGGCGTGATGGACGGCTATCAGCTCCTCTCGGCCCTGGGCCATGAGCACACCCGGCTCTACCCGGCCCTGACGCCCCTGCTCACCGAGCCGGAGTATCCCCGGGCACTGAAGGGGGTCCGGGCGGACGGGGCCATCCGGCTCATGTCCGGCAAGCGGATGCTGGCCCAGAGCGGGGGAGATATCCAGTTTACCGAGCGGGGGGTCTCCGGCCCCGCCGCCTTTGATTTGTCCCGGACCGCCGCCACGGCGGAGGGGGAGCTGAGCCTGCGGCTGGACTTTTTGCGCAGCTGCACGGGCCCCCAGGTGGAGGCGCTGCTTCGGGCCCGCCGGGGCAGCCTGCCCAATTTGGAAGCCTCGGAGCTCTTCACCGGCATGGTCCACAACCGGCTGGGCCGGATGCTGGTGAAGTACAGCGGCATCGACGGCAGCAAGAAGCTTGCCGCCCTGAGCGAGGGAGAGCTGCGCCACGCGGCGGAGGCCGTGAAGGACTTCACCCTGACCCTGAAGGGCACGGAGGGCTTTGACAGCGCCCAGGTCACCGCCGGCGGCGTCAAGACCTGGGGCTTTGACCCGGAGACTTTGGAGAGCCTGCGCCGCCCCGGCCTCTTCGCCTGCGGCGAGGTGCTGGATGTGGACGGGGACTGCGGGGGCTATAACCTCCAGTGGGCCTGGGCCAGCGGCTATGTGGCCGGGAGGCTGGGCAGATGATCCTGGTCCGGGGCCTGCGGCTGGCGCCGGAGGAGCCGGAGGCGCTGTTAAGAGCACGGGCCGCCAAAAAGCTCCGGCTGGAGCCGGAGCGGATCACGTCCCTGCGCCTGGTGAAAAAGTCCCTGGACGCCCGGAAAAAAGAGGATATCCACTATACCTGCGCCGTGGCCCTCTCCCTGGACCGGGGAGAGGAACGGGTCCTGGCCCGGGCCCGGGGCGGGGAGATCTGCGCCTATGCCCCGCCGGTCTACCGGATCCCCCAGGTCCGGGCGGCCCGGCGGCCCCTGGTGGTGGGCTTCGGCCCGGCGGGGATGTTCGCCGCGCTGGTGCTGGCCAAAGCGGGCCTGCAACCCCTGGTGATCGAGCGGGGGCAGGACGCCCTCAGCCGCCGGGCAGCGGTGGAGGCCTTCCAGGCCGGCGGAAAGCTGGACCCGGAGAGCAACTGCCTCTTCGGCGAGGGCGGCGCGGGCACCTTTTCAGACGGAAAGCTGAACACCGGCATCCACGATCCCCGGCTCCACTGGGTGCTGGAGCAATTTGCCGCCCACGGGGCGCCGGAGAACATTTTATATGAGGCCAAGCCCCATATCGGCACGGATATCCTCATTGAGGTGGTGCAGAACTTCCGGCGCGATATCCTGGCCTTGGGGGGCCAGGTGCTCTTTTCCACCCGGTTGGAGCGGCTGCTGCTTCGGGACGGCGCGCTGACCGGGGCGCTGATCTCCCAGGCGGGGCAGAGGCGGGAGCTTGCCTGTGACCGGCTGATCCTGGCCCCGGGCCACTCGGCCAGGGACCTGTTTGAGACCCTGCTGGAGCAGGGGGTGCCTATGGAGGCCAAGCCCTTTTCCATGGGGGTGCGCATCGAGCACAGCCAGCGGGAGATCGACCTGGCCCAGTACGGCCGGGAGCGGGGGAGCCTGCCTCCGGCGGACTATTCGCTGAGCGTCCATCTGCCCGGCGGGGACAGCGCTTATACCTTCTGTATGTGCCCCGGCGGCCAGGTCTTTGCCGCCGCCTCCGAGGAGGGCGGCGTGGTCACCAACGGGATGAGCACATCCCGCCGGGACGGGCCCAACGCCAACGCGGCGCTGCTGGTGACACTGAAAGTGGAGGATTTTCCCGGGGACGGCCCTCTGGCGGGCATGGCCTGGCAGCGGGAGATCGAGCGGGCGGCCTTTGCCTATGGCGGCGGAGACTACCGGGCGCCGGCCCAGCTGGCGGGGGATTTCCTGGCCCGCCGGCCCAGCGCCGGGCCGGGGTCCGTGCTGCCCAGCTACCGGCCCGGGGTGGTCTGGGGGGAGCTGCGGCAGGTGCTGCCGGAGAGGCTCTGCTCCGTGCTGGAGCGGGCCCTGCCGGAGCTGGACAAAAAACTCCGGGGCTTTGCGGCCCCCGACGCGGTGCTCACCGCCCCGGAGACCCGGTCCTCCTCCCCGGTGCGGATCCTCCGGGGGGCGGATCTGAGCTCCGCGGTGGCCGGGCTCTACCCCTGCGGGGAGGGCGCGGGCTATGCCGGAGGGATCAGCTCCGCCGCCGTGGACGGCATGCGCTGCGCCGAGGCGGTGATCCGCTCCCTGCAGGAGAGATAAAAAAAGAGGCCCTTCACTTCAAAAGGGCCTCTTTTTTATTCTTCTTCCGGCTCTTCGTCCAGCTCGAACTCCAAGGTCTCGCCGCAGCCGGGGCACTGGATGGAGCCCTGCCGGAGCGTGTCCTCGTCAAAGCTGACCTCCTGGCCGCAGTTGGGGCAGGTGGCGTCGTAAATGACGCCGTCATAAGACAGCTCCTCGTCCCCGTCCTCGGGCTCATAGCAGCCGCCGGGGCAGCCGGCGCAGACATTGTCGTCCTCCTCCATGTCCTCGGGCATATCCAGGTCGCAGGTCAGCTCCTCCAGATAGCTCAGGTCCTCGCTCATCTCGTCCAGGGCGTCGGCAAAGTCCAGATCGGAGGCCTGGAGATCCTCAATCTCGTGGGCCATGTCGGACAGCAGATCCGTCAAAGCCGTCCAGAGCCTGCCCTCCCGGGAATCGGGCTCCACGCCCAGGCCCTCGGCCAGACCCTTCAAATACGCGGCTTTTTCCACAACCGTCATAGAAATTTCCTCCTGTAAAATATAAGGGTGAGAGACACTTCTCTCACCCTTCCGTGTTTCATCCTGTCTGAATGATGATCACGCCCGGGAAAGGTACTCGCCGGTGCGGGTGTCCACCCGGATCTTCTCACCCCGGTCGATGAACAGGGGCACTTTGATCTCGGCGCCGGTCTCCAGAGTGGCGGGCTTGGTGGCGTTGGTGGCGGTGTTCCCGGCAAAGCCCGGGTCCGTCTCGGTGACCTCCAGCTCCACAAAGAAGGGGGGCTCCACGTTGAAGACCTTGCCCTTGTAGGAGTAAATAGTGCACTCCATGTTCTCCTTGACGAACTTAAAGTTGTCCCCCAACACGGACTGGTCCACCGGCTCCAGCTCATAGGTCTCCGGGTTCATGAAGTAGTACAGGTTGCCGTCGTTGTAGCTGTACTCCATGGTCATCCGGTCCACGGTGGCGTTCTCAAACTTCGCGGTGGGGTTGAAAGAGGTCTCGGTGACGGCGCCGGTGATGACGTTCTTCATCTTGGTGCGCACGAAAGCCGCGCCTTTGCCGGGCTTCACATGCTGGAACTCGACCACCTGCATGACCTGGCCGTCCATCTCAAAAGTCACGCCGTTTCTGAAATCGCCTGCTGTAATCATAAAGGGTCCTCCCAATCTGAAAGTAAAAAGTATAAAAGTTACAAAGTATACAGACTCATCTATTTTATAATAATTCTATGTATTTTGCAAGGGGATTTTCCGCCGCCGGCGAAAAAATGCGAAAATCAGAGAATGATCAGGTCCTTGGGGGCCTTGGTGATCACTTCGCAGCCGCCCTCTTTCAGCACCAGCACGTCCTCGATGCGCACGCCGAAGCGGCCCGGCAGATAGATGCCCGGCTCGGCGCTGACTACCGCGTTGACCGGCATGGGCTCTTCGGCGCCCGGCCCGGACCGGGGGGACTCGTGGATATCCAGGCCCAGGCTGTGGCCAAAGCCGTGGCCGAAGTACGCGCCGTAGCCCGCGTCGGCGATGACCTTCCGGGCCGCCCCGTCGATCTCCTTGCCGGGGACCCCCGCCCGGGCGGCGGCGATGCCCGCCAGCTGGGCCCGCAGCACGATCTCATAGATGTTTTTCATCTCCTCCGTGGCGCTGCCCACCGCCACGGTGCGGGTCATGTCGGAGCAGTACCCGTCTTTCAGGGAACCGAAGTCCATGGTGATGAAGTCCCCTTCCCGGATGACCTGGTCCCCGGGTACGCCGTGGGGCATACTGGTCTTGGCGCCGGTGACCACAATGGGGTCAAAGGAATTGCCCTCGCTGCCGTGGCGCAGCATCCGGTACACCAGCTCCGCCGCCACTTCCCGCTCGGTCATGCCGGGCCTGATCAGGGGCAGCGTCTCCTCCAGAGCCGCCTCGCTGATGCGCTGGGCCTTGACCATGCTCTGCAGCTCCTCCTCCGTCTTGGAGGCCCGCAGCCGGTCAAAGAGGCTCTGGGCGGGCCGGAAGGAGAGGCCCAGCCGCTTTTCCAGGGCCAGATACCGGCCGAAGCTCAGCTCCGCCTCCTCCACGCCCAGCTTCTCCACGCCGGCCTCGGCCAAGGCCGCCTTGACCAGCGCCAGGGCCGGGTGCTCCCGGTCGTACAGCCGGACCGTCACGCTCTCCGGCACGGCCAGCCGGGCCGCCTCGATATAGCGGGAGTCGGTGATGAGCCAGGCCCTGTGCCGGGCCACCAGCACGTATCCGTCGGTAAAGGGAAAGCCCGCGGCGTAGCGCTGGTTCTTTTCCCCGGTCACAAGGACGGCGTCCAGGCCCATTTGCTCCAGCATGTCCTGCATTCTTGCGATGTTGTTCATATTCCTGTCTCCTCTGATGTGGGCCGCGGGAACGTCACGATAAAGCGGGTGCCCTGCGGCTTATTTTGTCCAACGGCGATGCTGCCTCCGTAGGCGGTCACCGCGTCGTGCACGATGCTCAGGCCCAGGCCGCTGCCGCCGGCCTCCCGGGAACGGGCCTTGTCCACCCGGTAAAAGCGGGAGAAGATGTTGGGCCGGTCCTCCTCGGGGATGCCGATGCCCGTGTCCTCCACCGTCAGCTGGACCGTATGCTCCAGCCCCTGGAGGCGCAACAGGACGCTGCCCTCCGGTACGTTGTATTTGATGGCGTTTTCAATCAGGTTGAAAATGATCTGGAACATGTGGTCCTGGGTGGCCATGACCACACAGCCCTCCTCCAGCTCGCTGCGGATATGGACCTGTTTCTCCTTGGCCAGGGGCCGGAGAAAGACCAGCGCATCCAGGGCCGTCTGCTTCACGTCCACCGGCTCGGGGACGATCTGCACGCCGGTGTCGTCCAGGCGGGAGAGGGCCAGCAGCTTCTCCGTGGTCCGCTGGAGCCGCTGGGCCTCGTTGCCGATGTCCGTGACGAACTCCCGGACCGTCCCCGGGTCCATGTCCTCGTTCTGGACGATGCTGTCCGACAGCAGGCGGATGGAGGCCAGGGGCGTTTTCAGCTCGTGGGAGGCGTCGGACACGAAGCGGCGGCGCTGGACCTCGGTGGTTTCCAGCCGCTCGGTCAGCAGGTTGAACTCGGCCCCCAATTCGGCGATCTCATCCTGCCCCCGGGCCCGGTGCCGGTAGCTGTAGTCCCCGGCGGCCACGGTGCGCATGGAGCGGACCAGCTCCCGCAGACGGCGCAGGATCAGGGTCACGAACAGGCAGGCGGTCAGCAGGGCCAGCACCCCGATGGTGACGGATACCGTCCGGATCCGGCTCTGGAACGAAAGGATGATCTCCGCCCGCTCCGCGTCGTATTCGGCCAGGTACACCGCCCCGGTGACGGCCCCCTGGTAGCTGATCAGGGTCACCATGCTGCTGGAAAAGGCGGCGCCGGCAAAGGCGGAGCGGAACAGAGTCTCCTGCCGGGCCAGGGCCGTGGTGATGTCCGCAATGTCCGAGACCTGGCCGACGGGCCCGCTGCTGTCATAGACCACCACGCCGTCGGCATCGGTGACCACGATGCGGGAAAAACCGCTGAAATCCAGAAAACGAAGCACCTCTGCCACGCTCTCCCTGCTGAGCCGGTCCAGCCCCGACAGGGAGGAGGCCAGCACCGAGGCCTGGCTGGAGAGAAAGCTGCGCTTCTCCTCCAGCACCGCGTCCCGGGAGGAGAGGATGGGATAGGTGTTCAGCAGCAGCAGCAGGATCACCAGCACCGCCGTGACAAAGGCGATGAATTGAAAACGAAGACTGCGCATAAGCCCCTCCGGGTCAGTCCGCGAAATAATAGCCTACGCCCCATTTGGTGACGATGTACTGGGGCCTGGCCGGGTCCAGCTCCAGCTTCTCCCGCAGGCGGCGGATGTGCACGTCCACCGTGCGGGTGTCCCCCTGGTAGTCGTAGCCCCATACCAGATCCAGCAGGCTCTCCCGGCTGTAGACCCGGCCGGGGTTTTTCATGAGAAAGAGGATCAGGTCGAACTCCTTCATGGTCAGCTCGATGGGCACGCCGGATTTGTAGGCCGTCCGGCGCTGTTCGTCCACGGAGATGTGCCCCCGCTGGAGAATGGGGGCGGGGGGCTCCTCCGCCGGGGCGGCCAGAGAGGCCCGCCGCAGCAGGGCCCGGACCCGGGCCTTCAGCTCCAAGATGTTGAAGGGCTTGGTCACATAGTCGTCCGCGCCGCTCTCAAAGCCCATGAGCAGATCCGCCCCCTCGCTGCGGGCGGTGAGCATGATGATGGGCACCGTGGAGAAGGTCCGGATCTCCTGGCAGGCCTGGAGCCCGTCCTTCTTGGGCATCATCAGGTCCAGAATGATCAGGTCATAATTCCCGGACCGGGCCAGGTCCACCGCGGCCTCCCCGTCATAGCAGGCGTCCACGGTGTAGCCCTCGCTCTCCAAGTTGAATTTGATCCCCTTCACCAGGAGCTTTTCATCGTCCACAACCAGAATTTTCATGCAGCATCTCCGATCCGTATTTTTCCGGCCAGGCCCTCGAAGCGGGCCGGGCCGATGCCGGGCACCTCCAGCAGCGCCTCCGGGCTGGCAAAGGGTCCGTTGGCCTGCCGGTAGTCTATGATCGCCTGGGCCAGGACCTCCCCGATCCCGGGCAGCAGCGCCAGCTCCTCCGCCGGGGCGCTGTTGATATCCACCGTCTGCCCGGGCAGCAGCTCCGTAGGGAGCCGGCCCGGCTCATCCCGGCCGGCCAGCAAGGCCGCGCTCTCCGCTGGCCGGGCGGCCAGGCGCAGCTGCCCGGCCGGGGCAAAGCCCAGCGACAGCGCCAGGCAGGCCAGGGCAAACAGAAGGGCCGCGGCCAGGGAGAGAAAAAGGGCGGTTTTCCGGCTCAGCATGGCGGCGCCTCCTCCCGTGGAACGCGCAAGATCTGCGCGCTCCGAAAACTTCCCGCTTGGCGGAAAAGATTAATAAAAATTAAAGTTCCGGGCCGCTTTTCCGGTTGCAAAACCGGGCGGCGCATTTTATAATATATACCAATATCATTACTATACCACATTCCAGAGAAAACGGGAGAACAAAATGAAAAAATTAAGAACTTTCCCCCTGCTGATCGTCTTCTGCCTGCTTTTTTCCCTGGCCGCGCCGGCGGCCTTCGCCCTGGAGGAGCCGGAAGTCCCGGCCCCGGCGGCGGTACTGGTGGATCTCAACGGCGGGAAGATCCTGTTCTCCCGGAACATGGATGAGCAGCGGGCCCCTGCCAGCCTGACCAAGGTGATGACGGTGCTGCTGACGCTGGAGGCCGTGGACCGGGGCGAGGTGACGCTGGACACGGTGATCACCGCCCAGGACGACTGCCGCTATCTGATGCAGGACGACAGCAGCACCGCCGGCATCATGCCCGGCACCAGCGTGACCCTGCTGGAGCTGCTGTACAGCGCCATGATCATGTCGGCCAACGAGGCCTGCAACATCATCGGCGAGTACCTGGCCGGCAGCATCAGCGGCTTTGTGGACCGGATGAACCAGCGGGCCCAGGAGCTGGGCTGTGTCAACACCCATTTTTCCACCACCAACGGCCTGCCCCCCGCCGACGGGGAGCAGCACTACAGCTCCGCCTATGACCTGTACCTGATCACCAAAGAGGCGCTGAAGTTCCCTCTGTTTCTGGAGATCGCCTGCACGGCGGAGTACCAGCCCCAGTCCCCCGGCGTGAACAACGGGGAGATGATGTATAACTCCAACGCCCTTTTGACGGACAAGTCGGTCTACGGTTCCCGGTATGTGTATGAGTATGCCGCCGGCGTCAAGACCGGGTTCACCCAGGCCGCGGGCTACTGCCTGATCTCCACCGCGGAGAAGGAGGATGTGCGCTTGCTGGCCGTGGTGCTGGGCTGCGACGGGCTGTACAACGCGGGGATCGACGAATATAAAAACTTCGAGGCCTCCAAAAACCTGTACGAGTGGGCCTTTGCCAACTTCTCCTATCAGAACGTGGTCACCGCCGGCCAGGTGCTGGGCCAGGCGGAGGTGGAGCTGGCCCAGGACGGGCAGCAGGCCGCTCTGAAGCCCCAGGAGGACATCCGCCTGCTGCTGCCCAACGACGTGGATATGAACGCGCTGCGCACGGAGATCACTCTCTATGAAGACCGGCTGACGGCCCCGCTGGCCGCGGGCCTGGTGCTGGGCGAGGCCCATCTCTATGTGGGGGACGAGGACTGCGGCACGGTGAAGCTCATCAACGCCAACGCCATCGAGCTGGCCCGGGGCGAGTTCATCCGCCAGAAGATCGCCGCCGTGTTCCAAAACGGCTGGGTGGTGGCGGTGATCGTGGTGCTGCTGCTGTTCCTGACCGCGTATCTGGCCCTGGTGATCCGCTACCGGAGCCTCCGCCGCAAGCATCTGCGGCAGCGGAAGCTGGCCGAGAAGCGCCGCCGGGAGCGGGAGATGTACCGGGAGGCCGCATACGAGGACGACTACGACGATTATAAATACTAATACTAAATTTTAAGGAGGTTCGCGCGATGAAATACCCGATCGATGAAAAGCTGGTCGTGACCCTGGGGGACTATCCCCAGCATATCCGCATCCGCAGCACGGATGAAAAGCTGCCGGTGCTGCTGTTTCTCCACGGCGGGCCCGGCGTCTGTGACCGGCACTGGGTCTTGGGGGACCAGTCCGCTCTGGCGGAGGTCGCCACCATGGTCTGCTGGGACCAGCGGGGCGCGGGGCTCAGCTTCTCCGGAAAACTCAAAGAGGCGGACCTGACGGTGGGCCGTTTGGTGGAGGACGCCCACGAGCTGGTGCAGTATCTCAAGACCCGGTTCCACAAAAAGGCCGTGTACATCGTGGGGCACTCCTGGGGCTCCCTGCTGGGGACCCTGCTGGTGCACAAGTACCCGGAGGACGCCGCCGCCTACATTGGCATGGGCCAGTTCGTCAGCGGGCCGGAGAACGAGCGCCTGTCCTATCAGTTCGTGCTGGACGAGGCCAAAAAGCGGGGGGACGAGAAGGCCCTGAAGGACCTGGAGCGGATCGGCTGGCCCCAGGAGGGGCGCTATGCCAGCATGGACGACATGATGGTCCAGCGGAACCTGATGAGCAAGTACGGCGGGGAGGACTACGGCGAGAGCGACGGGATCATCAAGTCCGTGGTGGTGCCTATCCTCCGCTCGCCGGAGTATACGCTGCTGGACATGGTGAAATACTACCGGGGCGCTTTCTTCAGCCTCCGGGCCATGTGGGACGAGATCGTGGGCTATGATTTGAACGTGACGGCGCCGGCCCTGGAGGTGCCCGTGTACCTGACCGAGGGGCGCCACGATCAGAACACGCCCATCCCCCTGGCCCAGGCCTGGTTTGAAAATCTCCGGGCCCCGTATAAGGAGTGGATCTGGTTCGAGGAGTCGGCCCATTCTCCCATCAAGAATGAGCCCAAGCGCTGGGGCGAGACGGTGAAGCGCATCGTGGAGACCGGGGAACAAAAGGCCCCGACGGCCCTATAAAACAAAAGGGGCTGTAGCAAAACGTTCTGTTGAGCTACAACCCCTTTGTATATTAAAGAAAGTCAAAATCTTTTCCGAAGGAATTGGAAGATCATGTAAATAAGTTCCGCACCCTCATACCTCCCCTGAGTAAGGGGAGGTGCCGAGCAGCAGCGAGGCAGAGGGGTTGTTGGCGGAATTTCTATTTTAAGAACCATCGGAAAATCAGTTTGGTCTCTTGGTGATTTTGTACCCTTTCTTTGCCTTGCCGCAAAGAAAGGGTACCCTAAAGAAAGGGCCCCGGGGCAGCATCCCCGGACCCCTTGGGAAAACCCCGATGCACCTTTGGGAGGAAATCTTTCCAATGGCGGCACGCGCTACTTTACATTTCCTGTAGGAGCATGATTTGCGATTTCCTTCTTTCCTTTCGCATCCTGGCTAATGGGGCCCCGGGAAAGCCGGAGGCTTTTCTGGGGAAAGGAGGGAGGAGGGAGCAGAGCGCAGTTTTCGCCGCAGGCGGAAACGGAGCGCCGCGAGCTTCTTCCGACGCGGCGGCACGCGCTACTTTACATAGCACTAAGGGCATAAATCTTATTGTGCAGAGGCTATGAGAGTGCATCACTTTTTTATGCAGCTAACCTTTCGTTTATCTTCAAGAGCAACATTTTTACAGATTAAGAAGGGGCTGTAGCAAAAACGCATTTTGCTACAGCCCCTTTTTGGTTGGATCGGATCAACGGTCCTTTTTCCGGTTCTGGTAATCCTGATCGAGATCCTTCCGCCACGCGGCGCCTAAAGGCGCCTGGGCCCGGACGCTCCCCACCGCCACGGACACGGCCTCATACACGTTCTTCGTGCCGATGGCGTCGGCGTGGTAATTCACAGCCCGGTCGGCAGAGATGCCCACCCGGGCGGCGGTGTGCACCGCGTCGATGTTGGCGGCCAGGAACAGAAACTCCCAGCCGTACTTCTCCTGCTCGTGGCGGATCATGGCCTTTACCGTCTCGCTGTCAAAGCGGCGGCTGGCATTCTCCATGCCGTCGGTGGTGATGACGAAGAGCGTCTTTTCCGGCACGTCCTCCGGGCGGGCGTAGCGGTGGATGTGGACGATGTGGCGGATGGCCTGGCCGATGGCGTCCATCAGGGCAGTGCAGCCCCGGACGGAGTAATCCTCCGGGGTCAGCGGCGGCACCCGGTCCAGCGGCAGCCGGTCGTGGATGGTCTGGCTCTCCTGGTCGAACAGGATGGTGGTGACCCAGGCCTCCCCCTCCTGCTTCTTCTGCTTGGCCAGCATGGCGTTGAAACCGCCTACGGTGTCCTCCTCCAGGCCGGCCATGGAGCCGCTCCGGTCCAGAATAAATACGAGTTCGGTGCATCCCTTTTTCATAAAAAACCCTCCTGTGTGTTATGATCGGCTTTTTCCTGCCTTGTGCCTGTATCATAACACCCGGGAGGGGCCGTTTGGTCGCCCGCAGGGCGACATTTTTTATCCGCCCAGCAGGCTCTGATCGTAGAGGAACAGGGCCTCGTTGATCTCATAGATGTTGTAATTCCCACAGCGGATGAAATACTCTAAGATCACGTCAAAAATGCTGCTGCGGGAGAGGGCAAAGCCCGCCTTGCCCAGCAGCTCCCGGGTCTCCTCTAAGTCCAGCTCCAGGGCCACGGCAAAGGCCAGGGCGGTGGACTTGCTGGGCCGGTAGTGGACGTCCTTGCGGATCTTGGAAAAGAGCTTCCGGTCGATGTTGGCCTTTTTGTAGCACTGGGCGTCGGTCATGCCCCGCTCGTCGATCTTGCGCAGGAGCATCTGGGAAAAGCTCTCGTCCAGCTGCCGGAGCATACTCTCCAGAGAGGGGACCGCCGCGGCCGCCGGCGCCGGCGCGCCCACCGGCGGAGGCGCCATCGGCCGGCGGATCGCGTTCCCCACCGTGTCCTCCCGGAACATCTGGCTCCGGGTGAGCCGGTGCCGGTCCACATAGTGCTGGTCGATAAACTCGGCCACGTCCCCAAAGAGCTTCCGGCCCAAGGCCGTGGTGTCATCCCCAAAGACAGCCAGCGTGACCTCCATCTCGTTTTCCAGCAGAAAACGGCTGATCTCGTCGATGGCGGTGCGCAGGGCCAGGGCCTTGGGATAGCCAAAGGCGTCCGCGGCGATCAGCGGAAAGGCTACGCTCCGGCAGCCCTTGGCCCGGGCCAGCTCCAGCGAGCGGCGGTAACAGGCGCGGAGAAGCGCCTCCTCTCCCTGCCCGCCGCCCTGCCAGCGGGGCCCCACCGTGTGGATCACATAGCGGCAGGGGAGCGCATAGCCCCGGGTCAGCCGGACTTCCCCGGGCGGGCAGGGGTCCAGACGGGCGCAGGCCCGGTCCAGACCGGGGCCGGCCGCCCGGTGCAGCGCCGCGTCCACCCCGCCGCTGCCGCTGTAGGCAGGATCGGTGGCGTTGACGAGCGCATCCGCCTGCAGGCGGGTCAGATCTTCCCGGACCATTCGCAGCGGCATGACGGAAACCCCCTTAAACAAAAAAGTCTTTTTTATGATTATAATCCCGCCGCCGGATTTTGGCAAGACGGCGGACGGCCTATTGGCTCTGTGAAGCGGCGGCGCGGCTTTGCAAATTTACTGGACAAGGCGGGAGAGAATATGGTATAAAAGGAAGGGCAAGGAACCAAAAGAGAGCTTGCCGCCGGCCGGGCCTGAAGACCCGCCGGGCCGGACTTTTTATTTTGAAACAGAAGGCGTGGACTATGAAAGAGATCCTTTCAACGGCCCGGGAGGAGCTGGACCCGGTCACCTGGCGCGCCGCGCTGCTCGTATCAGCGGGGGCTTGGGCGGTAAACGCGTGCCGGCCTCTCTCTGACCTGATCCTGGCGCATAAATTCTGGTTCGCCATACTGCTGGGGGCCTCTTACGGCTGCCTGGCCCTGCTGGTGCTTTGGCGGCGGAGATGGGACAGCCGGACCCTGCTGGGCCTGGTGCTTGTCGGCGGCTTTCTGCTGCGCGCGGCCTATATCCTGGACCTCCCTTACGAATACTCTCTGCACGACCTGGGCAGCTTCGCCGGGTTCGACGTGCCCGGCGAGTACGACGGACACTTTGGCTATATCGAATACCTGTTCAAAAACGGCCATCTGCCGGATTTTGACCCCCGGCAGCTCTGGAGCTTCAGCAATCCCCCCGGCTTCCATATCCTGGCCGCGCTGCTGCTGGCCCTGGCCCGGGCGGCGGGGCTGGAGCAGCTCCAGTGCTATGAGAGCCTCCAGGTGCTGACGCTGCTGTTTGCCAACCTGACGGTGCTGACCCTGTACCGGATCATGAAAGAGCTCTCCGTCCGGGGCAACGGCCTGCTTTTTGTCACGGCGCTGCTGTCGGTGCACCCCTTTTTCACCATCACGGCGGGGACGCTGAACAACGACAGTATGACGGCCTGCATGATGGCCCTGGCCATGCTGTACACCGTCCGCTGGTGGAAAGAGCCCACCATGCGCAACATCCTGACCATCGCCCTGGCCCTGGGCCTCGGCATGTTCGCCAAGCTCAACGCGGCCACCGCCGCGTTCGGCATCGGCGCGGTCTTCCTCTGCGGGCTCTGGCAGAACCGGCAGGTCTGGAAAAAATACGCCGGCCAGTTTGCCGCGTTTTTGGCCGTGTGCGCCCCGCTGGGCCTGTTCTGGCCCATCCGGAACCTGCTGAAGTTCAACATGCCCCTGCTCTACATCCAGGAGGTGGCGGCCACCGACCCCGGGCGGATCGGCGAGGTCAGCCTGTTCTCCCGGCTGGGGCTGCCCTCCCTGTCCCAGATCCTCTATCCGTTCTCCCGGGGGGACCCGGCGCTGGAGACCAACATCTGGATCCAGACCCTCCGCTCCGGCCTCTTTGACGAGATCAGCGCGACGGACGTGGACAACTTCTGGCGGATCGGGCTGGCCCTGCTGCTGGTGAGCCTGGTTCTGGCGCTGGTGATGAACGCCGCCTTTCTCTGGAGCCTGTGCAGAAAAGGCACGCTTTCCCCGGTGATGAAGCTGTTTCTGGCCGTCTCCTACGGCGCGATGCTCCTGGCTTACCTGAAGTTCTGCTTCGACGAGCCTTTCCTGTGCACGATGAATTACCGGTATATCCCGCTGGGGATCCTGTTCCCCTGCGTCGGCGCGGGCCTGTGGCTGCAAACGCCCGGGCCGGGCCCGGGAGGGGGAGGCGCGGTCCGCCGGGCCGCCAAGGTCCTTCTCCTTGGCGGGATCGGCCTGTTCTTCCTGCTGGCGCTGCTGTTCAGCCTGTACCTGCTCTTATAGACAGATCTCCCCCTGCTCCGGGCGCGCCCGGAGCAGGGGGTATTTTTTCCTCTTTTCCTGCCGGGAGAAACGTGAATTTTTTATCACAGCCGGTTTTTGGGTATGGGGGAAGAATACAGCATATTTGACAAATCGTTGACAGGAATGTTAAGAAGTTATCGTGAAACTACTACAATTTTTTGTCAAATCTGCTGGACAAGGTATTACATAATGTGTTACAATTCATTCATATAATCCCGGCAGAAGGGCTGCCCGCGTACAGCCGGCGCGGAGGGCCTTTTTTGCCGGAAAAAGAAGTCGAGAAGATTAGATCGAGGTGAAGCTTATGCCCCATACGTTTAAAGGCGGCGTGCATCCCAACTACATGAAGGCGCCCCAGGTCCCCATCACGGTGATCGCTCCGCCGCCTCAGGTTGTGATCCCCATGGCCCAGCATATAGGCGCCCCCTGTAAGCCTCTGGTGCAGGTAGGGGACTATGTGAAAATGGGTCAGAAGATCGGAGAAAACCCCGCCCCCGTCTCCGCGCCGGTGCACGCTTCCGTGTCCGGCAAGGTGGTGGCGGTGGAACCCCGGCCCCATCCCTTGGGGGATATGATCCTGTCGGTGGTCATTGAAAACGACTACCAGGATACCCCCTGCGAGGATATGCCCCCGCTGACCCGGGAACAGCTGGTGGACCCGGACGCCATTCTGGACCGGATCCGTGAGGCGGGCGTGGTCGGTATGGGCGGCGCCATGTTCCCCACGGCCTTCAAGATCCGCGGCGGCATCGGCAAGGTGGATAAGCTGATCATCAACGGCGCCGAGTGCGAGCCCTACCTGAACGGCGACCACCTGACCATGCTCAACTACCCGGAGCAGCTGCTCAAGGGCATCCAGCTGGTGCGCATCGCCAGCTGCGTGGAAAAAGCCTATTACGGCATCGAGAAGAACAAGCAGGACGCCATCGACCTGCTCAACTCCCTGCATCCGGAGAAGTACGGCATCGAGATCGTCCCCGAGGAGGTCAAGTACCCCCAGGGCGCCGAGAAGATGCAGGTCAAGGCCGTCACCGGCCGGGAGGTCAAGCCCGGCGGACTGCCCTCCGGCGTGGGCTGCAACGTGGTCAGCACCCGGACCTGCTATGCCGTCTACCAGGCCTGCTACGAGGGCCGGCCGGTGATCGACCGGATCGTCACCGTGGGCGGCAGCGCCATCAAGGCCCCGGTCAACGGCCTGACCCGGGTGGGCACCCCCTTCGGCTATCTGGCCGAGCAGTGCGGCGGCTTTGTGAAGACGCCCCGGAAGATCGTGCTGGGCGGCCCCATGATGGGCATCTGCGCCACCAGCTTTGACGCGCCCAACATCAAGGGCACCTCCGGCGTCCTCTTCTTCACCGAGGAGGAGGACCGGCATGTGGAGCACCCCAACTGCATCCGCTGCGGCAAGTGCATCACCGTCTGCCCCATGAACTTAGAGCCGGTCTTCATGTACATGTACTACAGCAAGGGCGATTTTGACAACATGGAGAAGTACCACATTCAGGACTGCTTCGAGTGCGGCAGCTGCTCCTTCAACTGTCCCGCCCGGATGCCTCTGACCCACGCATTTAAGACCGCCAAGCTCATGTTCCAGGCCCGGGCCTTTGCCGAGAAGGCCAAGGCCGAGGCCCAGGCGGCCAAGGAGGTGAAGGTATGAGCGAGAATAAAGAGAGGATCGTGCTGGATGTAGCGTATCAGCCTCAGGTCCGTACCAAGACCGATACCCGCCGCATCATGCTGGATGTGATGATCGCCCTGCTGCCCGCTCTGGCGGTGGCCGTGTGGCAGTTCGGCTTCTATCCGCTGGCGCTGGTGGCCGTGTCTATGGCCTCCGCGGTGTTCTTCGAGTGGGGATACCGGAAGCTGCTGAAGAAGCCCTCCAGCATCCACGATCTGTCCGCCTGCGTCACCGGCATGCTCCTGGCCATGACCCTGCCCCCCACGGCGCCCCTGTGGCTGCCCGTCATCGGCACCTTCTTCGCCATCGTGGTGGTCAAGCAGCTCTACGGCGGCATCGGCAAGAACTTCCTGAACCCGGCCCTGGCGGCCCGGGCCTTCCTGCTGGCCTCCTACGCGCTGCTCATGGGCCAGTACGCCGTCCCCGGCTCCCTGGCCGGGATCGACGGGGTCACTTCCGCCACCCCTCTGGGCTTCCTGTATGACGAGGGGGCTCTGCCCGCCTATATCAATATGAAGTCCATGTTCTTAGGGACCATCCCCGGCTGCATCGGCGAGATCAGCACCCTGGCCCTGCTTGTGGGCTTTGCCTATCTGCTGATCCGCAAGGTCATCTCCTGGCGCATCCCCACCGCCTTCATCGGCACGGTGGCGGTGCTGACGCTGATCTTCGGCGGCCAGGGCTTCGGCCATGTGGAGTGGGCGGTGTACAACGTGCTCGCCGGCGGCCTGGTCATGGGGGCCGTCTTCATGGCCACCGACTACGCCACCAGCCCGGTCACCCTCAACGGCCAGCTGCTATTCGGCGTGGGCTGCGGCGCCCTGACGGTGCTGATCCGCTATTTCGGCGGCTTCCCCGAGGGCACCACCTACGCCATCCTGATCATGAACCTCTGCTCCTGGGCCATCGATAAAGCTTTCCACCGGTACCAGTTCGGCATCTCCAAGGAGGATATCGAGGCCATGAAGGCGGAGAAGAAAGCGGCAAAGGAGGCGGCGAAATGAACAAGATTCTGAAGCTGACCCTGATTTTGTTCCTGGTCTGCGCCATCACCGCCGGCATTTTAGGCGTGGTCAACGAGGTCACCTACCAGCGCATCGATGAGCAGAACCGCATCAAGACCGAGCGGGCCTACCAGGCGGTGCTGGCCTCCGACGGCTATGAGGAGGTCTCCTTCGATCAGGCGGCCTTCCCCACGGTGGATCTGATCAACCGCTGCACCAACGGCGCAGGCTATGTGGTCACCACCACCTTCTCCGGCGCCCAGGGCAGCATCACCATGGCTGTGGGCGTGGACAACGACTATAAGTGCACCGGCATCTCCATCATCAAGCATTCCGAGACCTCCGGCCTGGGCGCCAACGCCGCCAGCAGCTCCGAAAAGGGCGTCAACTGGCGGGCCCAGTTCGTAGGCGCGGATGAGAACGTGGCCATCACCAAGATGGGCGGCACGATCGACGCGCTGGCCGGCGCCACGATCACGTCCCGCTCCGTGGCCGCCGCCACCGGCACGGCCATCCGCGCGGTGGAATCCCTGGGTTAAGGAGGATAGGCTGAATGAACATCAAGAAACAATTTAAAGAGGGCCTGATCACCAACAACCCCGTTTTAGTGCAGCTGATCGGCATGTGCGCCACCATGGCCATCACCACCACCCTGTTCAACGGCGTGGGCATGGGCCTGTCGGTGCTCATCATCCTCACCTGCTGCAATGTGGTGGTCTCCGCCATCCGCAAGATCATCCCCAACGAGATCCGGCTGGCCATCTTCGTGGTCATCATCGCCGGCTTCGTCACCATCGTGGACCTGCTGCTCAAAGCCTACATACCCGCCCTCAGCGACGCGCTGGGCGTGTTCATCCCCCTGATCGTGGTCAACTGCATCATCATCGGCCGGGCCGAGGCCTTCTGCCAGAAGAACAGCGTGGGCGCTTCCTTCTTTGACGGCGTCTTTCAGGGCTTGGGCTACACCTGCGTGCTGATCATCATGTGCGTGGTCCGGGAGCTGCTGGGCAGCGGGCGCTTCGGCGGCGGCCTGATCGACATCGCCAACGGCTTCCGCTTCACCTTAGACGGCACCGGCGCCGGCATCCAGATCTTCCCGGAGGACTTCGGCGCCTCCATCCTGACCCTGCCCTTCGGCGGATTTATCACCTTAGGGCTGCTGATCGCCCTGATGCAGTATGCCCTCAAGCGCTCCGCCAAGAAGAAAGCGGCGGCGGAAAAAGCCGCGCAAGCGGATAAGGAGGAAACGGTATGCTGACCAATATCCTTTCGATCTCCCTGGGCGCGATTCTCATCAACAACTTCATCTTCTCCCAGTTCCTGGGCTGCTGTCCCTTCCTGGGCTGCTCCAGCAAGGTGGACACCGCCGCCGGCATGGGCCTGGCCGTGGTCTTTGTCATGGGCCTGGCTTCCGCCATCTGCTGGGTGATCGACCAGTTCATCTTAGTGCCGCTGGGCCTGGAGTTCCTGCAGACCCTGGCCTTCATCCTGGTCATCGCCTCTCTGGTGCAGTTTGTGGAGATGTTCCTGAAGAAGTCCGTCCCCTCGCTGTACTCCGCCCTGGGCATCTATTTGCCTCTGATCACCACCAACTGCGCGGTGCTGGGCGTGGTGCTGCTGAACGTGCAGAACAACTATAACTTCATCGAGTCCGTGGTCTACGGCATCACCGGCGGCCTGGGCTTCATGCTGGCGATCGTCCTGTTCGCCAGCGTCCGGGAGCGGGTGGCCTTCTCCGAGTACCCCGAGTGCTTCGAGGGCTTCCCCATCTGCCTGGTCTCCGCCGGCCTGCTGGCCCTGGCCTTCATGGGCTTCAGCGGGATGCAGATCTTCGGGTAAGGGAGGGCCGGAAAAATGACGATCGTATATTCTATTCTGGTCCTGGGCATCTTAGGCGGCGTGTTCGGCGCCGTGCTGGCCTATGCCTCCAAGATCTTCTATGTAGAAGTGGACCCCAAGCAGGAGGCCGTCCGGGCCTGCCTGGCCGGCGCCAACTGCGGCGGCTGCGGCTTCCCCGGCTGTGACGGCTACGCCGCCGCTGTGGCGGCAGGCGAAGCGCCCACCAACCGCTGTGTGGCCGGCGGCCCCGAGGCGGCGGCCAAGATCGCCGAGATCATGGGCGTGTCCGCGGACGCGGCGGAGAAAATGGTGGCCTTTGTGCCCTGCTCGGGCACCGAGGGCCACGCGGAAAAGCGCTTCAACTACACCGGCCCTGTGGACTGCCGGGCCGCCATGCTCTTCGGCGGCAAGAGCAACAAGACCTGCACTTTCGCCTGCATCGGCCTGGGCAACTGCACCCGCGCCTGCCAGTTTGACGCCATCCACATCGTGGACGGCGTGGCCAAGGTGGACCGGTCCAAGTGCGTGGGTTGCGGCGCCTGTGCCGAGGCCTGCCCCAAGAGCATCATCAAGCTGATTCCCGAGAGCCAGAAGATCATGCCCGCCTGCTCCAACCGGGACAAGGGCGCCAAGGTCATGAAGATGTGCGACTACGGCTGCATCGGCTGTATGCGCTGTATGCGGGAGTGCCCCGCCTCGGCCATCATGGTGCGGGACTTCCTGGCGGAAGTGGACCCGGCCAAGTGCACCGGCTGCGGCCACTGCGCGGAGATCTGCCCCCGGAAGATCATCGTCACCTTCGGCGGCAAGGTCACTGTGGCGGCAGCGGAGTAAGCAAAACAAGCAAAGCAAGACGACCCTCCGGCGCGATCCCGCGCCGGGGGGTCCTTTATCATGCGCTGGTTCTCAAAATAGAACACCCCGCCGTATTCGAGGCAAAAAAGGGGCTCCCCCGTGCAGGGGGGAGCCCCTTTGTAAAAGGTTTCTTCAGATGCTCTCAAACTCATCGGTGATCTCTTTCGCGGGGGCCTTGGTGAGCAGGCTCACCAGGACGATGGCCGCGCAGGCCACCAGGAAGGCGGGCAGCAGCTCGTAGATATCCCAGGCGCCGCCCATGGGGCGCACCAGGTATTTCCAGATAAACACTACCGCCCCGCCGGAGACCATGCCGGCCAGCGCGCCGTAGCGGTTAGAGCGCTTCCAGAACAGAGCCATGAGCATCACGGGCCCGAAGGAGGCGCCGAAGCCTGCCCAGGCAAAGGACACGATGCCGAAAACCGAGCTGTTGGGGTCCCGGGCCAGGAACACGCCCGCCAGGGCCACCACCAGCACCGTGATGCGGGCGATGAACATCTCCTGGGCGTTGGAGAGCTTCAGGTGGAACACGCCCTGGAGCAGGTTGTGGGAGATGCTGGAGGCGGAGGCCAGCAGCTGGGCGTCGGCAGTGGACATGGTGGAGGCCAGGATCCCGGCCAGCACCAGGCCCGCGACCAGGGCGGGGAGAATGCCGTAGCTGCTCATCAGGGAGGAGATGCGCACCAAAATGGCCTCGGCAGCGGAGGAGCTGTCAAAGGGGGCGATGGAACCGTTGCTGCTCATGGCGAAGCCTACCACGCCCACGATGATTGCAATGCTCATGGAGATGACCACCCAGATGCTGCCGATCCGACGGGAGACAGACAGCTTCTCCTCGTCGTTGATGGCCATAAAGTGGTTGAGGATGTGGGGCATGCCGCAGTAGCCCAGGCCCCAGGCCAAGGTGGAGCAGATGGCGATAAAGCCGTATTTGCCGGGGGCGGTGGAGAGAATGTTGGTGCTGGAAGTCAGGCTCAGGTAGCCGGGCACGGTCTTGGCGTTGGCTACCACGGCGCTCCAGCCGCCGGCCGTGTGGATCCCGAACACCAGGATGACCACCAGGGCCACGCTCATGACGATGCTCTGGATCAGGCTGGTGACGGAGGCGGCCATGAAACCGCCCATGGCGCAGTAGCCCACGATCACCGCCGCGCTGATCAGCATGGCCACCATATAGTTGATGTCAAACAGGTTGGTGAACAGCTTGCCGCAGGCGGCAAAGCCGGAGGCGGTGTAGGGCACGAAAAAGATGATGATGATCACCGCCGCGATGCCCTCGATCAGGCCGCTCTCGTCCCGGTAGCGGTGGGAGAAAAAGTCCGGGATGGTGATGGCGTTGACCCGGGCGGAGTAGCGCCGCAGGCGCTTGGCCACGATGAGCCAGTTCAGGTAAGTACCCACGGCCAGGCCGATGACCGTCCAGGTGGCGTCCGCCAGGCCGCAGAAATAGGCCAGGCCCGGCACACCCATCAAAAGCCAGCTGCTCATGTCCGAGGCTTCGGTGCTCATGGCCACCACAATGGGGCCCAGGCGCCGGCCGCCCAGATAGAAGTCGCTGGAGTTGTTGTTGCCTTTGGAGTACACCGCGCCGATGGCCAGCATACCTACCAGGTATACGATGATCGCCGCTAAGATGCAGATGCTTGCGCTTGTCATAGAAGGGATCCTCTCTTTTCTGAAATTGGGATAGTTGAGCGTGTCGACAAAGTCGGCACGCTTCAAATGCGACCCGCTGCGCTGGGCTCGCATTTGATACTCGCGCTTATCGCGCTTCGCTTGGTCGGCGCGGCGTCAGAACAAGGCTGTAAAGCCATTTAGCGGTCCAAGGCCCGCCAAATCGGCAGACAGCCTTGTTCTTCCTTACCAAAACCAAAGCATGTGCTTTGGTTTTGAGAGGAGGCAGAGTGGAGCAAATGAGCTTTCCCGTTTACGGGGAAGCGAATGCGAGGAACTTCTGCCGACGACATGCGGCTCAGGGTGTTTTTGAGGCGGCAAAGCTGCCTCAAAAACAGATTTAATTCTTTCTTCGCTGCTCCGCGCGAAAACGATGAAACTTTGTCTACAAGCTGATAGTTCGATTATATAGTTAAAAAATTTTAAAACAAGAGCAAAAATCCTCCCAGAGGCTTGAAATCGTCTTTTTTTCAGGTATAATATAAAAGAATCTAATTTTGCTCATGGCAAGATGAATTTTGTTCATAGTAGGGAGCGCGGCATGAAACTGTCCAGATGGGAGACGCTGATGGCGGTGGTGGAGCAGGAGAGCCTGACCCGGGCGGCCCAGGTCCTGGGCTGCACCCAGTCCGCCGTAAGCCACAGCATGGAGGCTTTAGAGGAGGAGCTGGGCTTCGCGGTGCTGAAGCGGGGCCGGGCGGGGGTGAAGCTCACCGCCGAGGGAGAGCGGCTGCTGCCCGCGGTGCGGGGGCTTTTGAACAGCGCCGAGCAGTTGGAGCAGGTGGCCGCCTCCATCCGGGGGCTGGAGGCCGGCACCGTGCGCATCGGGGCCTTCACCTCTGTGGCGGTCCACTGGCTGCCGGGGGTGCTCAAGGAGTTCCAGGCGGACTACCCCAAGGTGGCCTTCAAGCTCCTCAACGGGGACTATCACGATGTGGAGCAGTGGCTCTCCGACGGGAGTGTGGACATCGGCTTTGTGAACATGCCCTGCGGCCTGGACTGCGAGTGCATCCCCCTGATGGAGGACCGGCTGCTGGCCATCCTGCCGGAGGACAGCCGCTTTGCCAGCTATCCCAAGTTCCCCCTCACCGAATGCGAGACGGAGCCCTTTATCAGCCTCCTGCAGAGCTCGGACCACGACGCCCGCCGGGCCTTGGAGGCGGCGGGGGTCAAGCCCAACGTCCGCTTCTACACCAAAGACGACTATGCCATCATCGCCATGGTGGAGCAGGGCCTGGGCATGAGCATCATGCCGGAGCTGCTGCTGAAGGGCCGGCACGACCGGCTGCTGGTGCTGCCGCTGATCCCGGAGGCCAAGCGCACCATCGGCCTGGCCATCGCCGCGGGCAGCAAGGCCGGCCCCGCCACCCGCCGTTTTGCCGACTATGTGCGGCGCTATGTGGAAAAAATATAAAATAGTAAGGCAGAAAGTACGGCCGTCGGTTGACAGGTCCCCGGCGCCGTGCTATAACAGAAAAAGCCTGAAAAGTTGTAAACGGATCGAGGAATGTGCATGACTTTGGATCAACTGAAACCGGGCCAGTCCGGCACGATATTGACCGTAGGCGGAGACGGGCCCCTCCGCTGCCGCCTGCTGGATATGGGGCTCATTCCCCGCACGCGGGTGACCCTGCAGAAGACGGCCCCTATGGGGGACCCGATCGAGATCCGGGTCCGGGGCTATGAGCTGACGATCCGGGTGGACGACGCCAGAAAGATCGAGGTGCGGGAGGAGAAGCCATGATTTTCGCGCTCATCGGCAACCAGAACTGCGGCAAGACCACCCTCTTTAACGCCCTCACCGGCGCCAACCAGCGGGTGGGCAACTTCCCGGGGGTGACGGTGGATCAGAAGATCGGGGAGATCCGGGACCGGAAAAACTGCTCCGTGGTGGACCTGCCGGGGATCTATTCCCTGCGGACCTATACCCAGGAGGAGATCGTCTCCCGGGACTATATCCTGGAGAACAAGCCCGACGCGCTTATCAACATTGTGGACGCCACCAACATCGAGCGGAACCTGTATCTGACCTTGCAGCTGTTACAGCTGAAGATCCCCACGGTGCTGGCCCTGAACATGATGGACGAGGTCTACGCCAACGGGGGCACGGTGGACGTGCCGCTGCTGAGCCGCCTGCTGGGGGTGCCGGTGGTGCCTATCAGCGCGGCGAAAGGGGAGGGCGTGTCAGAGCTGGTGGACCAGGTGATCCAGGCGGCCAGGAACCGGACGCTGCCCAAGGTGACGGACTTCTGCGCCGAGGACTCGCCGGTGCACCGCTGCGTGCACGCGGTTATCCACCTGATCCAGGACCACGCGGACCGGCTGGGTCTGCCCTCCCGCTTCTGCACCGTCAAGCTCATCGAGGGCGACGGGGACATGGCGGAGCGCCTGGAGCTGGACCAGAACGAGAAGGAGCTGCTGGAGCACTGCATCGTCCAGATGGAGGCGGAGACGGGATTGGACCGGAACGCCGCTTTAGCGGACATGCGCTACAGCTTTATCGAGAAGGCCGTGGCCCGGTCGGTGGTGAAGGCCCACGAGAGCCGGGAGCACAGGCGCTCTGTGCGGATGGACCGGATCCTCACCGGCAAATACACCGCCCTGCCGGTGTTCTTCGGCATCATGCTGCTGATCTTTTGCCTGACCTTCAATGTGATCGGCACGGGCCTGTCGGACCTGTTGGGGGCTGCCATCGACAAGCTGACCCTGGCGGTGGACGCGGGGCTGCGGGATTACGGCATCAACCCGGTGGTCCGGAGCCTGGTGGTGGACGGGGTCTTTGCCGGGGTGGGGAGCGTGCTGTCCTTCCTGCCCATCATCGTGACGCTGTTTTTCTTCCTGTCCATTTTGGAGGATACGGGCTACATGGCCCGGGTGGCCTTCGTGATGGACAAGCTGCTGCGGCGCATCGGCCTGTCCGGCCGGAGCCTGGTGCCCATGCTGATCGGTTTCGGCTGCTCGGTGCCCGCCATCATGGCCACCCGCACCGTCTCCTCGGACCGGGACCGGAAAATGACCATCCTGCTGACGCCGTATATGAGCTGCTCGGCTAAGATCCCCATTTACGCGGTGTTTGCCGCCGCCTTTTTCCCGGGCCACGGGGGCCTGGCCATGACGGCGCTGTACATATTCGGGATCCTGGTGGGGATCTTTGTGGCCCTGGTGCTGAAAAATACGGCTTTCCGGGGCAATCCCGTGCCCTTCGTGATGGAGCTGCCCAACTACCGGATGCCCTCGGCCAAGAGCGTGGGGCTGCTGCTGTGGGAAAAGGCGGAGGACTTTATCGAGCGGGCCTTTACGGTGATCTTCCTGGCGACCATCATCATCTGGTTCCTCCAGACCTTTGATACCCGCCTGAACGTGGTCTCCGACAGCGCCCAGAGCCTGCTGGCCCTGGTGGGGCGGCTGATCGCCCCCATCTTCGCGCCCCTGGGCTTTGCCGACTGGCGGATGGTCACGGCGCTGATCTCCGGCTTCTCCGCCAAGGAGGCGGTGGTCTCCACGTTAGCGGTGCTGCTGGGCACCAGCGTGGCGGAGCTGGGCGGGGCCCTGGGCACCGTGTTCACGCCCCTGACGGCGGTGAGCTTTTTGGTGTTCACCCTGCTGTACACCCCCTGTGTGGCCGCCGTGGCCACCATCCGGCGGGAGCTGAACAGCCGCTGGAAGACCTTGGGCGTGGTGATCATGCAGTGCGCCGTGGCCTGGGTCTGCGCCTGCCTGGTGTATCACGTGGGGGCGCTGCTGCTGTGAGCATCGGGGACGTGCTGGTGCTGGCGGCGCTGCTGGCCTGTGTGTGGCTGGCGGCCCGGCGCCTGCGCCGGGGAGGCGGCGGCTGCTCCGGCTGCACCGGGGACTGCGCCAGCTGCCGGAAGCATAAGAAGTAACGAAAAGCGCGGCTCAAGATTTCTTAAGTTGCGCTTTTTATATGCCCGGAGTAGAATGGAAGAAAAAGGAGGGACGGATATGCAAAGAGAAAAGCCTTTTGTGACGGCGGCGCTGGTTTTCCTGCTGCTGCCCCTGTTCCGCTTGACGGCCTGGGCCAATTCCTCCTGGATTTGGGTCTCCGAGACCCGGCCGGTGGACGTATTGCCCTGGGTGGCCGCCGCCACGGTGCTGATCGAGACGGTCTGGATCGGCCGCTGCCTGGACCGGGCGCTGCGGCCCCGGGTCTTTCTGGCGGTGTGCGCCGCCAACCTGGTCTCGTTCCTGGCCCCCTATCTGTTCCTGTCTCTGGAGCCCATGACCATGGGGTACAGCCTCGCGGAGGCCCTGCAAAAGCAGGCGGACCACTGGCCCTCCTGGATCGTCGGCGGAGGCTACCTGGCCCTGACGGTGCTCACGGAGAGCTTTGTGTATTTCCTGTTTGAAAAGAAGGCGGCGCGGCCCAAAGGGCTCCTCCGGGCCTTCCTCTTTTCCAATATCGCCACCACGGCCCTTACCTTCGCCGCCGAGCGCCTGCTCTGCCGGGGGCACTGGTAAAGACTTTAAGGGGCTGTAGCGAAACGTCAAGTTTCACTACAGCTCCATTTCTATACCTATGAGAGGGAAAGTTAGGGAAAAGGC
>CANRHH010000015.1 GCA_947630375.1 uncultured Oscillospiraceae bacterium | reverse complement strand
TGGACTACTCCGGCCGGTCCGTCATCGTGGTGGGCCCCGACCTGAAGATCTACCAGTGCGGCGTGCCCAAGGAGATGGCCATCGAGCTGTTCCGCCCCTTCGTTATGAAGAAGCTGGTGGAGGACGGCGTGGCCAACAACATCAAGTCCGCCAAAAAGATGGTGGATAAGCAGCGCACCGAGGTCTGGGACGCGCTGGAGGACGTGATCAAGGAGCACCCTGTGCTGCTCAACCGGGCCCCCACGCTGCACCGCCTGGGCATCCAGGCCTTCGAGCCCATCCTGGTGGAGGGCCGGGCCCTGCGGCTGCACCCCCTGGTCTGCACCGCCTACAACGCCGACTTTGACGGCGACCAGATGGCCATCCACGTGCCCCTGTCCGCAGAGGCCCAGGCCGAGGCCCGGGTGCTGATGCTCTCGGCCAACAACCTGCTCCGTCCCCAGGACGGGCACCCGGTCACCGTGCCTACCCAGGACATGATCCTCGGCTCCTACTATCTGACCATGATGCGCATCGGCAAGGCCGAGAAGGGCGCGGAGCGGCTGATCGTGGACGACCCGGGGGACACCGGCCTGGAGGCCGGGGCCCTTGTGGACGGCGACGATCTGTATGCCGCCAACCTGAAGGCCCAGAACGAGCACCTGAAGCCCGCCACCTATAAGCCCACCCTGGCTTACCGGGACGCCAACGAGGCCATCATGGCCTACAACGAGGGCGATGTGGGCCTGCACGCCCCCATCCGCCTGCGGGTCACCAAGACCGTCCGGGGCGTGGAGATCAAAAAGATGATCACCACCACCGTGGGCCGGATCATCTTCAACGAGCCTATCCCCCAGGACCTGGGCTATGTGGACCGGAACGACCCCGAGCACGCCTTTGACCAGGAGATCAGCTTCCAGGTGGGCAAGAAGCAGCTGGGCGATATCATCGACCGCTGCATCAAGAAATACGGCTTTACCATCTCCGCCGAGGTGCTGGACAGCATCAAGGCCATGGGTTATAAGTACTCCACCAAGGGCGCCATCACCATCTCTGTGGCGGACATGACGGTGCCCAGCGCCAAGCAGGAGCTGATCCACGCCACCGAGCAGGAGGTCGTCAACATCGAGCGGCAGTACAAGCGCGGCTTCATCACCGACGACGAGCGCTACCGCCTGGTGGTGTCCGAGTGGGAAAAGACCACCAAGGAGGTCACCGACGCCCTGCAGAACTGCCTGGACGAGTATAACCCCATCTACATGATGGCCAACTCCGGCGCCCGCGGCTCCATGAACCAGATCCGCCAGCTGGCCGGTATGCGCGGCCTGATGGCCAATACCTCCGGCAAAACCATTGAGATCCCCATCAAGTCCAACTTCCGTGAGGGCCTGTCTGTGCTGGAGTACTTCATCTCCACCCGAGGCGCCCGGAAGGGCATGGCCGATACCGCCCTGCGTACCGCCGACTCCGGGTATCTGACCCGGCGTATGGTGGACGTGTGCCAGGACGTGATCATCCGGGAGAAGGACTGCGGCACCACGGAAGGCGTCTGGGCCGCCGCGGTGTACGACCGGGGCCAGCTGGTGGAGGACTTCGGCACCGCCATCCACGGCCGGTTCCCCGCCGCCCCCATCACCGACCCGGCCACCGGCGAGCTGCTGTATGATACCGACCACATGCTCATGCCCGAAGACGCGGCGGTGCTGGAGGCCCACGGCATCCACAAGGCCTATATCCGCAGCGTCATGACCTGCGAAGCCGGCACCGGCGTCTGCGCCAAGTGCTACGGCATCAACCTGGCCATCGGCCGCCCGGTGAACGCGGGCGAGGCCGTGGGCGTCATCGCCGCCCAGTCCATCGGTGAGCCGGGCACCCAGCTGACCATGCGTACCTTCCACACCGGCGGTGTCGCCGGCGACGATATTACCCAGGGCCTGCCCCGTGTGGAAGAGCTGTTCGAGGCCCGGCGGCCCAAGAGAATGGCCGTCCTGTCCGAGATCTCCGGCACCGTCAGCATCGAGGAGGCCAAGAAGGGCGTGATGTACTCCATCACCGTCATGAACGAGGCCGAAGGGGAGACCGTGGTGTACACGGTGCCCCACTCCGCGGGCATCCTGGTGCACAACGGGGACCATGTGGACCGGGGCCAGGAGCTGACCTCCGGCGCGCTGAACCCCCACGACGTGCTCCGCATCCGCGGCATCAACGACGACGAGTTCGGCCGCCAGGGCGTGCGCAGCTATATCACCAGCGAGGTGCAGAAGGTGTACCGCCAGCAGGGCGTGGACATCAACGACAAGCACATCGAGGTCATTGTGCGCCAGATGATGCGCAAGGTCCGCGTAGAGGACGCGGGCAGCACCGATCTGC
The DNA here is from genome assembly GCA_947630375.1 of uncultured Oscillospiraceae bacterium. Lineage (GTDB taxonomy): Bacteria > Bacillota > Clostridia > Oscillospirales > Oscillospiraceae > Limivicinus. The sequence continues at coordinate 52,408 of CANRHH010000015.1, read as the reverse complement.
TCTCCGGCGCCACGGTGGATATCGCCCAGGTGAAGGCTGCCAACAAGCGCATCGACGAGCGCCTGGCCGCCGGGGAAGAGGGCCTGACCCATGCCACCTACACCCAGCTCCTGATGGGCATCACCAAGGCGTCCTTGGCTACGGACAGCTGGATGTCCGCCGCCTCCTTCCAGGAGACCACCAAGGTCCTCACCGACGCCGCCATCAAGGGCAAGGTGGACCGGCTGGTGGGCCTGAAGGAGAACGTCATCATCGGCAAGCTGATCCCCGCCGGGTCCGGCCTGTCCATCTACCGGGAGTTCGAGGAGGAGACCGACGAGTCCATCGCCGAGGCTCCCGAGGAGTACGTGGATCTGACCGCGCTGGTGAACAAGTCCAACGCCTTATAAATCCCGGTCGGGAAAATACAAGAAAACGAAAAAGGGGCCGAACGGCCCCTTTTTCAGATTGTAGACAAAGTTTCATTGTCTTCACCGCGGAGTAGCGAAGAAAGAATTTAATTTGTTTTTGAGGCAGCTTTGCCGCCTCAAAAACACCCTGAGGCGAACAAAGTGAGCCCTCGCGCCGACCAAGCGAAGCGCGATGAGCGCGAGTTCCTCAAATGCGAGCCCAGCATAGCGGGTCGCATTTGAAGCGTGTCGACTTTAGCGACACGCTCAAAAGGGGCCGAACGGCCCCTTTTTCCTGTCCCGGAAAAGAGAAGTTTCTAAATTTATTTCACAAAAATCCTTGACTAAATTTGTCCAATATGCTAAAATCATCAATTGCGTGGGCGCACGGCGGAGTTAGTGCGCCCTGCGGCGGAATTTGATAAAAAGCCTTGAAATTTCAAGGTTTTTTATATAAATCTTTGAGAAAGGAGGAATACAATGCCGACATTCAACCAACTGGTGAGAAAAGGCAGAGAAAAGGTGGCGTACAAGTCCACGTCTCCCGCTATGCAGAAGGGCCTGAACACCCTGAAGAACCGTGAGACCAACCTGAGCTCTCCTCAAAAGCGTGGCGTTTGCACCGCGGTCCGTACCTCTACTCCCAAGAAGCCGAACTCCGCTCTGCGTAAGATCGCCCGTGTCCGTCTGACCAATGGTTTTGAAGTCACCGCTTACATCCCCGGCATCGGCCACAACCTGCAGGAGCACTCCGTGGTGATGATCCGCGGCGGCCGTGTGAAGGATCTTCCCGGCGTCCGTTACCACATCATCCGCGGCACGCTGGACGCCCAGGGCGTCAGCGGGCGTATGCAGGCCCGTTCCAAGTACGGTGCCAAGCGGCCCAAGGCTGCCAAGAAGAAGTAATCAAGACAGCAGCGGCAAGACTTTGATTGCCCTGTCGTTTACCGATAGCCCCTTTCGGGGGCAGGCGGATAAACCTCGGGGCGCAGACGGGCGCAGGAACTGCGTCTGAGTACCTGTGAATCCATTTTTTAATGAAGGAGGGAAGCGACGTGCCCAGAAGAGGTAATGTCCCCAAGAGAGAAATTCTGCCTGATCCTCTGTATAACAGCGTGCTGGTGACCAAGCTCATCAACGGCGTTATGCTCGACGGCAAGAAGGGTGTTGCACAGAAGGTCGTTTACGGCGCCTTTGACATCATCAAGGAGAAGACCAGCAAGGAGCCCTTGGATGTCTTCACCGACGCGATGAACAACATCATGCCCTCCCTGGAGGTCAAGGCCCGCCGTGTCGGCGGCGCCACCTACCAGGTGCCTATCGAGGTCAGGCCCGCCCGCCGGCAGACACTGGCTCTGCGCTGGCTGGTGGATTACTCCCGCAAGCGGAGTGAAAAGACCATGAAAGAGCGGCTGGCCGCCGAGATCATGGACGCAAGCAACAACCTCGGCGCCTCTGTGAAAAAGCGCGAGGATATGCACAAAAACGCGGAAGCCAACAAGGCGTTCGCGCACTTCAGATGGTAAACCGCCCAGGAGTTTTTCAGCATGCCCAGGAAATATTCACTTGAAAAAACACGCAATATCGGCATTATGGCCCATATCGACGCCGGCAAGACCACCACGACCGAGCGGATCCTGTTCTATACCGGCGTAAACTACAAGCTCGGCGAGACCCACGAGGGCACCGCCACCATGGACTGGATGGAGCAGGAGCAGGAGCGCGGCATCACCATCACCTCCGCCGCCACCACCTGTTTCTGGCGGGACACCCGCATCAACATCATCGACACGCCGGGCCATGTGGACTTCACCGCCGAGGTGGAGCGCTCCCTGCGGGTGCTGGACGGCTGCGTGACTGTCCTGTGCGCCAAGGGCGGCGTGGAGCCCCAGTCGGAGACGGTCTGGCGGCAGGCAGAGCACTATCACGTGCCCCGGATGATCTACGTCAACAAGATGGACATCATGGGGGCGGACTTCTATCATGTGCTGGAGATGGTGCATGACAGGCTCAAGTGCAACGCCGTGCCCGTGCAGCTGCCGATCGGCAAGGAAGAGAGCTTTGAGGGCATCGTCGATCTGGTGGATATGAATGCGCGCATTTACTACGATGACCTTGGCAAGGACATGCGTACCGAGGAGATCCCCGCGGACATGATGGACCTGGCCAGGGAATACCGTGACAAACTGCTGGAAGCGGTGTCCGACTTCGACGAAGAGATCATGGAAAAGTATCTCAACGGCGAAGATGACATTTCTGCGGATCAGATCCGCGCCGCCATAAGAAGGGCCACCGTCGCGGTGAAAATGGTCCCCGTGACCTGCGGCACCTCTTATAAAAACAAGGGCGTGCAGAAGCTCTTGGATGCTATCGTGGACTATATGCCCTCCCCGCTGGACATTCCGGCCATCGAGGGCGTCCATCCCAAGACCGGGGAGACCGAGACGAGAGAGGCCGACGACGAGGCCCCCTTCTCGGCTCTGGCCTTCAAGATCATGACCGACCCCTATGTGGGCAAGCTCAGTTTCTTCCGGGTCTATTCCGGCACGGTGGAGACGGGCAAGACGGTGATGAACTCCACCAAAGGTCAGCGGGAGCGCCTCGGGCGCATCCTTCAGATGCACGCCAACCACAGAGAGGATATCGAGCAGGTCTGGTCCGGCGATATCGCCGCCGCGGTGGGGCTGAAAAACACCACCACCGGCGATACCCTCTGCGACGAGAAGCACCCGATCATCCTGGAATCCATGGAATTTCCGGAGCCTGTCATCCGTGTGGCCATCGAGCCCAAGACGAAGGCAGGCCAGGAAAAAATGGCTATTGCCCTGCAAAAGCTGGCGGAGGAAGACCCCACCTTTAAGACCTATACGGACGCGGAGACGGGCCAGACCATCATCGCCGGCATGGGTGAGCTGCACCTGGAGATCATTGTGGACAGGCTCCTGAGAGAGTTTCGGGTCGAGGCCAACGTGGGCAAGCCCCAGGTCTCCTATAAGGAGACGGTGAAGCGCGCCGCAACGGTCGACACCCGGTACGTGCGGCAGACCGGCGGTAAAGGCCAGTTTGCCCATGTGAAGCTCATGATCGAGCCCAACGAACCCGGCAAAGGCTATGAGTTCATCAACAAGATCACCGGCGGGGCCATTCCCAAGGAGTTCATCCCCTGCGTGGACCAGGGCATCCAGGGAGCCATGCTCTCCGGCGTGCTGGCGGGCTACCAGGTGGTGGACGTGAAAGCCACGCTGCTGGACGGCTCCTTTCACGAGGTGGACTCTTCCGAGCTGGCGTTCAAGATCTGCGGCAGCATGGCCTTCAAGGAGGCCTGTCTGAAGGCGGAGCCTACGCTGCTGGAACCCATTATGAAGGTAGTCGTCACCGCCCCGGAGGAGTACATGGGGGACGTGATGGGCGATATCAACGCCCGCCGCGGCCAGATCCAGGGCTCCAATATCCACAACGGCGCGGCCATCGTGGAGTGCGCGGTCCCGCTCTCCACCATGTTCGGCTACGCCACCGACCTGCGCAGCAAGACCCAGGGCCGGGCCACCTACAGCATGGAGCCCAGCCACTTTGTGGAGCTGCCGAAAAATTTGCAGGAATCCCTTGTGAGCAGTCGCACGGGTTTCAATTATGGCAGAATGTGATTTAAACAAACTATTATTTTAGGAGGAAACTCTCATGGCTAAACAGATGTACAACAGAACCAAGCCCCATGTCAACATCGGCACCATCGGCCACATCGACCATGGCAAGACCACGCTGACCGCGGCCATCACCAAGTACCTGTCCTTCCAGGGCAAGGCCGAGTACACCGACTATTCTTCCATCGATAAGGCCCCCGAAGAGCGCGAGCGCGGCATTACCATCAACACCGCTCACGTGGAGTATGAGACCGAGAACCGGCACTATGCCCACGTGGACTGCCCGGGCCACGCCGACTATATCAAGAACATGATCACCGGCGCCGCTCAGATGGACGGCGCGATCCTGGTCATCGCCGCCTCCGACGGCCCTATGGCCCAGACTCGTGAGCACCTGCTGCTGGCCCGTCAGGTGAACGTGCCCTCCGTGCTGGTCTTCCTGAACAAGTGCGACCAGGTGGACGACGAGGAGCTGCTGGAGCTGGTGGAGATGGAAGTCCGCGAGCTGCTCGACTTCTACGGCTTCCCTGGCGACGACACCCCCATCATCCGCGGCAGCGCTCTGAATGCGCTGGTCAGCGAGTCCACCGATCCCAACGCCCCCGAGTATGCCTGCATCAAGGAGCTCATGGACGCGGTCGACACCTGGATCCCCACTCCCGACCGTAAGTCTGACCTGCCCTTCCTGATGCCCATTGAGGACGTGTTCACCATCTCCGGCCGCGGCACCGTGGTTACCGGCCGTGTGGAGCGTGGCCGCGTGAAGATCGGCGACAAGGTCGAGATCGTCGGCCTGAAGGACGAGAGCACCGAGACCACCGTTACCGGCACCGAGATGTTCCACAAGACCCTGGAGTACGCCGAGGCTGGCGACAACGTGGGCTGCCTGCTGCGCGGCATCGACAAGAAGTCCGTGGAGCGCGGCCAGGTCCTGGCTGCTCCCAAGAGCATCCATCCCCACACCAAGTTCAAGGGCCAGGTGTACGTGCTGACCAAGGAAGAGGGCGGCCGTCACACCCCGTTCTTCAACAACTATCGTCCCCAGTTCTATTTCCGTACCACCGACGTGACCGGCGTCATCACCCTGCCCGAGGGCACCGAGATGTGCATGCCCGGCGATAACGTGGATATGGACGTGGAACTGATCACCCCCATCGCCATCGAGAACGGCCTCCGCTTCGCTATCCGCGAGGGCGGCCGCACCGTTGGCTCCGGCGTTGTCATCGGCATCAACGAGTAATTCACACACTTATAAAAATGGCTCTGTCTCGAAAGAGACAGAGCCATTTTTAGGTTTGGAGCTACACGGCGTAGCCTGCGATGGTCAGGCAGATAAACGCCATGGGGATGGAAAACAGGAGGCTGTCGGCCCGGTCGAACATGCCGCCGTGGCCGGGGATCAGGTTGCTGAAATCCTTCACGCCGATCATCCGCTTCAGCAGCGACTCGGCCAGGTCCCCGATCTGGCCCACCGAGGAACAGACCAGGGTGGTGATCATCAGGAAGGACAGGGGCAGCTCCGGGAAGAATCCCAGAGCGTAAAGCCCCCAGGCGGTGAGGAAGGAGGACGCAGCCCCGCAGATGCAGCCCTCCACCGTCTTTTTGGGGCTCACCAGGGGGGCCACCTTGTGCTTGCCGAAGAGCATACCGCCGAACAGCGCAAAGCTGTCGCACACCCAGGCAGCGAAGCTGCCGATGACCAGGGATTCCAGCCAGCTGCCGCTGACGCAGATCATCATCAGCAGGCCGAAGAGGAAGCAGGGATAGCCCAGGCCCGCCACGGTGTACAGCGCGCCGCTGCCGGAGACCTTCTTGTGCAGGATCCCGGAAAACATGGCCAGATACACCCCGCTGGCAAAGCAGGCGATATAGGCGATGGGCGCCGCGTGGAAGAAGGCCAGCAGGGTCTGGGCGGCGATATACACATACATCACCCAGGCGCAGCAGTAGATCTCCAGCTTTTCCAAGTTCCGGCTCAGCTCATAGGCGCAGGCGATGCCCGCCGCGGCGAAAAACAGCACCCGGGTGATCTCGGACAGAAAGACGCAGGTACAAGTGATGGTCAGCAGGACGACGGCGGAGATAACTCTCTTTTTCAAAATGTTCCCTCACTCTCGGATCTGCAGGCCGGCCTTGGCGAAAGGCCGAAATCCTTAAGTTTTTCTTAAGATTAACACATTTTGGCCGATCCCTCAATAGGCATCTTCCGTAAAATGATGTAAAATCTGCCGGAGAAGGGAAAATTCACACTTTATTTTAAATCAGCCTTCCTTCTGCCTGCCTTCAGCGGAGAGATAATAGCGCCGCTGGCCCTTGGAATTGAGCCCGTACTCGATGGCGTTCTGGGGGCAGGCAGAGATGCAGGCCATGCAGTGGACACAGTGCCCGTGCCACCGGGGCCGGCCCTCCTCCAGGCTGATGTTGGCCACCGGGCAGAGCCGCTCACAGAGGCCGCAGGCGGTGCAGGCGTCCGAGGCCCGGAATTTCTTATCCTTGACAAAGAGCTTATAAAACAGGGGATTGAACCTGGAGCCCAGCACCCCCAGCGGGGAGCCGCCGTTGGTGTCCTCGATGGGCTTGCCGATGTCGATCAGCCGGGCGGCGCTCTCGATGGGGGCGGTGGCCGCCCGGATCATGCCCTGGGCGTCGTCCAGGCTGGGGACGGTGAACAGGGCGATGTAGTTTTCCGGCATGACGGAGGAGGACAGACCCATAAACTCCAGCTCCACCTCCCGGCACAGCTCCTGGGCGCCGCGGGCGGCGTCGCCGGTGCTGTCGCCGCAGGTCAGATAGAAATAGGCCTGCCGGCTGCCGGTAAAGCGGCTGTCCCGGATAAATTGCTCCACCACCCGTGGCAGATGCCAGCAGTGGGTGGGGCTTACAAACACATAGGGCCGGTCCGACGAAAAGGCGTACCGGGCCACATAGGGGTCCGTGATCCGCTGACGGATCACCTCGTTCATACTGACCAGCTCATCCCCGGTGATCCGGGAAATAATGGAAGCGGCGTAGCGGCTGTTGCCGGTGCCGGTAAAGTAAAAGACCATCTGTGCGTCCTCCGTTCAAATATTCTTATGTAAACTTCATGATACCACAATCCGACCGCCTGCGCAACGGCTTGACGAGAAAAATTTGCGGTTTTTTGCCGGAAAAGGATTCCATGTTGTCGAAGGGAAAAAGCTGTGTTATAATGAGAAAAAATCCTATATTCTTCAGGAGGAGCTATGGTCAAGGACAGAAAACCGTTGATCGCCAAAGGTGAGGAGGAGCTGGTCCTCCAGCCCGCCATGGCCAACCGGCACGGGCTCATCGCCGGGGCCACCGGCACCGGCAAGACCGTCACCATGAAGGTGATGGCCGAGGCCTTTTCGGACATGGGGGTCCCCGTATTTTTAGCGGACGTAAAGGGAGATCTGTCGGGCATGTGTATGCCCGGAGAGGAGAACGGGGAGCTGCGGGACCGGCTGGCCCGGCTGGGGCTGCCGGATTTTGAGTGGAAAGCCTATCCTACCCGGTTCTGGGATATCTTCGGCCAGGAGGGCCACCCGGTCCGGGTGACGGTGTCCCAGATGGGGCCCACCCTGCTTGCCCGGCTCCTGGGCCTGACGGAGATCCAGGCCGGGGTGCTGGACATCGTGTTCAAGGTGGCCGACGAGCAGGGGCTGCTGCTCCTGGACCTGAAGGATCTGCGGGCCATGCTCCAGTTCGTGGGGGACAACCGGGCGGAGTTTACCACTCTGTACGGCAACGTGTCCGCCGCCAGCGTGGGCGCCATCCAGCGGGCCCTGCTGCGCTTCGAAGAGGAGGGCGGCGAGGACTTTTTCGGGGAGCCTGCCCTGGATATCCGGGACTGGATGCGCACGGATGTGGACGGCCGGGGCTTTATCAACATTCTCAGCAGCCGCCGCCTGATCCAGAGCCCCACCGTGTACGCCACCTTCCTGCTGTGGATGATGACGGAGCTGTTCGAGCGCCTGCCCGAGGTGGGGGACGTGAAAAAGCCCCGGGTGGTCTTCTTCTTCGACGAGGCCCATCTGCTCTTTGACGGGACGGCCAAGGCCATGGTCCAGAAGGTGGCCCAGGTGGTCCGGCTGATCCGCTCCAAGGGGGTGGGGATCTATTTCGTGACCCAGAGCCCCTCCGACATCCCCGGGGACGTGCTCTCCCAGCTGTCCAACCGGGTGCAGCACGCGCTGCGGGCCTATACCCCCGCCGAGCAGAAGACAGTCCGGGCGGCGGCCGGCGCGTTCCGGGCAAACCCCGCCTTTGACACGGCCCAGGCCCTGCAGGAGCTGGGTGTAGGGGAGGCCCTGGTCAGCTTCCTGGACGAGGAGGGCGTCCCTGCCGTGGTGCAGCGGGCGGCCATCCTGCCGCCCCAGAGTCTGATCGGCCCGGCGGAGGCGTCCATCGTCAGGGATGAGATCGCCCTGAGCGAGTTTGAGCTGAAATACCGGGAGAGCGTGGACCGGGAGTCCGCCTATGAGATCCTGATGCGGGCCAACGAGGCGCTGGAGCGCCAGCGGCAGCAGGAGGCCCGGGAGGCCGCCGAGGAAAAGCAGCGGCTGAAGGAGGAGGCCGCGGCGGAGAAGCAGCGGCAGAGAGAGCTGGTGGCCGCCGAGAAACAGCGGCAGAAGGAGCTGGCCGCGGCGGAAAGGCAGCGGGAGAAAGAGGAGGCCGCCGCCCGCCGGGAGGCCGAGCGGGAGGCGGAGCGCCGGATGAAGACAGTCCAGCGGGCGGTGAACTCCGCCGCGTCCTCTGTGTCCCGGTCTGTCAGCACCAACATCGTCAACTCCGTCCTGGGCGGCCGGCAGACCAGCACCAAAACCATGGCCAAACGGGCCGCCACCAACGCCCTCAGCTCCGTCATGCGCTCCGGCTCCAGCTCCATCATCCGGGGCATCTTCGGCAATCTGAAATAGGAGAGCTCTATGTTTTTTGACACCCATGCCCACTACGACGACCGGGCCTTTGACCCGGACCGGGACGAGCTGCTGCCCCGGCTCCATGCCGAGCAGGGCGTCGACCTGATCCTGGACCCGGGCTGTGACCTGGCCAGCAGCCGGGCCGCCCTGGCCCTGGCCGGGCGTTACTCCTTTGTCTACGCCGCCGTGGGCATCCATCCGGAGGAGCTGGGCGCCTTTCAGGAGGCGGACTTTGCGGCCCTGCGGCCCTTGGCGGAGCAGCCCAAGTGCCTGGCTGTCGGGGAGATCGGCCTGGACTATTACTGGGACGCCGCCCACAAGGACGAACAAAAGGCCCTGTTCCGGCGGCAGATCGAGTGGGCGATAGAATTATGTAAACCTATTATCGTCCACGACCGGGAGGCCCACGGGGACTGTCTGGAGATCGTGCGGGCGTATCCGGAGGCGCGGGGGGTGTTCCACTGTTTTTCCGGCAGCCCGGAGATGGCGGAGGAGCTGCTGAAACGGGGCTGGTACTTGGGCTTTGACGGACCGGTGACCTATAAAAACGCCCGCAAGGCCCTGGAGGTGCTCTCCCTCTGCCCTCTGGACCGGATCCTCTTAGAGACGGACAGCCCGTATTTGAGCCCGGCGCCTCTGCGGGGGCGGCGGAACAGCTCGGCCAATCTGCCCTATATCGCCGAAAAGATCGGCCAGGTCAAGGGCCTGAGCGCCGGGGAGGTGGCCGCGGCCGCCCTGGAAAACGGAAAGTGGCTGTTCGGCCTGCTTTGAAAAGTGTTATAAGAAAAAGCCAGCCCCGGCCATTCGGCCGGGGCTGGCTGCGTAGCAATAGGGAAAAGAGGGGCGGCTTCAGCCCAGGGACGCCATCAGGCGGACCGGGTTGTGGTCCGAGTTGGCAAAGCCCAGGTCTAGGGTCTCCACAGACTCCAGGCGCACGTTGGGGGAGAGGATGAAGCCGTCGATCACATAGTGCTGGGTGTTGGCCGTGTCCGAGGGGTCATAGGGCTGGTTCAGCAGCCGGCAGCTGGGGACAGACAGGTCATAGGCAAACTGCCAGCCCTCGCCCAGCAGATCGTCCTCCAATACGCCGGGCTCCCACAGCTCCGGGTGGGCGTTGGGGTACCGCTCCAGACTGCCGGGAAAGATCTGGTTGAAGTCGCCCCCGGCAATGACGTAGTTGCCCTTTTCATACTCGGCCTGGATGAAGCCGCGCAGCTGCTCGGTCTGGGCTTTTTTGCCCTCCCCGTCGTCGTAAGCCTCTAAGTGCAGGTTCACCAGCACCAGCTTGGCGTCGCTGTCCCGGATGGGCAGGGTGCTCACCAGCAGACAGCGCTTGAGGTTGGCGGCGCTCACCGGCCAGGAGAAGGGGCAGGGGAGCGCGATGCGCTCCGCGCTGTCTATAGCCAGGCCGCCGGAGGTCATCAGGCCGCTGTGGACCCGGCCGATGGGGGGCCAGGGGTAGGGGACAAAGAGGCAGGAGTAGTTCTGGGCGTGGACATAGGGCAGGCCCCCGGCCAACGCGGCGGCCTGGTCGATGCCGTAGCTCCGGGCGGAGTCCACATCCACCTCCTGGAGCATGACCAGATCCGCCCAGGAGTCGTTGATGGTCTGGGAAATGCCGGAGAGATAGCGGCGCACCGTCTGCTCATCCGCGGCGCGGACCTGCGTGCCGCCGTCCATAAAGAAGTCCGACTCCGCGCCAAGGCCGCCGTAGCCGATGTTCCAGGAGAGCAGGGTCAGGCTCTGGCCCGGCTCCAGGGACGGCTGCCTCTCGGCCGAGGACAGCGCCAGCTCCTCCACCGGGGCGGGCCTGAACTCCGTCACCGTCAATACCAGCACCAGGCACAGGGCCAGCAGCACCAGGGCCCCGAAAACGCAGAGTATGATCTTCAGCACTTTTTTCATAGCGATCCCCCTTCTGCCGCTTTTGCGGCGAGCGGCACGCCGGTATAGGGCGTTTCCGCGAACTTTCTCGATGAGGCTGCTTTGATTGTAACATTCTGGACATTTAGCTTCAAGAGGAAAGTGGAAGAATGCTGTTTTTTGTGGGTTGCAACGATTGAAAGAGGAAAAAAAATAGTTTATAATACGGTAAATCGAAAAAGGGAGGAAGCCCCATGCGCTTTGAACATCTGAGCCGGCAGGATCCGGAGATCTTTGCCTCTATGGAGCGGGAGCTGCGGCGGCAGCAGGACCATATCGAACTGATCGCTTCGGAGAACTTTGTGAGCCCGGCTGTGATGGAGGCCATGGGCAGCCATCTGACCAATAAATACGCCGAGGGGACTCCCGGCGCCCGGTACTACGGTGGATGCCAGTATGTGGACGAGGTGGAGACCCTGGCCATAGAGCGGGCCAAGGCCCTCTTCGGCGCGGAGCACGCCAACGTGCAGCCCCACGCCGGCTCCCAGGCCAACATCGCGGTGTATGCGGCCCTGCTTAAGCCGGGGGACACCATCTTGGGCATGAATCTGGACCACGGCGGCCATCTGACCCACGGCTCCAAAGCCTCTATCTCCGGCAAGTATTTCAACGCCTGCTTCTACGGGGTGGACCCGGAGACTGAGCGCATCAACTATGACGCGGTGCTGCAAAGGGCGGAGGAGTGCCGCCCCAAACTGATCATTGCCGGGGCCAGCGCCTATCCCCGCCTGATCGACTTTGCCAAAATGAGGGAGATCGCCGACACGGTGGGGGCTTACCTGATGGTGGACATGGCCCATATCGCCGGTTTGGTGGCGGCGGGGGTGCACCCCAGCCCGGTGCCCTATGCCCATGTGGTCACCACCACCACCCATAAGACTCTCCGGGGCCCCCGGGGGGCTATGATCCTCTGCAAGGAGGAGCTGAAAAAGAAGATCGACAGCGGCGTTTTCCCCGGCACCCAGGGGGGCCCGCTGATGCATATCATCGCCGCCAAGGCCGTGTGTCTGAAGGAGGCCGCCTCTCCGGCCTTCAGGGCCTACCAGGAGCAGGTGGTGAAAAACGCCGCCGCCCTGGCGGAGGAGCTGACGGCCCGGGGCGTGCGCCTGGTCTCCGGCGGGACGGACAACCACCTGATGCTGGCCGACGTGATGAGCCGGGGCAAGACCGGCCTGGAGGTCCAGGAGCTGCTGGACCGGGCCAACATCACCGCCAACAAAAACGCCATCCCCTTTGACACCCAGTCTGTCAAGCTGGCCAGCGGCCTGCGCCTGGGCACCCCGGCGGCCACGACCCGGGGCATGGGCGAGGCGGAGATGCGCCTGATCGGCGCCCTGATCGCCCGCCTCATCGAGGAGGGGGACGCCGCCGTGCCCGAGGTAAAGGAGCAGGTGCTCTCCCTCTGCCACCGCTTCCCCCTGTACCCGGAGATGTAAGAAGACAGCTGCCTATCAAACAGATCGCCCGTGCCTTCCGGCGCGGGCGATCTGTTTGATAGGCTACAAGAGATGGTAATAGGGGCAGATGTCCTCGTATCGGCCGTTTTTCAGGCGAAAGCCGCCGGGGATGGTACCCAGCTGGGTGAAGCCCAGGCGCTCATAGAGGTGCCGGGCGTGGACGTTGGTGGCTACCACGGCGTTGAACTGGAGCACGCGAAAGCCCAGCTCCCGGCCCCGGCGCAGGCAGTCCAGCACCAATTGCTCCCCGATGTGCTCCCCCCGGCACTCCGCCGCCACGGCGTAGCTGGCGTTGCAGATATGCCCGCAGCGGCCCACGTTGTTGGGGTGCAGGATGTACAGGCCCAGGATCTCCCCGGTGTCCGCCTCCGCCACGCCGCAGAAGCTCTGCCCGGCGAAGAAAGCGGGGCCGGAGACGGCGTCCAGCGGCTCCTCCTGGGGGAAGGACACGCCCTCCTCCACCACCTGGTTCCATATGCGGATCATGGCCTCCGTGTCGGCAGGCCGGTAAGGGCGAACGGTGATGTCCATAGGCTTACAGCTCCGCGATGGCCTCGCACTCGATGAGCACGTCCTTGGGCAGGCGGGCGGCCTCCACACAGGAGCGGGCCGGGTGTGGCGCGGCAAAATATTGGCCGTAGATCTCGTTGACCTGGGCAAAAGAGCCCATGTCCTTGATGAACAAGGTGGTCTTGACGACCTTGTCCAGGCCGGACCCGGCGGCGTTCAGCAGCGCCGAGAGGTTTTTGAACACCTGGTGGGCCTGGGCCTCCAGGCCCTGGGCGATCTGGCCGGTCTCGGGGATGATGCCGATCTGGCCGGACGTGTAGACCAGGCCGCCGCTGATCACCGCCTGGGAATAGGGGCCGATGGCCGCGGGGGCCTTGTCGGTGGAAACGATCTGCATAATAGGTTCCTCCTTGCTTTTATTCTTCCTGTAATTCATAGCCCTGGGCCCGGATGCTGTCCAGCACCGCCTGCCCGTGCTCCGCGCCGCCCACCTCACAGGCGATGTGCACCGCCGTCTCGTTGGGATGGAGCCGGGGGCTGAGCTTGTCGTGCAGGACGGTGAGGATGTTGCCTCCCGCCCCGGCGATGACGTTGAGGAGCCGCACCAGGCTGCCGGGCTGGTCCACCACGGTGACGATGAACTTGATCCGCCGGTGCCGGGCCACCAGGCCCCGCTCGATGATGCTCTGGATAAAGCTCACGTCGATGTTGCCGCCGGAGAGAAGGCAGACCACCCGCTTGCCCTCCACGTCGATCTTGCCATTGAGAACGGCGGCCACGCCGGTGGCCCCGGAGGGCTCCACGATCTGCTTGCAGCGCTCCATGAGCAGCAGCATGGCGTCGGCGATCTCCGCGTCGGACACGGTGACCACCCCATCGGCGTGGCGGTTGATGAGCTCCACCGTCAGATCCCCGGGGGCCTTGACGGCGATGCCGTCGGCAATGGTGGAGACGCTGTCTGTGGTGACCAGGGCCTTTTTCTGAAAGCTCTGGGCAATGGCGTCGGCCCCTTCGGCCTGAACGCCGAAGACCTGCACCCGGGGGTTGATGAGCTTCACCGCGGAGGCCACCCCCGCCAGCAGCCCGCCGCCTCCGGCGGGGACCACGATGGCGTCCACATAGGGCAGGTCCGAGAGGATCTCCAGGCCCAGAGTGCCCTGGCCGGCGATCACATCCGCGTCGTTATAGGGATGCAGAAAAGTGGCGCCCTCCTCCTGGCAGATGCGCATGGCGGCGGCATAGGCGTCGTCATAGCAGCTGCCCTCCAGCACCACCTTGGCCCCGTAGCCCTGGGTGGCCTGGACCTTGGCGATCGAGGCGGCCTTGGGCATCACGATGGTGGCCGGGACGCCGAACATCTTCGCCGCGTAGGCCACGCCCTGGGCGTGGTTCCCGGCGGAAGAGGCCACCACGGGGTCCTTCCGGCCGCCCTCGGTCAGGGCGGCCAGCTTGTTGCTGGCACCGCGGATCTTGAAAGAGCCGGTCTTCTGCCGGTTTTCGCACTTGAGATAGATCCTCCCGCCGGTCATGCCGGAGAAGGTGGACGACAGGTCCAGCTCCGTGTGGTGCAGGATGGGCTTGAGCCGCTCGGCGGCCAGCTCGATATCCCGCAGCTGCAGTTCCATAAGAAAACACCTCCATATTTGTTATGTACCGGATCTCCTGATCCCAGTGTACAACAAGTATGGGGTGTTTTCAACTGTTTTAATCGGATCCTTTAATCCAGCACGGCCGCGCCGGCGCGCTCCGGCTCCACCGGCAGCACCCGCCAGGCGGGGAAGGCCCCGGCCATGGCCCGGGCTATGGCGGGGGCAAAGTCCTCGCTGCCGGCGATACACAGCAGGGTGGACCCGGCCCCGGAGATGCACAGCCCCGCGGCCCCCAGCCCCAGGGCCAGCTCCCGGGCCCTGGCGTAGCCGGGGATGAGCGGAGCCCGGTAGGGCTCGTGGATCCGGTCCTGCAGCGCGGCGGAGAGGAGGGAGAGGTCCCCCCGCTCCAGGGCCTTCAGCAGCAGAGCCGCCCGGGACACGTTGAAAATGGCGTCGGCCCGGGGCAGCTGGGCGGGCAGGACGCTCCGGGCCAGCTCTGTGGAGAGCTCAAAGTCCGGGATGAGGACGGTAAAATGCAGCTTCTCGCTGACGGCGTAAGAGGCGGTCAGCACCTGGCCCTCCTCCAGAGAGGAGGCGGTCAGCCCGCCCAGCAGGGCGGGGGCGGCGTTGTCCGGATGGCCCTCCTGGGCCGTGGCCACAGCCAGGGCCTGCTCCCTGGAAAAACCCAGACCGTGCAGGGCGTCTGCCGCCAGGACCCCGGCCACGATCAGGGCCGAGGAGGAGCCCAGGCCCCGGCAGACGGGGATCTGAGTGTCCAGAAAGCGGATGGCCACCGGCTCCGGCGGGAGCCCCGCCGCCGCCAAGGCGGCAGTATAGGCCCGGTAGGCCAGATTTTCACTGTTTTGATATTTCTCCGGGCAGCCGGTTATACTCAGCACCGGAGACGGGGCAAATTCGATCTCGTTATACAGCTGCCAGGCCAGGCCAAAGCAGTCAAAGCCCGGGCCCAGATTGGCAGAGCTGGCCGGTACACGGATACGCATCTTTTACACCTCCTGCCGCCCGGCCTGGGCGAGCACATAGGGGAGGATCTCCTCCCGGCCGATCACGTCCTGATGGAGCGGGGCTTTGTCCCGCAGGCCCCGGAGCCCCCGGGGAATGGGCACGCCGGTCAGCCGCTCCAGCGCCTCCATCTGCGAAAATTCGTCCCCCTCCGCATGGCCGCCGATGGCGGAGAGCACCGCCCCGGGGAACTTATAGGGGGAGGCGGTGGAGAGCACCACCACCGGGGCGCCGCCGGCGTTCTGCCGCCGGTATGCCCAGGCGGCGGAGAAGGCCACGGCGGTGTGCGTGTCGCACAGGACATGCCGTTCCCGCCAGAGCCGGCCGATGACCTCTAAGGTCTCTTCCTCGCCGCAGCAGAAGCCGGAGAAAACGGAGCGGATCTTCTCCAGCGGCGCCTGGGGCAGGGTGTAGACCCCCTCCCGGTTCAGAGACTCCATGAGCCGCCGGACCAGGGCGCTGTCTCCCTCCGAGGCCAGATACAGCAGCCGCTCCAAGTTGGAGGACACCAAAATGTCCATAGACGGGGAGCTGGTGCGGTAGAACGAGCGCCGCTTGTCGTATACGCCGGTGGCCAGGAAATCTGTCAGCACCCGGTTGGCGTTGGAGGCGCAGATCAGCCGCCCCACGGGAAGGCCCATGAGCCTGGCGTAGTACCCGGCCAGGATGTCTCCGAAATTGCCGGTGGGCACCGCAAAATCCACCGGGTCCCCCAGGGCGATGCGCCCCAGACCCAGCAGCTTGGCGTAGGCAATGAAATAATAGGTCACCTGGGGGGCCAGGCGGCCGATGTTGATGGAGTTGGCCGAGGACAGGCGCAGGCCCTTGCCCTCCAAAGCGCCGCTGGCGCTGATGGCGTTGAAGGCGGCCTTGACGCCGGTCTGGCAGTCGTCAAAATTGCCGCGCACGGCGCAGACCTTCACATTCCGCCCCTCCTGGGTCACCATCTGGGCCCGCTGGACCGGAGAGACGCCTCCGTCCGGATAAAAGACGGTGATCCGGGTGCCCTCCACGTCGTGAAAGCCCTCCAGGGCGGCCTTGCCCGTATCCCCGGAGGTGGCGGTCAGAATGAGGATCTCATCCGTGACGCCCTCCAGCCGGCGGGCGGCGGTGATGAGCTGGGGCAGCATGGACAGGGCCACATCCTTAAAGGCGGAGGTGGGGCCCCGGAACAGCTCCAGCATATAGTCCTCTCCCACGCCGACCAGCGGCGTCAGATCCTCGGTCTCAAACTTGCCGGCGTAGGCCCGGCGGACCAGGTCCCCCATGTCCTCGAAGCCCGGCAGCAGATGGGAGAGGATCTTTTCCGCCATGCCCAGGCTGCTTAAGGTCAGGCAGCTCTGCCAGTCAAAAGGCCGCCGGGCCAGACCGGCCTCCACATACAGGCCTCCGTCCGGGGCCAGGCCCCGGAGCACCGCCTCGGCGGCCCCGGCCCGGGCGCCGCCCCTTGTGCTCACAAACTCCATGTTTCCTCCTTGCTGTGTTCCGCTTGAAGTATCGCAAAAGTGATTTTATTCTACCGCCAGAAGGCGCAGGTTTTCAACCCCCGGCGTATTTTTGAGCGCCTCCAGCAGCGCCGCCATGGGTACCGCCAGATCTCCCACCGACAGGGACAGGGTGACGCTGGCCTGCCCGTGGACAGGCGGGCTCTGGGCGATGGTCAGCACGCTCCCTCCCGCCTCGGACACCTTGGCCAGCACTGCGCTCAGCACCCCCGGCTCATGGGTCAGCATCATGGAGAGCACGGCCTTCCGGTCTCCGGACAGGTCCGAGGGGGCAAAGATGTAGTCCTTGTATTTATAATAGGTGCTGCGGGAGATGCCCACCTGGCGCACAGCCTGGCTGACTTCCCGCACCTTGCCGCTCTCCATCAGCTGCCGGGCCTGGAGCACCTTCTCATAGTATGTGGGCAAAATGCTTTTATGGATGATCAGATAATTCTCCAGCATTGGGCAGCTTCTCCAATCTTGGAAACTTTTTGATTTTTTGTGGTTTTGGGTCTTGTTTTTGCCCTGGACATATGATACACTGTCTGCGTGAAAAATACAAGTGTATTTTTCTCACGGACATAAAAATTTTTGGAGGCTGTTATGAAGGTCGCGGTTTTGGGATACGGCGTGGTAGGCGTCGGCGTGTATGAGATGCTGGGCAAGGCCCAGGGCCTGGAGCAGGGGCCGGTGCTGGTGCGCCCGGGCAAGGCGGACGCGCCTTTTAAGGTGACTTCCATAGAGGAGATCTGTGCCGATCCCTCGGTGGGCGCGGTGGCGGAGGTCATGGGCGGGGTGAGCCCGGCCTTTGAATACGCCGCAGCGGCCCTGAAGGCGGGGAAGCACTTCGTCACCTCCAACAAGGCCTTAGTGGCCGCCAAGGGGGTGGAGCTGAAGGCCCTGGCCGAGGAAAACGGCGTGGCCTTTCTGTTCAGCGCCGCCTGCGGCGGCGGCGTGCCCTTCCTGCACAATCTGTCTCTCGCCCGCCGGAGCGACCGGATCCAGTCTCTGGGCGGCATCCTCAACGGCACCACCAACTACATGCTGGACGCCATGCAGCGCCTGGGCATGGACTACGGCCAGGCCCTGGCCGACGCTCAGCGCCTGGGCTATGCGGAGGCGGACCCCACGGCGGACGTGTCCGGGCTGGACGCGCTGCGCAAGATCATGCTGGCCTGCGCGGTGGCCTATGACCGGCTGCCCACCGAGGGCCTTTTGAACGAGGGCATCGAGAACATCACTGCCGCCGACGTGGCCCATTTCCGGGGCCGGGGCTATACCTGCCGGCTGCTGGCCCGGGGCGGACAGAACCCGGACGGGAGCGTGTACGCCTTTGTGGAGCCGGTGCTGCTGCGGGAAGGGGCGGCCGAGTGCTCCGTGCTGGAAAACTACAATCTGGCCCGCTATGAGGGCGCCTGCGCCGGGCCCATGGTCTTTATCGGCCAGGGGGCGGGCCGCTGGCCCACCGCGTCCGCGGTGCTGCGGGATCTGAGCTGCATCCTCCAGGGCCAGAGGGCCATGCTGGGCGAGAGCTGCCGCCAGGCCAAGGCGGACAACGCCGCCCTGGAGCAGCTGTATTATGTGCGCCTGCCGGAGGCCTTTGCCGGCCGGCTGGAGGCGGAGAGCGCGGAGACGGAAAACGGCGTTGCCCGGCTGATCACCAAGCCCATGTCCGTTTTGAAGATGCACGGCCTGGCCCGGGAGATCCGGGCGGCGGGCGGAGAGCTCTTCTTCGCCTCGATCGGAGGTTGAAGCGATGCTGAAGGTTGCGAAATTCGGCGGCTCCTCGGTGGCGGGGCCGGAGCAGTTTCAAAAGGTCAAGGCCATCATAGAGGCGGACCCCTCCCGGCGGGTGGTGGTCTCCTCCGCGGCCGGCAAGCGGGACGCGGCCGACCATAAGCTGACGGACCTGCTGTATCTCTGCCACGCGCACCTGACCTACGGCGTGCCCTGTGACGACATTATGGAGACCATTCTCCGCCGCTTTGTGGAGATCAAAGAGGCCCTGGGCCTGCGGTACGACGTGGAGGGCGAGCTGCGCGCTTTCATGGCCCGGATGAACAAGGACATGCCGGTGGACGAGCTGGTGTCCCGGGGGGAGTACTTCACCTCCAGGCTGCTGGCGGAGTATCTGGGCTTCACCTTTGTGGACGCGGCCTCCTGCGTGTTCTTCGGGCTGGACGGCCAGGTGGACCGGGAAAAGACGGATCAGGCCATTCTGGCGGCCCTGAAGGCCAACGGGAGCATCCTGATCCCCGGCTTTTACGGGCGGCTGCCCACCGGGCGGATCAAGGTCATGTCCCGGGGCGGCAGCGATATCAGCGGCGCCCTGGCCGCCGCGGCGGTGGGGGCGGACGTATACGAGAACTGGACGGACGTGTCCGGCATCCTGATGGCGGACCCCCGGATCGTGAAGGACCCGGCGCCCATCTCCAGGATCACCTACGCCGAGCTCCGGGAGCTGGCCTTTATGGGGGCCTCGGTCCTCCATGAGGACTCGATCCAGCCGGTGAAGGAGCGGGGCATCGCCCTGAACATCCGCAACACCAACCGGCCGGAGGACCCGGGCACCATGATCGTGGAGAGCATCGAGGCGGACTCCAGCAGCGAGCGCTTCATCACCGGCATTGCCGGCCGGCGGAACTTCACCATCCTGACCCTGCGCAAGCGGAACCTGAACGCCAACCAGACCCTGGGCCGGGCCCTGGAGGTGCTGGACCGGTACAAGACCCCGGTGGAGCACATCACCTTAGGGCTGGACTCCTTTGCCCTGGTCCTGTCCACCGCCACGCTGGGGGACGGCATTTACGACGCGGTGGCGGATCTGCGCAGCGCCTGCCGGCCGGACGATGTGGACGTGCAGGACGGGATCGCTTTAGTGGCGGCGGTGGGCCGGAAAATGACCTCCCGCCCCGGCATTTCCGGGCGGCTGTTCCGGGCTTTGGGTGAAAACGGCGTCAACATCCGCACCATTGCACAGGGCGCCGACGAGCTGTCTATAATAGTGGGAGTGGAAAACGAACAGTTTGAGACCGCCATCCGCGTGATGTACGACGGGTTCGCGGGCTGAGGATCTGGTTACAAAAATAGTTTATCATAAGAGAGGAGATTTGACATGAAAGAATACAACATTGCCGTACTGGGCGCCACCGGGGCCGTGGGCCGGGAGATGCTGAAGGTCCTGGAGGAGTACAACATACCGGTAAAGACCCTGCTGCCCCTGGCCAGCGCCCGCAGCGCGGGGGGCACCGTCCCCTTCAAGGGGCAGGACGTGGTCATTCAGGAGGCCACAGAGGAGAGCTTCCAGGGCATGGACTTTGTGCTGGGCGCCGTGAAAAACGGCATGTCCAAAAAGTTCGCCCCGGCCATCGTAAAGAGCGGCGCGGTGTATATCGACAACAGCTCCGCCTTCCGGCTCCAGAGCAACGTGCCCTTGGTGGTGCCGGAGATCAACGGGGCGGACGCCTTCCGGAACGAGGGCATCATCGCCAACCCCAACTGCTCCTCCATCATCACGCTGATGGCCGTGGCGGGCATCGCAAAGCTGTCGCCCATCCAGAGCATGGTGGCCTGCACCTATCAGGCCGTGTCCGGCGCGGGCCAGCCGGGCCTGGTGGAGCTGGAGCAGCAGATGGCGGATCTGGCCGCCGGCAAAAAGCCCGTGGCCAAGACCTTCCCCACCCAGATCGCCCTGAACGTGATCCCCCACATCGGCGATGAGCTGGACAATCTCTACACCGACGAGGAGATGAAGATGCAGAACGAGGGCCGCCGCATCCTGCACCTGCCGGAGCTGAAGGTCACCTGCACCTGCGTCCGGGTGCCGGTGATGCGGTCCCACTCCATCGCCGTCACGGTGCGCACGGAGCGGAAGGTCAGCATCGAGGAGGCCAAGGAGGCCATCCGGGCCTATCCCGGCTGCCGCCTGATCGAGGACTATGAGGGCCGGAACTATCCCACCCCGCTGGACACCAGCAACCAGGACCTGGTCTGGGTGGGCCGCATCCGGGACGACCTGACCGACGACAAGGGCCTGACCCTCTGGTGCTGCGGGGATCAGATCCGCAAGGGCGCGGCCAGCAACGCCGTGCAGATCCTCAAGCTGCTGACAGAGAAGGCGTAAAACGGAACACACTTTCAACCGGCGGGGCATTTGCCCCGCTGGTTTTTTCCTCTTCCTTTTTTGGCCCGGATATGATATAATGCCAAATTGCCGCTCACATAACACACGAGGACCCATTTTGAGTAAAAAAAGATGAAAAACACAGCAAAAAAACAAGAAAAAAAGAACAGATGGAAGCTGATCTGGCGTTTCCTGAAGGGCAGCAAGGCGCTCTTTGCCCTGAGCATCTTCGCCACGGCCCTGGCGGCCCTGGCGGACATGCTCAGCCCCCAGATCGTCCGGGTGGCGGTGGACAACGTGATCGGCGGCAAGCCGGCGGAGCTGCCGGGGCCGGTGCTGGCCTTAGTCGCGCGGCTGGGGGGCTTTGCCGCCCTGCGGGACCGGCTCTGGATCATGGCTCTGGCGGTGCTGCTGGTGGCCGTGGTGCAGGTGGGGGCCCAGTATGTGTTCCGGGTGACCAACACCAAAGCCTCCGAGACCCTGGTCAAGACCATGCGGGACAGCCTCTATGCCCATATCGAGCGGCTGCCCTTCTCCTGGCATGTGAAAAACCGCACGGGAGATATCATCCAGCGCTGCACCTCGGATATCGACACCATGCGCCGCTTCGTGTCCGAGCAGATGACCTCCATTTTCCGGCTGGTCATTCTGCTGACCCTGTCCATCGGCTTCATGCTGAGCATGGACCCGCTGCTGGCCCTGATCGCTGTTTTGCCCGCCCCGGCGGTGATCGTCTATTCCTTCCATTTCAACCGGAAGATCGGCGAGGCCTTTTTGGACTGCGACGAGAACGAGGGCAAGCTCTCCGCCATGGCCCAGGAAAATCTGACCGGCGTGCGGGTGGTGCGGGCCTTCGGCCGGGAGCGCTATGAGCGGGACCGCTTTGTGGACCACAACGAGTACTATACCGGGCTCTGGGTCCGCCTGGCCCGAACCATGAGCAGCTACTGGAGCAGCGCGGACGTGCTCTCCGGCCTGCAGATCCTGCTGGTGGTGGTCTTTGGGGCCGTCTTCTGCATCCGGGGCCGGCTCCAGCCGGGGGAATACATCGTCTTTATCTCCTACGCCTCCATGATGATCTGGCCCGTCCGGGCCCTGGGGCGGATGATCTCCGAGATGAGCAAGGCCGGCGTCTCCATCGACCGGGTGGCCTATATCATGGCTGCCCCCGAGGAGCAGGATCCGGCGGATGCCGTGGAGGCGGATCTGCGAGGAGATATCGAGTTTGACCATGTGTCCTTCGCCTACGAGGGCTGCCCGGAGATCCTGCACGATGTCTCCTTTACCGTCAAGGCCGGCACCACCCTGGGCATCTTAGGGGGCACCGGCAGCGGCAAGAGCACCCTCATGTTCCTGCTGGACAAGCTCTATGAGCTGCCCGAGGGCTGCGGGGAGATCCGCATCGGCGGGGTCAGCCTCTCGAAGATCAAAACCGGGAGCCTGCGCCGGAATGTGGGGATCGTACTGCAGGAGCCCTATCTGTTCTCCCGGACCATCGCGGAGAACATCCGCATCACCGACGAGGGCATGAGCCTGGAGCGGGTCCGGGAGGCCGCCCGGGCCGCCTGCCTGGACGAGACGGTGGAGAGCTTCGCCAAGGGCTATGACACCTTTGTGGGCGAGCGGGGCGTGACCCTCTCCGGCGGGCAGAAGCAGCGGGCGGCCATCGCCCGGATGCTGACCCAGAACACCCCCATCATGATCTTTGACGACTCCCTGTCCGCCGTGGACACGGAGACCGATGCCAGGATCCGCGCCGCCCTGGAGCAGCGCTTCGGCAGCGCCAGCATCATTTTGATCTCTCACCGGATCACCACCCTCTCCAAGGCCGACAAGATCATCGTCCTGGACCGGGGGCGCATCATCGAGGAGGGGACCCACGAGGAACTGAAGAGCGCCGGGGGGATCTATCAGCAGATCTACGAGATCCAGTCCGGCACGGGAGAGGAGGCCGTATGAGCGCACGAAAAAAGAAAGAAAACGGCCTGCCCTTCTTCGGCATCGGCAAACTCCTGCCCTTTCTGAAAAAATACCGGAACATCCTGCTTTTGATGATGGTCTGCGGCCTGGCGGGCTCCGCCATCGACGTGGGCGGGCCTCTGTTCCAGCGCTACGCCCTGAACCACTTTGTCACACTGAAGACCCTGGACACCCTGCCGCTTTTTATCGCAGGCTATCTGGCGGTGATCCTTTTGAGCGCCGGGGCCAACTACATCTCCTGCCTCTATGCCACCAAGGTGGAGGTCTGGATCGACCGGGACCTGCGCAACGAGGCCTTTGCCCACCTGCAGACCCTGTCCTTCTCCTACTTTAACCAGAACAGCGTGGGCTACATCCATGCCCGGGTCATGAGCGACAGCTCCCGCATCGGCACGCTGATCTCCTGGACGCTGATGGACAGCGTCTGGCACCTGACCTATCTGGTGGGAGCGGTGTTCGTGATGTTCGCCGTCAACGCAAGGCTGGCCCTGCTGGTGACGGCCATCGTCCCCCTGATCGCGGTGCTGTTCGCCCTGTTCCAGGGCAAGCTGGTGCGGCTGAACCGGGAGATCCGGGAGATCAACTCCAACATCACCGGCAACTTCAACGAGGGCATCACCGGGGCCAAGACCATCAAGACCCTGGTCATTGAGGACACCATGGAGCGGGACTTTGTGCGGGAGACCGCCAACATGCGCCGCAAATCCGTCCACGCCGCCCGGTACCGGGGCCTCTTTTCCGTGACCATGAGCCTGGCCTCCTCCCTGGCCCTGGCCATCGTCCTCTGGCAGGGGGGCTACATCGCCGCAAGCCAGGTGGGCACCTTCTCCCTGTTCATGTCCTATGCCCAGGGCATGATGGAGCCGGTGCGCTGGATCGTGGACAGCATCTCCGATCTGATTACCACCAAGGTCAACATCGAGCGGCTGACCCGTTTGCTGGAGACAGAGCCCGACGTGGTGGACAGCCCGGAGGTCATCGCCAAATACGGCGACAGCTTTGCCCCGAAACGGGAGAACTGGGAGGAGCTCCGGGGGGATATCGAGTTTGAGGATGTGAGCTTTAAATACCCCGACGGGGACGAGTACATTTTGGAGCACTTCAACCTGAAGATCCCCTTCGGGGCGAACATCGCCATCGTGGGGGAGACCGGGGCGGGGAAGTCCACCCTGGTGAACCTGATCTGCCGCTTCTATGAGCCCACGGCGGGCCGGGTGCTCATCGACGGGCGGGACGCCCGGGAGCGCTCCCAGCTCTGGCTCCACTCCTCCATCGGCTATGTGCTCCAGACGCCGCACCTTTTCTCCGGCTCCGTCCGGGAAAACCTGCTCTACGGGAACCCCCATGCCACCGAGGCGGATATCCGCCGGGCGCTGGAGCTGGTCTCCGCCCAGAGCGTGGTGGACAAGTTAGAGCACGGCCTGGACAGCGACGTGGGCGAGGGGGGAGACCTGCTCTCCACCGGGGAGAAGCAGCTGCTCTCCTTTGCCCGGGCCATCCTGGCCGACCCCCGTATTTTGGTGCTGGACGAGGCCACCGCCTCGGTGGACACGATCACCGAGCAGAAGATCCAGGCCGCCATCGACCGGATCATCCAGGGCCGCACCTCCATCGTCATTGCCCACCGGCTCTCCACCATCAAGAACGCGGACCATATCCTCCTGGTGAAGGACGGAAAAATCATCGAGCAGGGCAAGCACGCCGAGCTCATGAAACAGCGGGGGGCCTATTACCGGCTCTACACCCGCCAGTACGAGGACGAAGCCACCAGCTCCCTGCTGGGAAGGGCCATGTGACAGAAAGCGCCGGCACGCGCAAAGCACCGGCGCTTTTTTTGCCCCGGACTTGCAAAAAACAGGCGCAGGTGATATAGTTTTCTTGCCTATTTTTTCATAGAATGACTGTTGGAACAGAAAGGAGCCCCGTTATGGATCAGGAGCTTTTAAATGGCATAGACCGGTTTATAGACGCGCATCAGGAGGCCCTCTTTCGGGACATCGGCCGCCTGGTGGAGGTAGAGAGCGTGGAGGGGGAGAGCGCCCCCGGCGCGCCCTTCGGCGCCGGGCCCCAGGCGGCGCTGGAGCTGGGGCTTCAGATCGCCCGGGAGCTGGGGCTGGAGACCGTCAACTGTGAAAACCGCCTCGGCTATGCCGCCGTGGGCGACCCCATGGGGGAGAGATACCTGGCCACCATCACCCATCTGGACGTGGTGCCCGCCGGGACCGGCTGGAAGGGGGACCCCTTCCGGATGCGGGAGGAGGATGGCTGGATCATCGGCCGGGGCGTGATGGACGACAAGGGGCCTAGCGTCCTGTGCCTGTACGCGCTGAAATATTTGAAGGACAGCGGTCTGCCCCTGAAGCTGCCCGTCCGGGCCCTGCTGGGCGCCAATGAGGAGAACGGAATGGGGGATGTGGAATACTACCTGGCCCATTACCCGGCGCCGGTGTTCTGCTTCAGTCCGGACGCCAACTTTCCCCTCTGCAACGGGGAGAAGGGCATTTACCACGGCCGCATGATCTCCAAAGTGCCGCTGGAGAACATCGTGGACATCAAGGGCGGCACGGCCGCCAACGCGGTGCCCAGCCTGGCGGAGGCATGGATCCGGGCCGAAAAGGCCCCGGCCCCCACGGCGGAGGTAGAGGTGGAGGCCCAAGACGGCCTCTGGCACCTGACGGCCCACGGCATCGGGGGCCACGCCTCCCTGCCCGAAGGGACGAAAAACGCCATCAGCCTGCTGGTCGAGTTCATCTTGGACCGGGGCCTGGCCGGAGAGCGGGAGGCTAAATTCCTGCGGGCGGTGTCCCTGCTGAACCGGGATACGGCCGGGGAGGCCGTCGGCGCCGCCGCCACGGTGGACCCGGAGCAGAACAAGGGCCGCTTCGGCCCCCTGACCTTGGTGGGCGGCGTCATCGGCGTGGAAAACGGACGCCTGTTCCAGACCCTGGACAGCCGCTATCCCACCGGCACCAGCGGCGCGAAGATCGCCGCCGCCATCCGGGCCAAGGTGGGGGACGCGGCGGAGGTCACCGTGGATCACGACGAAGAGCCCTTTTATGTGTCCGCGGACAGCCCCGAGGTCCGCGCCTGCCTGGCGTCCTACCGGGCTGTCACCGGCGAGGACGCGGAGCCCTATACCATCGGCGGCGGCACCTATGCCCGCCATTTCCCCAACGCCGTCTCCTTCGGCCCCGAGCACCCGGAGCGGCCTATGCCGGCCTATGCCGGCCCCATCCACGGGGCCGAGGAGGCTGCCTGCAAGGCCTGGTTCCTGGAGGCGCTGAAGGTCTATATCCTGACGCTGCTGGAGTTGGAAAAGCTGGATCTGTGATCGTTTGTAATCAGTTTTACACTTTTTTAACCTTTATGGCCGCCGCTGCTGTATAATGGAAGTACAAAAAGGAGAAAGGGGCGACACCCATGAGTAAACGCGCGCTGATCGTCGAGGACGACGAGAATATTGCGGAGCTCCTGCGCCTGTACCTGGGCAAGGACGGTTTTGAGGTGATGATCTCCGCCGACGGGGGCAAGGCCGAGTCCATGTTCGATCTGTTCTCCCCCGATGTGGTGCTGCTGGATATCATGCTGCCGGTGAAGGACGGCTGGCATGTCTGCCAGGATATACGGAAAAAGTCCTCGGTCCCCATTATTATGTTAACCGCAAAAGGGGAGACCAATGACAAGGTCAGCGGCCTGGAGATGGGCGCGGACGACTATGTGACCAAGCCCTTCGAGGTGAAGGAGCTGCTGGCCCGGATCCACGCCGTCATGCGCCGGACAGACGCGGACGCCCCGGTGGACAAAAAACTGAGCTTTGACAAGCTCATCATCAACCTGGACTCCTATGAGCTGGTGGTGGACGGCAAGAAGGTGGATACGCCGCCCAAGGAGATGGAGCTGCTGTACCATCTGGCCTCCTCGCCCAACCGGGTGTTCACCCGCAACCAGCTGCTGGATGAGGTCTGGGGCTTTGACTATTTCGGAGACTCCCGGACGGTGGACGTGCACGTCAAGCGTCTGCGGGAAAAATTGGAGGGCGTGTCTGACAAGTGGAGCCTGAAAACCGTCTGGGGCGTGGGATATAAATTCGAAGTGCTGGAATAAGCTTTCATGAAAAGCATCTATCTGAGAAACTTTCTGGCCACGGCCCTGATGGTTTCCGTCTGCTTTCTGATCATTGCCCTGTCCTTTGTGGGCATCGGGCGCAACGTGGTCATCAGCCGGTACCGGGAGGACATGGTCAACAGCGCCCAGGAGGTGGCCCGGACCGCATCCGCCATTGCCCAGTCCGATTCGCTCACCAGCTGGGTGCTGGGCATGTCCATCAGCGCCGTTGCCAACGCCACCGGCAACCATGTGTTCATCACCAACCCGGAGGGCCTCATTATCAGCTGTTCCGACCGGGCGCCTATTTGCGCCCATATGGGGCAGACTATTCCGGGAGACGTGATCGAACAGCTGACGAAGCTCGGCAGTTACGACACCCTCAGTGACTTGGGGGGCCTGTATAAGGCCGGGCGCTACGCCGTGGCCGTGCCGGTGACTTCGGCCGCGACCGGGGATCTGCTGGGCTATGTGTTCGTCACCAGCACAGAGGAGGAGGTACTGTCCACCTGGTCCGCCTTTATGACCATCGCGGCCCTGGTGGCCGTGGTGGTGTTCTGCGCGGCTATGCTGGTGTCCCTGCTGTACTCCAAGCGCATGGCCCGGCCTCTGGACGATATCGCTGCCGCCTCCCGGAAGTTTGCCCGGGGGGATTTCTCCGTGCGGGTGCGCCAGGAGGAGGACCCGGACGACGAGATGGGCGCGCTGATCGATTCCTTCAACAAAATGGCGGACTCCCTGGAGCAGGCGGAAAAACACCGCAGTGAGTTCATTGCCAACATCTCCCACGAGTTGCGCACGCCCATGACCACCATCGCCGGCTTTGCCGACGGGATCCTGGACGGGACCATCCCCAAGGAGGACGAGGAGAAGTACCTGCGCTCCATCCGGGACGAGACCCGGCGCCTGTCCCGCTTGGTGCGGGATATGTTGGGGGTCTCCCAGGCCCGGGCCAGCGCCTCGGACCCCAGCCGGCGGACGGTTTTTGACCTGACGGAGCTGATCCTCCAGACGCTTTTGAGCTTCGAGAGCCGGGCCAGCAAAAAGAACCTGGATGTGGACCCCCAACTGCCGGAGAACCATCTGATGGTCCTGGCAGATAAGGACGCCATCACCCAGGTGATCTATAACCTGCTGGACAATGCCGTGAAATTTGCCAGCCCCGGCAGCTGCCTGGTGCTGCGCCTGTATAAAGACGGCGGCAAAGCCTATGTCTCCGTCAAGGACTTCGGCGAGACCATCCCGCCGGACGATCTGCCTTTTATCTTTGACCGTTTCCACAAGTCCGACCGCTCCCGCAGCCTGGATAAGGACGGGGTGGGCCTGGGGCTGTATCTGGTGAAGGCCATCATCAACAGCCATGACGAGGACATTGCCGTCCGCAGCGAGGACGGCTGGACAGAATTTGTGTTTACACTGGCCCTGGCCGAACCGAGATCCTGACCGGGCCGGGCCGTAAAAAAGGGTGACAGTATGAGCAAAAAAGACTGGTATACCACGGAAAACTGGTATGAGCCCCAGGAGCCGGTGGCCGCTGTAGCGGCCATGATCGCCGCCGACGCCACCGGCAGGAAGCGCCGCCGGCACGGCGGGCTCAGGCCGCTGCACATCGTGGGCCTGGCGGTCCTGGTGCTGCTGCTCATCGTGGGCAGCTCCATCGCCTTTTCCCGGGGCTCCGGCACCGGGGCGGAGCCGGAATGGGACTATGACCAGGAGCTGCCCGGGGATTGGCGGCAGTTTTTTGACAGCTACTATACCGAGACGGAGAGCAGCTCCCTCCAGGTGGATATCCCCCGGGCGGATACGCCCATCCCCTTCGCCATGGACCTGCGCCCCCAGACGGGGGAGGAGCTGAGCCTCCAGGAGCTCTACAGCGCCTGCGCGGACTCCATCGTGGCCATCTCCGCCTATACCGAGGGCCGCAACGGCTATGCCTGGGGCACCGGCGTGATCCTCTCCGCCGATGGGCTGATCCTCACCAACACCCACATCATCGACGGCTGCGACCGGGCCTCCGTCACCCTCTATGATGACCGGGTCTTTGAGGCCCGGCTGGTGGGAGCCGACGCGGTCAGCGACGTGGCGGTGCTGCTCATCGACGCCCAGGATCTGCCCGCCGCCGCCTTCGGGGAGAGCGGCGCGCTGGCGGTGGGGGACCGGGTGGCCGCCATCGGCAACCCCTTGGGAGAGGATTTCCGCGGCACCCTGACCGACGGCATCATTTCCGCCATTGAGCGGGGCGTCAGCTACAACGGCCGGAGCATGACCCTGCTGCAGACCAACACCGCCATCAACGAGGGTAACTCCGGCGGGGCTCTGTTCAACATGTACGGCCAGGTGATCGGCATCACCAATATGAAAATGATGTCCTCCTATTCCAGCATTGAGGGCATCGGCTTCGCCATCCCCTCGGCCACGGTCCGGGAGGTGGTGGACGCGCTGGTGAAAAACGGCGAGGTACGGGGCCGCCCCTCCATCGGGATCACCGTGGGGAACATCCCCGACAATGTCCGGAGCTATTATGAGCTGCCCAGCGGCCTGTATATCTCCCAGGTGACCCCCGGGTCCGACGCGGAGGCCCAGGGCGTCCGGGCAGGGGACATTCTCATAGAGGTCAACGGCATTCCCGTCAGCAGCACGGAGCAGGTCAACGATATCAAGAACGAATACCAGGTGGGGGATGCACTCACCTTCCGCCTCTGGCGGGACGGGGAGGAGCTGACCGTCCGGGTCTCCCTCATGGACACGAACGACGTGTATAAGTAAAAGTTCAAAAAAGCCGGCACAGAGAAGCCTGTTTTCTGACGAAGACAGGCTTTTTTTGTTGCGTCGGGTGGGGCGGGATGCTATACTTAAAACACGGATGGAAAAAGAGGTGGATGTATGAAAATCAAGACACGGGAGCTGCCCTATGGGGAGGTCCTGGCCCTGCCCAGGCCGGAGCATCAGAGTCCCCTGCGCCCGGCGCTGCCTTTTCGGGCGCTGATCCGCCTGCTGGCGGCGGGGGATCTGAAAAATGCCCATTTCAGCTTTCGCCGGGAGGGGATGGACCGCGTCGGCGACGGCCCCTGGCTGGTGCTGATGAACCACTCCAGCTTTATCGACCTGGAGATCGCCTCCCGCCTTCTCTGGCCAAAGCCCTTCTGCATCGTCTGCACCTCGGACGGCTTTGTGGGCAAGGAATGGCTCATGCGGCATATCGGCTGCATCCCCACGAACAAGTTTGTTACCGACGCCTCCCTCTTCGCCGACATGCGCCATGCCCTCCGGGAGGCCGGCTCCAGCGTGCTGATGTACCCGGAGGCCAGCTACAGTTTTGACGGACGGGCGACGCCGCTGCCCCGGCGCCTGGGCCTGATGCTCAAGCGGATGGATGTGCCGGTGGTGGGCATCCTGACCCAGGGCGCTTTCGCCCGGGACCCTCTCTACAACTGCCTGCAAAAGCGGGATGTGGCTGTCAGCGCCGTGATGAAAGGGCTTCTGACCAGGGAAGAGGTCCGGGAGAAGCCGGTGGAGGAGCTGGACGCGGTGCTGGATGAGATGTTCTCCTTTGACAACTTCGCCTGGCAGGCGAAGGCGGGCGTGGAGATCGACGAGCCTTTCCGGGCCGACGGACTGGAACGCATCCTCTATAAATGCGCCGCCTGCGGCGCTGAGGGGGAGATGGAAGGGAAGGGGACGGGCCTTGTCTGCCGGCACTGCGGCAAGAGCTATGAGATGGACCTGCTGGGCAGGCTCCGGGCGCTGGAAGGGGAGACGGAGTTTTCCCACATCCCGGACTGGTATGCCTGGGAGCGGGAGGAGGTCCGCCGGGAGATCCGGGAGGGCCGCTACCGCCTGGATACAGAAGTAGAGATTTGCGTAATGGCGGATTTCAAGGCCATCTATCGGGTGGGTTCCGGGCGGCTCGTCCATGACGCGGGCGGCTTTACCCTGACAGGCTGTGACGGAAAGCTGCGCTTTGAACGGCCGGCCAAGCTCAATTACAGCCTCTACGCGGACTATTACTGGTATGAGCTGGGGGATATGATCTGCATCGGGGACCGGGAATTTCAGTACTATTGCTTCCCCAAGGGGAAGGTCCCCGTCGCAAAGGCCCGGCTTGCCACCGAAGAACTGTATAAGATGCAGCCACGCAGGAAGTGGACATAAACTGACAAGGGCCGGCGTAGAGCCAGCCCTTGTCAGCATACAAAAAGCCGGCACAGGGTTTCCCTGTGCCGGCTTTTTTCTGCCCCGGGATCACCAGAGGCCGATGATGTCGCCGATCCGGTCAAAGAAGCTCTTGACCGACTCCACCACTTTCTTCACCTGCTGGACAAAGCCCACCACCTGGGTCTTGGCCTGGGAGACCTTCTTCATGGTCCCCTGGAGCTCCTCCACCCGGGCCCGGAGGGATTCGGCGTCCAGCCCCTCCAGAGAGCGGCAGAGGGTGATCAGCTGCTGGACCTGCTTGTCGGTAAGCTGCACGTCATAGCGCCCGGCGATCTCCAGAATCTGCTCCCGGATCTGGGTATCCGTCATCTTGACGGTCTCGGACAGCATGAGCTTCAGGTCGTTGACGATGGCGGTGGAGTCCATACTGCCGATCTCGTCGGCCAGAGAGGCGGTGATGGTCAGCTCCTGGGTGCTGACGGCCTTGGCCAGCTCATCCAGCTTCTGGCCGGTCATGTCCTCATAGGCTTTGTAAACGCCGGCCAGGGCCGCCGTGCCGCTGACCTCGAAGGGCGCGGCCACCACGATCTTCGCATCGGTGATGCCGACCGTGGCCAGGGCGCTCATATACATATCCGGTGTGCACCAGGTGATGTTGCTGGTGGTGATGTTCATGCCGGTGCCCGCTTCGGTCAGCTCCACATACACGCAGGAGATGGACCGGGTGCCGATGATGGACTCGTCCACATAGCCCTCCAGCGCCTGCCGCTCCTCCTGGTTGGTGATGGGCAGCTCGATAACGCTGCCTCTCTTCACGCCGAACATATTGTACACCGAGGCGACCTGGGCCTCGTCCAGGTTCGCGCCGATGACCGCCCGGCTCTGATTTTCGGCATAGGCCACGGTCCCCATGGAGGCCACCATCAGGAAGACCAGCAGCACCGACAAAAATTTTTTCATGTTTCATCCGTCCTTTCCTATCTGTCTATGACGCATACCGCGCCCAAAGGTTCCATATACTGAGAGCGCCCGGTCGTCCGGAAAACTCTCTGCTATGTTAACATAATTTTTTTACAAAATAAAGTCTTTTTTTCAAATCTTAAGTTTTCTTTATGCTTTTTTTAGAAACAGTCAATCATTTTCTGTGGTCCTGGCTCTTTTTGCCGGGGCTGCTGCTCTGCGGCGGGGTGCTCACCTGGCGCTGCCGGGGCTTTCAGCTGCGCCGCTTCGGCCTGTCTCTGCGCCTGACGGTGGGACAGGCCCCGGCGGGACCGGGAGCGGAGGAGGGCGTCACGCCCTTTCAGGCGGCCAGCACGGCCCTGGCCTCCACCATCGGCACCGGCAACATCGTGGGCGCGGCCCAGGCCGTGGCCCTGGGCGGGCCGGGGGCCCTGTTCTGGCTCTGGGCGGCGGCCCTGCTGGGGATGGCGGTGAAATATGCGGAGATCTACCTGGGCCTGCTGACCCGGCGCGCCGGGGAAGCGGGCGGGCCCATGACCTATATCCGCGCCGCCCTGGGTCCCCTGCCCGCCGGGGCCTATGCCGCCCTGGCGGCCCTCTCCTCCCTGGGCATGGGGAACCTGGCCCAGTGCAACACCTGTGTCTCGGCGCTGACGGGGGCGGTGCAGAGCTTCCTCCCCCTGGACGGAAACAGCCGCTTTTTTCTCCGTCTGGGCCTGGGCCTGGCTCTAGCCCTGATCGCCGCCGCGCTTTTGGAGGGCGGCGTCCGGGGCGTGGGGCGGGCCATGGAACGGCTGGTGCCCTGGATGGCTTTGATCTTCCTGGCCCTGACGGGGGCGGTGCTGCTCCGCCACGCCGGCCGCCTGCCGGCGGTGTTGGGGCAGGTTTTTGCCGGCGCGTTCCGGCCCCGGGCCGCCTTCGGGGCCGCCGGGGGCCTGGCTTTGAAGGAGACGGTCCACTGGGGCTTCCGCCGGGGGGCCTTCTCCAACGAGGCGGGGCTGGGCTCCGCTGCCATCGCCCACGCCGCCGCCCAGGCCGGGGACCCGGCGGAGCACGCGCTCTGGGGCATCTTTGAGGTCTTCGCGGACACGGTGGTCCTCTGCAGCGCCACGGCCCTGGCCATTTTGTGCAGCGGGGTGCCCGTCGCCTGGGGGAGCGTCCCCGGCCCGGAGCTGCTGGGGGCGGCCCTGGCCACGGTCTTTGGGGGCCGGGCCGCGCCGGTGCTGCTGGCCCTGTGCGTGGGGCTCTTCAGCTTTTCCACGGTGATCGGCAGCGCGGTCTACGGCCTGCGCTCGGCGGAGTACCTGCTGGGGAGCGCCGGGGCCGCCCTCTACCGGGGGCTGTACCTGGCCTGCATCCCAATAGGGAGCGTCCTGTCCACCGCCGCCGTCTGGGCCGCGGCGGACACGGTGAACGTCCTGATGGCGCTGCCCAACTTAGCGGCCCTGCTGCTTTTGTCCGGCACCGTGTCCCAGGCCGTCCGGCGGCGGTTTTTTACATAGAATTTTTCAAGCCGCGGCAAATAATCCTATATTTCGCAAGGCTCTTTCTTGACGGTTTTTTCCAGTCCGTCTATACTCTATGTAATCTTACCGAGAGGGGGCCCGAGGATGAGGGTTCTTGTTGTGAAAGATTACGAAGCCCAGTGCCGTGCCGGGGCGGACCTGGTGGAAGAGGCGGTGCGCCGCCGGCCGGACTGCCGTCTGGGCCTGGCCACCGGCTCCAGCCCCCTGGGGCTCTATCGGGAGCTGATCCGCCGCTGCCGGGAGGAGGGGCTGGACTTTTCCCGGACACGCACGGTGAATCTGGACGAGTATGTGGGCCTGGCGCCCGAGCATCCCCAGAGCTACCGGACGTTTATGGACCAGCAGTTTTTTGACCAGATCAATATAGACAAGCGCAGCACCTATGTCCCCCGGGGGGACCGGGAGACGGAGGAGAGCTTAGCGGAATTTCGCGCCGTGCTGGACCAGGGGAGCACCGCCGTGCAGATCCTGGGCCTGGGGGCCGACGGGCACATCGGCTTCAACGAGCCGGGGGAGACCCTCCACGCCCGGGCCCATGTGGAGACCCTGGACGAGAGCACCATCCGGGCCAACAGCCGCTTCTTTGAAAACCGGGACCAGGTCCCCCGCCGGGCCCTGACCATGGGCATGGGGGAGATCATGGCCGCCGAGCGGCTGCTGCTGCTCATCAGCGGCGCCGGCAAGGAGGAGGCGGCCCGCCGCCTGCTGCTGGAGGATCTGGTGACGCCTCGCTGGCCGGTGACCTTCCTGCGCCTGCACCGGGACGCCACCGTCCTTCTCACCCGGGACCTGGCGGAGCGGATCGGATACAGAGAGAATATTATGTAAACTGTTGAAAACAGTATATCAACACCCCGCGCGTCTGCGCGGGGTGTTGTTTCGTATATGGGAGCCGAAAATCCGCGCGCTAATTCACAAAAAGGCCATGACTGACCGGTCCGGCGGGTGTATAATAAACAATTAGAAAGGGGGGCGGCCTATGCGAAACGGTGATTTTGAGATCGAGCGGAGGTTTCTCATCCGCGCCCCGGAGGCGGCGCTGCTGCGCCGGGCCCAGGGCAGCCGGATCACCCAGACCTATCTGGAAAAGCCCGCCCCGGGGGTCACAGAGCGGGTCCGGAAGCGGGAGAGCGGGGGCGTGTGCGTCTATACCCACACGGTGAAGACCCGCGTCAACGATCTGCGCCGTCTGGAGATCGAGAACGAGATCAGCCGGGAGGAGTATGAGCGGCTGCTGCGCCGGGCGGACCCGGAGCGGCGGACCCTGGAGAAGCAGCGCTGGTGCCTGGATTACCGGGGGCAGCTGTTTGAGATCGACCTGTTCCCCTTCTGGCAGGACCGGGCCCTGATGGAGATCGAGCTGAGCGATGAGACCCAGCCGGTGGAGCTGCCGCCGGAGATCGAGATCCTGAAGGAAGTGACCCATGACAAGCGCTACACCAATTCTTCCCTAGCCAAATGCATCCCGGAGGACTGAATATATGAAAACGATGAGAAAAAGTTTGATTTTGCTGCTGATCCTGGCTCTGGCCCTGTCGATGGCCGGCTGCCAGGAGAGCCAGGAGCTGCTGGACAAGCTGGAAAACGTGGAGCTGCCGCCTCTGCCGGAGATCACCGAGAGCCCCGCCCCGGAGGCGGAGGAGCCCAGCCCGTCCCCGGAGACGGAGGCGCCCGCGGAGAGCGAGGCCCCGGAGGAGCCGGTGGACTATGAGACGCTGGCTCTGGAAAATCGGGTGACTGTGACCGTCGGCAGCACCGCCTATGAGGAGCTGGACCCTCAAAACGGGGAAAAGCTGATCCTCCGCTTCTCCTATGAAACGCCCCATGTGTCCATCCAGGGCCGGGAGGAGGCCGCCGGCAGGATCAACGACTATCTGGCCATGCTGGACGAGACCTTTTACACCGGCAACGACTACGGCGCGGGCGCGGCCACCGGCTTCAACGCCATGCTGGAGTTTGCCCAGGACCAGTACGGCTATATCGTCAGCCAGGGGGAGGAGTACGAAGAGCAGTACTGCTTCTCTGCCACCCGGACCGTCTCCGTTGCCCGGGCGGACGAACAGGTGCTCAGCCTGTGGTACGACGACTATTATTACACCGGCGGGACCCGCGGCAGCCAGGAGGACAAAGGCTTTGTCTTTGACGCCCAGACCGGCGAAAAGCTGCAGCTGGAGGATCTGAGCGGCGAGGGGGAGGCCTTCTCCGCCTGGCTGACAGAGACCATGCTGGGCCTTATCGACGCGGACCCCGACTATTACGGCCGTATCGAACTGGAGACCGCCAAGACCACGCTGGGGGCAGAGGACCTGGAGGGCGTCTGCCGGGCTCTGCAGAGAGAGGACTCCTGGTACCTGGATATGGACGGCCTGGTGCTGTTCTCCGGCCAGAACGAGATCGGGACCGGCGTGGACGGGGACGTGGAGTTCCACATCCCCTATGAGCAGCTGCGGGACCATGTGGACAGCCGCTGGCTGCCCGGGGACCGGAGCGCCCCGGGGCACTTCGTGCTGACGCCTATGGACCAGGTGGAGGACGGCTCGGTGGAGATCATCGACCTGCTCACCGCCGATGAGGACGGGGAGAGCTACTGCCTGCTGGCGGAGGGCGCGGTGTACGATGTGCGGATCTCCCGGGTCCAGTACGCCACCGGCTTCTACGGCACCGCCCAGCTCTGGTCCGCCAGCCATATGAGCGGCTGCGCTTTGCAGCTCCAGGCCGCTCTGCCCGAGGGGATGCCGGAGCTGATGATCAGCTACACCGCCGGCGGCGAGCGGCACAGCGTGCTCCTGTCCCAGGACGAGACGGGCAGCGCCGCTTTAGTGGATGACAGCATCGAGGCCGTGGGCTGATTTTCCCATGTTTTTCCTGAAAAAAGCCGGAAAAAGGCTTGACAGGGGACTGTAAAAGTGGTATTCTACTAAAGCCGCATTGAAGGGGCCTTAAGTGAGGCATGCCTCCGCCCCAAGAGCGAGTCCTGTAAAGAGGGAGGAACGAGCATGAAGCATGCGATCATCGTGACCGGCGGCAAGCAGTACCGCGTCGCCGAGGGAGACGTGATCTTCGTCGAGAAGCTGGATGTGGCCGCCGGCGAGTCCGTCAAGTTTGACCAGGTCCTGGCCGTCATCGACGGGGACTCTGTCAACGTGGGCAAGCCCGTGGTGGAAGGTGCTTCCGTCACCGCCAACGTGGTGAAAAACGGCAAGAGCGCCAAGATCCGGGTCTACAAGATGAAGCCCAAAAAGGGCTATCGCCGGACCCAGGGTCACCGGCAGCCTTATACCAAGGTCCAGATCGAGACCATCAACGGCTGAGATTCCGCAGCTGATTATGACGAATGGAGGTGTAACCTGAATGGCACATAAAAAAGGTATGGGTTCTACCAAGAACGGCCGGGACAGCGAGTCTAAGCGTCTTGGCGCCAAGAGAGCAGACGGCCAGTATGTTCTGGCGGGCAACATCCTTGTCAGGCAGCGCGGAACCAAAATTCACCCCGGCACCAACGTGGGCAAGGGGAGCGACGATACACTCTTCGCCCTGGTGGACGGCACCGTGAAGTTCGAGCGCTACGGGAAGGACCGCAAGAAGGTCTCCGTGTACGAGGAGCTCGCCCAGTAAAGCACAGACAGGAAAAGCCGGACATAATATTATGTCCGGCTTTCTTTTCACAGGAGGTACGCATGGCTTCGGCTTTTGTAGACAAGGCCCGCATCAGCGTCCACGCCGGCCAGGGCGGGGACGGGGCGGTGGCCTTCCACCGGGAGAAATACGTGGCGGCCGGGGGCCCCGACGGGGGCGACGGCGGCAAAGGCGGCAGCGTCGTCTTTGTGGTGGATGACAACATGTCCACCCTGATGGACTTTCGCTATAAGCGCAAATATGTAGCCGGCAACGGGGCCAACGGCCAGGGCAAGCGCTGCTGCGGCAAGGATGGGGAGACGCTCTATATCAAGGTCCCCCGGGGGACCGTCGTCCGGGACACGGCCACCGGCGCCATCATGCACGACATGTCCACCGGGGAAAACTGGACCGCCGCCAAGGGCGGCCGGGGCGGCTGGGGCAATATGCATTTTGCCACGCCCACCCGGCAGGTGCCCCGTTTTGCCAAGCCCGGTCTGCCCGGCGAGAGCCACGACATCACCCTGGAACTGAAGCTGCTGGCGGACGTGGGCCTGGTGGGCTTTCCCAACGTGGGCAAGTCCACGCTCCTGTCGGTGCTGAGCAAAGCCCATCCCAAGATCGCGGATTACCATTTTACCACCCTGTTTCCCAACTTAGGGGTGGTGTACGTGGACGAGGGGCAGTCCTTCGTCATGGCGGATATCCCCGGCATCATCGAGGGGGCCTCGGAGGGGGCCGGCCTGGGGCACGATTTCCTCCGGCACGTGGACCGGTGCCGGCTGCTGGTGCATCTGGTGGATGCCGCCGGCAGCGAGGGGCGGGACCCGGTGGCGGATCTGGAGGCCATCAACGAGGAGCTGCGCCGCTATGACCCTGCCCTGGCGGACCGGCCCCAAATCATCGTTGCCAACAAATGCGATCTGATCGGGGAGGACCGGGAGGATCTGGAGCGGCTCCGGGCCAGGGCCCGGGAGCTGGGATGCGAATTTTTTGAGATCAGCGCCGCTGCCCACCGGGGCACCGGGGAGCTGGTAAAAGCCTGCGCCCGGCTGCTCTCGACCCTGCCCCCGGTGGCCAGCTTCGAGGCGGACTATGTACCGCCCGAGCCGGAGATCGACAGCTCCGGGGAGCTGAACATCCAGCATTTCGATGACCTGTGGGTCGTGGAGGGGCCCTGGCTCCAGCGGCTGGTGGCCACGGTGAACTTCTCTGACTATGAGAGCCGCATGTACTTTGACCGGGTCCTCCGGGAGGCCGGGGTCTTCCAGCGGATGGAAGAGCTGGGCGTCAAAGATGGGGACACGGTGAGCATGTACGATTTAATGTTTGAATATAAAGACTAAGCATGTCGCAAAATGCGACATGCTTCAAATGCGACCCACTTCGTTGGGCTCGCATTTGATACTCGCGCTTATCGCGCTTCGCTTGGTCGGCGCGAGGGCCGCATTCCATGCGGCTCAGGGGGGGTTTGAGGCGGCAAAGCTGCCTCAAAAACAAATTTAATCCTTCCTTTATCGGTTAGCGACTAACTTGACAAAGCGTTGTTTACAGTATGAAGGCACACGGCTCGTTGGGCTGTGTGCCTTTTTTTGCAGACCCCCCTTGACAATCTCGAATATCGAGAATATACTGAAGCCAGTAAACTCGATATTCGAGAAAGGGGGAACGCCTGTGCCGCGGCTGAAATTTCAAACCCTGACCGAGCAGATGTTTTATACGCTCCTGTGCCTGAAGGACGAGCGCTGCGGAATGGACATTTTGGACCGGATCCCGTCGCTGACCGGCGGCCGGGTCCGCATCGGCTCCGGTACCCTGTACACCCTGCTGGAGCAGTTTACAGAGGCGGGGCTGATCCGGGAGACCAAGGTGGAGGGCCGGCGGCGCAGCTATATCCTCACGGAGGCGGGCCGGGAGCGGCTGGAGGAGGAGTACCGGCGGGTGTGCGCCCAGGCGGCGGATTACCGCGCGGTTTTCGGAGAGGAGGAAGCGGAATGAGAGAGACAAAACGCCGGCTGGAGGCCTTTTCCTTCTTTGACTATACCGGGATCGCCCGGCATCTGAGCGGGATGGCCGAAAAGGGCTGGCTCATCGAGAGCATATCCAATTTCGGATGGGTCTACCGGCGGACAGAGCCAAAAAAGCTGAGCTTCTGGGTCAGCTATTTTCCCAGGGCCTCGGAATTTGACCCGGAGCCCACCGAGGAGCAAAAGGAGTTTCACGACTTCTGCGCCCGGACCGGCTGGGTGCTGGCGGCCCGGTCCGCCCAGATGCAGGTGTTTTACAACGAGCGGGAGGATCCGGTCCCTCTGGAGACGGACCCGGCTGTGGAGATCCAGACCATCCGGGCCGCGGCCAAAAGGAGCTATCTGCCTGTCTGGTGTGTGCTGCTGCTGATCTCGGTGATAGACTGCGGCCTGTTTGTCTCCCGGCTGTTAGGGGACCCCATCGGGCTGCTGGCCAGCGCCCTCAATCTGTTTACGGGCTTCACCTGGCTGCTCCTGTTCCTGCTCTGCGCCCTGGAGCTGGGCGGATATTTCGTCTGGTCCCGGCGGGCGGCCCGGGCGGCGGAGCGGGGCGAACTGCCGGAGACCCGCAGCTTTTCCCGGGTCCAGAAGGGCGCCGCGGCCCTGGCTCTGCTGGGGTTTGTTTATTGGCTGCTCTCCACGCTGACCCAGGGAAACGCCCTGCAGCGGACCGTGGCCGTGACCATGCTGCTTGCCACGGCCGCGCTGATCCTGCTGGTCAACGGCGTCAAGGAGCTGCTCAAACGGCTGAAGGCCCCCCGGGGCCTGAACCGGACTTTGACCGTTCTTGTCAGCTTCGTGCTGTCCTTTGTTCTGGTGGGCGGCGCCGTCTTTGGCGTCCTGCGGGCTGTGCGAAACGGGGGCTTTGACGAAAAACCGGGGGAGGAGAGCGGCGGCCTGCCCCTGATGATCGAGGAGCTGCTGCCCGGCTCTTACGGGGACTACCGCCGGGAGATCCGGCGGGAGGAGTCTCTGCTGCTGGGGCAGATCACCACCCGGCAGCGGCCCGGGCCGGGGGCGGCGGGCCAGTGGCCAGAGCTGGAGCTCACCGTCACGGAGGTGAAGCTCCCGGTCCTCTACGGCTTTTGCCGGGACAGCCTGCTCAGCAGCCATGAGGACGTGATACAGGACGGGCAGGCGGTGCTGGCCGACCACTATGAGTCCAGCGACCCGGCCCCCTGGCGGGCCAATGAGGCCTTCCGGCTCTATTGGAGCACAGGATATCTGGATCAGTATCTGCTGTGCTATGAAAACCGGCTGGTGGAGCTCCGCTTTTCCTGGGAGCCCACGGCAGAGCAGATGGAGACCGTGGCGGCAAAGTTCGCGGAATAAATAAAAAGCGGAGCATCCGTTTTTTGGATGCCCCGTGTTTTTTTACTCTTAGATCCGCGCCACGCCGGTCTCCACCGCCGCATCGTAGACCGCCTTGGCCACCGCGTCCTTCACCCGGCTGTCAAAAGCCAAGGGGAGGATATAGTCCGCGTTCAGCTCCTCCTCCGTCACCAGCGAGGCCAGGGCCCGGGCGGCGGAGAGCTTCATGGTGTCGTTGATCTCGCTGGCCCGGGCGTCCAAGGCGCCCCGGAAAATGCCCGGGAAGGCCAGCACGTTGTTGACCTGGTTGGGATAGTCGCTCCGGCCGGTGCAGACCACCGCTGCCCCGGCGGCCTTGGCCAGCTCGGGCATGATCTCGG
Source organism: uncultured Oscillospiraceae bacterium (assembly GCA_947630375.1). Taxonomy (GTDB): domain Bacteria; phylum Bacillota; class Clostridia; order Oscillospirales; family Oscillospiraceae; genus Limivicinus. The sequence continues at coordinate 11,286 of CANRHH010000015.1, read as the reverse complement.
GCACCGGGTTGGCGCAGGCAAAGAGGATGGCGCCCCGGTTCATGGAGCGGACCATCTCCTCGTCCAGCAGCCCCGGCGCGGAGACGCCTACAAACACGTCCGCGCCCCGGAGCACCTCCCGCAGGCTGCCGGTCTCCCGGTATGGGTTGGTCAGGGCGGCGATCTCCGCCTTGGCGGGGTTCAGGCCCTCCCGGCCCCGGTAGATGGCCCCGGTCCGGTCGGTCATGATCAGGTTGCGCACTCCCGCCTTCATCAGCAGCTTCACGATGGCGGTGCCCGCCGCGCCGGCGCCGGAGGTGACCACCTTGATCTCCTCCGCCTTCTTTCCGGTGAGCCGCAGAGCGTTGATCAGCGCCGCCAGCACGATGACGGCGGTGCCGTGCTGATCGTCATGAAAGACCGGGATATCGCAGCGGGCCTTCAGCTTCTCCTCGATCTCAAAGCAGCGGGGGGCGGAGATATCCTCTAAATTCACCCCGCCGAAGGAGCCTGCCAGCAGGGCCACGGTGTTGACAATGTCGTCCACATTCTTGCTGCGGATGCACAGGGGGATGGCGTCCACCCCGCCGAACTCCTTAAAGAGCACGCACTTGCCCTCCATCACCGGCATCCCGGCCTCGGGGCCGATATCCCCCAGGCCCAGCACCGCCGTGCCATCGGTGACCACGGCCACGGTGTTCCAGCGGCGGGTCAGCTCATAGCTCTTGTTCACGTCCTTCTGGATCTCCAGGCAGGGTTGGGCCACGCCCGGCGTATAGGCCAGGCTCAGAGCCTCCCGGCTGTCCACCCGGGCCCGGGCAGTCACCTCGATCTTGCCCTTGAGGGCGTAATGCATTTCCAGGGATTTTTGGGCGTAGTCCATGTCAGTTGTCTCCTTTTAAGCTGTTCAGATAAGCGGCGGGGCCGCTTTCGTAGATATTTCCTCCCTGGCTGTCGATCGCCACCACCAGAGGCAGGTCCTCCACCTCCAGCAGCCGCACCGCCTCGCAGCCCAGGTCCTCCCAGCAGACCAGCCGGGCAGAGCGGACGCAGCCGCCCATCAGGGCCCCCGCGCCGCCCATGGCGGCCAGATATACCGCTCCGTTGCGGACGATGGCCTCCTGCACCGCCCGGTTCCGCAGGCCCTTGCCGATCATCACCGGCTGGCCCAGGTCCAGCAGGCGGGGAGAATAGGCGTCCATGCGGCCGGAGGTGGTGGGCCCGGCGGAGCCGATGCCCTGGCCGGGGGCCTCCGGCGTGGGACCCACGTAGTAGATCACGCTCCCCTCCAGGGGAAAGGGCAGGGGCTCGCCCCGGTCCAGCAGCTCTGTGAGCCGCTTGTGGGCCGCATCCCGGGCGGTATACACCGGCCCCGAGAGCAGCACCCGGTCCCCGGCCCGGAGAGGGGCCAGGGCCTTTTTATCCACAGGACTTGTCAGTTTCCACTCCATCACGCACCTCAGATCTCCACGCTGGCCCGGCGGGTCACGTGGCAGCTGACGTTCACGGCCACCGGCAGCCCCGCCACATGGGTGGGCATGGTCTCAATGTTCACGCCTAAGGCGGTGGTCCGCCCGCCGAAGCCCTGGGGGCCGATGCCCAGGCCGTTGACCGCCTCCAGCAGCTCCCGCTCCAGGGCGGCGTAATAGGGGTCCGGATGGGGCCGGTCGATGGGCCGGAGCAGGGCGTGCTTGGCCAGAAGAGCCACCTTGTCAAAGGTGCCGCCGATGCCCACCCCTAAGATGATGGGCGGGCAGGGGTTGGAGCCCGCGGCACGGACCGTGTCCAGCACAAAGCGGCGGACCCCCTCCACGCCGTCGGCGGGCTTGAGCATTTTCAGGGCGCTCATGTTCTCGCTGCCAAAGCCCTTGGGCACCACCGTCAGCCGGAGCCGGTCCCCGGGGACCAGATCCACCGTCAGGGCGGCGGGGGTGTTGTCCCCGGTGTTGCCCCGGCGCAGCGGATCGGCCACCACGCTTTTGCGCAGATAGCCCTCCTCGTATCCCTGGCGGACCCCCTGGTCCACGGCCCGGGCCAGATCGCCCTCGATGTGCACGTCCTGGCCCAGCTGGATAAAGACGCAGGCCAGGCCCGTATCCTGGCAGATGGGGAGGCAACGCTCCCGGGCGGCGGAGAGATTCTCCACCAAAACGGACAGCGTGCCCTGGGCCGTGGGCCAGGGCTCCTCCCGGGCGGCCTGCTTCAGGGCCTGTACGATGTCCGGCGGCAGCTCCCGGTTGGCCTTGACGCACAGCTCTGCCACCGCCCGGGTGACGGCGGCGGCCGGAATGCTTCGGATCATGCTTCTTTCCTCCTGTGGGGGATCTTAGGCTTGGTTTCCGAAATGACCACAGCGACAAAGATCAGGGCAAAACCCAGCAGCAGCTTGGGCGTCACCTGTTCGTGATAAAACAGCACGGAGATCAGCGCCCCAAAGACGGATTCCAGGGACATGATCATGGCGGCGGTGGCGGAGGGGGTGTACTTGATGCCCCAGGCCTGGAGAAAGAAGCACACCGCCGTGCACATCACGCTCAAATACGCGATGCTGAACCAGGCGGAGGCGGGGGCCTGGCTGGGGGCCGCCTCAAAGAGCAGGGCCCCGGCCCAGCAGATGGCCGCCGCGGCCACGAACTGGACCACGCTGATGGACACCACATCCCCCTGGCCCACATACTGCTCCATGACGATGATCTGAAGCCCGTAAAACACGCCGCAGACCAGGGTCAGCATGTCGCCCTTGTTGATGTCGTGCAGGCCCTCGCCCAGGGAGACCAGGCCGATACCGGCAATGCACAGAAAGGCCGCCAGGATGTGGACCGCCCCGGGCCGCCGCTTATATACGCCCCAGGCCATAAAGGGCACCAGCACGCAGTAGGTGGCGGTGAGAAAGGAGTTCTTCCCCGGTGTGGTGTACACCAGGCCGTAGGTCTGGAAAATATAGGCCGCCGCCAGGCACAGGCCCATGAGAACGCCGCCTTTGACGGTGGCCTTCCCCATGGCAAAGAGCTTTTTCCCGGCGATCAGGCCCAGGATCAGGGCCGAGGCGGTAAAGCGGATGGCCAGCACCCACAGGGTGGGCACCGTGTCCAGGGTGGTTTTCAAAATGACAAAGGAGGTGCCCCAGATCAGGGTGGTGACAAACAGAGCCAGCCTGCCCCAGAACCCTAAGTTTTTCTTCATGGATAAACGCTTCTCTCTTACAGTTTGACCATGTGCTGGGCCGCGGCGCGCAGCATCAGCCGCTTGACGCCGGTGCCCTCAAAGTTGATCTCCACCAGGCAGTCTCCGCCCATGGGGGTCATCTTGACAATGACGCCGTCCCCGAAGGCCTTGTGGCGCACATTGTCCCCCAGGGCAAAGTTCAGGTCCGGGGTTTCGGCCCGGCGGGCCGGCGGCGGACCGGCGACCCGGTGCTGCCGGGGCGCGGGGGCCTTGTAGGCAAAGCCCAAATCGTGGGGCCGGTCCCGGTAGCCGTAGCCCTTGGGGATGTTCTTGTGGATATGCTCCTCGGGGATCTCGTCCACAAAGCGGGAGACCCGGTTGGAGGTGGTGCGGCCGAAGAGCATCCGCTGCCGGGCGCAGACCAGACACAGCTTCCGCTTGGCCCGGGTGATGGCCACGTAACACAGCCGCCGCTCCTCCTCCATCTCCTCCGGCTCTCCGATGGCCCGGATGCCGGGGAAGATGCTCTCCTCCATGCCCACGATGAACACCGTGGGAAATTCCAGCCCCTTGGCGCTGTGCATGGTCATCATCACCACGCTGTCCGCCTCCTGGTCATAATTGTCCAGGTCCGTATACAGCGCCACGTTTGCCAGATAGCCCTCCAGGCTCAGATCCCCAGACTCCTTCATGTAGCTTAAGATGCTGCTCTTGAGCTCCTTTATGTTTTCCAGGCGGGTCTGGTCCTTCTCGTCGCCGGAGGTCTCCAGGGCCTTGGCGTAGCCGGTCCGCTCCAGCAGCTCATCATACAGGGCGTCGGGCTGGTTGTTGGCCGCGAAATCCTGCAGCTGACGGATCAGGACGGCAAACTGCCGCATCCGCAGGGCCGGGCGCTGGAGCTCCGGGTACCGGTCCGCCCGGTCCAGGATCTCAAAGAGGCTCAGGCCCTCCCGGGCGGCCAGCTCCCGGGCGGCCTCCATGCTCCGCTCCCCGATGCCCCGAGGCGGCACGTTCACGATCCGCCCCAGACGCAGATCGTCCGAGGGGGTGGCGATCACGTTCAGGTAGGCCAGCATGTCCTTGATCTCCGCATGGTCGAAAAAGCGGGTGCCGCCTACGATCCGGTAGGGGATGCCGGCGCGCTTAAAGGCAAACTCCAGCTGGTTGGACTGGGCGTTCATCCGGTAGAGCACTGCGTGGTCCCGCCAGTTGGCTCCCTGGCTGAAGCTGCCCATGATGGCCGAGGCCACATACTGGGCCTCCTCGTTCTCGTTGTCGGCCACATAGAGCTCCAGCGGCTCCCCGGCCCCGGCGTTGGTCCACAGCTCCTTGCCCTTGCGGCCCAGGTTGTTGCGGATGACCGCGTTGGCCGCGTCCAGAATGTGCCCGGTGCTGCGGTAGTTCTGCTCCAGGCGGATGGTGCGGCAGTTGGGATACTGGCTCTCGAAGGAGAGAATGTTCTCGATGGTGGCACCCCGGAATTTATAGATGCTCTGGTCGTCGTCCCCCACCACGCAGATGTTGCCCCAGCCCCCGGCTAAAAGAGAGGCCAGAAGGTACTGGAGATGGTTGGTGTCCTGGTACTCGTCGATGAGCACGTATTTGAACTTCCGCTGCCAGTAGCTCCGGGCGTCCTCGTGCTGCTCCAGCAGCAGCACGGTGAAATAGATCAGGTCATCGAAATCCAGGGCGTTGGCGGCGAACATCCGGCGCATGTACTCGCTGTAGATCTCCCCGATCCGGATCCGGCGGATGTCATTGGAGGCGCGGGCCTGCTTCAGATATTCCGGCGCCGCCAGGCGGCTGTCCTTGGCCCGGCTGATCTCCGAGAGCACCGAGCGGGGGGGATAGGTCTTGTCGTCCAGATCCATGTCCTTCAGGATCCGCTTGACCAGACTCTGGCTGTCGGCGGTGTCATAGATGGTGAAGGAGGCGGAAAAGCCCAGCTTCTCCGCGTCCCGCCGGAGGATGCGCACGCAGGCCGAGTGAAAGGTGCAGGCCCAGATATCGTTGGCGGCGCTGCCCAGGCGGGCTTCTAAACGGGCTTTCAGCTCCCCGGCGGCCTTGTTGGTAAAGGTGATGGCCAGGATGCGCCAGGGCTCCACCGGGTCCAGGGCCGCCAGGCGTTCCGCCTCCGGCCCGCCGGCCAGGAGAGTTTGCAGTTCCGCCTCGCCGGCGCCGGGGGGGACCTCCGTGCTGTCCGCGGCCCGGCCGTATTTGAGGAGATTGGCGATCCGGTGGATGAGCACCGTGGTTTTGCCGCTGCCGGCCCCGGCCAGGATCAGCAGAGGGCCTTCGGTGGCCAGCACCGCCTCCCGCTGCCGCTGGTTGAGCTTCATGAAATCGGCGCGCACGACGTTCCGGCGCGCCTCTATGTAACGTTTTTCAAAATCAGTCATCATGGTCCCGATTTTAGCATAAATCCGCCGGAGATACAAGGCGCAAAATGGGTCGAATTTTTTCCCCGGCCCGGGCCCGCTTTTGTGCGGAAAGACGTAGAGAGAAACAGAGAGCGTCCCGGTCAAAAGCCCGGGACGCTCAAGTTGAAGACAAAGGTCTTCAACTTGAGCTCTTATCCAAGAGCATTCATAAATGCTCTTGGATAAGGGGATTGAACGCAGAAAGAGGGCTCCCGCCCCCTCTCTGCGCTCTTCCCCTGCGTATCTATACATGGCCGATAGGTTTGTCCACAGTCACAGCATCCCGGGCAAAAGCCCGGGACGCTCTCTTGCGATTTTACTTTTTCTTGAAAATGATGTCCCCGATGGGCTGCTTGTCCCAGTCGTAATAGTGGACGGTCAGGGTGTCGGTCACGGTGCCCTGGCCCATGGAGATCTGATTGTGATATACGCCGTCGTCGCCCAGGACGGAGCCGCTGCCCTCAAAATCCGTGAGCTCCTCAAAGTCGATCTTCATGATCTTATAGTAATCTTCCGCATTGGTCATGGTCTCCGGCCAGGTTGCGCTGACGCCCAGGGGCGAGATCGTAACGGTGGCCTCGCCTACCCGGACCCCGGGGACGGCGTCCGGGTCCACCGGGGCAAAGATCAGCTCTGTTTCGGCGGCCGCCTCCGTCAGGGCCACGGGCACCTCTAAACGCTCCGGCACCGAGGCCCCCTCTTCCAGCGTGGTGACACAGAGTGCGGCGCCCTCCAAAGAGCTGCCCGCCGGCCGCTCGGCCTGGATCAGAAGGGCCATTTCGCTGTCCGAGATGCAGGTGGTCTGGATCCCCTGGGCATGGACCTCCGGCCCTTCAGGGCCGGGCAGGGCCAGGGTCGCGCCTATATACAGGAGCGTTTTCCCTTGCCGGGCCGCGTGATCGGCCAAAGTTCCCTCGCCGTCCCGGCCGATGCTCTCCAGAGGATCCTCCGGCAGTGCGTCCTGGGGGACCAGAATATGCGTTTCATCCCCGGAGACCGTGACAGTCAGGAGGATCTGGTTGACGTCGCACAGGCTCTCCGTGACCTGGCAGCGGATGCCCGCCCCCTGGCCGCTCTCGCTCTGGGATACGATCAGATCCTCCGCGGCCTCCGGCAGCTCCATGTTGGGGTTGTTGAACATCTCCCGGATGCCCCAGAGGTTGGCCGCGTAGGCCACGGCGCTGAAGGCCAGGAAAGCGGCGATCACCGCGGCCAGAAGGGCGGCCCTCCGAGAGAGCCGGCCGAGGCGCGCCGGCGCGGCCTGAACCCTATAGCCTAAACGGCAGCTGACGGCCTCCAGCATGCCGTCGTCCGCGTCATTTATGGCAAACAATATTTCTTCGCTCAACATAGTGCTCCTCCTCAAGTTTTTCCCTGAGCTCCCGGCAGGTGCGGGACAGCATAGACTTCACCTTGGACTCACTGAAGCCAAAGCGCCTGGCGATCTCCTTCACCGGGGCCATAAACCAGTAGCGGGCCAGAAAGACCTGCCGCTTGTCCTCGTCCAGACCGGCCAGAAAACGCCGGATGGCGGCGGCCAGCTCCCGCCGCTCGATCTGAAGCTGGACGTCCATGCCGGAATCGAGGACCTCGCTCAGCTCCTCCAAAGCCAGGCTCGTCTCACCGCCGCCGCGCTTGAGACGGCGGCTGTCCCGCAGGCGGCCCAGGGAGAGCCACCTGGTCAGCTTGGCCAGATAGGGGGCCAGCCGGGCGGGGCGGTTCGCGGGCATGGAGTTCCAGGCGCCCAGCCAGGTGTCGTTGACGCACTCCTCCGCGTCCTCCGCGCTGCCCAAAAAATTGTATGCGATGATCCGGCAGTAGCTTCCGTACTTGGCAGCGGTGGCCGGGATAGCCTCCTCATCCCGCTGCCAGTACAAATTGACGATTTCTTTGTCTTCCATACAGGTCGATCTCCTTTCTGAGGTCCCTCACCTATCATAAAGCCCTTTTGCCGCATTTGGTCGCACGGAAAGAGAAAAAATTTTTTACAGCCGGGGCAAACGCCCCAAAGACAGCATAGCACAGCCTCCCGCGGCCCGCAAGAGGCGGCACATTTGCCGGCGGCGCGAAAAAATTTTCGTGAAACATGAAAAAAGCCCTTGACAAAGCCGGCGGGGGGGGATATAATGCAGACAATTTTATACAGCAAACCGTTGAAGAAGAGTAAGTAACCTTTCCAGGCGTGTCACAGAGAGCTGCGCAGGCTGAGAGCGCGGCACAGGCCGGATCGTGTGAATGGACTTCGGAGGGCAATCGGAAGGCGGGTTTTCCGCCCTATGTGCGACGGAGAGGGGCACTCCGTAAACAAAGCCGCCGCGTGATGGCGCGGAACAGAGCGGGCGCGCAGAGCGCCAAGCCGGGTGGCACCGCAGGAATGTTTGTTCAGTCCTGTCCCAGCAGAAATGCTGGGGCAGGATTTTTTATTTTGCCGGAGGGAGGAAAACAGAGATGTTTATATTGTCCAGACGATGGCGGACGCACAATTAAGAATTAGAAATTGAGAATTAGAAATGAAAAGACTGCTTTTAAAATAAAAGGAGAAAAGAAAATGAAAAACCTCAAAAAAATGCTTTGTGTTCTTTTGACCCTGGCCATGGTCTTTGCCCTGGCCGCCTGCGGCGGCAGTACCCCCGCCGCCACGGAAGCCCCCGCCGCCGAGGCGCCTGCCGAAGAGGCCCCCGCTGCCGAGCCCGCCGCGGAAGAGCCCGCCGAGGCCGTCGTATACAAGGTGGGCATCTGCAACTATGTGGACGACGCGTCCCTGAACCAGATCGTGGACAACATCCAGAACCAGCTGGCCGCCATTGGCCAGGAGCAGGGCGTGACCTTCGAGATCAGCTATGACAACTGCAACGCCGACGCCGCCGTGCTGGAGCAGATCATCGCCAACTTCATCGCCGACGAGGTGGATTTGATGGTGGGCGTGGCCACCCCCGTGGCCATGGCCATGCAGGGCGCCACCGCAGACAACCAGATCCCCGTGGTGTTCGCCGCCGTGTCTGACCCCGTGTCCGTGGACCTGGTGGAGAGCCTGGAGGCCCCCGGCGCCAACATCACCGGCACCAGCGACTTCCTGGACACCGACGCCATTATGAACCTGATCTTTGCCGAGAACCCGGAGGCGGATCTGATCGGCCTGCTGTATGACGTGGGCCAGGATTCCTCCACCACCCCCATCGCCGCCGCCAAGGCGTATCTGGACGACAAGGGTGTGGCCTACAAGGAGTATAACGGCACCAACGACCAGGAGGTGCTGCTGGCCGCCCAGGCCATGGCCGCCGACGGTGTGGACGCGGCTTTCACCCCCTCCGACAACACCATCATGAAAGCGGAGCTGGCCATCTATGAGACCCTGGCCGAGGCCGGCATCCTCCACTATGCCGGGGCTGACTCCTTTGCCCTCAACGGCGCCTTCCTGGGCTACGGCGTGGACTACGCCAACCTGGGTGTGGAGACCGCCAACATGGTCGCCGATATCCTGCTCAACGGCGCGGACCCCGCCTCCACCCCGGTTATGACCTTTGACAACGGCACAGCCACCATCAACACCGACGTGTGCGCCGTGCTGGGCAAGGATTACGACCAGCTGGCGGAGCTCTTCGAGCCCCTGTGCACCAAGGTCCAGTCCACCGTCACGGCCGAGAGCTTTGACGACGTGGCCTGAGCCCATATAAAAGAAGGAGGACCGACCGTCGTTGGCTTCGCCAGCCTGCCGCCTGTCCCCGAGTACGACTGAACCACGTTTTCTTAGCTTGATCGGGAGGCCGCGATCCTGCGGCCTCCCGATCAAGACACCCATCCTCCAGGAGGTTTTTTATGTCTTTCTCCGCCATATGGGGCCTGTGTCAGACGGCCCTGGAGCTGGGGCTGACCTGTTCGCTGACGGTACTGGCCCTGTTTTTGAGCTACTCCATGCTGAACGTGTGCGACCTGTCCACCGACGGCTGCTTTACCCTGGGCGCGGCGGTAGGCGCGGTGGTGGCCATTGCCGGCCACCCGTACCTCTCCATCCCCGCCGCCATGGCCGCGGGGGTGCTGTCCGGCTTTGTCACCGCCGTGCTCCAGACCCGCATGGGCATCGAGAGCCTTCTGGCCGGCATCATCGTGAACACGGGGCTGTACTCCATCAACATCGCCGTCATGGGCAAGTCCTCCCAGCTGAACATGAATAAGACGGAGACGGTCTTCACCAAGATGAAGGCCCTGCTGGCAGACACCCCTCTGGCCGGGCAGTATGAGCTGATCATCTCCCTGGCCGCGGCGGCGCTGGTGATCCTGTTCCTGGCTCTCTTTCTCCGGACCCGGCTGGGCCTGGCCATTCGGGCCACCGGCAACAACCCGGACATGGTGCGCTCCTCCTCCATCAACCCCGCCTTTACCACCACGGTGGGCCTGTGCGTAGCCAACGCCTTTACGGGCCTCTCCGGCTGTCTGCTGGCCCAGAGCCAAAAATCCGTGAACATCGACATCGGCTCCGGCATGGTGACCATCGCCCTGGCCAGCCTCCTGATCGGCCAGACCTTCCTGGGCAAGGGCTCCATCGCCAAGCGGGCGGTGGGCATGGTGGTGGGCTCGGTGGTGTTCCGCCTGGTGTATACCGCCGCCCTGCGGCTGAACATGCCCGCCTTTATGCTTAAGCTGGTCAGCTCCGTGATCGTTATCGCGGCCATTGCGGGGCCCTATTTCAAGGGCCAGCTGCCCACGCTGCGGCGCCGTATGGCGGCCGGGAAGGGAGGGCGCTGAGTTGCTGACGCTGCAAAACATCTCCAAGACCTTCAACCCGGGCACGGTCAACGAGAAGACCGCCCTGAGGGGCATCGACCTCCACCTGGAAAAGGGGGACTTCGTCACCATCATCGGCGCCAACGGCGCGGGGAAATCCACGCTGTTCAACGCCATTGCCGGCAGCTTCCTGCCGGATACCGGCCGCATCACCATGGACGGGCAGGACATAACCTTTCTGCCGGAATTTCGCCGGGCCAAGAGCATCGGCCGCCTGTTCCAGGACCCTATGCGGGGCAGCGCGCCGGCTATGACCATTGAGGAGAATCTGGCCCTGGCCGCCGGAGGCGGCGGCTGGCTCAGCCACGTCTCCCGGGCCGAGAAGGCCGCTTTCCGGGACCGGCTGGCCCTGCTGGGCATGGGCCTGGAGGACCGGATGCGCCAGCCGGTGGGCCTGCTCTCCGGCGGCCAGCGGCAGGCCCTGACCCTGCTGATGGCTACCATGGTGCCCCCCAAACTCCTGCTGCTGGACGAGCACACCGCCGCCCTGGATCCGGGCACCGCCGAGAAGGTCCTGGCCCTGACGGAGAACATTGTCCGGGAGCAGAAGCTCACCTGCCTGATGATCACCCACAATATGTCCTCCGCCCTGGAGCTGGGCAACCGGACCTTGATGATGGACTCCGGCCGCATCCTGCTGGACCTGAAAGGGGAACAGCGGCAGGGGCTCACGGTGGCCGACCTGCTGCGGATGTTCAAGGAGAATGTGGGCAAGGCCCTGGATAACGACCGGATGCTCCTGTCCTGACAGAAAAAAAGGCGGAGCGGCGGCTCCAGAAAAAGAGCCAGCCGCTTTGCGGCTGGCTGCCTGTCAAAGAACCCGGTGTATGAGTTAAGCCATACACCGGGAATTGAAATATAAGGGGGGCAAGAATGTGCAAAACGGGAGGAAAGTGCGAGGAAAGCCAAGCCCATGAGGCCAGCTTTTTCAGATTCATGG